>NZ_CP013435.1:2400000-3000000 GCF_001718795.1 Burkholderia latens | reverse complement strand
TTTGCCTTGTAGCGCGCAAGATCCTGCAGCGACAGCAGCCCCGGATTCGTCGGGTGCTTGCGCACCTTCGCGACGATGTCGCGCGCGATCGCGCCGGTGTAGAACGCGTTCGCGCCGCGATCGGCGATCTGGCGCAGGACCGTGGCGAGCGCGGGGTTCTTCAGCACCGTGCCGGCCGCCTTCGGCGTGCCGTCCTTGTTGTAGAAGTACGCGCGCGCGGCCGGATCGTTCATCAGGTACTTGTCGTTCGCGATCAGCATCGCCAGACGCGGGCTGATCGTGAAGCCGTGCTCGGCGAGCCGGATCGCCGGCTGGAACAGCCGCCGCCACGGCAGCTTGCCGTGCGCGCGATGCGCGGCGTCGAGCATGCGCAGCACGCCCGGCGTGCCGACCGAACGCCCGCCGACCACGCCCTCGTAGAAACTCATCGGCTGGCCGGTCGGGCCGTAGAACAGCCGGTCGGTCGCGGCGGCCGGCGCGGTTTCGCGGCCGTCGTAAGCCTGCGTCGCCTTGCCGTCGAAGTAGAGCATGAATGCGCCGCCGCCGATGCCCGACGACTGCGGCTCGACGAGCGCGAGCACCATCTGCGTCGCGATTGCCGCGTCGATCGCAGTGCCGCCCGCTTTCAGCATTTCGTAGCCGGCCTGCGTCGCGAGCGGGTTCGCGGCCGCGATCATGAAGCGCTGCGACGTCCAGCCGGGCTTGTCGGTCCAGCCGGACGACCGCTCGGGCGCGTGCGCGCCCGGCAGCGGCACTGCGGCGTCCGATGCGGCGGCGACCGGTATGACGGCGTTCGATGGTGCGGACGGCGACGTGCAGCCGGCCCCGAACGTGACCAGCGCGGCGAGCGCGAGCGTGGCGGCGAGCGTCCGGGGACGCGAAGGCGGACGAATCCGGTCGAACATTGAACCCTCGGCAACGGTGAATTCGAAGGAGGCGGCGGCGCCGTGCGCACGCGGCGCGCTATTGTCGCCGCGCGGCCGCCGGGTTGTCATCAGACAGGAAACCCTGACGCATCCCGCCCGGCCCGCCGCGGCCGGTCTTTCCGGCCTGTTCGAGGATGAACTCTATGAAGGTCTGGGTCGCGCGCGTGTGGTGCCGGTTCGGCATGTACAGCATGTACATGTGCGTGCCGAAGATGCTGAGCCGATAAGCGTCGAGCGACGTGACGACGGCGCCGCTGCGGATGTCGTCCTGCATCACGTAGTCGGGCACGATGCCGACGCCGATTCCCGCGAGGATGGCCTCGCGCAGGAACAGGAAGTTCTCCGAAATCAGCGTGGGCTCGAGCAGCACCTCGTGGCGCTCGTCGCCGAGATACGCGGCGATCCGCAGCTGCCGGCCCAGCACCGTCGCGGTGACGACCGGCGCGGCGGCCAACGCGCCGAGGCTCGCCGGCATCCCGTGCTCGGCCGCGAACGCGCGCGACGCGCACGCGACGTAGCGCACGGCGCCCATGTCGCGCGCGACGAGATTCTGCGGCGGCTCGGACATCACGCGGATCGCGATGTCGACTTCGTCGCGCATCAGATCCTCCACGCGATTCTCGAACACGACATCGAGCACGATGCCCGGATGCAGCCGCTTGAACGCGAGCAGCCACTCGGACATCACCATCTGCCCGTAGCCGCTCGGCACCGACAGCCGGACGCGGCCCTGCAGGTCCTGGCCGAGCGTCGTCACCGATTCCTGCGCTGCAAGCAGCTCGTTGCGAATGCGCCGGCCGTGCTCGTACAGCTTCAGCCCGATCTCGGTCGGCTCGATGCGGCGCGTCGTCCGGCGCACGAGCTGCTGGCCGATCGAGCGTTCGAGCTGGTTCAGCCGATAACTGACGTTCGCGCGGCTCATCTTCAGCCGCTGCGCGGCCTTGCTCAGGTTGCCGGCGTCGAGGATCTCGACGAGCAGCGTCAGCGCGTTCAGGTCCATCCGCGGTGTCTCCTGATCCGTCCCGTTTAACCTGCCGAAACGGTTCGAAAGCATTCAATGTCAAGTCGGACTTGACAGCTTGTAAAGGCGGGCGGGAATTGTCAATGAATCTCGATCAATCGAGAATCCCACCGATGGCTGGCCACCGCGCCGGATCCGTTTCCCGCCCACGCGGAACCACGCTCGCGAGCCGGCATCGACCGCCGACGCGGGCGCGGTCCTCCGCGCACGGCGCACCGCACCTGGAGACACGATGAATTCATCCGCTTCCCCCGAGACACCGGCGAGCGGCACCGTCACGCGCGAACGGCGCGACAAGGTGCTCGTCGTCACGGTCGACCATCCGCCCGTCAACGCGCTGTCTGCCGACGTGCGGCGCGGCCTCGCCGACGCACTCGACGCCGCGCAGGCCGATGCCACCATCCGCGCGGTGCTGATCGTCGGCGCCGGCCGCAACTTCATCGCGGGCGCCGACATCCGCGAATTCGGCAAGCCGCCGGTGCCGCCGTCCCTGCCCGACGTGTGCGAGCGGATCGAGTCGAGCGCGAAGCCGGTCGTGGTCGCTCTGCACGGCGCGACGCTCGGCGGCGGCCTGGAGGTCGCGCTCGCCGCGCATTACCGGATCGCGGTGCCCGGCGCGAAGCTCGGGCTCCCCGAAGTGACGCTCGGCCTGCTGCCGGGCGCGGGCGGCACGCAGCGCGCGCCGCGCCTGATCGGCGCAAAGGCCGCGCTCGACCTGATGCTGACCGGCCGCCACGCGAGCGCCGACGAAGCGCTCGCGCTTGGCCTCGTCGATCGCGTCGCGCACAGCGACGACACGCTCGCCGAAGGGCTCGCGTACGCGCAGGAACTCATGTCGCTCGGCGCGCCGCCGCGGCGCACGCGCGATGCGCAGGGCCTCGCCGATCGAGCGGCCGCGCAAGCCGCGATCGATGCGGCGTGCGCCGAGTTGCCGAAGAAATCGCGCGGGCTGTTCTCGCCCGCGAAGATCGTCGACGCGGTCGAGGCCGCGCTCACGCTGCCGTTCGACGCGGGAATGAAGCTCGAACGCAGCCTGTTCCTGCAATGCGTCGACAGTCCCCAGCGCGCGGGCCTGGTGCATGCGTTCTTCGCGGAACGCGAGGCCGCGAAGGCGCCCGAGGCGCGCCGCGCGAGCGCGCGCCCGGTCGAGCGGATCGGCGTGGTTGGCGGCGGCACGATGGGCGCGGGTATTGCGGTCGCCGCGCTCGACGCCGGCTTGCCGGTGACGATGATCGAACGCGACGACGCGTCGCTCGCGCGCGGCCGTGCGCATGTCGAGAAGGTGTACGACGCGCTCGTCGCCAAGGGCCGGATGACGCCGGCCGCGCACGCGGCGCGGCTCGCGCGCTTCAAGGGCAGCACGTCGTACGACGCGCTCGCGCAGGCCGACGTCGTGATCGAGGCCGTGTTCGAGGACATGGCCGTGAAGAAGGCCGTATTCGGCGAACTTGCGCGCGTATGCAAGCCGGGCGCGGTGCTCGCGACCAACACGTCGTATCTCGACATCAACGAGCTGGCCGCCAGCATCGACCGGCCGGCCGACGTGATCGGCCTACATTTCTTCTCGCCGGCGAACGTGATGAAGCTGCTGGAGATCGTCGTGCCGGCGCGCGTCAGTGCCGACGTCGTCGCGACCGCGTTCGCGCTCGCGAAGCAGATGAAGAAGACGCCGGTGCGGGCCGGCGTGTGCGACGGCTTCATCGGCAACCGGATCCTGGCCGTCTACCGCACCGCGGCCGATTACCTGATGGAAGATGGCGCATCGCCGTACCAGATCGATCGCGCGGTGCGCGAGTTCGGATTTCCGATGGGACCGTTTCAGGTCGTCGATCTCGCGGGCGGCGACATCGGCTGGGCGACCCGCAAGCGGCGCGCGGCGACGCGCGATCCGAACGCACGCTATGTGGAGATTTCGGACCGCCTGTGCGAGCGCGGCTGGTTCGGCCAGAAGACGGGGCGCGGCTACTACCTGTATCCGGAGGGCGCGCGCGTCGGCACGCCGGACCCGGAAGTCGAAGCAATCGTCGCGGAAGAACGGGCGAAGAAGGGCGTCACGCCGCGCACGTTCACCGACGACGAGATCCTGCGCCGCTACGTCGCCGCGATGATCAACGAAGGTGCGAACGTCGTGCACGAGAAGATCGCGCTGCGCCCGCTCGACGTCGACGCGGTGTTCCTGTACGGCTACGGCTTCCCGCGCTATCGCGGCGGGCCGATGCATTACGCGGACACGGTCGGCCTCGACAACGTGCTCGCCGACATCCGCGCGTTCGCGCACGAAGATCCGCTGTTCTGGAAGCCGTCGCCGCTGCTCGTCGAGCTGGTCGAGCGCGGCGCGAACTTCGCGAGCCTGAACCACATCGGCTGAACGTCAATCGCATACGCAACGGACCCACGATGGACCTCAATTTCACTCCCGAAGAGGAAGCGTTCCGCAACGACGTGCAGCGCTTTCTCGCCGCCGAACTGCCGGAACGCATCGCGCGCAAGGTGAAGGGCGGCCTGCGCCTGACGCGCGACGACATGCGCGAATGGCACGCGATCCTGAACGCGCGAGGCTGGCTCGCGAGCCACTGGCCGCGCGAGTACGGCGGCCCCGGCTGGAGCGTCGCGCAGAAGTTCCTGTTCGACAACGAATGCGCGCTCGCCGGCGCGCCGCGCATCGTGCCGTTTGGCGTAAACATGCTCGGCCCCGTGCTGATCAAGTACGGCAGCGAAGCGCAGAAGCGCTACTGGCTGCCGCGCATTCTCGACGGCACCGACTGGTGGTGCCAGGGTTATTCGGAGCCGGGCGCCGGCTCCGATCTCGCGTCGGTGAAGACGACCGCGGTACGCGATGGCGATCACTACATCGTGAACGGCCAGAAGACGTGGACGACGCTCGGTCACTACGCGAACATGATCTTCTGCCTCGTGCGCACCGCGACCGACGTGCGCAAGCAGGAGGGCATCAGTTTCCTGCTGGTCGACATGAACACGCCGGGCGTCGAAGTGCGCCCGATCATCACGCTCGACGGCGAGCACGAAGTGAACGAGGTGTTTTTCACCGACGTGCGCGTGCCCGCGGCAAACCTGGTCGGCGAAGAAAACCGCGGCTGGACTTACGCGAAATACCTGCTCACGTACGAGCGCACGAACATCGCGGGCATCGGCTTCTCGACGGCCGCGCTCGAGCGGCTGCGCGCGGTCGCGGCGAAGGTCACGAAGAACGGCCGGCCGCTTTTGGATGATCCGTTCTTCGCGGCCCGCGTCGCGCGCGTCGAGATCGAACTCGAGAACATGCGCACGACCAACCTGCGCGTGCTGGCCGCGGTCGCGGGCGGCGGCGCGCCGGGCGCGGAAAGCTCGATGCTGAAGATCCGCGGCACGCAGATCCGCCAGGAAATCACCGCGTTGATGCGCCGCGCGATGGGGCCGTATGCGCTGCCGTTCATCGAGGACGCACTCGATGCCAACGACGCGCAGGACAGCGAACCGGTCGGCCCGGTCGAAGCGGCGAGCGCCGCGCAGCAGTACTTCAACAACCGCAAGCTGTCGATTTTCGGCGGCTCGAACGAGATCCAGAAGAACATCATCGCGAAGATGATGCTCGGGCTGTGACGAGGGACGCGACGATGGATTTTCAGCACACGGAAGACCGGCGGATGCTTGCGGATACGTTGAACCGCTTCATCGCCGAACAATACGCGTTCCCGGTGCGCGACCGCATCGCACAATCGGCCGAAGGCTTCGACCGCACGATGTGGCGGCGCTTTGCCGAGCTTGGCGCGGTCGGCGCGCTGTTCTCCGAAGCGGACGGCGGCTTCGGCGGCGCAGGTTTCGACATCGCCGTGGTGTTCGAATGCGTCGGGCGCGGGCTCGTCGTCGAGCCGTTCCTCGGCGCGCTGCTCGCAGGCCGCGCGCTCGCGCTCGCCGGCGGCGACGCGCATCGCGCGCGGCTCGCCGCGCTGATCGACGGCAGCGCGAGCGCCGCGTTCGCGCACGACGAGCCGGGCTCGCATTACGAGCTGACCACCGTGCGCACGCGCGCCGAGCGCGCTGGCGACGGCTGGGTGCTGACGGGTGCGAAGGGCGTCGTCGACCAGGCCGCGCAAGCGGCGTTCTTCGTCGTCAGCGCGCGCGTGTCCGGCCATGACGACGACGCGGCCGGCATCGGCCTGTTCGTCGTGCCGGCCGATGCGCCGGGCGTGTCGCTGCGCGACTACCGCAAGATCGACGGCGGCCGCGCGGCCGAAGTGCGCTTCGAACGTGTCGTGCTGCCGGCCGATGCCGCGCTAGGCGGGTCCGAAGCGAACGGCGGCGAAGCAGGGGCCGCATTGCTCGAGCGCGTGCTCGGCTACGGGCTGCTTGCGCTGTCGGCGGAAGCGCTCGGCGCGATGGACGTCGCGAAGGAAGCGACGCTCGACTATCTGCGCACGCGCAAGCAGTTCGGGATGCCGATCGGCAGCTTCCAGGCGCTGCAGCATCGAATGGCCGACCTGCTGCTCGAAGTCGAGCAGGCGCGCTCGGCGGTGATCAACGCGGCCGCGCAGCTCGATGCGCCGCGCGCGGTGCGCGAACGCGCGCTCGCGGCGGCCAAGTACACCATCGGCCGGATCGGCACGCTGGTCGCGGAAGAAAGCATCCAGCTGCACGGCGGGATCGGGATGACGTGGGAGCTGCCGCTGTCGCATTACGCGAAGCGGCTCGTGATGATCGATCACCAGCTCGGCGACGAGGATCACCATCTCGCGCGCTACATCGCGCTGTCCAAACAATAAGAGACGGACGGCGCGAATGGAGGAGACAACGATGACGAACGACACGCGCGCGCTGCCGCTGGCCGGTGTGAAAGTGCTCGATTTCTCGCGCGTGCTGGCAGGCCCGTGGAGCGCGATGGTGCTCGCGGATTTCGGCGCGGAAGTGATCAAGGTCGAGCACCCGGCGCGGGGCGACGACACCCGCGACTGGGGGCTGCGGATCGGCAACACGGAGACGACTTACTTCAACAGCGTGAACCGCAGCAAGCGGTCGATCTGCATCGACCTGCAGACGGACGAAGGGCGGCGCATTGCCCGCGAGCTGGCCGCGCACGCGGACGTGCTGGTCCACAACTTCAAGTGCGGCGGCGCGGAGAAGCTCGGGCTCGGCTACGACGCGCTCGCCGCGCTCAATCCGCGGCTCGTGCATTGCGCGATCTCCGGCTACGACCGGTCGGGCCCGGAAGCCGCGCGCCCCGGCTACGACCTCGTCGTGCAGGGCGAGGCCGGGCTGATGGCACTGAACGGCGAGGCCGGCCAGCCGCCGCTGAAGTTCGGCGTCGCGGCGGTCGACCTGTTTACCGGCATGTATTCGGCGCAGGCGATTCTGGCCGCGCTGTACGAACGCCATGCGACCGGCCGCGGGCGGCGCATCGAAATGGCGCTGTTCGACTGCGGGCTGATGATCACCGCGTACTACGGGCTCGATGCGCTGCTGATGGGCGAGGATCCGCCGCGCTACGGCAACGCGCATCCGTCGATCGTGCCGTACGGCGTGTTCGACGCGGCCGACGGCCCCCTCGTGATCACGGTCGGCAACAACACGCAGTTCGCGCGCTTCTGCGATGCGATCGAGCGGCCCGAGCTTGCGGCCGACGAACGCTACAAGACCAACCTCGGCCGTTCCGAAAATCGTGCCGCGCTGCTGCCGGAGATCCGTCGCGAACTCGCGCGGCGGCCGCGCGCGACGCTGCTCGCGGCGCTGGCGGGGGCCGGCATTCCGTGCGGCGAAGTGCTCGGGCTGCACGAAGCGCTGACGTCGGAGCGTGCGGCGCGCGCGGGACTCGTCACGCGGCAGCCGCATCCGGTCGCAGGCGGCGTCGACGTGCTTGCGCCGCCGTATCGCTTCGACGGCGCGCGGCTGCCGGTGCGCGGCGCGCCGCCGGTGCTCGGCGCCGATACCGGCGACGTGCTCGGCGACTGGCTCGGGATGTCGGCGGAAGACGTCGCGCGGCTGCGGGCGGATCGCATCGTGTAGCGGACTGCATCGGTTGCCGCCGCGGCGCGGGCGGCGCAATGGACGCGCGCCGATGTTCCATACAACACACGTCGCGTAACGACGAGAAGATATTGGAGACACCATGGAGCTTTCCGTCATCGAATCGGTCACGGCGCGCCGTGACTACCAGCAGCTCGTGCGTGCACGGCGCCGCTTCAGCTTCACGCTGACGGCGCTGATGATCGCCACGTACTACGGCTTCATCCTGCTCGTCGCGCTCGCGCCGCATGTGCTGGCCGCGCCGCTCTACCGCGGCGCGACGACGACGGTCGGGATCGTCGCGGGCGTCGCGATCATCCTGGTCGCGATCGGCCTGACCGCGTGCTACGTGCTGCGCGCGAATCGTGCGTTCGACCGCCGCGTCGACGCGATCCTGCAACGTTCGTGACGGAGGCCTGCATGCGAGTCATTTCGCGCGCACTCGGCGCGCCGGCCGTTTTCGTGTCCTCCATCGCTCACGCGACCGGCGTCGCGGGGCCGATGCCCGACAAGGTCGAGCTGAACCCGGTCGCGATCGCGATGTTCTTCGCGTTCGTGTTCGCGACGCTGGCGCTCACGCGCTGGGCCGCACGCCGCACGCGCTCGACCCGCGACTTCTATACGGCCGGCGGCGGCATCACCGGGCTGCAGAACGGGCTCGCGATCGCGGGCGACTACATGTCGGCCGCGTCGTTTCTCGGGTTGTCGGGGATGGTGTTCATGTTCGGCTTCGACGGGCTGGTCTACTCGATCGGCTTCCTGGTCGGCTGGCCGTTCGTGATGTTCCTGATTGCCGAGCCGTTGCGCAACCTCGGCAAGTTCACGTTCGTCGACGTCGTCGCGTACCGCTTTGCGCAGCGGCCGATCCGGCTGCTGACGTCCGCGAACGCGCTGACGATCGTCGTGCTGTACCTCGTCGTGCAGATGGTCGGCGCGGGCAAGCTGATCCAGTTGCTGTTCGGGCTGTCGTACGGCACGGCGGAGCTGATCGTCGGCGTGCTGATGGTCGTCTACGTGTTCTTCGGCGGGATGACGGCGACTACCTGGGTGCAGGTGATCAAGGCCGTGCTGTTGCTCGCCGGCGCGACGCTGCTCGCGTGGCTCGCGCTCGGCGAGTTCGGGTTCAGCGTCGACGAGATGTTCCGCCGCGCGGTGGCGGTGCATCCGGGCGCGCTGTCGATCATGGGGCCCGGCAAGCTGATCCGCGATCCGGCCAACGCGCTGTCGCTCGGCATCGCGCTGATGTTCGGCACGGCCGGCTTCCCGCACATCCTGATGCGCTTCTTCACGGTGCCGAACGCGAAGGAGGCGCGCAAGTCGGTGCTGTACGCCACCGGCTTCATCGGCTACTTCTACCTGCTGACGTTCGTGATCGGCTTCTCGGCGATCGTGCTGCTCGCGCAGCATCCGGAATTCTTCCGGCTCGGCGCGAACGGCACGTTCAACCTGACGCACGACCTGCTCGGCGGATCCAACATGGTCGCGGTGAAGCTCGCGCAGGCGGTCGGCGGCAACTGGTTCTACGGGTTCATCGCGGCCGTCACGTTTGCGACGATCCTCGCCGTGGTCGCCGGCCTGACGCTCGCCGGCGCGACGACGATCTCGCACGACCTGTATGCGCAGATGTGGGCGCGCGGCAAACCGGACGAACGGCTCGAGATGCGCATCTCGCGCGCGGCGACGATCGGGCTGTCCGCCATCGCGATCGCGCTGTCGATCCTGTTCGAACACGTGAACGTCGCGTTCATGGTCGGCCTCGTCGCGGCGGTGGCCGCCAGCGCGAATTTCCCGGTGCTCGCGATGTCGATCTTCTGGCGCGGAATGACGACGCGCGGCGCGGTGCTCGGCGGCGCCCTCGGCCTCGCGTCGGCGGTAGTGCTCACCGTGCTGTCCAAGTCGGTGTGGGTGGACGTGTTGCACCACGCGCACGCGCCGGTATTTCTCGACAACCCGGCGCTCGTGTCGGTGCCGCTCGCGTTCATCGGGATCGTTGTCGGTTCGCTTGCCGACCGCGGCGAGCGCGCACGCCGCGAGCGCGAGGCGTTCGAGCGGCAGGAGTTCTACGCGCAGTCGGGCGTGCTCGCGAGCCGCGCCGTCCAGCACTGATTCATCCGATGAAACGATGCATCCGTCCGGATCGCCGGACGGATATTTTCCGGAAATCCGGAATCCCGGATTTCCTTGCGTGCCGCATTATGAGAAATACAATGAAAACAACGGCTTGAGGGGTTCCGGAAACCTGGCATCGACCTTGCGATATGAAAAGCACGGCCGCCCCCCCGGCCCGACTATTAAACCAAGGAGACAATCGATGACCAGCGCCTTCCTCCCCTGTCGGATGTTCTGAGGCATCGCTTGTTGCGGCACGGCAGCCGCGCGGGCGAATGCCTTCTCCCCCGAGACATTCGCCTGCGCGCGTGACGCCGTTTCCACGGCTCATCTACTTCAGCAGGAACCATCGTGAAGAAGAAACCCTTCTACAAAGTGCTCTATGTGCAGGTGATCTTCGCCATCATCGTCGGCGTGATCCTCGGCCACTTCTATCCGGCGCTCGCCACCGACATGAAACCGCTCGGCGACGGCTTCATCAAGCTGATCAAGATGGTGATCGGTCCGATCATCTTCTGTACGGTCGTCACCGGCATTGCCGGCATGGAGGACATGAAGAAGGTGGGCCGCGTCGGCGGCAAGGCGCTGCTGTACTTCGAGATCGTGTCGACCTTCGCGCTGCTGCTCGGCCTCGCGGCCACGCACCTGCTGCGTCCGGGCGTCGGCTTCAACATCGATCCGGCGACGCTGAACGGCAAGGAAGTCGCGTCGTACGCGGCGAAGGCGCACGGGCAGTCGACGGTCGACTTCCTGATGCACATCATCCCGAACACGATGGTCGATGCGTTCGCGCAGGGCGAAATCCTGCAGATCCTGCTGATCGCGCTCCTGTTCGGCAGCGTGCTCGCGCACCTCGGCGAGCGCGGCAAGGTCGTGACCGACTTCATCGACGGCCTGACGCGCGTGCTGTTCGGCATCGTCCATATCGTCACGAAGCTGGCGCCGATCGGCGCGTTCGGCGCGATGGCGTTCACGATCGGCAAGTACGGCGTCGGCTCGCTGGTGCCGCTGCTCAAGCTGATCGGCACGTTCTATCTGACGTCGGTCGTGTTCGTGCTCGTCGTGCTCGGCGCGATCGCGCGCTTCACCGGCTTCTCGATCATCCGCTTCGTGTCGTACATCAAGGAAGAGCTGCTGATCGTGCTCGGCACGAGCTCGTCGGAAGCCGCGCTGCCGCAGTTGATGGAAAAGCTCGAAAAGGCCGGCTGCTCGCGTTCGGTCGTCGGCCTCGTCGTGCCGACCGGCTACTCGTTCAACCTCGACGGCACCAACATCTACATGACGATGGCCGTGCTGTTCATCGCGCAGGCGACCAACATCGAGCTCACGTGGATGCAGCAGCTCACGCTGCTGGCCGTGGCGATGCTGACGTCGAAGGGTGCGAGCGGCGTTACCGGCGCGGGCTTCATCACGCTCGCCGCGACGCTCGCGGTGGTGCCGACGATCCCGCTGTCGGGCATGGTGCTGATCCTCGGCATCGACCGCTTCATGAGCGAATGCCGCGCGCTGACGAACATCGTCGGCAACGGTGTCGCGACCGTCGTCGTGTCGGCGTGGGAGAAGGAGCTCGACCGCAACAAGCTGCGCCAGGCGCTGAAGGGCGGTAGCGAAGTCACGCCGACCGAGACGGCCGGCGTCTGACGCGATGAACGAGCAGGCGGCGGCGCCGCCCGTCGGCCGGGCGGGCCGCGGCGACCGGGGCAGCGATGCGGAGGCCTATGACACAATAGGCGATCCGCATCGTCAGGAAGCCTCGACCGTGACGCGCCACCTGCTCATCTTCGCCGTGCTTGCCGCCGCGCTCGCCGCGGCATGCGCGCTGACGTGGACCATCACATGGCAGCGGGGCGTCGCCGAGCTTCAGCGCAATGCCGCGGTGCGCGTCGACCGCACCACCAACGCGCTCAAGAGCACGCTCGACCGTTACGAATCGCTGCCTTATCTGCTCGGCAGCCATCCGTACGTGCAGGATTTGCTCGCCGAGCCCAACCGTGCCGATTTCACCGCGCGCGCGAACCGTTACCTCGAAGACCTCAACGAACACGCGCACGCGACCGTCACCTACGTGATCGGCGCGGATGGCCTGTGCGTCGCCGCGAGCAACTGGCGCGCGCCCGACAGCTTCGTCGGGACCGAATATCGTTTCCGTCCATATTTCCTCGATGCGATGAACGGGCAGGTCGGCCGTTTCTTCGGCATCGGCACGATCTCGCGGGATCCCGGCTATTACATCTCGCAGCCGGTATGGCGCGACGGCCGGATTGCGGGCGTCGTCGTCGTGAAGCTCAATCTCGAATGGTTCCAGGGCGCCGACGCGTCCGAGCCGCTCGTCGTCGCGGACGATCACGGCGTCGTGTTCCTGTCGTCGGTGCCCGCATGGAAGTACCACACGCTGCGACCGCTCACGGGGCCCGTGGCGGCGTCGATCTACGAGACGCGCCAGTACGCGCAGCAGCCCGTCACGCCGCTGCCGCTGCGCGTCGAGCAGGTGCTCGGCGCCGATGCGGAGATCGTGCGGCTTGGTCCCGGCCGGCGCGCGCCGCGCTTTCTCGCGAGCAAACGGCGGATCGGGGAACCCGACTGGCTGCTGGTCACGCTTGCACCGATCGCCCCGGTCGACGCCGACGCCCGCAACGCGACGATCGTCACGGGTTTCGGGTTCGTGTCGGTGGCGCTGCTCGCGTTCTACTGGCGGATGCGCCGCGCGCGCGTGCGCGAGATGATTCGCGGCCGCGCGCTGCTGCAACAGGCGTATGCGGAGCTGAACCGGCGCGTCGAGGAGCGTACGGCCGACCTGTCGGAAGCGAACGAGCAGTTGCAGAAGGAAGTCGGCGACCGGATCCGCGCGGAACAGGAACTGCGCGCCGCGCACGACGAACTGATCCAGGCGAGCAAGCTCGCGGCGCTCGGCCAGATGGCCGCCGGCATCACGCATGAACTGAACCAGCCGCTCGCGGCGTTGCGCAGCTTCTCGGACAACACGCGCGTGCTGCTCGATCGCGGCGAACAGGCGGCCGCGCGCGAGAACCTGGAAGCGATCGCCGCGCTGACCGAGCGAATGGGCAAGATCACGAACCAGCTGAAGCTGTTCGTCGGCCGCGCAAAGCCGCGCAACGAGCAGGCGCTCGTCGTGCGCGCGCTGCGCAGTGTGCTGTCGCTGCTCGGCGAGCGCCTGCGCGGCGTCGCGCTCACGCTGACGCTGCAGGACGCGACCGTGTCGCCTGCACAGGATGCGCCGCTCGACCTCGCGCGCGACTATCCGGAACTCGTCGCGCGCTGCGAGGACCTGCGCCTCGAGCAGGTGCTGATCAATCTGCTCGGCAACGCGCTCGACGCGGTCGCCGGCGTCGCGGCGCCCGCGATCGAAGTGACGATCGCGGTGTCCGTCGCGACGGTCGCGATCGAAGTACGCGACAACGGTCCGGGCATCGCGCCCGACCTGCTGCCGCGCCTGTTCGAACCGTTCTTCACGACCAAGGAAATGGGGCGCGGGCTCGGGCTCGGCCTTGCGATCTCGTCGTCGATCGCGAGCGACGCCGGCGGCGCGCTGACCGCGCGCAACGCGCCGTCCGGCGGCGCGCTGTTCGTCTTGACGTTGCGGCGCGCACGCACGCATCATCCGGACGCCGTGTCCGAGCCGGCGGGTTCGCGCTAGCGCCCCGCCGGCCGGCATCAACGAGAGCCGCGCGCGATTGCGCCGCGCGGCCTGTCAGGAGCAAGTGACTACGATGGCCAACCGGCTGCAAGTGATTTATATCGAAGACGATGCGCTCGTTCGCCGGGCGAGCGTGCAGAGCCTCCAGCTCGCGGGGTTCGACGTCGCCGGGTTCGAATCCGCGGAGGCGGCCGACAAGGCGATCGTCGCGGAAACCGCCGGCGTGATCGTCAGCGACATCCGGCTGCCCGGCGCGAGCGGGCTCGATCTGCTCGCGCAGTGCCGCGAGCGCGTGCCCGACGTGCCGGTGATTCTCGTCACCGGTCATGGCGACATCTCGATGGCCGTGCAGGCGATGCGCGACGGCGCGTACGACTTCATCGAAAAGCCGTTCGCGGCCGAGCGGCTGATCGAGACGGTCCGTCGCGCGCTCGAGCGGCGCGAACTCGTGCTCGAGAACCATGCGCTGCGGCGCGAGCTGGCCGGGCAGAACATCGTCGCGCCGCGCATCATCGGCCGCAGCCCGGCGATCGAACAGGTGCGCAAGCTGATCGCGAACGTCGCACCCACCGATGCATCGGTGCTGATCAACGGCGACACCGGCGCCGGCAAGGAGCTGATCGCGCGCAGCCTGCACGAGCTGTCGCCGCGTCGCGACAAGCCGTTCATTGCGGTGAACTGCGGCGCGCTGCCCGAGCCGATGTTCGAGTCCGAGATGTTCGGCTACGAGCCGGGTGCGTTCACCGGCGCCGCGAAGCGGCGCGTCGGCAAGCTCGAGTACGCGTCCGGCGGCACGCTGTTCCTCGACGAGATCGAAAGCATGCCGCTCGCGCTGCAGGTGAAGCTCTTGCGCGTGCTGCAGGACGGCGTGCTCGAGCGGCTCGGCTCGAATCAGCCGATCCGCGTGAACTGCCGCGTCGTCGCGGCCGCGAAGGGCGACATGAGCGAGCTCGTCGCGGCTGGCACGTTCCGGCGCGACCTGCTGTACCGGCTCAACGTCGTGACGATCGCGCTGCCGCCGCTCGCCGAGCGCCGCGAAGACATCGTGCCGCTGTTCGAGCACTTCATGCTGGATGCCGCCGTGCGCTACGGGCGGCCGGCGCCGGTGCTGACAGACCGGCAGCGTGCGAGCCTGATGCAGCGCGATTGGCCGGGCAACGTGCGCGAGCTGCGCAATGCCGCCGACCGTTTCGTGCTCGGCGTCGCGGACATGCCGCAGCACGCGGGCGCGAACGACGACGCGGCGGAGAACGACCAGACGCTGAAGGAGCGTATCGAGCAGTTCGAGCGCGCGGTGATCGCCGAGGCGCTGAACCAGACGGGCGGCGCGGTCGCCGCGACAGCCGATCGGCTGCACGTCGGCAAGGCGACGTTGTACGAGAAGATGAAGCGCTACGGGCTGTCGGCGAAAGGCGACGGCGAGCGCTGAAAAACGAACGGACCGCAGTGCGGTCCGTTGTGCGGAGCAGCGCGCCGTCTGGCGCGCTGCGAGTCTGTCGGGCGGTAACGGCGCGCGGGGCTCAGGCCGCGTTGCCGTCGAGCGCCTTCTTCAGCAGCGCGTCGAGTTCCGCGAATTGCGGGGCGCCGACGTAGCGCTTCAGGATCTTGCCGTCCTTGTCGACGACGAAGGTCGTCGGCGTGAGTTGCACGTTGCCGAACTGCTTCGCGACGCTGCCGTCGTCCAGCGCGACCTTGAACGGCAACTGGCGCGTCTGCGCGTAGTTCGCGACGTACATCGGCGGATCGTAATTCATCGCGACCGCGACGAATTCGAGCCCCTGGCCTTTGAAGCGGTTATAGGTCTCGACCATCTGCGGCATTTCCTGCATGCAGGTCGCGCAGCTCGTCGCCCAGAAGTTCACGAGGTAGACCTTGCCTTTCAGGTCGCCGGCCGTCGACACCTTCTGACCCGACAGCAGCGTGAAGGTGGCGTCCGGCACGGTGGACTTGCCGTTGAACGCGAAGAAGCCGGCGACGGCGATCGCGGCGACGACGACGGCTGCGGCGATATAGCGGGCGGGCCCGGTGCGGCGCCGGGCGGGAGGCGTGGTGTTCATCTGCGGTGCTCTCGGAGTCGGTCGATCGCGCGGATCGATGCAAAGGACGTCGAAATTCGGCGCCTATTTTAGCGCGAATGCGGCGCGCGCACCGGCGGTGCCCGCGCATCTCGGGTGTCGGCTTCAGCGGATAATGGCGGTTTTGCCTGCCCGTCACCGCCATGCCGAAGGAAGCCGTCGATTCATTGCGTCCCCTTTTTCGTTTACTGCGACACTTCGCCGCGCTCGCGTGTGTGGGCGCGGCGCTTGCCGCGTGTTCGCCGTCGTATGACTGGCGCACGCTGCACAACGACGCCGGCTATACGATCGACCTGCCGGCGAAGCCGACCGTCGAGGACCAGCCGGTGGCGGTCGGCGGCGCGTCGATGCCGATGCGGATGCAGGCTGCGCACGTCGACGGGGCGGTGTTCGCGGTCGGCACGCTGACGTTGCCGGACGACCGCGACGACACGCGGCGCGCGGCGCTGGAATTTCTGCGCACGGGGCTGTCGCGCAATCTCGAAGGCGCGCCGCAGACGGCCGCCGTGGCGGTGCCGCTTGCGGCGGGCGGCGCGGTGGCCGGGCTCGAGTTGCGCGTCGCGGGCGCGGCCAGCGGCGGCGACCATGCGCACAAGACGATCGTCGCGCGGCTCGTCGCACGCGGCCGGCACGCGTACCAGGCGGTGGTGATCGCCGACGGCCCGCTCGCGCAGGAGCAGTTCGACCAGTTTTTCGGCTCGTTCAAGCTCGACTGACAGGGCCGGTGACGCGTGCCGACACGCTGTGACAACTGAAAGTTCGTTCGCAGCTTTCGACGCTAATCGACGGATTTTGCGGGGATTTTTGGGCTATCCACAGCGGATGTGGATAACTTTGTTGAAAAGTCGGGCTCATCTCCCGCAGAGCCGCGCCGGACGGCTTTCCGGTATTTTTAACGGCTTCCGGCCCTTTCGATAAAAGTCAATTAAAACAAAGAGATAGAGATTCTGCGCGAATTCGGTCGTGGCGACGTCGGCGCCGGCCCCGGATTCGCGAAATTGTGCATAAGTCAAGTCTTGACAGCCGTATTTTGTCCTCCGAGGGCGCTCACAGTGCGGTGAGCGCCCGCCGGTAGCGGATCGCTTCGGCGATCTGCGCGGCTGTCGGCATCGGGTCGCCGGCCAGATCGGCGACCGTCCGTGCGACCTTCAGCACGCGGAAATACGCGCGCGCCGACCAGCCGAACCGCTCGCCGGCCTCGCGCAGCAGTCGCTCGCCGTCGTCGGTCGGCCGGCACAGGTCGTCGGTTTCACGGCCGCTCAGCATGTGATTCGTCTTGCCCTGACGCTCGAGCTGCAGCGCCCGCGCGTGCGCGACCCGCGCGGCGACCGCGGCGCTCGGCTCGCCGGGGGCCGTCGCGCGCGACGCGAGTTCGGCCGGCGACAGCGCGGGCAAGTCGATCTGGATGTCGATCCGGTCCAGCAGCGGCCCGGACAGCTTGCGCAGGTAGCGCGCGGCGGCGTCCGGCGTGCAGCGGCAGCGCCCGGAAGGGTCGCCGTGCCATCCGCACGGGCACGGGTTCATCGCGGCGATCAACTGGCATGCGGCCGGGAAGTCGGCCTGCTGCGCTGCGCGAGAGATCGTGATGCGGCCCGCTTCCAGCGGCTCGCGCAGCATTTCGAGCACGTGGCGGTCGAACTCGGGCAACTCGTCGAGGAACAGCACGCCGAGGTGCGCGAGCGTGATCTCGCCCGGCTGCGGCGGATTACGGCCCCCGACCAGCGCGGCCGCGCTCGACGAATGATGGGGGGCGCGGAACGGCCGCCGGCGCCACTGCGCGGGCGAGAAGCCGAGCCGGCTCGCGGAAAGCAGCGCGGCCGACGTGAGCGCTTCGTCGTCCGTCAGCGGCGGCAGCAGGCCGGGCAGCCGCGCGGCGAGCATCGACTTGCCGGCGCCGGGCGGCCCGACCATCAGCATGTGGTGGCCGCCTGCCGCGGCTACTTCGAGCGCGCGCCGTGCGCCGCGCTGTCCGACGACGTCCGCGAGATCGGGAGCGGCGGGCGCCGGCACGCCGTCGACGCACGGTGCGGCAACCGGCACGAGGCGCGCGTCCGGCGCACCGGCGAGGTGCGCGCACAACGCGGGCAAGTCGGATGCGCCAAACACGGTGACGCCGGGCACGAGCGCGGCCTCGGCCGCACTGTCGAGCGGCAGGTAGAGCTCGGGTGGACGGGACCGGGCCGTCGCGCTGGCGGCTGCGCAGCAATCGGAGGTGCCAGGAAGACCCGCCGCGAGGCCGCTATCGGCACCAAGACGCGCGCCGGAATCCAGGTTCGGGCCGAAGCCATCCGCGCCTTCACTCGCGCGCCAATCGCGCGCCGCACCGCACGCCATCGCGAACGCGCCGCGCATCGGCCGCAGCGCGCCGGTCAGCGACAGCTCGCCCGCGAATTCGCGCCCGGCCAGCGCATCGGCCGGGATCTGGCCATTCGCCGCGAGGATGCCGAGCGCAATCGGCAGGTCGAAGCGGCCCGACTCCTTCGGCAGGTCGGCCGGCGCCAGATTGACGGTGATGCGCCTGACCGGGAAGTCGAATCCGCAGTTCTGCAGCGCGGCGCGCACGCGCTCGCGGCTTTCGCGGACTTCGAGATCGGGCAGGCCGACGATCGAGAACGACGGCAACCCGTTGGCGAGATGGACTTCGACGGTGACGTCCGGCGCGCGGCCGGCCGCCGGCGCGCGACTGCGCACCACAGCAAGCGACATGGCGAGGCTCCTGCAAATGGAATCGGTCGGGCACGACGGGGGGCCGCATGCCACGGGAATCGGAGGAATCGGTGCGCGCGTGCCGGCGTGGCGCGGGAAAGAACGAGGTACAGCGAAGAACGACGAACAGCGAAGAACGGGGGACTGCGAGGAACGACGGAGCGGCCTGCCGCATGGCTTGCCGACATCCGCGTGGCAGGCGCGGGCCGCACGGGGCGGCCCGCGCCCGGACCGTCAGGTCGGGTGAGGCGTCAGGCCTGGGATGCGGCGAGTCGCTGCTCGAGTTCGGCGACGCGCTTCTCGAGCTCCTCGAGACGCACGCGGGTGCGGGCGAGCACCTGTGCCTGCGTGTCGAACTCCTCGCGCGTGACGAGATCGAGCTTCGAGAAGCCTTGCGACAGCATGGCCTTCACATTGCGCTCGACATCCTTCGCCGGCGAGTTTTTCAGCAGGTCGCTGACGCGCGACTGCAGATCGTTGAAAACATCGCTGGGTTGCTTCATGAGATATCCCTTCCTTGCACAAAAAATGTGCATCTTCAGTTGCGTACGTGCCCATGATGCACACATGACCGGAAATGGTGCGCCAGTAGCGCGAAATCCGGGCATGGCGCCCGCATGGGTGAATGGCCCGGTGAGCCGGGACGTGCGTGCACTCTAGCAACGATCCTTTCGGCGCGCCAGCAAACCGGGCCACGTTGGCCATTCGGCCGGGCTTCCGCACCTTTCAACGGACGATGCGACCCCGCTTCGAAGCCATTCGACGCGGTGCTCGCGCAAACATGGCATGCGAGTTGCTGAGGAGAGAACCGTTACAACATTCCAACCAATTCGACGGGACCACCCAGCGAGAGGACTTCATGAAACTCATTACCGCAATCATCAAGCCGTTCAAGCTCGATGAGACCCGAGAAGCGCTGTCCGCGCTCGGCGTCTCCGGCATCACGGTGACCGAGGTGAAAGGGTTCGGGCGCCAGAAGGGGCACACCGAGCTGTACCGGGGCGCCGAATACGTGGTCGATTTCCTGCCGAAGATGAAGATCGAGGCGGCCGTGTCCGACGATCTCGTCGACCAGGCGGTCGAGGCGATCGAGCGGGCGGCGCGCACCGGCAAGATCGGCGACGGCAAGATCTTCGTCACGCCGATCGAACAGGTGATCCGGATCCGGACCGGGGAGACAGGCGCTGACGCGCTGTAACAAAGACAAGCGACAAGAGGAAACCTGAGATGCGCAAACTTCTGATGTCCCTGCTGATGACCGGCTCGCTGATCGCGGCCGGCGTTGGCCCCGCGCTCGCCGACGACGCGGCTTCCGCCGCGGCCGCGTCCGCGCCCGCTGCAACGGCTTCCGACGCAACGGCATCCGCGCCGGCTGCTTCGGCGCCTGCCGCCACCGACGCATCGGCAACCGCCGCCGCCGCACCCGCTTCGGGCGCCGCGGACGCATCGGCCGCCGCCGCCGCATCCGCGCCTGCCGCACCTGCGGCCCCGACCGCGCCGTTCTCCGTCGACTCGTCGAAGATCAGTGCCGGCGACACCGCGTGGATGCTCACGTCCACCGCGCTCGTGCTGTTCATGACCGTCCCCGGCCTCGCGCTGTTCTATGCGGGCATGGTCCGCAAGAAGAACGTGCTCGCGACGGTGATGCAGAGCTTCGCGATCACCGCGCTGATCACGGTGCTGTGGACGGTGATCGGCTACAGCCTCGCGTTCACGCCGGGCAACGGCTTCATCGGCGGCCTGTCGCGCGTGTTCCTGCACGGCATGAACTACATCAAGGGCGACAAGGCGACCACGCTGACCGTCAGCCACCTCGCGACGACGATCCCCGAGTCGGTCTACTTCGTCTACCAGATGACGTTCGCGATCATCACGCCGGCGCTGATCTGCGGCGCGTTCGCCGACCGGATGAAGTTCTCGGCGATGCTCGTGTTCATGACGCTCTGGTCGCTGATCGTCTATGTGCCGATCGCGCACATGGTGTGGGAGCCGACCGGCTGGCTGTCGGCAGACGGTGTGCTCGACTTCGCGGGCGGCACGGTCGTGCACATCAACGCCGGTATCGCGGGCCTGATGTCGTGCCTGGTGCTCGGCAAGCGCGTCGGCTACGGTCGTGAATCGATGGCGCCGCACAACCTGGTGCTGACGATGATCGGCGGCTCGATGCTGTGGGTCGGCTGGTTCGGTTTCAACGCGGGTTCCGCGGTGGCGGCCGACGGCCGTGCCGGCTTCGCGATGCTGACGACGCAAGTCGCGACGGCGTGCGCGGCGCTCGGCTGGATGTTTGCCGAGTGGATCGCCAAGGGCAAGCCGTCGGTGCTCGGCATCGTGTCGGGCGCGGTCGCCGGTCTCGTGGCGATCACGCCGGCAGCCGGCTTCGTCGGTGTGGCGGGCGCGCTCGTGATCGGTGTCGCGGCGGGCGTGATCTGCTTCTGGTCGGCGACGTGGCTCAAGTCGAAGCTCGGCTACGACGATTCGCTCGATGCGTTCGGCGTGCACGGCGTGGGCGGGATTCTCGGCGCACTGCTGACCGGCGTGTTCGCGGTCAAGGACATCGGCGGCGCCGACGGCAGCCTCATGCTGCAAGCGAAGGGCGTGCTGATCACGCTGGTCTACAGCGGCGTGCTGAGCTTCGTGCTGCTGAAGCTGATCGACCTGACGATCGGCCTGCGCGTGACCGAAGAGGAAGAGCGCGAAGGTCTCGACGTGATCCTGCACGGCGAGCATGTCGAATAAGTCATGAGATTGAACGCGGGCCGCCGCGCAGACGGCGCCCGCCCCGAATGAGCGCAGCGACTTCGGCCCGCCCACCCGGCGGGCTTTTTTTCTCCTGCTGCGTGCTGCCGGAGCGGATGACCCTTCACTCTATCGGGTCAATAGCCGAAAACTTCCTCCATATCCTTGTGAAGCCGGGAACAATCCCCAAATGGGCAGGGCAATTGCTCTACAATCTTCATTCTCCCGCTCGCGAGTGATTCATGGTTCCCCACCTCGTTACCGCGTTGAACGGTCCGCTGCTCGAACTCGAGCAGAAGATCCTCGACGCGACGCCTGCGATCGAACGCTGGTTCAGGCTCGAATGGCAGGAACACACGCCGCCGTTCTATTGTTCGGTGGACCTGCGCAACGCCGGCTTCAAGCTGGCGCCCGTCGACGCGAACCTGTTTCCCGGCGCATTCAATAATCTGCCGTCCGAAGTGCTGCCGCTCGCCGTGCAGGCCGCGATGGCCGCGATCGAGAAGATCTGCCCGGACGCGAAGAACCTGCTCGTGATTCCCGAGTTGCCGACCCGCAACGCGTTCTACCTGGAAAACGTCGCGCGGCTCGCGACGATCATGCGTCAGGCCGGCCTGAACGTGCGCTTCGGCTCGCTCGATTCGAGCATCACCGACATCACGCCGATCACGCTCGCCGACGGCCAGAAGATCGTGCTCGAGCCGCTCGAGCGTTCGCAGCGCCGCCTCGGCCTGAAGAATTTCGATCCGTGCTCGATCCTGCTGAACAACGACCTGTCGGCCGGGATCCCGGCCGTGCTCGAAAACCTGCACGAGCAGTACCTGCTGCCGCCGCTGCACGCGGGCTGGGCCGTGCGCCGCAAGTCGACGCACTTCTCCTGCTATGACGACGTCGCGAAGAAGTTCGCGAAGATGGTCGGCGTCGATCCGTGGATGGTGAATCCGTATTTCGCGCACGTCGAAGGGGTCGACTGGCAGGCGCATGAAGGCGAGCAGGCGCTCGCCGACGCGATCGACGGCGTGCTGAAGAAGATCGCGCGCAAATACCGCGAATACGGTATCAGCGAAAAGCCGTACGTCGTCGTGAAGGCCGACGCGGGCACCGCCGGGCGCGGCGTGATGACCGTGCACGACGCGGCCGAGATCGGCCGCATGTCGAAGGCCGAGCGTGCGCAGATGGCCGAGTCGAAGGCCGGGCTTGCGGTGCGCGACGTGATCGTGCAGGAAGGCGTGTATACGTTCGAGCGCGTCGGCGACGAAGTTGCGGAGCCGGTCGTGTACATGATCGACCGCTACGTGGTGGGCGGTTTCTACCGCACCCACGGCGGCCGCGAGCGCGACCAGAACCTGAACGCGCCGGGCATGCACTACGTGCCGCTCGGCTTCGAGCACACCGCATTGCCGGATGCCGGCGCGAAGCCGGGCGCTGCGCCGCCGAACCGTTTCTACATGTACGGCGTCGTCGCGCGCCTGTCGCTGATCGCGTCGTCGATCGAACTGGAAAAGACCGATCCCGAAGCCATCCAGGTGTAACGGCTTCGCTACGTACAGGACCCGCATGGACATTCTCTTTATCGCCGACCCGCTCGAGCGCTTCAAGATCTACAAGGATTCGACCTACGCGATGATGGCGGAGGCCGCGCGGCGCGGGCATGCGATCTACACATGCCAGCCGCACCAGCTCGCGTGGACGGGCTCGGGCGTCGAGGCGGACGTGCAGCGCGTGACGATCGTCGGCGACACTGCCGACCTGCACCGCTACCCGTGGTACGAGGCGGGCGCGCACGAATCGCGCCGGCTGACGTCGTTCGGCGCGGTGCTGATGCGCAAGGATCCGCCGTTCGACATGGAATACGTGACGGCCACGTGGATGCTCGAGCTGGCCGAGCGTGCGGGCACGCGCGTGTTCAACAAACCCCAGTCGATCCGCGATCACTCGGAGAAGCTCGCGATCGGCGAGTTCTCGCAGTTCGTCGCGCCGACGCTCGTGACCCGCGACGCCGCGCGTTTGCGCGCATTCCACGCGGAGCATGGCGACGTGATCGTGAAGCCGCTCGACGGGATGGGCGGGATGGGCGTGTTCCGCGTGAAGGCCGACGGGATGAATCTCGGCGCGATCATCGAGATGCTCGGCCATGACGGCACGCGCTCGCTGATGATTCAGAAGTTCATTCCCGAGATTACCGCCGGCGACAAGCGGATCCTGCTGATTGCGGGCGAGGCGGTTCCGTATTCGCTCGCGCGGATTCCGCAGGGTAGCGAGGTGCGCGGCAATCTGGCCGCGGGCGGGCTCGGCGTCGCGCAGCCGCTGACGCCGCGCGACCGCGAGATCGCCGAGACGCTCGGGCCGGTGCTGGCCGCGCGCGGGCTGCTGCTGGTCGGGCTCGACGCGATCGGCGACTGGCTGACCGAGGTGAACGTGACGAGCCCGACCTGCTTCCGCGAGATCATGGAGCAGACGGGCTTCGACGTCGCCGCAATGTTCATCGACGCGCTGGAGCGGGCGGCCGCGTAGCCCGTTTCGCGCGCAAGCCCGGCGGCGGCCGCGCAGGTCCCCCGTCGCCGGAGCGGTTCGATCGGCCTGCTACAATGCCCGCTTGCCCGGTGCCGCGACCAGCGCGCCGAAGGCCCGGCGGTCGGGCCGAAACCGTTGCAAGGCTGAACATGAAACGCTTCCCTCACTCGCTATGCTCGTTGCCCCGCCGCGGGGCGTCGGCCCGCCAGCCGCGGGCGGGAGCACGCTGACATGGCCGGGATCCTGATCATCGCGCACGCGCCGCTCGCCACCGCGCTGCGCGACTGCATCGCGCACATCTATGGCGGCGTGCCCGCGCGCATCGGCTGTATCGACGTGCTGGCGGATAGCGATCCGGCCCAGGTGATGGCATTCGCTCACGCGGAACTCGCGCGGCTCAGGGAAGACAACGGCGTCGTCGTCCTGACCGACATGTACGGCGCGACGCCCGCGAACATCGCGGGCCAGCTCGCGAAGCTCGACAACGTGCGCGTGCTCGCCGGCGTGAACCTGCCGATGCTCGTGCGCGCAGTCTGCTACCGCACCGTGCCGCTCGACAAGCTCGTCGACAAGGCGCTGTCCGGCGGCGCGAAGGGCGTTCACGAAGTGGCGGCCGGCACGCCGCCGCCGCCGACCGAAGTCGGCTGCGGCCAGTGCGCGCCGATTCCGCCGGAGCCGCAACCGCGCACCGAATCGCACTGACCGGCCCGTTTTTCCTGTTTTAGACCGATCCGCCGACGCCCGTCGTCGGCGGCCGCGACCGACCCGACCGAGAATCATGCTTCAACAAGAAACCACGATCGTCAATAAATTGGGGCTCCATGCACGCGCGTCCGCCAAGCTCACGCAGCTGGCCGGCAACTTCCAGTCCGAAGTCTGGATGACGCGCAACGGGCGCAAGATCAACGCGAAGAGCATCATGGGCGTGATGATGCTGGCGGCCGGTATCGGCAGCACGGTGACGATCGAGACCGACGGTCCCGACGAGAAGGAAGCGATGGACGCGCTGCTGAAACTGATTGCGGACAAGTTCGGCGAAGGCCAGTGATGCCCGCACGGGATCATTGTCGTTTCGATGCAGAATGCCGCGTTTTCCGCGGCATTTTTTTCGTCCGTAACATTGATGCGAAACGCGCAATGCTGCGCTGCATGCAGTCAGCGGGCACGCGCGGAATTTATAATCGACAACCGGGGTCATAAGCGCATCGCAGCAGTGTGCCGCGGCTTTACATGTACAGAGGAGGTGCGCGTGTCGTTCACGCTGCATGGCATTCCCGTCTCACGTGGTATCGCGATCGGGCGAGCGTATCTGATCGCGCCGGCGGCGCTCGACGTCGCGCATTATCTCGTCGACGCCGACCAGATCGATGCCGAAGTCGAGCGGTTCCGTACCGCGCGCGAGGTCGTGAACCGCGAGCTCGACGCGCTGCGCGCCGACCTGACCGACGACACCCCGACCGAAGTGGGCGCGTTCATCGACGTGCACGCAATGATCCTGAACGACGCGATGCTCGTGCAGGAAACGATCGACCTGATCCGCACGCGCCGCTACAACGTCGAATGGGCGCTGACCGAGCAGCTCGAGCTGCTCACGCGCCACTTCGACGATATCGAGGACGAATACCTGCGCGAGCGCAAGGCCGACATCGAGCAGGTGGTCGAGCGTGTGCTGAAGGCACTCGCCGGTGCGCCATCCGCGTCGCAGGCGCTCGATGGCGCGGCCGCGCGCGGCCAGAACGAGATGATCGTCGTCGCGCACGACATCGCGCCGGCCGACATGATGCAGTTCAAGTCGCAGTCGTTCCAGGCGTTCGTCACGGATCTCGGCGGCCGCACGTCGCACACGGCGATCGTCGCGCGCAGCCTCGGCATCCCGGCCGCAGTCGGCGTTCAGCACGCGAGTTCGCTGATCCGACAGGACGACCTGATCATCGTCGACGGCGACCAGGGGATCGTGATCGTCGATCCGGCGCCGATCGTCCTCGAGGAATATTCGTATCGCCAGTCCGAGAAGCTGCTCGAGCAGCGCAAGCTGCAGCGGCTGAAATTCTCGCCGACGCAAACGTTGTGCGGCACCAAGATCGACCTGTACGCGAACATCGAGCTGCCGGACGACGCGAAGGCGGCCGTCGAGGCCGGCGCAGTCGGCGTGGGGCTGTTCCGCTCCGAATTCCTGTTCATGCATCAGAAGGAGATGCCCGAGGAGGAAGAGCAGTTCGCCGCCTACAAGCGCGCGGTCGAGTGGATGAAGGGGATGCCGGTGACGATCCGCACGATCGACGTCGGCGCGGACAAACCGCTCGACGCGCTCGACGAAGGCTACGAGACTGCGCCGAATCCGGCGCTCGGGCTGCGCGCGATCCGCTGGAGCCTGTCCGAGCCGCAGATGTTTCTCACGCAGCTGCGTGCGATCCTGCGCGCGTCCGCGTTCGGGCAGGTGAAGATCCTGATCCCGATGCTCGCGCACGCGCAGGAGATCGACCAGACGCTCGACCTGATCCGTGAGGCGAAGCGCCAGCTCGACGACGCGGGGCTCGCATACGATCCGAACGTGCGCGTCGGTGCGATGATCGAGATTCCGGCGGCCGCGATCGCGCTGCCGCTGTTCCTGAAGCGCTTCGATTTCCTGTCGATCGGCACGAACGACCTGATCCAGTACACGCTCGCGATCGATCGTGCGGACAACGCGGTCGCTCATCTGTACGACCCGCTGCATCCGGCGGTGCTGCACCTGATCGCCTATACGCTGCGCGAAGCGAAGCGCGCGGGCGTGTCCGTGTCGGTGTGCGGGGAGATGGCGGGCGACCCGGCGCTTACGCGGCTGCTGCTCGGGATGGGGCTCACGGAGTTCTCGATGCATCCGAGCCAGCTGCTGGTCGTGAAGCAGGAGATTCTGCGCGCGCACCTGAAGTCGCTCGAGAAGCCGACGGCCGACGTGCTGGCCGCGTTCGAGCCGGAGGAAGTGCAGGCGGCGCTCAAGCGCCTAGCGGTCGCGGAGCCGCGCGCGGACGCTGCGGCCTGAACCGCTGCACCGCACATTCGCCAATGTAGCGAAACGTCATGCATGCGCGCTTGCGCGCATGCATTGCGCGCGTCAGTGCCGCCGCTGGCACACGGGGCAATCGGCCTGTCGCGCGATCTTCATCGTCGTCCATTCCATCCGCAGCGAATCGAGCATCATCAGCCGGCCGCTGAGCGTCGTGCCGATCGCGCCGATCACGCGCAGCGCTTCGGCCGCCTGCATCGCGCCGATGATCCCGACCGTCGGCGCGAACACGCCCATCGTCGCGCACGCGACTTCCTCGAACGGCTGGTCTTCCGGGAACACGCACGCGTAACAGGGCGCGGCAGGGTCGCGGAAGTCGAACGTGCTGATCTGGCCGTCGAAGCGCAGCGCAGCGCCGGACACGAGCGGCACGCCGTGCGCGACGCACGCGCGATTGATCGCATGGCGTGTCGCGAAATTGTCGGTGCAGTCGAGCACGACGCTCGCGCGCGGCACGTGTTCGTCGAGCCACGCGTCGTCCACGCGTGCGGCGACCGCATCGATCGTCACTTCCGGGTTCAGCCGCATGAGCGTGTCGCGGCCCGATTCGACCTTGCTGCGGCCGACCGACGCCGTCGCGTGCAGGATCTGCCGCTGCAGGTTCGTGAGGTCGACCGTGTCGGCGTCGACGAGCGTGATCGTGCCGACGCCGGACGCCGCGAGATACATCGCGGCCGGCGAGCCGAGTCCGCCCGCGCCGACGACGATCGCATGCGCGTCGAGGAAGCGCTGCTGCGCCTCGATGCCGATTTCGTCGACGAGGATGTGACGGGAATAGCGGAGGAGTTGATCGTCGTTCATGGGGAAGTCGGGCGATGCAGGCCGCCGGCGGCGGCGCGGGCGCGTTTCGCGTGTGTCTGCGTATTCTAGGCGCACATGAAAAACGGGCCATCGCGGTCTTCCCGCGATGGCCCGTCGGATGCCGGCCGGCGCTTACTGCGGCGCCGACGCGGCCTTCGGTGCGGCGGCCTTCGCGCCCGACGCCTTCGCGGCGGACGCGGCCTTCGCCGCAGGGCTCTTGGTCGTGCTCTCGGCGAGCAGCGACTTCGATTCCTGCACCGGCTTGCCCTCGAGCTTGTTCAGCGCCTGTTGCATCATGAAGTCGTCGGCGCTGCCGAACTCGATCGGCTTGCGATCGCGATCCTTCTGGCGTTGCTCCGGCGTCTTCTTGTCGTTCTGCTCCTCGAGGACGCGCAGCTGATCCATCCGGCGCTGCTCGCGCTCTTCCTGTTCCTTCTTCTCGTTCGGGTCCTGCGTGTTCGCGAGGTGGTTCGTGTAGTCGACCTCGCGCGTCACCAGCACGTCGTCCGGATCGCCGTCCGCGTACTGATCGACCGGCACGTCGGGCGTGATGCCCTTGTTCTGGATCGATCGGCCGCTCGGCGTGTAGTAGTAGGCGGTCGTCAGGCGCAGTGCGGTATCGGCCGTCATCGGGCGAACCGTCTGCACCGAGCCCTTGCCGAACGTCGTCTTGCCCATGATCTGCGCGCGCTTCGAATCCTGCAGCGCGCCGGCGACGATTTCCGACGCGGACGCCGAATACGCGTTCGTCAGCACGACCATCGGCACGGTCTTGAAGATCGGCGGCAGATTCTTCAGCGGATCGCCGTCGAAAGACGGCAGGCGATAGTTGTCGTAGGTGTCGCGGTAGACCTGCTTCGAATCGGGAATCTGGCCGTTGGTCGACACGACGACGGAGTCGGGCGGCAGGAACGCGCCGGCGACGCCGACCGCGCTCTGCAGCAGGCCGCCGCCGTTGTTGCGCAGGTCGAGGATCAGGCCCTTCAGGTTCGGCTGCTGGCGTGCGATGTCCTGCAGTCTTGCGGCGAGATCGGGCGTCGTGCGCTCCTGGAAGCTCGTGATCCGGATGTATGCGTAGCCCGGGTCGAGAATCTTCATCTTCACGCTCTGGACCTTGATGATCGCGCGCGTGACCGTGATCGGGAACGTGCGGTCGTCGCTCTTGCGGAAGATCGTCAGCGTGACCTTGGTGCCCGGCTCGCCGCGCATTTGCTTGACGGCCTTGTCGAGCGTCATCCCGCGCACCGGCTTGTCGTTGATGCGCGTGATCAGATCGCCCGGACGGATGCCGGCGCGGAACGCGGGCGTGTCCTCGATCGGCGAGATCACCTTGACGAGGCCGTCTTCCTGCGAGATCTCGATGCCGAGACCCGCGAAGCGGCCCTTCGTCTGCTCCTGCAGCTCGTCATAGTCGGTCTTGTCGAGGAACGACGAGTGCGGGTCGAGGCTCGACACCATGCCTTTGATCGCCGCCGTCAGCAGCTTCTTGTCGTCGACCGGCTCGACGTACTCGCGCTTGATCTGGCCGAACACTTCCGCGAAGAGGCGGAGCTGGTCGAGGGGAAGCGGCGCGGTGACGGTCTGCTCGGCAGACGCCGAGATCTGCAGCGTCGCGAATACGCCCGTGGCGAGGCCCGCGGCAATCAGGCCGATGTTCTTCAATTTCATTCGCATAGAGAGTCTGGTGCGGTCGGGAAGCGCGTGGCGGTAGCGGGGATGTAGCGGACAAGTATAACTGTTCGTCCGAATACTCAGTGGAACGGCGCGAAAAGCGCCGGAGGCCCGGTCCCGGGGCCCGGCGGGTGCCGCCGGATGTGCGGCGAAGTCGAAAGCGGTTTCGACAGCATCGGAGCCGTGAAGGTTCGCGCCGCGCGCCGACGCGGCCGGCGGCAGGCCGCGCGAATGGCGGCCTGCCCGCCGCGACGGGCGTCAGCCCGCCTTGCCCTGCTTCGCGACGGCGGCCTGCGCCTTCGCGATTGCTTCCTGATCGCCGAGGTAGTAGTGCTTGATCGGTTTCAGGTTCTCGTCGAGTTCATAGACGAGCGGCACGCCGTTCGGGATGTTCAGCCCGACGATGTCGCTATCGGAAATGCCGTCGAGATACTTGATCAGCGCGCGCAGCGAGTTGCCGTGCGCGGCGATCAGCACCTGCTTGCCCGCGCGCACGGCCGGCGCGATCGACTCGTTCCACAGCGGCAGCACGCGCGCGACCGTGTCCTTCAGGCACTCGGTGAGCGGCAGCTGCTCGCGCGGCACCTTCGCGTAGCGCGGGTCGTTGAACGGCGCACGTTCGTCGGTCGGCTCGAGCGCGGGCGGCGGCGTGTCGTAGCTGCGGCGCCACACGAGCACCTGCTCGTCGCCGAATTTCGCGGCCGTTTCCGCCTTGTTCAGGCCCGACAGCGCGCCATAGTGGCGCTCGTTCAGGCGCCACGAGTGGACGACCGGCAGGTACATCAGGTCCATCTTGTCCTGCACGTGCCACAGCGTGCGGATCGCACGCTTGAGCACCGACGTGTATGCGATGTCGAACGTGTAGCCGGCTTCCTTGAGCAATTCGCCGGCCTGGTAGGCCTCGTTGCGACCCTGTTCGGTCAGGTCGACGTCGACCCAGCCGGTGAAGCGGTTTTCCTTGTTCCACGTCGATTCGCCGTGGCGGATGAGAACGAGTTTGTACATGGATCTTGCGGTCGGTAGTGAGAGGGAAGCGGGGCGCGGCGCGCGGCGCCCGGTCCGGGCCCGCCATCGCGCAAGACGGTTATTTTATAATGGCGGGATTGTCCTTTTCCGATTTCTCTTTTTCCGGCGGCTTTCCGTGACGTTCTTTACCAATTACACGAACCTGGCCCTTATCGCGATCCTGCTGGTTTCCGGCGGCCTGCTTGCGTGGCCGGCCCTGCGCCGCGGCCGCGGCGGCCTGTCGGCTGCGGAAGCGACGCAGCTCATCAATCGCCGCAACGCGGTCGTGATCGACCTGCGCGCGCCGTCCGACTTCGCCGCTGGCCATCTGCCGTCCGCGCGCCAGGTCGCGGCCGGCGAGATCGGCGCGAAAATTGCGCAGGTTGCGAAGAACAAGAGCACCCCCGTGCTGCTCGTTTGCCAGAACGGTCAGCAGTCGCAAAAGGCGGCGCGCGAGGTCGAGGCGGCGGGCTATGCCGAGGTACACGTGCTGGAAGGCGGCGTCGCCGCCTGGCAGCAGGCCGGGATGCCGGTCGTCAAACAAGGAGTGGCGAAGTGAACAAGGTTCTGATGTACAGCACGCAGGTGTGTCCGTATTGCATGCAGGCCGAGCGCCTGCTGAAGCTGCGCGGCGTCGAGCAGATCGAAAAGGTACTGATCGACCGCGATCCGGCCCGCCGCGAGGAGATGATGGCGCGCACGGGCCGGCGCACGGTGCCGCAGATCTATATCGGCGACACGCACGTCGGCGGTTACGACGATCTGTCGAAGCTCGACCGCGAAGGCGGCCTCGTGCCGCTTCTGCAAGCGGCCTGATTAGGGCAGAATGGCCGCCGGCCGCGCCGCGGCTCTGGGCGCACAGGATCCAACCGGGGTGGCCGGCATGAAGCCGGCCGCCTCGCCACCATTTTTAGGGAAACACCATGTCCGACGTCGAAAACCAACCGTTCTTCAACATTCAGCGCGTCTACCTGAAGGATATGTCGCTCGAGCAGCCGAATTCGCCGGCGATCTTCCTCGAGCAGGACATGCCGTCGGTTGAAGTCGAAGTCGACGTCAAGGCCGAGCGCCTCGCGGAAAGCGTGTTCGAGGTCGTCGTGTCGGGCACCGTCACCGCGAAGGTGAAGGACAAGGTCGCGTTCCTGATCGAAGCGAAGCAGGCCGGCATTTTCGACATTCGCAACATTCCGGACGAACAGCTCGACCCGCTCGTCGGCATCGCGTGCCCGACGATCCTGTTCCCGTACCTGCGCTCGAACATCGCGGACGCGATCACGCGTGCGGGCTTCCCGCCGATCCACCTGGCGGAAATCAACTTCCAGGCGCTGTACGAGCAGCGTCTCGCGCAGCTTCAGCAGCAGGCCGGTGCGGCAGCCGCACCGAACGGCGCGCCGAATGGCACGACGCTGAACTGACGTTTGACTCCGGACCGGTGCTGGGTATGAAAGTAGCCGTTCTCGGCGCCGGTGCCTGGGGCACCGCGCTCGCGGGCCATCTGGCCGCGCGGCACGATACGCTTCTGTGGGCGCGCGACGCCGCGCTGATCGCCGGGCTGCAGGCCCGGCACGAAAATTCCCGCTATCTGGACGGCATCGCGTTGCCCGATGCGCTGCGCTACGACGCCGATCTCGGCGCCGCGCTCGCGCATGGCGCCGCGGACGACGCATTGTGCGTAATCGCCGCGCCGGTGGCCGGCCTGCGCACACTCTTCGGCGCAATGCGCGACGCCGGCTGCGTGCCCGCGCACGTCGTGTGGGTCTGCAAGGGCTTCGAAGCCGACACGCATCTGCTGCCGCACCAGGTAATCGCGGCCGAGCTGCCCGGCCAGCACAGCAACGGCGTGCTGTCGGGGCCGAGCTTCGCGCGCGAGGTCGGGCTTGCGCTGCCCGTCGCGCTGACGGTCGCGAGCGCTTCCGCCGAATGCCGCGAGCGCACGCTCGCCGCGTTTCATCACGGCGCGATGCGGATCTATACGGGCGACGACGTCGTCGGCGTCGAGGTTGGCGGCGCGGTGAAGAACGTGCTGGCGATCGCGACCGGCATCGCCGACGGCCTCGGTCTGGGGCTGAACGCGCGCGCTGCGCTCATTACGCGCGGCCTCGCCGAAATGTCGCGCCTCGGCGTCGCGCTCGGCGGCCGCGCCGAAACTTTCACGGGCCTCACGGGCCTCGGCGATCTGATCCTCACCGCGACGGGCGACCTGTCGCGCAATCGCACGGTCGGCCTGCAACTCGCGGCCGGCCGCTCGCTGAACGACATCCTCGGTGCGCTGGGCCATGTGGCCGAGGGCGTGCGGTGTGCGCAGGCCGTGCTCGCGCTGGCGCGCGCGCAGGCAATCGAAATGCCGATCACCGAGGCCGTGTGCGGCGTGCTGTTCGACGGCGTTGCACCGCGCGATGCGGTGAGCGGGCTGCTGCGGCGCGACGCACGCGCCGAATGACCGCCGGCGGACCGGGTTCACGGATCGCAGACCGGTGACGCAGCCGTCAGCGCTGGTGCTCCGCATGCGCGCGACGCCAGTACGGTTGACGAACATCATTCGGGCTGTTGCAGCCGCGCGTTCGCGCAAAGCACGCGGCGCCAAAGCGCACTACGCTTGAAGCATCTCCGGCGCTTCGCGAGGGTGTCATGCTCCAGATCGGTTCCACCACGCTCGACGCGCAACTCGTCGACATCACGACGCTCGACGTCGACGCGATCGTCAATGCCGCGAACGGTTCGCTGCTCGGCGGCGGCGGGGTCGACGGCGCGATCCATCGCGCGGCCGGCCCGGGCCTGCTGGCGGAGTGCCGCACGCTCGGCGGCTGCGAGACCGGCGACGCGAAGCTCACGCGCGGCCACGCGCTGCCGGCACGGTACGTGATTCATGCGGTCGGCCCGGTATGGCACGGCGGCGCGCGCGGCGAGCCCGACCTGCTTGCCGCGTGCTACCGGCGCGCGATCGAGCTGGCCGAGGACGTGGCGGCGACGTCGATTGCCTTTCCCGCGATCAGTTGCGGCATCTATCGCTATCCGGCCGACGAGGCCGTCGACATCGCGGTCGGTACGGTGATCGAAACGCTTCCGCAGGCGCCGAACCTCGCGCGCGTGATATTCGCGTGCTTTTCGTCCGACATACACGACCTGTATCGCGCGCGGCTAGCGGGCCGCTAGCGGCGCTTTCCGGCGCCGCGCCGCAGTAGCGTGCGCGTCAGGCGCCGCCTTCGAAGCCGGCCTGGCGCCACGCCTCGAACACGACCACGGCCACCGTGTTCGACAGGTTCAGGCTGCGATTGCCCGGCCGCATCGGCAGGCGCACGCGCTGTTCGTTCGGAAAGCGCTCGAGCAAGTCGGCCGGCAGGCCGCGCGTCTCCGAGCCGAACACGAACCAGTCGCCGGGCACGAACGCGTGGTCGTGAAAGCGCCCGGAACCGCGGGTCGTGAACGCGAACATCCGCGCGGGATCGGGCGTTTCGGCCGCGACGAACGCGTCCCAGTCGCGGTGCACGCGCATTTCCGCATATTCGTGATAGTCGAGGCCGGCGCGGCGCATTTTCGCGTCGTCGAGCGGAAAGCCGAGCGGCTCGATCAGGTGCAGGCGCGCGCCGGTGTTGGCGCACAGGCGAATCACGTTGCCGGTGTTCGGCGGAATTTCGGGGGCGACGAGGACGACGTTGAACATGGTTGGGTCTGGCTGGGCCGGCCGGGGCGGAGCGACATCTGCTCGTTCCCGGCCGGCCGGTTCGTGACGGCCGCGTCCGCGTGCGGACGGCCTCTCTACTGTCTATCTAATTAATCCCTGGCGGTGCGCAGCGCAACCAGATTCGTCACGCGCGCGGCACCGGCCGCCTTCAATGCTTGCGCGGCCGCCGCGAGCGTCGCGCCGGAGGTCATCACGTCGTCGACGAGCGCCACGTGACGGCCGGCGACATCGCCTGTCACCGCGAATGCCGCGAGCACGTTGTCACGCCGCGCGCGCCGGTCCAGCCGCGACTGCGGCGCAGTGTCGGTCACGCGCGCGAGCAGCGCCGCGTCGGCGTGCACGCCGAGCCGGCGCGCGAGCGGCCGCGCGATCGCCCACGCCTGGTTGTAGCCGCGGGCGACGAGCCGTGCGCGCGACAGCGGCACCGGCGCGATTACGTCGAGGCTGCCCGCGGCGCGTATCGCGTCAGTGTCGTCGACCTGCCGCGCGAGCCGCGCGGCGAATTCCGCGCCGAGCGCGAGCCGCGCATGAAACTTCAGGCCGCGTGCGAGCGCGTCGAGCGGGGCGCGGTAATCGGCGAGCGCCAGCGTCGCATCGAACGGCGGCGGAGTCGCGCGGCACGCATCGCAACGGTACGCGGACGCACGCCCGTCGCCCGCGTGCGGGCCGCTCGCCGCGCGCGGCCGCGGGGTGCGGACGCTCAGCGGCACCGCGCAGACGTCGCAGCGCAGCCGCGTTTCATTCCAGTACGCGCCGTCGCACGGCACGCAAATCACCGTGTGTGACAAATTGCCGCACAACGCGCATCGATTCGGCAACGCCAGTGCGCCGATGCGCGCAGCGAGCATGCCAATCTGCGACAAAACGACGCGCAGCGGGCGCGGGGCGGAACTGCGATCCATCGCGAACACTCCTGACGGGCCCGCCTCGCTGAAGGCTGCGAGGCGAGCGAGTATACTTCGGGCTCTTCGCCAGTGTGCCCGACATGTCCCCAGCTTCGACTTCAACCGGCCGTCCGGCCAATGACGCCCGGCGTTTGCGGCGCATCTTCGATCGCCGTGCCGCCACGTTCGACGCGGTCGCGTTCCTGCCGCGCGAGATCGCGCAGCGGATGAACGAGCGCCTCGAATACATCAAGGTGAGCCCCGCGGCCGTGCTGGACGCGGGCTGCGGCCCCGGCGACGACCTGCCGGCGCTGCGCGCGCGCTTCCCCGAGGCGCCGGTGTTCGGCGTCGATCTGTCGGGTGCGATGCTCGCGCGGGCCGGCGAACGCGAGGTCGAGCAGACGAGCTGGCGCCGCTGGCTGCCTGCGTCGCTCGGCCGGGCGCTGGGCCAGCGCGGCCCGCGGGTCGCGCAGGCCGATTTCTCGGTGCTGCCGTTCGCGGCCGGCGCGTTCGACCTGATCTGGTCGAACCTCGCGCTGCACTGGCATTCGCGTCCCGATACCGTCTTCCCGGAGTGGCAGCGCGTGCTGCGCGTCAACGGCCTGCTGATGTTCAGCACGCTCGGCCCCGACACGCTGCGCGAGCTGCGCGCAGCCTGCGCGGATGCCGAAGCGGCCCTCGGCATCGCACCGGCGGCCGCGCGCGTGATCGATTTCGTCGACATGCACGACCTCGGCGACATGCTCGTCGAGAGCGGCTTCGAGATACCGGTGATGGACCAGGAAGTGCTGACCGTCACGTACAAGACCCCCGATTCGCTGCTGGCCGACGTGCGCCGCTGGGGCGCGTATCCGTTCGACCGTACGGTGCCGGCGCACGCGATACGACGCTTTCGCGCGGCGCTCGGCGACGCGCTGGAGGCGCGGCGGCGCGCGGACGGCACGATCGCGCTGACGTTCGAAGTGATCTACGGCCACGCGTGGAAAGCGGTGCCGCGTACGACCGCGGAAGGGCACGGGATCGTGCGCATCGAAGATATCGGAAAGGGGCGTCCGAAGAATCGGTAAAGCGGTAAAGAGGGGTTTTGTTATGTCCGAAATTAGCGGCGCAAAGCGGGGTCGAATTGATGCGAAAAATGGCCGGGAAGCTTGTGGCGCTTGGCTCGCGGGCCGATAGCCGCTTGCTTGTGGATGCCATTGAACCCGCCTATAATGCGTCAGCTTGTCGTCCCGGGGTCCCCGCAATACGGGCCGACGAGTCCGATGCAGGCATGCATCGCATGCCATTCGCGTGAGGCGGCGATGGAAGCAGCGAGGGTGTTGGCGGAGACGACGAACAGCGAACCGGTCCTCGCGGACTGGCTGATGAAACGCAACTGTTCGGTGTCGCCGCGCCAGTTCATGCTGTTTTACGCGTCGCTCGCGGGCTTCTCGCTGGTGATCGCGGCATTGCTGATGTGGCGTGGGGCCTGGCTCGTCATGCCCTTTACCGGAGTCGAATTGCTGGCGGTCGGAATCGCGTTTGCGATCTATGCCCGTCATGCGGTCGACTACGAGCGCATCAGGCTGTTTCCGCACCGGCTCGTGATCGAGCGGATGGATGCGGAGCGGTTCACGCAGATCGAATTCAACCCGCGCTGGGTGCGGGTCGAGCCGGGTGCGACGCCGCGCGATCCGATTCGACTGGTATCGCGTGGGCAGACCGTCGTAATCGGGCAGCATCTCGCGCAGTACAAGCGTGCGCAGTTCGCCGACGAGCTGCGCGTGTCGCTCAGGCGCTGCGGCTGACGAAGCGCGGGCACCGGCCGGAACGGGCGGGCGGCTTGCGACGGGGGAGGGTTTGAATGGAAATTTTGGGTAAGGATGCTATGAAAACAATCAAGCGAGCCCTCACGGGCGTGCTGGCATGCAGCGGATTGCTCTTTGCCGGCGCTGCTCTGGCGGTCGGTGATAGCCCGGGCGGCCCCCGCGTCAACGAGATCAACTTTCAGCCGCCGGTCACGAAGATCGCCGAGGAGCTCTACGATCTCCACACGATGATGCTGATCCTGTGTACGGTGATCTTCGTCGGCGTGTTCGGCGTGATGTTCTATTCGATCTTCGCGCACCGCAAATCCAAAGGCCACAAGGCTGCCAATTTCCATGAGAGCACGACCGTCGAAATCATCTGGACGATCGTGCCGTTCATCATCGTCGTGCTGATGGCGCTGCCGGCCACGAAGGCCGTCGTCGCGATGAAGGACACGACCAACGCCGATCTCACGATCAAGGTCACCGGCTACCAGTGGAAGTGGGGCTACGACTACGTGAAGGGCCCGGGCGAGGGCATCGGCTTCCTGTCGACGCTGACCACCCCGCGCGACGAAGTGATGGGCAAGAAGGCCATCACCGAAACCTATCTGCAGGAAGTCGACAACCCGCTCGTCGTGCCGGTCAACAAGAAGATCCGCATCATCACGACCGCGAACGACGTCGTCCACTCGTGGTACGTGCCCGCGTTCGGCGTGAAGCAGGACGCGATCCCCGGCTTCGTGCGCGACACGTGGTTCAAGGCCGACAAGGTCGGTACGTTCCGCGGTTTCTGTACCGAGCTGTGCGGCAAGGAACATGCGTACATGCCGGTCGTCGTCGAAGTGCTGTCGGAAGACGACTACGCGAAGTGGGTCACCGCGCAGAAGGCGAAGCTCGCCAGCGCATCCGTCGATCCGAACAAGGTTTACACGATGGCCGAACTCGTCGCGCACGGCGAGGAAGTCTACAAGGCGAACTGCGCGGCCTGCCACCAGGTGAACGGCAAGGGCCTCGGCGCGTTCCCCGCGATGGACGGCAGCCCGATCGTGAACGGCCCGATCGCCGGCCACGTCGAGCGCGTGCTGCACGGCAAGGGGGCGATGCCGTCGTGGGCGTCGCTGTCGGACCTCGACATCGCGTCGGTCATCACGTACGAGCGCAATTCGTGGGGCAACCACAAGAACGACCTGCTGCAGCCGAAGCAAGTGGCTGACGCGCGCAACGGCAAGATGCCGGAAGACGCCGCGGGCGCGGCGGCGCCGGCCGAAGCGGCGCCTGCGCAAGCGGCATCGGGCGCGGCCGAGCAGCCGGCGGCAGCGTCCGCGTCGGCCGCGGCGGCACTGTCGACGATCTACTTCGAAACGGGCAAGAGCGTGCTGCCGGCCGACGCGAAAGCGGCGATCGCAGCGGCGGCCGACTATGCGAAGGCACATCCGGACGCGAAGCTCGCGCTGTCGGGCTTCACCGACAAGACGGGCTCGGCCGACGCGAACGCCGAACTCGCGAAGCATCGCGCACAGGCCGTGCGCGACGCGCTGAAGGCAGCAGGCGTGGCGGAAGACCACATTATTCTCAAAAAGCCGGAAACGATCACGGGCGGGGCTGACGCCAAGGAAGCCCGGCGTGTCGAGATCGGGCCGGCGGCTTGACGTGTCGCTGAGTTAGTCGACGTATTCGCATTAGGAGATTCTCATGTCTAGCATCGGGCACGACGTAGCCGCGGGCCACGCGCACGACGACCACGCGCACGAAGCGCCGCACGGCTGGCGCCGCTGGCTGTTCGCCACCAACCACAAGGACATCGGTACGCTGTACCTGCTGTTCTCGTTCATCATGTTCCTGTCGGGCGGCGTGATGGCGCTCGGCATTCGCGCCGAGCTGTTCGAGCCGGGCCTGCAGATCATGCGTCCGGAGTTCTTCAACGAACTCACGACGATGCACGGCCTGATCATGGTGTTCGGCGCGATCATGCCGGCGTTCGTCGGCTTCGCGAACTGGATGATTCCGCTGCAGATCGGCGCGTCCGACATGGCGTTCGCGCGGATGAACAACTTCAGCTTCTGGCTGCTGCCGGTCGCGGCCGTGCTGCTGGTCGGTTCGTTCTTCGCGCCGGGCGGTGCGACGGCTGCCGGCTGGACGCTGTACGCACCGCTGTCGACGCAAATGGGCCCGGGCATGGACTTCGCGATTTTCGCGGTCCACATCATGGGTGCGTCGTCGATCATGGGCGGGATCAACATCGTCGTGACGATCCTGAACATGCGCGCGCCGGGCATGACGCTGATGAAGATGCCGATGTTCGCATGGACCTGGCTGATCACCGCGTACCTGCTGATCGCCGTGATGCCGGTTCTGGCAGGCGCGATTACGATGGTGCTGTTCGATCGCCACTTCGGCACGTCGTTCTTCAACGCGGCAGGCGGCGGCGACCCGGTGATGTACCAACACATCTTCTGGTTCTTCGGCCACCCCGAGGTGTACATCATGATTCTGCCGGCGTTCGGGATCGTGTCGCAGGTGATCCCCGCGTTCGCACGCAAGACGCTGTTCGGCTATAGCTCGATGGTGTACGCGACCGCTTCGATCGCAATCCTGTCGTTCATGGTCTGGGCGCACCACATGTTCGCGACGGGCATGCCGGTCACCGGCCAGCTGTTCTTCATGTACGCGACGATGCTGATCGCGGTGCCGACGGGCGTGAAGGTGTTCAACTGGCTCGCGACGATGTGGCGCGGCTCGATGACGTTCGAAACGCCGATGCTGTTTGCGATCGGCTTCCTGTTCGTGTTCACGTTCGGCGGCCTGACGGGCCTGATGCTGGCGATGGCGCCGCTCGACATCCAGTACCACGGCACGTACTTCGTGGTCGCGCACTTCCACTACGTGCTGGTGGCCGGCTCGCTGTTCGCGCTGTTCTCGGGCTGGTACTACTGGTCGCCGAAGTGGACGGGCTGGATGTACAACGAGACGCGCGGCAAGATCCACTTCTGGTCGTCGGTGATCTTCTTCAACCTGACGTTCTTCCCGATGCACTTCGTCGGTCTCGCGGGCATGCCGCGCCGCTATGCGGACTACCCGGCGCAGTTCACGGACTTCAACCAGGTCGCGACGATTGGCGCATTCGGCTTCGGCCTCGCGCAGGTGTACTTCCTGTTCGCAGTCGCGCTGCCGGCATATCGTGGCGGCGGCGAGCTGGAAAAGGCGTCGGACAAGCCGTGGGACGGCGCGACGGGCCTCGAATGGACGGTGCCGAGCCCGGCTCCGTTCCACACGTTCGAGCAACCGCCGCACGTCGAATAAGCATCACCGTGCGCTCCGCCGCTGCCTGCCGTGCAGGCAGGCGCGGCGGGCGCCGGATCGATGGACCAGCGAAGTTTCAGCGAAGTTTCAGATGAACCGGAATCCACAAGAAAGACGAACGCCCGAGCAGATTCGCGCGGGCAACAAGCGGCTCGGCCTCACCCTGCTCGTCATCGCCGCCGTTTTTTTTGTGGGTGTCGTGATCAAGCAGTGGTGGCTGTCCACTCACTGATGCAGTAACTGACGCAGTAGCGAGGATGTAGTCGTATGTCGAAGCCGGAAGAGGGCGCCGTCGATCGGGCGTTCAATCGTTCGATGCTGGTGAAGCTCTTCGTGGTGGCCGCGCTGATGTTCGGCTTCGGCTTCGCGCTGATTCCGATGTATCGCGCGATCTGCCAGATCACCGGCATCAACAATCTGGTGCAGCGCGATGTCAGCGAACGCGAGGCGAAGAGCACGCAGGTCGACTACAGCCGCACCGTGTCGGTCGAGTTCGATGCGAATGCGCGCGGCCCGCTCGGTTTCAAGCCCGAGCACAATAGCCTCGACGTGCATCCGGGCGAACTGACGACGATCGTCTACGACGTGACCAACGGCCAGGGCCGGCCGGTGGTCGCCCAGGCGATTCCGAGCTACGCGCCGAAGCAGGCGACGGAGTTCTTCAAGAAGATCGAGTGCTTTTGCTTCACGCAGCAGACGCTGGCCGCGAACGAGTCGCGCAAGATGCCGGTGGTGTTCGTGATCGATCCGAAGCTGCCGAAGGACGTGAAGACGATCACGCTGTCGTACACGTTCTTCGAGCTGAATACGCCGGCCGCGCCGGCGCCCGCACCGCGCAAGACGGCGGAGCAGGGCGCGGCGAAGCCGGCCGCATGACGACGGAGACGGGGCGATGACGGAAACCAAGCGGGGCGGGTCGTTCGGCCAGGCGTTGCGAGCGGTGTTGTGGTCGTTCTTCGGCGTGCGCAAGCGGCGCGACCTGGAGGCCGATGCGACGCAGCTGAATCCGCTGCACGTGCTGATCGTCGCGTTGATCGCGGCCGGCGTGTTCATCGGCGTGCTGATCCTGATCGTGCGAGCGGTCGTCGGCTGAGGCCGGAGCCGCGAAAGAATGCAGTGCGCAGCGCCCCGGCGCTGCGTGCGGGAAAGAGCGGCGGCCGTCGCGCCGCGCAAGAAATACAGCCGGAGCGGTTTCCGGTACACAAATTGGACTGAAGTGGAGAATCAAGCATGAGCGGTCAAAACCAGACCCCGTACTATTTCGTGCCGCATCCGTCGCAGCATCCGATCAGCGCGGCCGTCGGCCTGCTGGTCATGCTCGGGTCGGTGGCGCTGTGGATCAACGGTCACGACTGGGCTCCGTACACGGCGCTGCTTGGCCTGCTGTGGTTGCTCTTCACGCTGTATCACTGGTTCGGCGACGCGATCGCCGAATCGGAAGGCGGTCACTACGGCAAGAACGTCGACAAGTCGTACCGCTGGAGCATGAGCTGGTTCATCTTCTCCGAAGTGATGTTCTTCGGCGCATTCTTCGGTGCGCTGTTCTATGCGCGCGAAATCGCGCTGCACCAGCTCGGCAGCCTCGACTACAAGCTGATCTGGCCGGACTTCTCCGCCGTGTGGCCGAACGAAGGCCCCGCCGCGCTCGCCGGGCACTTCAAGACGATGGGCCCGTGGCCGGTCCCGACGCTGAACACCGCGTTCCTGCTGGCATCGGGCGTGACGCTGACGGTGTCTCACCACGCGCTGCGCGACGATCACCGCAAGAAGGCCATCGCATGGCTCGCCGCGACGCTCGTGCTCGGTATCTGCTTCCTGTTCATGCAAGGCTTCGAGTACTACCACGCGTACAACGAACTGAACCTGACGCTGAACTCGGGCGTCTACGGCTCGACGTTCTTCCTGCTGACCGGCTTCCACGGTTTCCACGTGTTCCTCGGCGGCACGATGCTCGCGGTGGTGCTGGTGCGGATGATCCGCGGCCACTTCAAGCCCGATCACCACTTCGCATTCGAAGGCGCCGCGTGGTACTGGCACTTCGTCGACGTCGTCTGGCTCGGCCTGTACGTCGTCGTCTACTGGCTGTAAATGCAACGACGGCCCGCGCAGCGATGCGCGGGCCGTTTTCATTGGCGGGGACGGGGCAGCGGCCGGCTGCCCGTGCTCAACGCCACCGGCGCCGCCGCGACTCAGTCAGGCGGCGCTTTTGCTTGGTGGCACCGCTGTGCGGCGAAATGTCACAGCGGCGGCGGATGTATCAACGCCCGATCGGCAGGCCGGTCGAATGGATCCAGCCCATCCAGTTCGCGAACAGGATGAACAGGAACAGCGACACCGACAACCCGACGCGGGTGGCGAGCGACCAGACCATGCGTTTCGTATGGCCGCGGTCGTGCATCATGAAATACAGCGCCGAGCCCATGCTGGCGATGATCAGGACGAAGGCGATGGGAACGAGTATGTGCATGACACGAACCGGACGACGGCAATTCGAAAGGAAGAGGATAATTATCGCACTTCGCTTTCGCGAATGCGTTTCGCGGGCAGCCCGATGAAGATTCGCTGGCTGCCTGCGCTGCTGGTTCTCGTCGTCGTCGCGGGCGCGATACGCCTCGGTTTCTGGCAGCGCGACCGCGCGCACCAGAAGGAAGCGCTGCAGGCGAACATCGTCCGCTTCGAGCACGCGGCGCCCGTCGACGTCGGCGCGGAGCCGATCCCGCTCGCGTCGATCGAGTTCCACCGGGTGCGGGCGAGGGGCCGCTTCGTGCCCGAGCAAGCGGTGTTCCTCGACAATCGGCCGTATAACGACCAGCCGGGTTTTTACGTCGTGATGCCGTTTAAACTCACGGGCGGCGGCGCCGTGCTGGTGAACCGGGGCTGGCTGCCGCGCAACATCGCCGATCGCACGGCGATCGAGCCGTTCGCGACGCCCGCGGGCGACATCGAGATCGAAGGCATCGCGCGCGCCGACGCGTCCCGTGCATTCGAGCTCGGCGAAGGCGGGTCGGCTGCGCACCAGAAGATCCGGCAGAACCTGGATGTCGCCGCATATGCGAAGGAAACGGGGCTGCCGCTGCAGCCGTTCGTGATCCAGCAGACGAGCGACGACGGCGACAAGCTCGTGCGCGACTGGCCGGCGGCGACGACCGGCGTCGAGCGCAATTACGGTTACATGTTTCAGTGGTGGGGCATCGCGGCGGCCGCGCTCGGTTTCGGCCTGTACGCCGCGCGGCGTGCGGCGAAGAAGTCGGCCGGCGCGTGAGCGCAGCCCCGACGCGGCGGCAGCGCCGCGGGTTCGTTTCGAGAGGTCTGATTTGTCCATGCAATCTTCCCGTCAGAGTCCGGCCGCGTCGCCGGTTTCACCGGCGGCCCGCAAGCGCGGCCGCTGGATGCTCGTACTGCTCGGGCTCGTATGCGCGGCGCCGATCATCGCGTCGTACTTCACCTACTACGTGATCAAGCCGAAGGGCGGTTCGACCAACTACGGCACGCTGATCGAGCCGCAGCGGCCGATCCCGGCGGATCTGCAGGTCACCGACGAAACGGGCAAGACGGTGCCGCTGTCGTCGCTGCGCGGCGTGTGGCTGTTCGTGATGACCGATCGCAGCGCGTGCGACGACGCGTGCGCGCAGAAGCTCTATTTCATGCGCCAGATCCGCGTCACGCAGGCCGGCGAGCGGCACCGGATCACGATGGTGTGGCTGCGCAGCGATGCGGGCGCGATCCCGCAGAAGGTGCTCGACGCGTATCCCGACACGCGCCGCCTCGTCGCGGATCCGGCCGCGGTCGCCGCGTGGCTGCCGGCCGACACCGGCACGAAGGACAGCGACCACCTTTACATGGTCGATCCGAACGGCAACCTGATGATGCGCTTCCCGAAGAATCCGAATCCCAGCAAGATCAAGGCGGACGTGACGAAGCTGCTGAAGTGGTCGAGCATCGGCTAACGCGAGACGACGAGGCAACCATTCGATGTCGTATCTACTGCAACTCGGCCTGATCGGCTTGTGCATTGCGCTGCTGCCGCTGTCGTACGTGTGGGTGAAGGCCGACGACGACAAGTTTCGCAAGCTGGTGTGGATCACCACGTTCCTGACCCTCGACCTCGTGATGTTCGGCGGCTTCACGCGGCTCACCGATTCGGGCCTCGGCTGCCCGGACTGGCCGGGCTGCTACGGCACGTCGTCGCCGTTCATCGCTCACGCGGCGATCACGGCCGCCCACCAGGCGATGCCGACCGGCCCCGTCAGCATGACTAAGGCATGGATCGAGATGATCCACCGCTATTTCGCGATGGCGATCGGCGTGCTGATCATCGCGCAGGTCGTGATCGCGTGGTCCGCGCGGCTGCGCCGCCGTCCGCTGCACGTGTCGCCTTGGTGGCCGACGAGCCTGTTGCTGTTGATCGTCGTACAGGGCGTGTTCGGCGCGTGGACGGTCACGATGAAGCTGCAGCCGGTGATCGTCACGACCCATCTGCTGCTCGGGCTCACGCTGCTCGGCACGCTCGGCTGGCTCGCGGCGCGGCAGACGCCGCTGCCGTCGCATGATCCGGAAGCCGGCCGGTACCGCGCGGCCGCGCTCGCGGCGCTGGTGCTGCTGGTCGTGCAGATCGCGCTCGGCGGCTGGGTGAGCACCAACTACGCGGTGCTGGCCTGTACCGATTTCCCGACCTGCAACGGCCAGTGGATCCCGCCGATGAACTTCGGCCAGGGCTTCCACCTGTGGCGCGCGCTCGGAATGACGAAGGACGGCGAGGCGATCACGCAGGACGCGCTGGTCGCGATTCACTGGACTCACCGCACGTTCGCGTTCGTCGTCGTCGCGTATCTGGTCGCGTTCGCGCTGAAGATGCGCCGTTTCGAGTCGCTGCGGCGTCCGGCGAACGGTGTGCTGCTGGTCGTGCTGGTGCAGTTCCTGACGGGCCTGACCAACATCGTGCTGCAGTGGCCGCTGCCGGTTGCCGTCGCGCACAACGGCGGCGCCGCGGTCCTGCTGCTGCTCGTCGTCATGTTAAACTTTCGCATCCTTTCAAGCCGCCCCGGCCGTGTCGTGCAGCCCGCGCGCGACGCCGCCCCGGCGTGACCGTCCCCATGCAAAGCACCCTTTCCCAATCGCCCGGTAGCCGGTTTTCGCAGTACATGGCGCTGACGAAGCCGCGTGTCACGCAGCTCGCGGTGTTCTGCGCGGTGATCGGCATGTTTCTCGCGACGCCGGGCATGGTGCCGTGGCACGTGCTGATCGGCGGCACGGTCGGCATCTGGCTGCTGGCCGGCGCCGCGTTCGCGATCAACTGCCTCGTCGAGCAAAAGGTCGACGCGATGATGCGCCGCACCGCGTGGCGACCCTCCGCGCGCGGCGAGATCACGACCCCGCAGATCCTGCTGTTCTCGGCCGTGCTGGGCAGCGTCGGCGCATGGACGCTCTATACGTTCACGAACCCGCTGACGATGTGGCTGACGATCGCGACGTTTGTCGGCTACGCGGTGATCTACACGCTGCTGCTCAAGCCGATGACGCCGCAGAACATCGTGATCGGCGGCGCGTCGGGTGCGATGCCGCCGGCGCTTGGCTGGGCGGCCGTCACCGGTGCGGTGCCGGGCGATGCGTGGATCCTCGTGCTGATCATCTTCGTGTGGACGCCGCCGCATTTCTGGGTGCTCGCGCTCTATCGCCGCAAGGACTACGAGAATGCGGGGCTGCCGATGTTGCCGGTCACGCACGGCGAGAAGTACACGCGGCTGCACATCCTGCTGTATACGGTGATTCTGTTCGCGGTTGCGCTGATGCCGTTCATTTCCGGGATGAGCGGCGCCGTCTATCTGACGAGCGCGGTGCTGCTCGGCGCGGTGTTCCTCGCGTATGCGTGGAAGATCTACCGCGACTATTCGGACGAACTCGCCCGCAAGGCCTTCCGCTACTCGATCGTCTACCTGTCGCTGCTGTTCGCCGCGCTGCTCGTCGATCACTATGCACGCCCGCTGCTCGGCGTGTAACCGCACGGTTTGAACGCAATGCTCCAATCATGGTTCGGGCGCCGCGCGCGCCAAGGCTGGATGCTCGCGTGCGCACTCGCGGCAGCCGCGCTGCTCACGGGCTGCGACAACGCACCGAAATTCCAGAATCTCGACATCACCGGCAACACGCAGTTCGGCAGCGACTTCGCGCTGCCCGACACGACCGGCAAGGTGCGCACGCTCGCCGACTTCAAGGGCCGTGCCGTCGTGATGTTCTTCGGCTATACGCACTGCCCGGACGTGTGCCCGACGACGATGGCCGAACTGTCCGAAGCGCTGAAGCAGCTCGGGCCCGACGCGTCGAAACGCGTGCAGGTGCTGTTCGTGACCGTCGATCCGGAGCGCGACACGCCCGCGCTGCTCGGCCAGTACGTGCCCGCGTTCGATCCGTCGTTCATCGGTCTGCGCCCGGCCGACGAAGCGCAGCTCAAGAAGGTCACGAAGGATTTCCGCGTGTACTACGCGAAGGTGCCCGGCAATACGCCCGGCAGCTACACGATGGATCACACGGCCGCGAGCTACGTGTTCGATCGCGACGGCAAGCTGCGCCTGTTCGTGCGCGACGGCCAGGGCCCCGGCCCGTGGGTCCACGACCTGAAACTGCTGGTCGACTGAGCGGCGCACGCCGCATGAACGCGCGGGCGCCGGCCCGGCGACACGCGTGACGGGGCTGCGCCGTCACGCATTCCTCCTGCTTTCCGACGATTTCTGATACGCCGCTTGTCGCGCGCCCGGGCATGCACGCGCGCGACGTTACGGCAGCGCCGGCACGTTGAAGCCCTGCGCGGCCCGCGTGATCCTGAACTCGGTCACGCGATAGGTTGCGAGCCCTTCTGTCACGAACGGGTCGGTCTGGAGAATCGCGTCGAGTTCGTCGCGATCGATGCGCGCCGCGAGAATCATGCCGCCTTCGCGCGGCACCTTCGGGCCCGCCGCAATGAAAATCCCGCGTTCCAACAGCGGCTGCAGATACGCGCGGTGGCGTTCGAGTGCATCGTCGATGCGCTCGAGCGACGCGGTGTAGTGGATGTCGATGACGTACATGAATGGCCCCGGAATGTCGCCGGCGCATCGCGCACCGGCCAGCCGATCTTTGTAGCACAGCGGCCGTTCGATGTGGTGTCGCGCGTGGCACGCGCGCTGCGCGCATCGGGTGCGTGTATTCAAGTTGAAAGCCTCGCTGCCGTAAATACGGAAGCAACCGTTTGCGCGCGACCGGCCGTGCGCGCGCAACGCGGGCAAAGACTTCGACTTCAAGGCACGCAGATGAGCAGAATGAGTTTGAACCGCAAGCTGTGGCTCGCGCTTGCGCTGGTATGGATCGGCCTACTCGGCGTCGGTGCATGGAGTGCGTACGAGACGCGCTCGACGATGCTCGCTGAACGCAAGGAAGGCATCGCCAACCTCGTCGACTCGGCGGCCGGCATCGTGAAGGCGTATCACGCGCTCGCGCAGGCCGGCACGCTGTCCGAGGCCGATGCGAAGCGCGACGCGCTCTCGAGCCTCGCCGCGATGCGCTACGGTGAGTCCGGCTACGTATTCGTGATGGATTCGAAGCCGGTCGTGCTGATGCACCCGACGCTGCCGAAGCTGGTCGGCACGCAGGTCGGCGACTATCTCGATTCGGACGGCAAGCCGCTGTTCGTCACGATCCTGAACGCCGCGAAGGCGAGCGGCAGCGGCTTCGCCGAGTATCGCGGCCGCCTCCCGCACAGCGAGACCGCGGTGCCGAAGATCAGCTACGTCACGCGCTTCGCGCCGTGGGACTGGAACATCTCGAGCGGCGTGTTCCTGAAGGACATCGATACCGTCTACTACCGCACGCTGTTCGGCCACCTTGCGGTCGTGCTCGTGATCGGCTTCGTGATCAGCGCGGCGATGCTCGTGATCATCCGCAACGTGCGCGGCAGCCTCGGCGGCGAGCCGGACGAAGCAGCCGCGCTGGCGACGCGCATCGCTCAGGGCGATCTCACGCGGCCGGTACCGGTGCGAGCCGGCGATCGCACGAGCATGATGGCGGCAATGCGCGACATGCAGGCGCGGCTGCAGGCGACGATCGGCGGGATCCGCCAGTCGGCCGAGTCGATCGCGTCGGCGAGCCGCGAGATCGCGTCCGGCAACGACGACCTGTCGCAGCGCACCGAGGAGCAGGCCGCGTCGCTCGAGGAAACGGCTGCGAGCATGGAGCAGCTGACCGCGACGGTGAAGCAGAATGCCGACAACGCGCGGCAGGCGAGCGGGCTCGCGAACAATGCCTCGGAGATCGCGCGGGCGGGCAATGACGTCGTGAGCCGCGTGATCGGCACGATGGGCGAGATCGACGACAGTTCGCGCAAGATCGCCGACATCATTGGCGTGATCGAAGGCATTGCATTCCAGACCAACATCCTCGCGCTGAACGCGGCGGTCGAGGCCGCGCGCGCCGGCGAGCAGGGCCGCGGCTTCGCGGTGGTCGCGGGCGAGGTGCGCTCGCTCGCGCAACGCAGCGCGACGGCCGCGAAGGAGATCCGCGCGCTGATCGTCGATTCGGTCGAGCGTGTGCGCAACGGTTCGACGCTGGTCGGGCAGGCCGGCACGACGATGGGCGAGATCCTGCAGGCGGTCGCGCGCGTGACCGACATCATGGGCGAGATCGCGGCCGCGTCCGAGGAGCAGGCGAGCGGCATCACGCAGGTCGGGCGCGCGGTCACGCAGATGGACCAGGTCACGCAGCAGAACGCGGCGCTGGTCGAGCAGGCCGCGGCGGCGGCCGCGTCGCTGCAGGAGCAGGCCGGGAAACTGCGCGACGCGGTCGGCGCATTCCGGGTCGCCGAAGCGGGCGGCGGCGCCCGTTGAAATGCAACCGATCGCCGGGTCGCGCGGGCGCACCCGGCACCGTCGCAGTGCATACCCATATGAGCGGGATGTATTTCACTTCCGGCCGATCCTGTGACACCATTTGCGCCTTCGTGCGAGTCCGGGCATACCCGTATCGCGCCCCATTTTTCAGTTAGCAAGAAAGCGAGAAACAGATGAAGCGTCGCAGTCTCCTGAAGGTATTTTCCGTGCTGGCCACCGGCGCAGCGCTGACGCTGTCGGCGGGCGCGCACGCCGACGACAAGGTGATCAAGGTCGGCACGGTCGCCGGCCCGGATGCGGAAGTGTGGCAGGTCGTGCAGAAGGTCGCGAAGGAGAAGGAAGGCCTGAACGTGAAGGTCATCGAGTTCAACGACTACGTGCAGCCGAACGCGGCGCTCGACGCGGGCGACCTCGACGCGAACAGCTTCCAGCACCAGCCGTACCTCGACAGCCAGGTGAAACAGCGCGGCTACAAGATCGTCAGCGCGGGCCTCACCTACATTTCGCCGATCGGCGTGTACTCGAAGAAGTTCAAGTCGCTGAAGGATCTGCCGCAAGGCGCGAAGCTCGCGGTGCCGAACGATCCGTCGAACGAGAACCGCGCGCTGCTGCTGCTTCAGACGCAAGGCGTGATCAAGCTGAAGGCGGGCGCGGGCACCGGCGGCAACAATGCGACGGTGCTCGACATCGCCGAGAACCCGAAGAAGCTGAAGATTTCCGAGCTCGACGCCGCGCAACTGCCGCGCGTGCTGTCGGACGTCGACGCGGCCGTGATCAACACGAACTACGCGCTCGCCGCGAACCTGCAGCCGACCAAGGATGCGATCGCGCTCGAATCGCTGACGAGCCCGTACGCGAACCTGATCGCCGTGCGCGCGAAGGACAAGGATCAGCCGTGGGTGAAGAAGCTGGTCAAGGCGTACCAGTCGCCGGAAGTGAAGGAATTCATCAAGAAGCAGTTCAAGGGCTCGATGGTCGCGTCGTTCTGAACGCCGCACCGTTGTCCGACCGCTGAAACGAAAGGGCCTGCATCGCGCAGGCCCTTTTTCATTGCCGTGTCCGGCGTTCAGCGCGCGCTCACATCTCGCCGCGCCGCGAGCAGATCGCCATGATCTGCTGGATCGCATAGTTGTCGCGCACACCCGGCAGCGATTGCACGACGCACTCGTGAAAGCGTCGCTCGCGCGGCAGCAGCATCGCGTTGTTGCGGTACAGCGCGTCGCACGAGCGCTGGATCAGCTGCGCGGCCACGCCGTTGCGGCTCTCGCGCAGCGCGCCCAGCATGCAGTCGTCGTATTGCGCGTTGCCGTCGGTCAGCGCGAGCGCCGCGCCCGGCAGCGCCAGCGTCAGCGCGGCAACCGCCTCGGCAACCGCACGGAACCCCCGTTTCATACGCCCTCCGATGGCATGGACTGGGTCGGCCGACAGCATAGCGTAAAGCGGCGCGGGCGGCTGGCGCGTTGCATCGAAGCGGGCTGCAAAGGGCTGCCGGCCGGGCTTTCGGCGGATTGTGCGGGCGCGCCCGCACGCGGCGGCCGTGCTGGGCGCGAAAGCGTTCAGTCAGGCGGTGGTCTGCGGAAATGGTATCCTCGTGCGTTCGCCGCCGCGCGCCTTCCCGGGGCCCGCGCGGGGCCGCTGCCGCCTCCGCCGTCACCCGGCTACGCGCGCTCGGCACCTGCATGACGGCGGCGGGAATCCATCATCCAGAACCGACACAAATACGGGGGAGACTCACCCATGAAGCGTTTCAAGACTTTCGCGATCCGTTCGATCACGGCCGGCGTCGCTGCGCTCGCGCTGGCGGGCGCCGCGCACGCGCAGACCGTCAAGGTGCTGTCGATCGTCGATCACCCGGCGCTCGATGCGATCCGCGACGGCGTGCGCGCGGAACTGAAGGCCGAAGGCTACGGCGACGACAAGCTCAAGTGGGAATACCAGAGCGCGCAGGGCAACACGGGCACGGCTGCGCAGATCGCGCGCAAGTTCGTCGGCGACCAGCCGGACGTAATCGTCGCGATTGCGACGCCGGCCGCGCAGGCGGTCGTCGCGTCGACCAAGAGCGTGCCGGTCGTGTATTCGGGTGTGACCGATCCGGTCGCGGCGCAGCTCGTGAAGGGCTGGGGTCCGTCGGGCGCCAACGTGACCGGCGTGTCCGACAAGCTGCCGCTCGACCGCCAGGTCGCGCTGATCAAGCGCGTCGTGCCGAAGGCAAAGACGGTCGGCATGGTGTACAACCCGGGCGAGGCGAACTCGGTCGTCGTCGTGAAGGAGCTCAAGGAGATCCTCGCGAAGCAGGGGATGACGCTGAAGGAAGCGGCCGCGCCGCGCACCGTCGACATCGGCCCGGCCGCGAAGAGCCTGATCGGCAAGGTCGACGTGATCTATACGAATACCGACAACAACGTCGTGTCCGCGTACGAAGCGCTCGTGAAGGTCGCGAACGAGGCGAAGATTCCGCTCGTCGCCGGCGACACCGACAGCGTGAAGCGCGGCGGCATCGCGGCGCTCGGCATCAACTACGGCGACCTCGGCCGGCAGACCGGCAAGGTCGTCGCGCGCATCCTGAAGGGCGAGAAGCCGGGCGCGATCGCGTCGGAGACGAGCAGCAACCTCGAGCTGTTCGTGAACACGGGCGCGGCCGCGAAGCAGGGCGTCACGCTGTCGCCGGACCTCGTGAAGGAAGCGAAGACGGTCATCAAGTAAGCCGCGGCCGGCGATCGCCGCGCGCGGCCGGCCCGATCCGGGCCTGAACGAAACCGCCGGACGGGCGGCTCTTACCCGGGCCGCCCGTCCGTTTTGCCGGCCATACATGCCCGGCCGTACACGTCCGGCCGGCAAGCAACAGGATTTCCCCATCATGTCTCTGTTCTCGTTTCTGGGCGCGCTGGAGATCGGCCTGATCTTCAGCCTCGTCGCCCTCGGGGTGCTGATTTCGTTCCGCATCCTCAACTTCCCCGATCTCACGGTCGACGGCAGCTTTCCGCTCGGCGGCGCCGTCGCCGCAACGCTGATCTCTGCCGGCCACGACCCGTTCACGTCGACCGTGATCGCGATCGTTGCCGGCGCGCTGGCGGGCTTCGTCACCGGCTGGCTCAACGTGCGGCTGAAGATCATGGACCTGCTCGCCAGCATCCTGATGATGATCGCGCTCTACTCGGTGAACCTGCGGATCATGGGCCGGCCGAACGTGCCGCTCATCACCGAGCCGACCGTCTTTACCGTACTGCAGCCGGACTGGATGCCCGACTACGTGCTGCGCCCGGCGCTGCTCGCGATCGTCGTCGTGGTCGCGAAGCTCGGCCTCGACTGGTTCTTCTCGTCGCAGCTCGGCCTCGCGATGCGTGCGACTGGCGCGAACCCGCGGATGGCGCGCGCGCAAGGCATCGCGACGGGGCGGGCGACGCTCGCCGGGATGGCGCTGTCGAATGCGCTCGTCGCGCTCGCAGGCGCGTTGTTCGCGCAGACGCAGGGCGGTGCGGACATCTCGATGGGGATCGGCACGATCGTGATCGGGCTGGCCGCCGTGATCATCGGCGAGACGCTGCTGCCCGCGCGCCGGCTCGTGCTGACGACGCTCGCCGTCGTGCTCGGCGCGATCGTCTACCGCTTCTTCATCGCGCTGGCGCTGAACAGCGAATTCATCGGCCTGAAGGCGCAGGACCTGAACCTCGTGACGGCCGCGCTCGTCACGATCGCGCTGGTGCTGCCGGCGACGCGCAAGAAGCTGTTCGCGCGCAAGAACGGAGGGGCATGACATGCTGTCCGCACAAGACCTCAAACTCACGTTCAATCCCGGCACGCCGATCGAGACGCGTGCGCTGCGCGGGCTGTCGCTCGAGATTCCCGACGGCCAGTTCGTCGCGGTGATTGGCTCGAACGGCGCCGGCAAGTCGACCTTCCTCAATGCGGTCAGCGGCGACCAGCGCGTCGATTCGGGGCGCATCGCGATCGACGGCATCGACGTCACGCGCCAGCCGGCGTGGGACCGCGCGCCGCTCGTCGCGCGCGTGTTCCAGGATCCGATGGCCGGCACCTGCGAGGCGCTGACGATCGAGGAGAACATGGCGCTCGCGATGGCGCGCGGTGCGCGGCGCGGCTTTCGCGCGGCGCTCGACCGGCCGTCGCGCGAGCTGTTTCGCGACAAGCTGCGGCTGTTGAACCTTGGGCTGGAAAACCGGCTCACCGACCGGATCGGGCTGCTGTCGGGCGGCCAGCGGCAGGCGGTGAGCCTGCTGATGGCGTCGCTGCGGCCGTCGCGGATCCTGCTGCTCGACGAGCATACGGCCGCGCTCGACCCGAAGACGGCGGCGTTCGTGCTGGAACTGACCGCGCGCATCGTCAACGAAAGCAAGCTGACGACGATGATGGTCACGCACAGCATGCGGCAGGCGCTCGATTACGGCGACCGCACGGTGATGCTGCACCAGGGCCAGGTCGTGCTCGACGTGTCGGGCGATGCACGCCGCGGGCTCGACGTGCCCGATCTGCTGCACATGTTCGAGAAGGTGCGGCACGAGCAGCTCGACGACGACGCGTTGCTGCTCGGGTAACGGGCGGGAAGCGGGCCGCCGGCACGGGATGCGGGGTGCGTGCCGCCGTGGCGGTTGGCTTGCGTCGCGCGCCCGTGCGGGCCGGTTCGCCGGTGTTTTCGACGCCGGACGATGGCGGTGGGCGCTCGCGGGGCGTTCGCCCTGCCCGAGGCGGGCGCGGCAGGCGCGGTGTACCGTAACCGGACGCAGGCGCCTCCTTTCCGGCTCTCTCTAGTCTGACGAAAAGCCGGTTTCGTCCCAGTACTGTGCGGCACGAGCGCATTGCCATATACTGTATATCCATACAGTTGTGGGTGGCGTCATGCTCGCATCCTCCATTTCCCCCGAATCCCTTCATCCCTCTCTGTGGCGAGGCTCGCAGCTCGCGCGCGGCGGCCCGCGCACGATCGACACGGGCTTCGCGCCGCTGTCCGCCGAGCTGCCGGGTGGCGGGTGGCCCGTCGGCGGGCTCGTCGAACTGCTGGCCGCGCAACCTGGCTGCGGCGAGATGCGGCTGCTCGCGCCCGCGCTTGCGCGCACCGTCAGCGCGCGGCGTCCGCTTGCGCTCGTCGCGCCGCCGCACGCACCGCATGCGGCCGCGCTCGCCAGCCTCGGCGTGCCGTCCGATGCGCTGCTGTGGCTGCGCGCCGGCAGCCGCACGGATGCCTTGTGGGCCGCCGAGCAGGCGCTCAAGGCGGGCTGCTGCGGCGCGCTGTTGCTCTGGCAGGACGCGCGGCCCGATGCGCTGCGGCGCCTGCATCTCGCGGCCGCGCGCACCGGCGATACGCTGTTCGTGATGCTGCGCCCGCTGTCGGCCGCGCGGCAGCCGTCGCCGGCCGTGCTGCGCGTCGCGCTGCACCCGGTGCCGGGCGGCGTGTCGCTCGACATCGTCAAGCGTCGCGGGCCCGCGCGCAGCGAGCCGCTCGAGCTCGATTTGCCGTCGCCCATCGTGGAGAGCCGCTATGCGCGTCTTGCTCGGCATCCATCTGCCGCGCCTGCCGCTCGACGTGTGCGCCGCGCCGCCGTCTGACGCAGCGGCCGGCGAGGCCGGCTGTGCGGTGCTCGAGCAGGGCGTCGTGCTGATCGCCGATGCGGCTGCGCGCCGGCAGGGCGTGCGTGCGGGCATGAAGCGCGGCGGCGTGCTGACGCTCGCGCCCGACACGCGGCTCGTCGAACGCGATCCCGCCCGCGAGGCCGATGCACTGCGCGCGGTCGCGCTCGCGTTGCTGCGCTTCTCGCCGTGCGTCGCGCTCGACGACGAAGCGACGCTGATCGTCGACGTCGGCCCGAGCCTGCGCCTGTTCGGCGGGCTGCCGGCGCTGTGCCGCCAGGTGCGGGCAACACTCGCGGCGCTCGGCTATGCGGCACGCCTGTCCGCCGCGCCGACCGGGCGCGGCGCGTGGCTGCTCGCACGCACGTCGGCGCGGGCGCGCATCCGGCGCCGCGTGGCTGCGCCGGCTTCGCTCGTCCGCACGCTCGACCGGTTGCCGTGCGTGCTGCTGCCCGATGCGCGTCCGTATGCAGGCTGGTTCGACGGCCTCGGCTGCCGCACGCTCGCCGATCTGCGAGGCCTGCCGCGCGCGGGGCTGCAGCGCCGCTGCGGTCCGGCGCTGCTCGCCGCGCTCGATCGCGCGTACGGCGATGCGGTCGAGCCGCTCGCATGGATGGCGGTGCCGCCCGTGTTCGACGTACGGCTCGAGTTGCCGGAGCGCGTCGAATACGCGGAAGCCGTGCTGTTCGCCGCGCGGCGGCTCGTCGTGCAGCTCTGCGGGTGGCTTGCCGCGCGGCAGCTGTCGCTTGCCGCGATGACGTTCGATCTCGAGCACGAGCGCGGCCGCCAGGCCGTGCCGCCGACGCCGCTCGAGCTTGCGTTCGCGGCTCCGGTGCGCGACGAAGCGCACTTCATGCGGCTGCTCGGCGAGCGGCTCGCGCGCGTCGAGTTGCCGGCCGCGGTAATCGCGGTGCGGCTGAAGGCCACGCGCGTCGAATCGGTCGCGCCGCCGGCCGACGATCTGTTTCCCGAGCCGGGCGGCACGAAAGAGACGCGCGAGCGCTTGCTCGAACTGCTGGTCGCTCGGCTCGGCGCGGACAACGTGCTGCGCGCGGCGCCCGTCGCCGATTACCGGCCGGAGGCCGCGAACCGCTGGCTGCCGCTCGATGCGCAGGCAGGCAAGCCGGCCGGCGGGCTGCCGGCCGCGCCGCCGCGCCCCGCGTGGCTGTTGGCCGAGCCGTTGCCGCTGCTGATGCGCGGCGAGCGGCCGGTATTTCATACGCCGCTGCGGATGATGTCGTCGACGGAGCGGATCGAGGCCGGGTGGTTCGACGGTCAGCTCGCTGCCCGCGATTACCACGTCGCGCAGGACGAAGCCGGTGCGTGCTATTGGGTGTTCAGGGAGCGAGCGGGGAGCGAGTCCGAACCGCACTGGTTCCTGCACGGGCTGTTCGGGTGAACGAAGATGGTTGCGCAATTCAGTCTGCTGCCCGATTACGCGGAGTTGTTCTGCCGTTCGAACTTTTCGTTCCTGCATGGCGCGTCGCATGCGGAAGAACTGGTCGAGCGGGCGGCGGAACTCGGCTATCGCGGGATCGCGATCACCGACGAATGCTCGCTCGCCGGCGCGCCGCGCATGCATGTTGCCGCGAAGGCGAAAGGATTGCCGCTCGTCATCGGTTCGTATTTCGAGGTCACGCCGGATGAAGCCGCACCCGGCCACGATCCGGGCCCCGGCGCGTTCGGGTTCGTGTTGCTCGCGCAGAACCGCGAAGGGTACGGCAACCTTTCCGAGCTGATTTCGTGGCGGCGCATGGCGTCGCCGAAGGGCACTTATACGCTGACGTCGCGGATGCTGTCGGCGCCGCCGGCCCAGTTCGCCCATTTGCGCGGCATGCCCGACTGCTTCGCGATTCTCGTGCCGACGTATCCGGTGCGGGCGGACGTGCTCGATGCACAGGTCGCATGGTTTCGCGCAACGTTCGGCGAGCGTGCGCGGCTCGGGCTCGTGCAGTTGCAGCGCGCGCTCGACGGTGCGCAGCGCGAAGAGATCCGCGACGCCGGCGAGCGTCGCGGTGTGCGCGTCGTCGCGCTCGGCGACGTGACGATGCATGTGCGCTCATGCAAGCCGCTGCAGGACGTGATGACGGCGATTCGCGTCGGTATGCCGGTTTCCGAATGCGGGTATGCGCTTGCGCCGAATGCGGAGCAGCATCTGCGTTCGCGCGGGCGGATCGCGAAGTTGTTCGCGCCGGCCGAGATCGCCGAGACGTGCGCGATGCTCGACGCGTGCGATTTCGAACTCGATTCGTTGCGCTACGAGTATCCCGACGAAATCGTGCCCGACGGCCACACACCGACGAGCTACCTGGAACAGGAAACGCGGGCGGGCGCGGCCGCGCGTTATCCGCAGGGCATTCCGGAGAAGGTCGAAAAGCTGATCCGCCATGAACTCGAGCTGATTGCAAAACTGAGCTACGAACCGTTCTTCCTGACCGTCTATGACATCGTCAAATACGCACGCAGCCAGAACATCCTGTGCCAGGGCCGCGGCTCGGCCGCGAACTCGGTCGTCTGCTATTGCCTCGGTATCACCGAGGTCGATCCCGACCAGAGCACGATGCTGTTCGAGCGCTTCATCAGCGAAAAGCGCGGCGAGCCGCCCGACATCGACGTCGACTTCGAGCATCAGCGCCGGGAAGAAGTGATCCAGCATATCTACGAAAAATACGGCAAGGATCGCGCCGCGCTCGCGGCCGCGGTATCGACGTATCGTCCGCGCGGCGTGCTGCGCGAAACCGGCAAGGCGCTCGGCGTCGATCCGATGCTGGTCGATCGCGTCGCGAAGGGGCATCGCTGGTTCGACGGCAGCCGCGATCTGCTGCAGCAATTCTCGTCGACCGGGCTCGACCCGCACACGCCGCTGATCCGCACGTGGGCGGAACTCGCCGCGCGCTTGCTCAACTTTCCGCGTCACCTGTCGCAGCACTCGGGGGGCTTCGTGATCAGCCGCGGCAAGCTCACGCGGCTCGTGCCGGTCGAGAACGCGGCGATGGACGGGCGGCGCGTGATCCAGTGGGACAAGGACGATCTCGAGGCGCTCGGGCTGATGAAGGTCGACGTGCTCGCGCTCGGCATGCTGTCGGCGCTGCATCGCGCGTTCGACCTGCGCACCACGTGGCGCGGGCCGGAGAAGAACGGCGAACCGTTCACGCTGAAACACATTCCGCAGGATGACAAAGCAACCTACGACATGATCTGCCGCGCCGATACGGTCGGCGTATTCCAGATCGAATCGCGTGCGCAGATGTCGATGCTGCCGCGGCTGAAGCCGCGCAATTACTACGATCTTGTCGTCCAGGTATCGATCGTGCGGCCCGGCCCGATTCAGGGCGGCGCGGTGCATCCGTACCTGAAGCGGCGCAGGATCGTGGCCGGTGAAGAGGAGGGTGAGATCACGTATCCGAGCGACGCGCTCAAGGAAGTGCTCGAGCGCACGCTCGGCGTGCCGATCTTCCAGGAGCAGGTGATGCAGATCGCGATCGTCGCCGCGGGTTTCACACCCGGTGAAGCGGATGACCTGCGCCGCGCGATGGCCGCGTGGAAGCGCAAGGGCAACCTCGAGAAGTATCACGACAAGATCATCAGCGGGATGCTCGAGCGCAACTACACGCGCGAGTTCGCCGAGCAGATCTTCGAGCAGATCAAGGGCTTCGGCGAATACGGTTTTCCCGAGAGTCATGCGGCCAGCTTCGCGAAACTCGCGTACGCGAGCAGCTGGCTTAAATGCCACGAACCGGCGATCTTCGTCGCCGCGCTGCTGAACAGCCAGCCGATGGGGTTCTACGCGCCCGCGCAACTCGTACAGGACGCGAAACGCCACGGCGTGAAGGTGTTCCCGGCCGACGTCACGCGCAGCGGCTGGGAGGCGTCGCTCGAAGCGCTGCCCGGCCAGCCGCCGCCGCACGGCCAGCCCGCGGTGCGGCTCGGCCTGTCGCTCGTGCGCGGTCTCGGCGAGGCCGCCGCACGGCGCATCGAGGCCGCGCGCGCGGCCGGCCCGTTCGAGAACGTCGATGCGCTCGCGCGCCGCGCGCAGCTCGAACGGCGCGATCTCGAAGCGCTCGCCGCCGCGAACGCGCTCGCGACGCTCGCCGGCCATCGCCGCGATGCATTGTGGCGGGCCGTCGCCGCGGCGCCCGAGCGCGACCTGCTCGCCGCCGCGCCGATCGACGAGGCGGAGCAGCCCGCGCTCGACGCGCCATCCGAAGCCGACGACATCCTCGCCGACTATCACGCCACCGGCCTCACGCTGAACCGCCATCCGGTCGCGCTGCTGCGGCCCGCGTTGCGTGCGCAGCGATTGTCGTCCGCGGCAGAGCTGCGCGACCGCCCCGACGGCCGCCTCGCACGCGCGTGCGGGCTCGTGATCGCGCGACAGATGCCGGGCACCGCGAAGGGCGTGATGTTCATGACGCTCGAGGACGAAACGGGCTGCGTAAACGTGATCGTGCGGCCCGAACTGCTCGCGCGGCAGCGCCGCGAAACGCTCGATTCGCGGCTGCTCGCAGCATCGGGCGTGTGGCAAGTCGTCAGCGACGTGAGGCACCTCGTCGCGCAGCATTTCGAGGACCTGACGCCGCTGCTCGGCGGCCTGCGCACGTCGAGCCGCGAGTTTCACTGACGTGACGCGCGCCGGACGCTTTCCGGGCGCCCGGCCGACGATGCATACCAGTTACGCGAACTGGTTCTATTCAGGTGTCGATTTCGTCCCTTTCAAGCGGCCGGATGCGCCGCCGGAACTGTCCCCTTGCATACCAATCCGGGTAAATCCCTATCCCGCATCGCATTGTAAACAAAGGCTTTTCGTTTGCTAAAACGCTTGCCGGACAAGGCTTCCCGCGATTTTGCTCCAGCTAATACCAGTTCGTTGACTGGTATTATGGTGGTTATATAATGCGTTCACTTTCGACGGTCCGAGATCGTCGTCCGACACGCGGAGGCACATGGAAACCGGCTGGTCCGAACTGGCGCCCGATCCCCTCGACGACACGCCGCTGTATCTGCAGCTTGCCCGCAATCTAACGAGCGCGATTCATGCCGGCGCGTGGCGGGCAGGCGAGGCGCTGCCGTCGGAGCGGCTGTTGTCGGCGTCGGTCGGCGTGTCGCGGATCACCGCGCGCCGCGCGCTCGCGCTGCTGGTCGAGCAGGGGCTGATCAAGCGGGCGCGTGGTGCGGGCAGTTTCATCACGCCGCGCGTCGCCGATCCGCTGTCGCGGCTCGTGGGCTTCACCGCGAAGATGCAGCAGCGCGGTTTCGTGCCCGATTCGGTGTGGCTGTCGCGCACGCTGCGCGCCGCCAGCCGCGACGAGCTCACGCGGCTCGGGCTCGCGCCGGGCGCGACGGTCGCACGGCTCGAGCGGCTGCGCCGCGCGGACGGCATCGTGATGGCCGTCGAGCATTCGACGCTGCCGGCCGCGGTGGTGCCGGATCCGCAGGCGCTCGGCGCGTCGCTGTACGAGTACCTCGACGCGCGCGGGATGACGGTCGTGCGCGCGCTGCAACACTTTCGCGCGGCGAACGCGACGCACGACGTCGCGAAATGGATGGCGGTGAAGCCGGGTTCCGCACTGCTCGTGATCACGCGCATCGGCTACGGCACCGACCAGCGCGCGATCGAAGTGACCGAAACGTATTGCCGCGACGATTACTACGACTTCGTCGCCGAACTGAAACGCTGACGCGCGAGGCTGCGCGCACGCCGCGCGACACGCAATGGAACGCAATCGCGCGCAATGAATCGCAACGAATTTGCAAAGCGCGACGCGGATGTCCGCGTCACCCGCTCATCAAGAGAAACGTCATGCTGACTGGAAACATCCTGACCCCCGACGGCTGGATTCACGGCTCGATCGACAGCGAAAACGGCCGCATCGCCGCGCTCGACGGCACCCCTGTGGAGCCTGCGAAGAACGACGCGCCGTACATCCTGCCCGGCTTCATCGACCTGCACGTGCATGGCGGCGGCGGCGCCGACGTGATGGAAGGCGGCGACGCGATCGACACGATCGCGCGCACGCACGCGCAATTCGGCACGACGAGCCTGCTCGCGACGACGATGACCGCGCCCCGCGACGAACTGATGGAAGTCGTCGCGAACCTCGGCATCGCGGCGCGCACGCGTACGCCCGGCGCCGCGCGCGTGCTCGGCGTTCACCTCGAAGGCCCGTACATCAACCCCGGCAAGCTCGGCGCGCAGCCCGACGCGGCGGTGTCGGCCGTACTCGACGAAGTGCTGAAGTACCTGTCGATCGCACCGATCCGCGTCGTCACGCTCGCGCCGGAAATCGCCGGCCACATCGAGATCATCGGCGAGATGGCCGCGCGCGGCGTGCGCGTGCAGCTCGGCCACTCGCTCGCGACTTACGACGACGCCGTCGCCGCGCTCAAGCATGGCGCATGCGGGTTCACGCACCTGTTCAACGCGATGTCGCCGCTGCATCACCGCAATCCGGGCCTCGTCGGCGCGGCGCTCGCGCATGCCGAGTACGCGGAAATCATCCCCGATCTGCTGCACGTGCATCCCGGCGCGATCCGCGCTGCGCTGCGCGCGATCCCGCGCCTGTACGTCGTGACCGACAGCACGTCCGCCACCGGCATGCCCGACGGCGAATACCGGCTCGGCAGCCAGCATGTGACGAAGTGTCTCGGCGGCGTGCGGCTCGCCGACGGCACGCTCGCCGGCAGCACGCTGACGATGGATCAGGCGCTGCGCAATCTCGTGTCGCTCGGCCTGCCGATCGCCGACGTTTCGAACCGGATGTCGCGCTATGCGGCCGACTATCTCGGCATCGCCGATCGCGGGCGCCTCGAGCGCGGCGCGTGGGCCGACCTCGCGGTGTTCGATCGCGACCTGAACCTCACCGCGACCTACGTCGAAGGAGAATCGATTGTCGAATATGCTTAAGGAAGCGCGCGAGTCCGCTCAGGTCGTCGCCGCGCAACTCGCCGACACCACGCGCGTCGAAGCGCTCGCCGGCCAACTGCTCGATCATCCGCCGGCCGTCGCGCTGACGGTCGCGCGCGGCAGCTCGGATCACGCCGCCAGCTATTTCGCGAGCCTGACGATGAGCCGCCTCGGCGTGCCCGTCGCGTCGCTGCCGATGTCGGTCGCGACGCTGCAGCAGGCGCCGCTGAAGGTGCAGGACCAGCTCGCGCTTGCGTTCTCGCAGTCGGGCAAGAGCCCCGATCTCGTCAACACGATGGCCGCGCTGCGCGAAGCCGGCGCGCGCACCGTTGCTGCCGTGAACGTGCTGCCGTCGCCGCTCGCCGACGCGTGCGAGCACCAGCTGCCGCTCATGGCCGGCCCCGAACTGTCGGTTGCGGCGACCAAGAGCTATATCGCGATGCTGTCGCTGTCCGCGCAGATCGTCGCGTACTGGCAGCGCGACGCCGCGCTGGCGACCGCGTTGCGCGGCCTGCCCGACGTGCTCGCGCAGGCCGGCCGGCTCGACTGGTCGCCGGCCGTTGACGCGCTCGCGGGTATCGAGCGGATGATCGTGATCGGCCGCGGCCTGGGCCTCGCGATCGCTCAGGAAGCCGCGCTGAAGCTGAAGGAAACGTCCGGGATCCAGGCCGAGGCGTTTTCGAGCGCCGAGGTCCGTCACGGCCCGATGGAACTGATCGACCGCGACTATCCGTTGCTCGTGTTCGCACCGCCGGGGCCGGAGCAGGCCGGGCTGCTGCAGCTCGCTCACGACATGCGTGCCCGCGGCGCCGCCGTGCTGCTCGCGGCGCCCGCCGGCACGCCGGGCGTGTCGGGCACCGTGCTGCCGCTTGCGCAATCCACGCATTCGGCGCTCGACCCGATCGCCGCCATTCTTTCGTTCTACGTGATGGCGGCCGAGCTTGCCGTCGCGCGCGGGCGCAATCCCGACACGCCGCGCCACCTGAACAAAGTCACCGAAACGCACTGATAGCCGAGACAGCCGATGAGACGCGCCGAGGAGTCCCAGTTGAAGAGTTCCACCCATGATCAGATTGTCCTGCTCAGCCCGTTGACGGGGCCGATCGTCGCGCTCGCCGATGTGCCCGATCCGGTGTTCTCCGGCGGGATGTTCGGCGACGGCATCGGCATCGATCCGCTCGCAGGCAAGCTCGTCGCACCGTGTGCCGGCATCGTGTCGCATCTCGCGCGCACCGGCCATGCGGTGACGATCACGACGCCGCAGGGCGCGGAAGTGCTGCTGCATATCGGCATCGATACCGTCGAGCTGAACGGGCAGGGCTTCACGGCGCGCGTCGAAGCCGGCGCGCGAGTCGATGCGGGCGACCTGCTGATCGAGTTCGACCAGGATGCGGTCGCGCGCAGCGCGCATTCGCTGGTGTCGGTCATCGCGATCGCGAACTCCGACGCGTTCGACGTCGTCGAGCGCGCGAGCGGTTTCGCGACGGCCGGCGAGACGCCGCTCCTGACGCTGCGCGGGAAAGGGGAAGCTGCGGCGCAAGCGGCGCAGGCGGGCGCCGCCGCGATGAACGAGGTGCGCCGCGAAATCGTGCTGACGCAGCCGGGCGGCCTGCATGCACGGCCGGCCGCGCGCGCACGCGAGTCGGTGCGCGGTTTGGATGCGACCGTCGACGTGCAATTCGAAGGCCGCAAGGCGTCGATCGCGAGCGTCGTGGGGCTGCTCGGCCTCGGCGCTGGCGAAGGGACGACGATCGAGCTGATCGGGCGCGGCGCACAGGCGCGGCAAGCGGTCGACGCGGTCGAACGGGAACTGCTGCGCGAAGCGCACGGCGAGGTCGAGGAGAAGCCGGCGCGGCTGCGCTCGCCCGCACCGCAGACGGTCGCGCGCGACACCGGCGCGCCCGCCGATCCGGACACGCTCGCGGGCGTGTGCGCGGCGCCGGGCATCGCGGTCGGCGCGCTCGTGCGTCTCGACGATGCGGACATCGTGCCGCCCGAACAGGCTGCCGGCACGCCTGCGTCCGAAAGCCGCCGGCTCGATCAGGCACTGAAGGCGGTCGACGCCGAACTCGACGACACGGTGCGCAACGCTTCGGCGCGCGGTGCGGTCGGCGAAGCGGGGATCTTCGCGGTTCATCGCGTACTGCTGGAGGACCCGACGCTGGTCGATGCGGCGCGCGACCAGATCAGTCTCGGCAAGAGCGCGGGCTTCGCGTGGCGCGCGACGATCCGCGCGCAGATCGACACGCTGTCGAAGCTCGACGACGCGCTGCTCGCCGAGCGCGCGGCCGACCTGCGCGACATCGAGAAGCGCGTGCTGCGCGCGCTCGGCCACACGAGCGGCGCGACGCGCGCGTTGCCGGACGAGGCCGTGCTCGCCGCGGAGGAATTCACGCCGTCGGACTTGTCGTCGCTCGATCGCCAGCGCGTGACCGCGCTGGTGATGGCGCGCGGCGGCGCAACGTCGCACGCGGCGATCATCGCGCGTCAGCTCGGCATTCCGGCGCTGGTGGCGGTCGGCGACGCGCTGTATGCGATTCCGGACGGCACGCAGGTCGTCGTCGATGCGAGTGCTGGCCGTCTCGAACACGCGCCGACCGCGCTCGACGTCGAGCGGGCGCGCCACGAGCGCCAGCGTCTGGACGGCGTACGCGAAGCGAACCGGCAGCTGGCCGGCGTTGCGGCCGCGACCATCGACGGTCGCGCGATCGAGGTCGCCGCGAACATCGCGACGCTCGACGACGCGAACACCGCCGTGGACAACGGCGCGGACGCGGTCGGCCTGCTGCGCACCGAATTGATGTTCATTCATCGCCAGGCCGCACCGACCGTCATCGAACACCAGCAGAGCTACCAGTCGATCGTTGACGCGCTGCAGGGCCGCACCGCGATCATCCGCACGCTCGACGTCGGCGCGGACAAGGAAGTCGACTACCTGACGCTGCCGCCCGAGCCGAACCCGGCGCTCGGCCTGCGCGGCATTCGCCTCGCGCAGGTGCGCCCCGATCTGCTCGACGATCAGCTGCAGGGCCTGCTCGCGGTGAAGCCGTTCGGCGCGGTGCGCATCCTGCTGCCGATGGTGACCGACGCGGGCGAGCTCGTGCGGTTGCGTAAGCGCATCGACGAATTTGCGCGCGCGCAAGGCCGCACCGAGCCGATCGAGGTCGGCGTGATGATCGAGGTGCCGTCGGCGGCGCTGCTTGCCGATCAGCTGGCGCAGCACGCGGATTTCCTGTCGATCGGCACCAACGACCTCACGCAATACACGCTCGCGATGGACCGCTGCCAGGCCGATCTCGCCGCGCAGTCCGACGGTCTGCATCCGGCCGTGCTGCGTCTGATCGACATCGCGGTGCGCGGCGCCGCAAAGCACGGCAAGTGGGTCGGCGTGTGCGGCGCGCTGGGCGGCGATCCGCTCGCGGTGCCGGTTCTCGTCGGCCTCGGCGTGACCGAACTGTCGGTCGACCCGGTATCGGTGCCGGGCATCAAGGCGCGTGTGCGCCGTCTCGATTACCAGCTGTGTCGCCAGCGTGCGCAGGAACTGCTCGCGCTCGACTCGGCACAGGCGGTAAGGGCAGCAAGCCGCGAGGTCTGGCCGCTCGACTGAACGTCGACGGCGGGCGCGCGACCCGTTTCACTACGAAAGCAATTAGGTCAACGACGCTTAACGACGAGACATGGATTGGAGGACTGAATGGACGGGAATCCGTTTCTGAAGATACAGGGCCTGGGCCGCGCGCTGATGCTGCCGATCGCGGTGTTGCCGGTCGCCGGCATCCTGCTGCGGCTCGGACAGCCGGACGTGTTCAACATCAAGATGATCGCCGATGCCGGCGGCGCGATCTTCGACAACCTGCCGCTGTTGTTCGCGATCGGCGTGGCGGTCGGCTTCGCGAAGGACAACAACGGCGTGGCGGCGCTTGCGGGCGCGATCGGTTATCTGATCGAAACCGCGATCATGAAGGACATCGATCCGAAGCTGAACATGGGGGTGCTGTCCGGGATCATCGCGGGCGTGGTCGCGGGCTTGCTGTACAACCGCTACAAGGACATCAAGCTGCCCGATTACCTCGCGTTCTTCGGCGGCAAGCGGTTCGTGCCGATCATCACGGGGCTGGCGTGCGTGATACTCGGGATCGTGTTCGGATACGTATGGCAGCCGATCCAGCATGCGATCGACGCGGCCGGCCAGTGGCTGACGACGGCGGGCGCGATCGGTGCGTTCGTGTTCGGCTTCCTGAACCGGCTGCTGCTCGTCACGGGCCTGCATCACATCATCAACTCGCTTGCGTGGTTCGTGTTCGGCAACTTCACGCCGCCGGCCGGCGGCGAGATCGTGCACGGCGACCTGCACCGCTTCTTCGCCGGCGATCCGACCGCGGGCGCCTTCATGGCCGGTTTCTTCCCGATCATGATGTTCGGCCTGCCGGCCGCGTGTCTCGCGATGCTGCATGAAGCGCCGAAGGAGCGCCGCGCGATGGTCGGGGGGCTGCTGTTCTCGATGGCGCTCACGTCATTCCTGACCGGCGTGACCGAGCCGATCGAATTCAGCTTCATGTTTCTCGCGCCGGTGCTGTACGTGATCCATGCGGTACTTACCGGGCTGTCGCTCGCGATCTGCCAGATCCTCGGCGTGAAGCTCGGCTTCACGTTTTCGGCCGGCGCGATCGACTACGTGCTGAACTACGGGCTGTCGACGAAGGGCTGGATCGCGATTCCGCTCGGTATCGCGTATGGCGTCGCGTACTACGGGCTGTTCCGCTTCTTCATTCGCAAGTTCAACATGGCGACGCCGGGCCGCGAGCCGGCGTCGGCCGATGCCGCGGCGCAATCGTACGCATCGGGCGGCTTCGTCGCGCCGGCGGCCGATGCCGCAGCGGTCGCGCCGCGCGCGCAGCGCTACATCGCCGCGCTCGGCGGTGCGGGCAACCTGACGGTCGTCGACGCATGCACGACGCGCCTGCGCCTGACCGTCGTCGATCCGGAGAAAGTATCCGAGCCGGAACTGAAGTCGATCGGCGCGCGCGGCGTGCTCAAGCGCGGCGGCAACAGCGTGCAGGTGATCATCGGGCCGGAGGCCGACATCATCGCCGACGAAATGCGTGCGGCAATCGGTAGCGGCGCGACCGGTGCTGCCGCGCCGGCCGCGGCTGCCCCCGCGCAGGCTGTCACCGGCGCGGCGGCCGGGCCGCTCGACCCGGATCCGCTGCGCTGGCTTGCGGTGTTCGGCGGCGCGACCAACGTCGCATCGCTCGACGCGATCGCGACCACGCGTTTGCGTGTCGTCGTGCGCGATGCGACGGCGGTCGATCGGGAGCGGCTCGGCGCGCTCGATGTCGCGTGGGTGTCGGCCGACACGTTCCACATCGTCTGCGGCAGCGCGGCCGTGCGCTATGCGGAACAGCTCGGCGCGCGCCTGCCGTCGGCGGGTGGCGGCGCGGCCGCGCAACCGGCGTGATGCGATGAAACGCGCCCGAGCCGCATGGCGGGTCCGGGCCGCCGGACGGTAGAACGAAAACGGCTTGCGACGGATGTGTCGCAAGCCGTTTTTCTTTGTGGGCGCGCGATGCGCTCAGCCGCATCGCGCACCGCCTGCGCCATTGATTCGGATCAGCCGCGCAGCCGTTTCGTCGTCCGATCGTTCAAGGATTCGTCAGCGTGAAGGTCGGCTTCCGGTAGCCGATCCCGGCCCGGTCGAGCTTCGGCAATTCGCGCTGCGTGACGAGCGTCGCGAAGCCGGCCCAGTCGCGCTGCAGCGCCGCCGTGTCGACATGATGCGTGTCGCCGCGCTTGTAACGCACGCCGGCCGCATACGGCAGCTCCCAGTCCGCCCGGTGCCACGCGCGCTCGGCGAGTGCGAGCAGCCGCGGATAGACCATGTACTCGAGGAACGTGTCGTTGCGCATCACCTCGCCCCATGCCTGCCCCTGAATCCCTTCGATGCGCGGTGCGGCGCCCGTGCCGGTGACTTCGAATGCGTTGCCGTCGCGATCGCCCATCACCTCCGCGTTCTGCGGCAGGTTCTCCGGCGCGAGCGAGAACACCTTGTACTCGTCGGTGGCTTGCGAGCCCCAGTAATAACCGCGCTCGCGCGGGTTCAGCGTGTACGGGAAGTCGAAGTACAGGTAGTCGGGCAACGCGAGCACCGTCAGATAGCCCTTGTTGCTCAGGTCGCGCGCGCTGTCCGAAGCGCCCCAGAAGATCGTGTCCCACAGCGACACCATCACGCGCCGCGTGCTGAAGTCTTGCGGCCCGTTCGCGTGCTTGATGCCATCCTGCCACGCGGCCATCGTGCCGATCCCGTTCGCATCGACCGCCGCGCTCACCTGCTTCGCGAAGCGCGTCGGCAACTCGTCGATCGACTTGATCTCGCCGCGCTGAAGCAGTGCCGTGCACGCGGGCGAGCGCGCCCACGGCTTGTCTTGCGCGGCCAGATCGATGCGCCCCTTGTTCGGGTCGGTGCCGTTCAGCGGCTGGAAGCCGCCGCCGAGCAGGATGTTCTTCGCTTCGTCGCCGCCGTAGTGCCAGATGCGCAGCGGAACCTGTGCGTCCGCATGCATCGCCGCGATCTCGCGGATCACTTTCGATGCGAAATTCAGCGCGCCCGGCACGCACGGATTCAGATCGCTGCGCCGGTCGTAGAACTGCACGGTCGTCAGGTTCGACGTGTCTTGCGGATCGAGCAGCCGGTACGCATTCGCTTGCTGGTCCCGGCCCGCCGCGTGCAGCCTCCGGTAGCGCGCTTCCATCGACACGACGGCCGCGCGCGCGTGCGCGGGCATGTCGATTTCGGGAATCACTTCGACGAAGCGGTCGGCCGCGTAGCGCACCAGCTCGACGTAATCGGAACGCGTCAGGTAGCCGCCGCCCGAGCGGTTGTCGGGACCGGAGCCGAGTTGCGGCAGCAGGCAGCGCGTCTCGCCCGGATCGTGGCAGCGGCGCGCGCCGATATCGGTCAGCTCCGGCAGGCCCGGGATCTCGATGCGCCAGCCTTCGTCGTCGGACAGGTGCAGGTGCAGGCGATTGAGCTTGTACGCGCTCATCTGGTCGATCAGGCGGCGCAGGGTCGCCGGATGCTTGAAATTGCGCGCGAGATCGACGTGCATCCCCCGGTGCACGAAACGCGGCGCATCCTCGACGAGCAGCGCCGGGATCGTGCCGCCGCCGGCCGGCGCGAGCGAGAACAGCGTCTGCACGCCGTAGTACACGCCCGCGCGATCGTAGCCTTCGATCAGGACGCCGCGCGGCCCGATCGCGAGCCGGTAGCCGCCCGGCTTCGCGATATCGGCCGGCAGCCGGCGCGGGGCCACCGCGCCGCGCACCGGTACGCGTGCGCCGTCGAGACCCAGCGTCGCCGCGCGCTCGCGCAGCGCCGCGACCTGCGCGTCGGGCAGGTCGGACAGCCCGAATTCGACGCCGCGCAGGTCGAGCGCGCCGGGCAGCGGTTGCTCGCGCTTCACGCTCGGCAGCGCGCGGCTCGCATCGGGGCGCGCGGCCACCGGCGGCGCATTGCCGGTCGAGCTGTTCTGCGCGTCGGCCGGCAGCGATTCGACGTAGCGCAACTCGTCGTCGGTGTCGTTGTAGCGCAGCACGGCAGGCGGCGCGCCATCGACGACGACGTACGGCCGCGGAATCACGTCGCTGTAGCGCCGTAGCCAGTATTCGGCGACGAACGGCAGCTCGATGCGTTCGCCGGGCCCGAGCCGGACGGCGCCCGGCTGCGGTGTCAGTTCGTACAGGTCGCCCGTGAGCCGCCGCAGCGCGAAGTCAGGCCGGTCGATCCGCAGCAGGCGGCGGATGCTGTGCAGGTAGAGCTTCCAGCCGCCGTCGGCGATCGGCTGGTGGCCGCGATTCTGCAGAAACAGGCGTCCGGTCGCGCAGGCCGCACCGTCGGCGCCGAGATCGGCGCATGGCACGCCGGCTGCGGCCGCGTGATTGTTGTCGACGACCACGCGCAGCGCGAGACCGTTCGCGAGCACTGCGGCCAGGTCGGCCGGCTGCATGGCCGGCCGCGCGGTGCCGGCGAGCGCACCCGCAGCGGATTGCGCAGGCTCGGCGCAGCTTGCCGCCGGCAGCAGTGCCGCGATCAGCAAGCCGGTCAACAGGGAAGGCAACGTGTGTTTCATTCGAACTCCTCAGAAAAAAGGGGCGTAGCGGCCTCGCGAGACGACGTCGCTGCGGTCTGGGCTTTCAACGGAGCTGCGGGGGACATCGATGTCCGGCGTGACGAGGGGAGCCGGACGTGTTCGACACGCTGATGACGCGCGTTACGGCCCCGGAGTCGAGTACGCGTGCCGATCGGATCGGCGCGAGCGCCGGAACGCGTTCATCGGGGCGGCGCGCGGACCGCTGCGATACGGACGCGACAATCGCGAGCACCGTCCGGCAGGTATCGCCGGCCGGCGGGGGCGCGCGGCCGGCCGGGAACGGCCGCTGCACGCGAACGGCGACGCGGTGCGACGGCGCGCAGCAGACACGGAAATCGCATGTCTCCCCCACTGAATGGAAACGGCCTGTCAGCGGCCGTGTGGAAAGATCTTATGAAACCTTTTATTGGTATTCAAGTGGTATCAATCTGGCGCTAAATTGGCATCGGTCTGTGAACCGCGGCCGGCGTGACGACGACGAAAAAAAACCTCGCATGAAGCGAGGTTCGTTCCGGCGATGCGACGGCGCGGCGAGGGCTGCGGCATGGGTGCCGGCCGCGCGCGCCGCGCATGTATCGCACGTCAGTCGCGGCGTGCGCGCACCGACGCTTCCTGCGATTTCTGCCGCGCTTCGAGCCACATCGCGTTGACGATGCCGAACGACAGTGCGACGCCGATACCGAGAATCCAGCTGAAATACCACATGATCCGACTCCTTGCGAAACGGTGGCGAAGGGCGCGTATGCGCCCCCGGCCGGGTTCAATACATCGAGTGCTTGTTCTCTTCGAGCGATTGATGCGTGACCTTGCCGCGCATCACGCGATAGACCCAGCCCGTATAGAGCAGCACGATCGGCAGGAACACGACCACCGCGAACAGCATCACCTGCAGCGTCATGTGGCTCGACGTCGAATCCCATACGGTGAGGCTGCTGCGCGGATCGAGCGACGACGGCATGATGAACGGGAACATCGAGAAGCCCGCGGTCAGGATCACGCCGGCGATCATCAGGCCCGTGCAGAAGAACGCCGTCTTTTCCTGCTTCGAGCCGGCGAGCAGCAGCGCGAGCAGGCCGCCGGCGATGCCGACCACCGGCGCCGCGATCATCCACGGATATTCGCCGTAGTTTGCGAGCCAAAACCCCGAGCCGGCCGCGACGTCCTTCAGCAGCGGGTTCGCGACCGTGTCGTTCGGTGCGGCGTGGGTGATGTGGAAGCCGCCGATGGTCGACGCGACGAGCACGCCTGCGAGCACGAACAGCACGACCGCGACGAGGGCCGACACGCGCAGCGCGATCGACGCGCGGCGAGCGATCGCGCCGTCGGTCTTCATCTTGATGAACGCGGCGCCGTGCGCGACGAGCATCGCGAGGCTGACGAGCCCGCAGAGCAGCGCGAACGGGTTCAGCAGCGCCCAGAAGCCGCCGTAGTAGGTCACGCGCAGGTCGCTGTCGAACTTGAACGGCACGCCCTGCAGCAGGTTGCCGAATGCGACGCCGAACACCAGCGCCGGCACGAAGCCGCCGACGAACAGGCCGCAGTCCCAGCCGGCGCGCCAGCGCGGGTCGGGCCGCTTGCTTCGATAGTCGAAGCCCACCGGCCGGAAGAACAGCGCGAACAGCACGAGCAGCATCGCGAAGTAGAAGCCCGAGAACGACGCGGCATAGACGAGCGGCCACGCGGCGAACATCGCGCCGCCGGCCGTGATAAGCCATACCTGGTTGCCTTCCCACGTCGCGCCTACCGTGTTGACGATGATGCGGCGCTCGTCGTCGGTCTTGCCGAGAAACGGCAGCAGCGCGGTCGCGCCCATGTCGAAGCCGTCGGTGACGGCGAAGCCGATCAGCAGCACGCCGACGAGCAGCCACCAGATCAGCTTGAGAGTTGCGTAGTCCATAGCGATTCCTTGTTCCGTTGCGGGGGCGTGCTCAAACCGCGGCGCGCTCGCCGGCTGAGGCGAGTTCGTGGTGATAGCGGCCGGTATGCAGCGACGACGGGCCGAGGCGCGCGTACTTGAACATCAGCTTGATCTCGATGACGAACAGTGCCGTGTAGAACGCGATGAAACCGGCGAGGCTCAGGTACAGGTCCGTCGACGTCAGGCTGGACGCGGACAGATGCGTCGGCAGGATGCCCGCGATCGTCCACGGCTGGCGGCCGAGCTCCGCGACGACCCAGCCGAATTCCGCGGCGAGCCACGGCAGCGGGATCGCCCACACCGCATAGCGCAGGAACCAGCGGCGGTTGTCATCCAGCAGCTGCCGGCGCGCGCAGAACCAGAACGCTGCGATGAAGGTCGCGAGGAACAGGAAGCCGAGGAACACCATGATCCGGAACGAGAAGAACACGGGCGCGACCGGGGGGATCGTCTTCTTCGCGGCGGCCTTGATCTGCTCCGGCGTCGCATCGACCACGTTCGGCGTGAATTGCTTGAGCATCAGCCCGTAGCCGAGATACTGCTTGTGCTGGTCGAACAGCGCGCGGGTCGCGGCGCTCGTGTCGCCTTGCTTGATCTTCTGCAACGCGCCGTACGCGACCATCCCGCTCTGGATGTGTTCCTCGCTGTGCTTCGCGAGTTCGCGCAGGCCGACCACCGGCTCGTCGATCGAGCGCGTCGCGATCAGGCCGAGCGCGTACGGGATCTTGATCGCGTAGTCGGTGCGCTCTTCCTTCTGGTTCGGGATGCCGATCAGCGTGAACGAGGCCGGCGCGGGCTGGGTTTCCCATTCGGATTCGATTGCGGCGAGCTTCATCTTCTGCACTTCGCCGGTCGTATAGCCGGATTCGTCGCCGAGCACGATCACGCACAACGTGGCCGCGAGGCCGAAGCCCGCCGCGACCGCGAACGAGCGCAGCGCGAAGTCGGTGTCGCGCTTCTTCAGCAAGTACCATGACGAGATGCCGAGCACGAACATCGCCGCCGTCACGTAGCCGGCCGACACGGTGTGCACGAACTTCACCTGGGCGACCGGGTTGAACAGCACGTCGAACAGGCTCGTCAGCTCCATGCGCATCGTCTGGTAGTTGAACTCGGCGCCGACCGGGTTGTTCATCCAGCCGTTCGCGACGAGGATCCACAGCGCGGACAGGTTCGAGCCCAGCGCGACGAGGAACGTGACGATCAGGTGCTTCACCTTCGACAGGCGGTTCCAGCCGAAGAAGAACAGGCCGACGAACGTCGATTCGAGGAAGAACGCCATCAGGCCTTCGACCGCGAGCGGCACGCCGAAGATGTCGCCGACGTAGTGCGAGTAGTACGACCAGTTCGTGCCGAACTGGAATTCGAGCGTGATGCCGGTCGTCACGCCCATCGCGAAATTGATCCCGAACAGCTTGCCCCAGAACTGGGTCATGTCCTTGTAGACCTGCTTGCCGGTCATCACGTACACGGCTTCCATGATGACGAGCAGCCAGGACAGGCCGAGCGTCAGCGGCACGAACAGGAAGTGGTAGAGCGCCGTGATGCCGAACTGCAGACGCGACAGATCGACGACTTCGCTACTTATCATGGTGGTCTCCCTCGGAGGATGCAGGCGCCGGCACCGAGAGCAGCTTCTCGGCGACGACGGCAGGCGGCAGCGACATGTGCTGGGCCTGCGGATGATTGAAGAATGCGTATTTGAGCGACATCAGCAGGATCAGCTTGACGATCAGCACCAGCGTGATGTCGCGCACGAGCGTTGGCCCGCGGGCCCACGCGACGATGCGCGCGCGCCAGCCGACCGTGCCGTCGGCACGCGGGGAACGCGCGGCAGGCTCTTTATTGATCGAGATCAAGGCGATAATCCTGAATCGATTTACGTGGTTTGGGGCGACTTTACGTCGGATTTATGACGGCGGTTAAGCTGTTTTTTTAATCCTTTTAAGCCGACGTGCCAATTTTAAAATGCCGGCTTCCCGCTGCCGAGTGCCGCGCTGCGGCAGACCGTCGCGAACGGCGGGTGAAAACTTGAGGCAGATCAAGGTTATACGGAAGGAGGCGGAATCCGTCCGATACCCGATCAATAAGGTCAGTCAATAAACGACGCGTGACGCGAAATGACAGGCGAAAAAAAACCGCTGCCGGGCGGGGCAGCGGTTTTGGGGGGAACGCTCTGAATTGCGCTTATGCGTATTCGGCGAGTGCGGTGCGCATCTTCTTCATTGCGCTCGCTTCGATCTGGCGGATGCGTTCCGCCGATACGCCGAATTCGGCCGCGAGGTCGTGCAGCGTCGAGCCGCCCGAGCCGTCGTCGTCGACGTTCAGCCAGCGCGCCTCGATGATCCGCCGGCTGCGCGCGTCGAGCGCGTCGAGCGCCTGCGCGATGCCGTCCGTCTGCAGCATGTCGCGCTGACGCGCGGCCAGCACGGCGGTCGGCTCGTTGTGCGAATCGGCCAGGTAGGCGATCGGCGCGTACGCCTCTTCGCCGTCCTCGACTTGGCCCTCGAGCGCGATGTCACCGCCCGACAGGCGCGTTTCCATCTCGGTGACTTCCTCGCGCTTGACGTTGAGCTCCTGCGCGAGGCCGTCGATTTCCTCGGGCGTCATCGCCTGCATGCTCTTCTTGTGGCTGCGCAGGTTAAAGAACAGCTTGCGCTGCGCCTTCGTCGTCGCGACCTTCACCATCCGCCAGTTGCGCAGGATGTATTCGTGAATCTCGGCCTTGATCCAGTGAATCGCGTACGACACCAGGCGTACGTTTTGCTCCGGATCGAAGCGCTTTACCGCCTTCATCAGGCCGATGTTGCCTTCCTGGATCAGGTCGCCATGCGGCAGCCCGTAACCGAGATAGTTGCGCGCGATCGACACGACGAGCCGCAGGTGCGACAGCACGAGGTGGCGCGCCGCGTCCAGGTTGTTGTGTTCGCGGAATTCGGTCGCGTACTGGCGTTCTTCCTCGGCGGTCAGCAGCGGGATCCGGTTGACGGCCTGGATGTACGCGTCGATGTTGCCAAGCTGGCCCGGCAACATCGCGTGGGTTGCGAGCGCCAGCGAGCCTGCCGATTCGGCCTTGGCCGGCGTCGGGCTCAGGGTGTTCGGAAGGGTCAGGGCGTGGCTCACTAAAAACTCCTTTGGAATCAGGGACAAACCCGTAGTCTCGGATGAGATTCCGGGGCCCATCTTAGCACTCCGGCAATCCGAGTGCTAATTCCTTAGAGGGCACGGGGGCATCCAAGTTCCCGTTTTTCTATCGACTTGCTGGAGTCGATAGTCTAATTTGCGACCTGTGCGGTGTCGCCGAGTTCCGTAAGTCGTTGTTTCAGATAGTAATCAGTAGACGTTTTCGATTTTTGTAGTTTTGGAAGCAAACAATTTCGCTTCCTGATGCCGATCCGAAAAGTCCTTTACCATACCATTCAGTTCGCTCGGGCCCAGCCGCTGCGGCGAGGCTCCATTCAACCCACAAAGTTGGAGTGTCAGATGAACAATAAGAAGAACCGCCGGCCTCGTACCCGGCTTGCGGTGCATGCGCTGGTGGCGGCGTCGCTGCTCGGCGGATCGGGCGCCGCGTTTGCGGATCGGTGGGGCATCCAGGCGGGAGGCGGGTTTTCCGATCGCCACGGGATCGACAAGGCCGATCTCGGTGTGGTGTGGGATCCGGGCTGGAACTGGTGGGAAATCGGCGGCTGGCACTTCGCATTCGTGATGGAAGGCCATGTCGGCTACTGGCACACCGGCGGCAACGTGCACGCCAATATCGGCGAATTCGGCGCGACGCCGATGTTCCGTTTCATCAAGAGCGCGGGCCAGGTGCGCCCGTTCGTCGAAGCCGGCGCCGGGATCCGGTTCCTCACGCATCCGACCATCTCGAACAACCTGTCGCTGTCGACGTCGTTCCAGTTCGCGGACGTCGTCGGTGTCGGCGCGCAGTTCGGCGAACGGCAACAGTATCAGCTCGGCTACCGTTTTCAACATGTGTCTAACGCGGGTATCAAAGAGCCGAATCCTGGTATAAATTTCCACCAGTTCTACGTGCAGTACAACTTCTGATCCGCACGCCGGCGCACGGCGGGCGCGTTGCCGAGGAGTCAGGCGATGGCGAAGGTGGTCGATGCGATTCGCGCACTCGAGCGCGATCGGTTCCGGGCGATGGTCGACGGGGACGGCGAGGCGCTCGACGCGCAATTGTCCGACAAGGTTTTCTTCGTGCACACCAACGGCAAACGCGAAACCAAGCAGCAGTTCATCGACGCCATCGTCGCCGGCCGCCGCCGCTATCGCCAGATCGAGATCCAGTCGCAGGACTTGTTGCCCGTCGGCGATGCAACCTGCGTGGTCACCGGGCGCGCATTGATCGAGATGGAAACGAACAACGGCGGCCTCGTGTTCCCGATCGCCTATACGGCCGTGCATACCCACGAACACGGCGAATGGCGGCTGCTCGCGTGGCAGGCGACGCGGTGCGCGACCGAGACGTGAGCGCGCGTGGCGCTCGTTTTCACGTCCCAATCGAAGCGGCCTTCTGGGCCGCTTCTTGTTGGCCCGTGCACCGCGGATCGCGCGGTGCACGGGCGGTCACACACCGCTCGCTGACATTCCGACCATGAAATGCAACTCGCCGGTCAGGCCGCCGCACGGCGGTCGGCGCAGTGCCAGGCCGAGCGGTTGATCGCGCTGACGACCGCATCGAGCGCTGCACTCGCCGGATCGTCGTGTACGCCCACGCCGTGGCGCAGCGGCGCATCGCCGATCCGGCAGCCGACCGACACCGCGATCCGGCCATCCGCCGTGCGCACGTGCTCGCACGATGCGACGTCGACCGTCGTGCCGGCTGCCGCCGCGAACGCCGCGGCCGCGCGCTGCACCGCGTCTTCGGGTGCGGTACCGGCCGGCGCCGCGCCCGCGATGTCGCGGTTCTGCCAGCGCGCGCCGTTGCCATGGCGTGACGCCGGCCCGTCGGCCTCGAAGAATTCGCGGGCGAACAGTGCGCAGATCGCATCGCCGGTCACTTCCTCGCCGGATGCGTCGGCGAGCGTCTGCACCGCATGGCTGAACTCGATCTGAACGCGGCGCGTCGGCGTGAAGCCCATCCCGCGCTCGAGCAGGAACGTCGCGCCGCCCTTGCCGGACTGGCTGTTGACGCGGATCACCGCATCGTAGCTGCGGCCGAGGTCGGCCGGGTCGATCGGCAGGTACGGCACTTCCCACACCGCATCGGGACGCTGCTGCGCGAAGCCCTTACGGATCGCGTCCTGGTGCGAGCCCGAGAATGCGGTGAACACGAGGTCGCCCGCGTACGGATGACGCGGATGCACCGGAATCTGGTTGCAGCGCTCGACAACGCGGCGCACCGCGTCGATGTCGGAGAAGTCGAGGCCCGGGTCGATGCCCTGCGTGTAGAGGTTCAGCGCGAGGGTCACGAGATCGACGTTGCCGGTGCGCTCACCGTTGCCGAACAGGCAGCCCTCGATCCGGTCGGCGCCCGCGAGCAGTGCGAGTTCGGCGGCCGCGACCGCGGTGCCGCGGTCGTTGTGCGGATGCACCGACAGCACGATGCTGTCGCGATACGCGAGGTTGCGGTCCATCCACTCGATCTGGTCGGCGAACACGTTCGGGCTCGCGGCTTCGACGGTCGCCGGCAGGTTGACGATCATCTTGCGCTCGCGTGTCGGCCGCCACATTTGCGCGACCGCGTCGCACACCTCGCGCGCGAACGTGAGTTCGGTCATGCTGAACGTTTCCGGCGAGTACTGGTAGGTCCAGTGCGTGTCCGGGCGAGCCGCCGCGTGCTCCTTGATCATGCGCGTGCCGTTCACCGCGAGCGCCTTGACGTCGTCCTTCGACATCCCGAACACGATGCGCCGGAACGACGGGCAGATCGCGTTGTACAGATGCACGATCGCGCGCGGCACGCCCTCGAGCGCGTCGAACGTGCGGGCGATCAGGTCTTCGCGCGACTGCACGAGCACTTCGATCGTCACGTCGTCGGGAATCCGCTTCTCGTCGATCAGCTTGCGGACGAAATCGAAGTCGGTTTGCGACGCCGACGGAAAACCGACTTCGATCTCCTTGAAACCGATCGCGACCAGCATGTCGAAGAATTCGAGCTTCTGCTCGATGCTCATCGGCTCGATCAGCGACTGGTTGCCATCGCGCAGGTCGGTGCTCATCCAGACCGGCGCGCGCTCGATGGTGCGGGTGGGCCAGCGGCGGCCGTTGATGCGGACGGGCTCGAACGGACGGTATTTGTCTTGCGGGTTGCGCTTCATCTTCTGGACCTCGGGTCTCAAGTCGCGAGCGAAGACGGGCGGCAAGGGCGACGGGTGGCGCTGCCTCGCACCGTGGCGCGGGAAACGCGCTGCGGGTGCGGATGATCTTCGCGAATCGGCCGCCGGATAGACGGACGAATGCTGACGACTTCGGGTTGTAAAAACTGCGAGAAGGGTGCTGCGAGGAACTGCTGGAGGGACCGTGCGGACAGCACACGGCGCTAAGACAGCCTTAGGCTAGTCGTAGCGATAGCGACCGCGCTAGGCGGCCGGAGGTAATTCGGAGGGTGTTCGGAAAGGAACGCATGGCGACAACTCTATGCCAGGATGCGTGCGCGTGTCAAATGGTCAGTCGGAAGGCCGGCGCGACAGATGCGCGGCGCGCGCGGCGGGTCACGCCGCAATCCGGACGATTCGCACGATCGTCTCGACCTGCCGCGCGAGCGTGTCCGGCACCGGAATTTCACCGCGCAGCACGGCGTCCGTCCACGCGGCCGTGGTTGCCGCGTCGCGCGACTCCGGCAGCGCGACGGGCGGCGCGTCGCTCGACGAGCGCTCGGCCTCGATCAGCGTATCGCACACGCCGTCGTGCAGCCAGTCGACCTGCACCTGACGCCGCGTATCGGCCACCGCCTCGCCTTCGGTGCCGCGCGCAAGCAGTGCGCCGCCGAGCGCGGCGTCCGGATGGTCGCGGAAGAGTGCCGCGAGGCTGTCGCGATAGGGTGGATGCGTGTAGTTGACGAGCCGCAGCCCGGCCGGCGCGAACGGCTGCAGAATCTTCACGAGCGTGTGGGTGGAATTGCGCACGCCGAGCACGCTGCGCAGTGCGAGCAGGCGCGCGATGCGCGGCGCGAGCGCGTCGATCGGCGCGAACGCGACGCGGCGTTCGGCAAGCGTGTCCTCGATCGCGTCGTGCGACGTCGACGGCGCGATCGACAGCGCGGCGAAAATTTCCGCGCTCGTCACGCGGCCCGGATCGCGTTCGACGCCGTGCACGAGCACCGGCACGCCTTCGCGCGCGAGCAGCAGCGCAAGCAGCGGCACCAGGTTCGGCTGCTTGCGCGCGCCGTTGTAGCTCGGAATCGATACCGGCCGGAACGCTGCGTCCTGCACGTGCACGGGTTCGAACGACGCCTGCGCGGCGGCCAGCATCGCGGCCAGTTCGTCGGCCGTTTCGCCCTTCAGGCGATACGCGATCAGGATCGCGCCGAGTTCGACGTCCGACACGCGCGCATCGAGCATCGCGCGATAGAGTTCGAACGTGTCTTCGGCGGATAGCGCGCGTGCGCCGTGCGGGCCGCGGCCGATTTCCTTGATGAAGCGGGCGCAAGGGAACGGCGAAGCTGCGAAATCGTGGGAAGCGGTCATCGGAGCGTGGGGCGGCGGCCGGCATCGGGCCGCACTGTGAGCGATCGGGAATGCCCCGAGTATCGCACGGGCGCGCCGCGGCCACGCGCGCCCCGCTCGTGTGCCGACGCGGCGCGCCGCGCTAAACTCGGGTTCCCGGCGGTGCGGCGCGCGCATGGCGGCTCTCCGTCCCCCGCCCGCCGGCCGAATATCACTACGAGAGACACCCGATGAAGCTCTACAGCTATTTCCGCAGTTCCGCGTCTTACCGCGTGCGGATCGCCCTGAATCTGAAGCAGCTGCCGTTCGACACGGTCCCGGTCCACATGCTGCGCGACGGCGGTGAGCAACTGAAGGACGCGTACCGCGCACTGAATCCCGACGCGGTCGTGCCGACGCTCGTCGACGGCGACGCGACGCTTCAGCAATCGCTCGCGATCATCGAATATCTCGAGGAAACGCACCCGGAGCCGGCGCTGCTGCCGAAGGACCCTGTCGATCGCGCGTACGTGCGCGCGATCGCGCTGCAGGTCGCATGCGAGATCCATCCGTTGAACAACCTGCGCGTGCTGAAGTACCTGAAGCACACGCTGCAGGTTCCGGAGGACGCGAAGAACGCGTGGTACCGGCACTGGATCGAGGCAGGCTTCGCGTCGCTGGAGACCCGCCTCGCGAACGATCCGCGCACCGGCAAGCTGTGCTTCGGCGACTCGCCGACGCTTGCCGATATCTGCATCGTGCCGCAGGTGTTCAATGCGAACCGCTTCTCGATCGACACGACGCGCTTCCCGACGATTCAGCGGATCGCCGATCATGCGTCGACGCTCGATGCATTCAAGGCCGCCGCGCCGGGTGTGCAACCCGACGCCGAGTGACGTTGCGGCCGCCGGCCGCACGGTGTGCGGCCGCGCATGAAAAAGGGCGCCCGAAAGCGCCCGTGACGATGCGGCAGGCGGTGTTCAGCCGAGCAGCGCGTCCGCGAATTCCAGGGCGCTGAACGGCTGCAGGTCCTCGACCTTCTCGCCGACGCCGATGAAGTACACCGGCACCGGGCGCTGCCGCGCGATCGCGGCGAGGATTCCGCCCTTCGCAGTGCCGTCGAGCTTCGTGACGATCAGCCCGGTGAGCCCGAGCGCGTCGTCGAATGCCTTCACTTGCGTAAGCGCGTTCTGTCCCGTGTTCGCGTCGATCACGAGCAGCACCTCGTGCGGCGCGCCGTCGTGCGCCTTCGAGATCACGCGCTTCACTTTCTTCAGCTCTTCCATCAGGTGCAGCTGCGTCGGCAGGCGGCCGGCCGTGTCGGCCATCATCACGTCAATCTTGCGCGCGCGCGCGGCGCTCACCGCATCGAAGATCACCGCGGCCGGGTCGCCGCTTTCCTGCTGGACTACCGTCACGTTGTTGCGCTCGCCCCAGACCGCCAGTTGCTCGCGCGCGGCTGCCCGGAACGTGTCGCCCGCGGCCAGCAGCACCGATTGGTCGAAGCTCTGCAGGTGCTTCGCGAGCTTGCCGATGCTGGTGGTCTTGCCCGCGCCGTTCACGCCCGTGATCATCATCACGAGCGGCTGCGCGCGGCCGAGCATCAGCGACTTCTCGAGCGGTTTCAGCAGTTCGACGAGCAGGTCGTGCAGCGCCCCCTTCACTTGCTGCGGATCGGTCAGCCGGCCCGCGCGCACCTTCTCGCGCAACGCGCCGAGCAGATACTCGGTCGCGTCGACGCCGGCATCGGACATCAGCAGCGCCGCCTCGAGTTCTTCATACAGATCCTCGTCGATCTTCGTGTTGACGAACACGCCGGTGATGCTCGAGCCCGTCTTTGCGAGCCCCGACTTCAGGCGCTCGAGCCACGATTTCTTCGCCGATGCGTCCTGCGTCGGCGGCGGCACGATCTCGACCGTCTCGACGACGTCGTCGCTGCCGTCGTTGGCCGGCGTGACCGTCATCACGACGGCGGGCGCGGCCGGTTGCGGTTGCGCGGGCGTTTGCGGTGCGTCGGCCGCCGGGCGGGGCTCGGCAACGGGCGCGTCGGCCGGCGCGGCCGATTGCTGCGCATTGGCCGATTGCGATTCCGCGGAGTCGGACTCCTGCGTTTTCTTGAACCGTTTGAAGAAGCTGAACATGGTCTGACGTCGGGAAGAGGGCGGGGCGCCGCGAGGGCGGAGCGCCGGAGTGGCCGTCGCGTGTGCGCACGACGGCCGAAACCGTGCATTTTATCAGTGCGGCGCGGCACTCGCGTCAGCCGGCGCCGCCGCTGTGGTAACGTGCGCGTGTTTGGCGGTGCGCCCCCGTGCGCACCCGGTCCCTCCGTCGTCGATACTCCGTATGTCCCGTTCCTCTTCCGGCCGCCCGGCGGCCTCCGCCAGCCGCGGCAAGCCGCACACGATCCGCATCATCGGCGGTGACTGGAAACGCACGCCGCTCGCCGTGCTCGATCTCGACGGCCTGCGCCCGACACCCGATCGCGTGCGCGAGACGTTGTTCAACTGGCTCGGCCAGGAACTCGACGGGCAGCGCTGCCTCGACCTGTTCGCCGGCACCGGCGCGCTCGGCTTCGAGGCCGCGTCGCGCGGCGCGGCGAGCGTCGTGATGGTCGAACGCCACCCGCGCGCCGCGCAGCAGTTGCGCGCGATCAAGGACAAGCTCGGCGCGCGTTCGGTCGAAGTCGCGGAAGCCGACGCGCTGCGGCTCGCGGCCGGGCTGACGCCAGGCGCGTTCGACGTCGTGTTCCTCGATCCGCCGTTCGGCGAGCCGGCCGTGCTCGAGCGCGCGCTCGCGCTCGCGGCGCCGCTCGTCGCGCCCGATGGCGCGCTGTACGTCGAAACGGGCGCCGAGCTGGAACCGGGCGCTCACGACGCGCTGGCCGGCTGGCAGGTGGTGAAGCACGGCAAGGCCGGTGCGGTTCACTATCATTTGCTGCGGCGCGAAAATGATGAATAATGCGCGTTCCATACGAGGCGGCGCGCCGCAACGGCGACGCACGCCCATCTCGGCAGCGGCGTGCGCGTCGCACGGCTGCCACCCCGATTGCGTGATGACAGGAGGAGCGACATGGTAGTCGCCGTGTATCCCGGTACGTTCGATCCGCTGACCCGCGGGCACGAAGACCTCGTGCGGCGTGCGTCGAGCATTTTTGATACGCTGGTGGTCGGTGTCGCCGACAGCCGCGCGAAGAAGCCGTTCTTCTCGCTCGAAGAACGTCTGAAGATTGCGAACGAGGTGCTCGGCCATTATCCGAACGTGAAGGTGATGGGCTTCAAGGGTCTGCTGAAGGACTTCGTCCGCACCAATAACGCGCGCGTGATCGTGCGCGGCCTGCGCGCCGTGTCCGATTTCGAATATGAGTTCCAGATGGCGGGGATGAACCGCTACCTGCTGCCCGACGTCGAGACGATGTTCATGACGCCGTCCGATCAGTACCAGTTCATCTCGGGGACGATCGTGCGCGAGATCGCGCAGCTGGGCGGCGATGTCAGCAAGTTCGTGTTCCCGTCCGTCGAGAAGTGGCTGACCGAGAAAGTCGCTGCGATGGGAGGCCCGGCCGCGTGACGCGGCGCCGGCCGGTTTCGATCCGAAGCCGGCCGCTGGCCTTAAGAAGTGAGATCAGTATGGCTTTGATGATTACCGACGAGTGCATCAATTGCGACGTATGCGAGCCCGAGTGCCCGAACGGCGCGATTTCGATGGGCCCGGATATCTACGTGATCGACCCGAAGAAATGCACCGAGTGCGTCGGTCATTTCGACGAACCGCAGTGCCAGCAGGTGTGCCCGGTCGAATGCATTCCGCGCGATCCGCAGCATGACGAATCGCACGCGCAGTTGATGGAGAAGTATCACGCGTTGATCGCCGCGAAGGGCGACGACGCGCAGTGACCGTGCGGTGACGCCGCAGGTGTCACGACGTCATGGTTTCCTCGGCCGGCGCCGTTCGGCGCCGGTTTCGCTACAGCTGTGACTACAGCCGTAGCTGCCTCTTCCGCTATCGTTTCAGCCGAGCACGTCGCGCAATGCCGCGACGAGCGCGTCGCATTCGGCGTCGGTGCCGACGGTGATGCGCAAGTGCTGGTCGATGCGCGGCGCGCGGAAGTGCCGCACGAAAATTTCCCGCTCCTTCAGCTTCGCCGCGATCGCCGCGGCATCGTGCGCGGGGTGGCGCGCGAACACGAAATTCGCAGCCGACGGCACGACGTCGAAACCCAGCGTTTGCAGCGCATGCGTGAGCCGCGCACGGCTGTCGATCACGCGGCGGCAGGTCGCGCCGAAGTAGTCGGTGTCTTCGTACGCCGCCTGTGCGGCCGCCTGTGCGAGCCGGTCGAGCGGATAGGAATTGAAGCTGTCCTTCACACGATTGAGCGCGTCGATCAATGCCGCATCGCCGAACGCGAAACCGACGCGCATCCCGGCGAGCGAGCGCGCCTTCGACGTCGTGTGTACGACGAGCAGGTTCGGATGGCGGTCGATCAGCGCGATCGCCGATTCGGCGCCGAAATCGACGTACGCTTCGTCGATCAGCACGACCGACGACGGGTTCGCGGCCGCGATGCGCTCGATGTCCGCGAGCGGCAGCGCGCGGCCGGTCGGCGCATTCGGGTTCGGGAACAGTACGCAGCCGGCGTCGTCGAGATAGTCTTCGACCCGGATCGAGAAATCGTCCGCGAGCGGCACGATCGTCGTCTCGACGCCGTACAGGCGCGCGTAGGTCGGATAGAAGCTGTACGAGATGTCGGGAAAGCGTAGCGGCCGGTCATGCTTGAGCAGCGCCTGGAACGCGTGCGCAAGCACCTCGTCGGAACCGTTGCCGACGAAAACCTGCTCGGGCTTGATCCGATGATGGGCCGCAACCGTCTCGCGCAGTGCGCGCGCGAGCGGGTCGGGATAGCGGCGCAGCGAGTCGCCGGTATTGCCGAGTTCGCGTGCGATCGCCGCGACGACGCGCGGCGAAGGCGGATAGGGATTCTCGTTGGTGTTCAGCTTGACGGGGTGCGCGAGCGCGGGCTGTTCGCCCGGCACGTAAGGCACGAGTTGCTGAACGACGTCGCTCCAGTAACGGCTCACCGCTTGGCTCCTGACGGGCAAAAAACGACCAGATTACCGCATGTCGGCGTTGCAGTGCGCAGTTGCGCGGCACGGCGAGGCCGCGCGTGACGGCCGGGCGGTCCGCTGCCGCATGCCGTTGCGGGCGGATCAGTTGCGATGCAACTGCATCGTCGCGCGGTCGAGCTCACCCTTGACGACCATCGGCATCACCGCGAGCGCGCGTTCGATCGACGCGTCGATCACCTCCTGCTCCTCGCGGCGCGGCGGCTTCAGCACGAAATTCGCGACGTCCGGTTTCGCGCCGGCGCGTGCGCCTTCCGGGATCAGGTCGCGCGGATGACCGATGCCGATGCGCAGCCGCCAGTACTGCTGCGACGACAGGTGTGCCGAGATGTCCTTCAGACCGTTGTGCCCGCCGCTGCCGCCGCCGAGCTTGAGCTTCACGGTGCCGGGCGGCAGATCCAGTTCGTCATGCGCGACGAGAATCTGGTCGGGCAGGATCTTGAAGAAACTCGCTAGCGCGACCACGGATTGGCCCGAGCGGTTCATGTACGTCTGCGGTTCGAGCAGATGGACTTCCTCGCCGTGCAGCCGGGCTTTCGCGTAGAAGCCGTGGAAGCGGCGCTCGTCGCGCAGCGTCGCGCCGGCTTCGCGGGCAAGCTGGTCGATCAGCCAGAAGCCGGCGTTGTGGCGCGTCGCGGTGTATTCCGCCCCGGGATTGCCGAGGCCGACGATCAGTTTGATCATGACGTTTCGTAGGCGGCAGCGGCCGCCTGGGCGCAGAAAAAGAAAAACCCGCCGGGCAAGCCGCGGCGGGTTGCGTCGACCGTTTTCGTGAAACGGATCGAATGGCGTGTAGGCAGCCGCTTACGCAGCCGGCGTTTCGCCTTCGCCTGCTGCGTCCGACACGGCGCCAGCCGGGACCGTCGCCGATGCGACGACCGGGTTTTCCGCGTCGACGTGCGCGACCAGCGTCACGCCCTTCGGCAGTGCGATGTCCTTCGCGTGCACCGACTGACCTGCTTCGATCTTCGACAGATCGACTTCGAGGAATTCCGGCAGAGCCGACGGCAGGCACTCGACTTCGATTTCCGTCGCGACGTGCGAGACGATTGCGCTCGACAGCTTCACTGCCGGGCTGACTTCGGCGTTCAGGAAGTGCAGCGGCACCTTCGTGTGCAGCTTCTTCTTCGCGTCGACGCGCTGGAAGTCAACGTGCAGCACGAGTTGCTTGAACGGATGGTATTGCACGTCGCGCAGCAGAACCTGTTGCGACTGGCCAGCGATTTCCAGGTCGAGGATCGACGAGTGGAAGGCTTCCTTCTTCAGTGCGTGCCACAGCGCGTTGTGATCCAGTTCGATCTTTTGCGGGGCTGCTTCGCCACCGTAGACGATACCCGTGGTCTTACCGGCGTTGCGCAGGCGGCGGCTCGCACCCGTACCTTGCTGTTGGCGCTCGAAAGCGACGACTTTCATGTGATTCTCCGATTGCTGCCCGCGACCAGGCAGTAAAACGGGGCCGGCGAAATGGCGGCCCCCGATGAAACGAACGGGGTTTCGTCTATCCCGTCCGATTGTGCAAAAAGCGAAGCGTTGCCGCTTCGCTTTCCGCGCATGCTAAATCGTATCGTTCCGCGATCAGGATTCCGCGAACAGCGACATCACCGAGTCGCCGCGGCGGATCCGCGAGAACGTTTCTGCCAGCAGGCTCGCGCTCGTCAGCGAGCGGATCTTCGAGCAGGCCAGCGATTCGGCCGACAGCGGGATCGTATCGGTGACGACCAGCTCGTCGAGTGCCGACGCGGCGATACGCTCGGCGGCGCCACCCGACAGAACCGGGTGCGTCGCGTACGCGAACACCTGTTTCGCGCCACGATCCTTCAGCACTTGCGCGGCCTTGCAGAGCGTGCCGGCCGTATCGACCATGTCGTCCATGATCACGCAGGTGCGGCCTTCAACTTCACCGATGATGTTCATCACTTCGGCGACGTTCGCCTTCGGGCGACGCTTGTCGATGATCGCGAGATCGCAGTTCAGCTGCTTCGCGAGTGCCCGGGCGCGAACCACGCCACCGACGTCCGGCGACACGACGAGCAGATCCGAATAGTTCTGCTTGCGCAGGTCGCCCAGCAGGATCGGCGTTGCGTAGATGTTGTCGACGGGGATGTCGAAGAAGCCTTGAATCTGGTCGGCGTGCAGATCCATCGTGATGATCCGCTCGACGCCGGCGATTTCCAGCATGTTCGCGATGACCTTCGCCGAGATCGCAACACGCGCGGAGCGCGGGCGACGGTCTTGACGGGCATAGCCGAAGTAGGGGATGGCGGCGGTGATCCGGCCGGCGGACGCACGCTTGAGCGCGTCGACCATGATCATCAGTTCCATCAGGTTGTCGTTCGTCGGCGCGCACGTGGATTGCAGGACGAAGACGTCCTTGCCGCGCACGTTTTCCTGGATCTCGACCTGGATCTCGCCGTCGGAGAAACGGCTGACCATTGCTTTGCCGAGGGGGATACCAAGGATATTGACGACTTCCTGGGCCAGCGCGGGATTCGCGTTGCCAGTAAAGACCATCAGGCCATCATGGCTGTGGCTGCTCATCGTGCACCTGCTTCAGGCTTAGGCGGGAAATGCGGGAAAATTTTTGGCAGGGGAGGAAGGACTCGAACCCTCGCATGCCGGAATCAAAATCCGGTGCCTTGACCAACTTGGCGACTCCCCTACACTTAACTGATAACTTCACCGGACACGTAGGCCATCCGGCAAAGCAAAACTTCATGACGCGAAAGCGAAGAGCGGATGCTCGTTCAGGCTTTCGGCAACTGCACCGTTCCAACCGGTGGGCAGCTTGGCTTTCGCCGCTTCTGCCTCGTGCTTGCTGGGAAATGCTGCAAACGCGCTAGCTCCGGAGCCGGTCATCCTCGCGGGGGTCACATTATACAACCATTTGACCACCTGCGCAACTTCCGCGTACTTACTTGTCACAACTTGCTGCATATCGTTCCGGCCGAAGCTGTCTGGCCATCCCGCATCGCTGTTTTGCCGTGCAAGAAAGTCAGCAATTGTGACTGGCTTTGTGTCCCTTGTCAACAACTCATCTGAAAAAATTTCAGCGGTTGGGACATGAACTCGCGGCGTCACAACCAGGAACCAGCGAGTCGGCAATTCTACCTCAGCTAATTCCTCTCCGATACCCTCTGCGAACGCATTTTTTCCAAAAACAAAAAACGGAACGTCGGCGCCGAGTTTTACCGCGAGCGATTGCAATTCCGCGCGCGGCAAGTCGAGTTGCCACAGACGGTTCAGCGCGAGCAGCGTCGTGGCCGCGTCGGAGCTCCCGCCCCCAAGGCCCGCGCCCATCGGCAGGCGCTTGTCGATTTCGATGTCTACGCCGGCCGCAGCGCCCGTATGCGCTTTCAGCAGATTGGCCGCGCGCACGACGAGATCGCTTTGTTCGGGTACGCCGGGCACGTCGGTGACGCGTGCGACGCGGCCGTCGTCGCGCAGCGTGAAGTGCAGCGTGTCGCCCCAGTTCAGCAGCTGGAACACGCTTTGCAGATCGTGATAGCCATTCGGCCGGCGGCCGGTGATGTGCAGGAACAGGTTGAGTTTCGCGGGCGCGAGGCAGTTGCGCAGCGAGCGGGTCGAATCGGTCATGCGTAGGTCGGAGCTAGGTTCGCGTGCTTACTGGTCGAGCACGAGCTTGATGTCGAGCGGCGGCGTTGCGCGCACGAGGTTCACACGTTTGACACCGGTGGCCGGTGCGTCCGCGTAGGCGAGGTAGTCGATCGTCCAGCCGTCCTGGCGGATCTGCTTCACGCGCGTCGCGTCGGCGGGGTCGCGTACCGTCTGCGCGGGCGTCGCCGGGGCCGCCGTCGGCAGCAGCCAGTAGCGCAGGCCGGCCAGCGGCAGCGAGAAGCCGAGCGTGTTCTGCATCAGTTCGCCGACGTCCGTCGCGTATTGCGGTTGGCGGTTCGGCAATTCGAGCGACGCGGCCTGCGGCGTCGATTTGACGACCGCAAGCGTCTGCCCGAGCGGGCTGCGCAGTTCGAGTGACACGTCGTCCCCCTGTTCCTGCCAGTCGAAGTTGCCGTACACGTTCTGTTGCCGGCCAAAGCGGTCGTTGTACTGCACCGCGAAGCGGCCGTGATAGGCGTGCGTCGCGGCCGTCTGCAGCACGGCGCCCGGCGCATTCGCCGACGGCGGCGTGCTCGCGCAGCCGGCGAGCGCGAGCGCAGCGCCGGCCGCCGCCAGCGCGCGCCGCGCACGGGAAGACAGGAGAGGCATCGGGAGCATCCGCATCAAAGGCCGTTGATCTGCAAGCGCTTCAGCGTCTGCACGAGCGTTTCGTTGTCGGGCTCGAGCTTCTGCGCGGCACGCCACGCGGTGCGCGCGTCGTCCTGCGCGCCGCTCTTCCACAGCACCTCGCCCAGGTGCGCGCCGATCTCGGCATTCGGCTGCAATTCGTACGCACGCCGCAGCACCTTCGCCGCGCCCGCCGAATCGCCCATCCGGTACTTCACCCAGCCGAGGCTGTCCATGATGTACGCGTCGTTGGGCGCGAGCGACAGCGCCTTGTCGATCAGCTTGCTGGCCTCGGGCAGGCGCTGGTTGCGATCGGCGAGCGAATAGCCGAGCGCGTTGTATGCCTGCGGGTTGTCCGGCTGCGTGCGGATCAGCTCGCGCAGCTGCTTTTCCATCGTCGCGTAGTGGCCCGTCTTTTCCGCCGCCATCGCGTAGTCGTAGCGCAGGTCCGGATCGTCCGGGAAGTCCTCGACCGCGCGACCGAGCCGCGCCTCGGCTTCCGAATAGCGTTTCGCGCTGAACAGGATCGACGCATCGGTGCGCGCGACGACGGCCGCGTCGCGCGGATCGCTGATCGGCAGATCGTCGAGCACCTTGCGCGCCTCGTCTGTCTTGCCCTGCTTCTGCAGCAGCTGCGCACGCGTGATCTGCGCCGGCAGGTAGTGCTGGCTCGTCTGGTCGACCTTGTCGAGCCACTGCGACGCCTGCGCGTCGTTGCCCTGTTCGATCGCGATCTGCGCAAGGTAGATGTAGCCCTGGCCGACGTCGAGGTTCGGCTGCTTGTCGCCGAGCTGCACGTACTGCTTCAGGTACGCGCTCGCGTCGTCGAGCTTTTTCTGCTGGATCTTGATCAGCGCGAGCGCCATCAGCGGCGTCGGATCTTTCGCATCGAGCTTGCGCATCGTCTCGAACTGCTTCTGCGCGTCGTCGAGGCGATCGTCGGCGAGATAGAGCTGCGACAGCGCGAGCCGTGCGTCGCGCGACTTCGGATTCTGCTGAACATATTTCTCGAATGACACGATGCCGGCAGCGCGCTCCGCAGGCCCCATCTGCGACAGCATCAGTGCTGCCGGCAGGTAGTCGGGGCGAATCTGCAGCGCCTGTTTCAGCGACTGTGCGGCGCCTTCCTTGTCGTCGACCGCCAGTTGCTGCCGCGCGATCGCGAGGTGCGCCTCCGGGCGGTTCATGTCGTTCTTCAGCATGTCCTTCAGCACCGCGAGGCCGCCGACGCGGTCGGAGCCGCGCACCAGCAGCGCCTGCAGCGCGAGGATCGCGGGGCCGCGCGTTTCGCCCGTCGCGCGGGCCAGCTCGCGCGCGAGCATCGGCTGCGCATCGGCCGGCTTGCCGGCGAGCACGAGCAGCGCGGCGTCGACTTGCGATGCGCGGTTCGAATCGGGTGCGTACTGGCGCCACAGATTGGCTGCGGACAGCGCATCGGCCGGGCTTTGCGCGCCGAGCGCGATCTCGGTCGCACGCTGCGCCATGCGCGGGTCGCGCGTGTCGCGGGCAAGCGCGAGATAGGTCTGGTACGCGGGTGCCGGCTGGTTGCGCTGGAGCGCGACCTCCGCGGCGAGCACCTGATAGACGATCTGGCTCGTCAGCGGGACGCCCGGGAGATCCTTTTTCTCGTCCGACATGACGTGTTCGAACGCGCCCTGCGGCTCCGTGTCGTCCGATGCCGGACCTTGCGCGTGAGCCGGGAGGGCGGTGAGGGTCCAGGCGGCGAACAGCGCTGCGCCGAGCGCACGGCGGACCGGGAAGGCACGCGCGCCGCACGCAGCGGCGGGGCGCTTCAGAAGCATCTTCGAGGGCAGGGTCATGGAAATCCGTTCGGTGTTTCAACCGATTGTAACGCGCTCGCTACAATACACGCACGATCGTGGTAGGGTCCGTTTACATATGGAACGCACATGCGAATGCCCGAAATCGCCTGCATGGCAAGAAGCGACGAGCGTCGTTTGGCGAACCGAACAAGCGCCGAGCGACGCCGCGATGCGGGCGATTTCGGGCATTCCCCCGACATAAACTTCTCGATTCGGGGTTGCCGCGGGAACGACCGCTCGCCGCGTGGCGCTCCGTGCGAGTACGTCAGTATTCGCGGCGTCGCGCGTCTCGCGAGCGGCCGTTCTCGCGGCAACGCATGCGCGTTCCGTACGTAAACAGATCCTCGTCTCAGACCCGCAAAACATGCCAGAGTTGCCAGAAGTCGAAGTCACGCGCAGGGGCATCGCGCCCTTTGTCGCGGGCCGCCGCGTCGAGCGTGTCGACGTCCGCACCGCAATGCTGCGCTGGCCGGTGCCGGCCGGACTCGCCGAGCAATTGCGCGCACGCGAGGTGCTCGCCGTCGAGCGTCGCGGCAAGTACCTGCTGTTCGAGGTCGACGCCGGCTGGTTCATCGTCCATCTCGGGATGACGGGCACGCTGCGCGTGCTGCCCGCGGCCGGCGTGCCGGTTGCCGCGAAACACGATCACATCGACTGGATCTTCGACGAATTCGTGCTGCGGTTCCGCGATCCGCGCCGTTTCGGCGCGGTGCTGTGGCACCCGCGCGAAGCGGGCGACGTGCACGCGCATCCGCTGCTCGCAAGCCTCGGCGTCGAGCCGTTCTCGTCCGCGTTCACCGGTGCGCTCCTGCATGCACGCACGCGCGGCCGCACGGTATCGGTCAAGCAGGCGCTCCTCGCCGGCGACATGGTTGTCGGCGTCGGCAATATCTATGCATCGGAGAGCCTGTTTCGCGCCGGCATCCGGCCGACGACCGCCGCCGGCAAGGTTTCGCTGCCGCGCTACGAGCGGCTCGCCGACGCAGTGCGCGCGACGCTCGCCGATGCGATCGAGCGCGGCGGCAGCACGTTGCGCGATTTCGTCGGCAGCAACGGCGAAAGCGGCTATTTCCAGCTCGACTGCTTCGTCTATGACCGCGCCGGACTGCCTTGCCGCGTGTGCGGCACGCCGATCCGTCAGATCGTGCAGGGTCAGCGTTCGACCTATTTCTGCCCGACCTGCCAGCGTTGAGTTCGGCGCTGCAACCTTTTACAAAGATTCGAACACTTGAAGCCGCCCCGCATCGCCCCCGCTCCGTTTCCCGTCACGCCGCTGCATCGTTCGTTCTCCACGCGCCTGATCGCGTGGCAGCGCGAGCACGGCCGCCACGACCTGCCGTGGCAGAACACCCGTGATCCATACCGGATCTGGTTGTCGGAAATCATGCTGCAGCAGACCCAGGTCTCGACCGTCATTCCGTATTACACGCGCTTTCTCGAGCGCTTTCCCGACGTCGCCGCGCTTGCGGCCGCGCCGGCCGACGACGTGATGGCGCTATGGGCCGGCCTCGGCTATTACTCGCGCGCACGCAACCTGCACCGCTGCGCGCAGGTGGTTGCTGCCGAGCATGGCGGCGTATTCCCGTCGACGCCTGACGCGCTCGCGGAACTGCCGGGCATCGGCCGCTCGACGGCAGCGGCGATCGCATCGTTCGCGTACGGAGCGCGCGCGACGATCCTCGACGGCAACGTGAAGCGCGTGCTCGCGCGGGTGTTCGGCATCGAAGGTTTTCCGGGCGAGAAGCGGGTCGAGAACGACATGTGGGCGCTGGCCGAATCGCTGCTGCCGGATGCCGCGAACGCAGCCGACGTCAGCGCGTATACGCAGGGGTTGATGGATCTCGGCGCGACGCTGTGCGTGCGCGGCAAGCCGGATTGCGCGCGTTGCCCGTTCGCGGGCGACTGCGTCGCGCAGTCCACGGGCCGGCAGCGCGAACTGCCGGCCGCACGGCCGAAGAAGGCCGTGCCCACGCGCAAGACCTGGATGCTGGTGCTGCGCGACGGCGACGCGGTGCTGCTCGAGCGGCGCCCGCCAGCTGGCATCTGGGGCGGGCTGTGGTGCCTGCCGCAAGCCGACGGCGATGCGGCACTGGCCGAACTCGCGCGCGGCTTCGGCGGCGGCGGCCCGGTGCCGCTCGCGGCGTTTACGCATACGTTCACGCATTTCCGGCTCGAGATCGAGCCGCGGCTGAGCGACCTGAAGAACGACGGCACGCCGCCCGCGCGCGCGCAAGACGCCGAGACCGCGTGGGTGCCGCTCGCCGCGCTCGACGCGTATGGCGTGCCGGCCCCCGTGCGCAAGCTGCTCGATGCGTTGAGCGGGCCGCTGCTGTAACGAAACGGGAAGCGGGGCGCGCTCACGCGAATGCAGCGCGGCCCAAGCGTGTTTTGCCGCTCGAACGGAGCAACCGAGCACCCGGACGATGCCGGTGCGACGCGAAGCAACAGCGGGCGCCTACAGCCACCCGTGCCGGTCAAGGACGTGGTGCACGGCATCGATCCGCGCACCGACGTCGGGAAACTCCATCAGCTTCTGCCGTGCGCGCAGGTCGAGCGGCAGAAGCTCGGCAAGCCGGTTCGACACCCAGCTCGGATCGTCGAGACGGAACGGTTCGATGAACGGCATCTTGTCGGGTTCGCTCTTCTTCAGCGCTTCGATGATCCGCTCGAGCACCTCCGCGCACGAGCCGAATTGCGCGAGCGCCTGTTCCCCTTCCAGCGGAATATCGTCGGGCAGCGGCTCGGCGATGCCGACCAGCAGCCCGTTCGCTTCGACGCGATACGACAGCAGCTCGAATCGCTGCGTGCCGACCGCCTGCAGATACAGCATCCCGAATTCGCCGGTGTCGCACTCGGTGATGCGCGCCATGCAGCCGATGGTCTCGGGCACCGACACGGCGCCGTCCTGCGCGACTTCCGGGCCGCTCTTCAGCAGGCATACGCCGAACGGCGCATCGTCGCGCAGGCATGCGCGGCACATGTCGAGATAGCGCGCCTCGAACACCTTGAGCGGCAGCCAGCCACCTGGAAACAGCACCGTGTGCAGCGGGAACAGCGGCAAGTCGATCAGGGTCGTCGATAGGGTAGACATGGCGCGCCGGCGAGAGGGCGGGTGTCGCTAAGGTCGGTCGACCTCGGTGACGAGCCGCGACGACGCGTCGACATCCACGGGCGCGTCACGATGCCGCACGATCACGTTCGCATCGTGCGCGAGGCGCGCGGCGAGCGTTTCCGCGATGAACACCGAGCGATGCTGGCCGCCCGTGCAGCCGATGGCGACGGTCAGGTAGCTGCGGTTGTCTTCGCGAAAGTGCGGCAGCCATTTCATCAGGAACGCATGGATGTCGTCGATCATCTGGTGGACGATCGGCAGTGCGTCCAGAAACGCGATGACCGGCTGGTCGAGCCCGGTGAGCGGGCGCAGCTCATGGTCATAGTACGGATTCGGCAGCGCGCGCACGTCGAACATCAGGTCGGCGTCGAGCGGCACGCCGCGCTTGAAGCCGAACGACTCGAACATCACCATCAAGTCGTTGTTCTTCTGCTCGATGAAGCGCTTGACCCAAGTGCGCAGCACGTTCGCGCGCAGCGTGCTCGTATCGATCTGATGACCGAATTCGGCGAGCGGCGCGACGAGTTCGCGTTCGCGCTCGATCGCTTCCTCGAGCGACGACAGCAGCCCGACGTTCGCGTCGTGCGACGGCGAACCGGACAACGGGTGGCGCCGGCGCGTTTCGGAGAAGCGCTGGATCAGCGCCTGCGTGCTCGCGTTGAGGAACAGCACGCGGACATCGTGCTCGAGCGACAGCGCGCGAATCAGGCCGGGCATTTCGTCGAGCGACGCGCTCGACCGCGCATCGATCGCGACCGCGAGCCGATGCTGGCCGCCCTCGGCAAGATAGCGGGCAAGTTCGGGCAGCACGTGCGGCGGCAGGTTGTCGACGCAGTAGTAGCCTGCGTCCTCGAGCGCGTTCAGCGCGACGGACTTGCCAGAGCCGGAGATGCCGGTGATGAGGACGATGCGCATGGGAAGCAGAGAATCCTGACGTTTCATCATAGCACCGGCTCGACGCGTCGGCGCTGCGAGGCCGGCGCGGGAAAGTTACACGAGCTTGCCGGGGAACTGACTGTCGGGATCCTGCATCGCGAGCCGTTGCCGATCCATGAAGTCGCGCAACGTGTCGATGCCGCGCAACTGCAGGATCGTGTTGCGTACGGCCGCCTCGACGAGCACCGCGAGGTTGCGACCGGCCGCCACCTGGATCGTGACCTTGCTGATCGGCAAACCGAGCACGTCGACCGTCTGGCTTTCGAGCGGCAGCCGCTGGAATTCGCCGTCCGGGCGGCGCACGAGCTGGACGATCAGCTTCAGCTTCATTTTCCGGCGCACCGCGGTTTCACCGAAGATCGTCTTGATGTCGAGCAGGCCGAGGCCGCGCACTTCGAGCAGGTTCTGCAGCAACGGCGGGCAGCGGCCTTCGACGAAATCGGGGCCAAGTCGGACGAAGTCGACCGCGTCGTCGGCGACGAGGCCGTGGCCACGGCTGATGAGTTCGAGGCCGAGCTCGCTCTTGCCGAGCCCGGAGTCGCCGGTAAGCAGCACGCCCATCCCGAGGATGTCGAGGAACACGCCGTGCAGCGTCGCGCGCGGCGCGAGAATGCGGGACATGTAGAGCCGCAGGCTGTCGATTACCGCGGCGGCCGACATCGGCGTCGTAAACAGCGGGGTAGACGAGCGCGTGCAGCGCAGCACCAGCTCGGGCGGCGCGGCGGCGCCGCCGGCGACGACGAGAAACGGCGGCTCGAGCGCGATCAGCTCGGCCATGTGGCGCGAACGGTCTTCGTCGGTCTGCCGCTGGTAGTAGTCGATTTCGGCTTCGCCGAGCACCTGGATCCGGTTCGGGTGGATCAGGTTCAGGTGGCCGACGAGGTCGGCACTCGACGTTGCATTGCCGACGGTGTCGGCCGAGAAACCGCGCTCCCAGCCTTCATGCCCCGTCAGCCAGCTCAGCTTCAGCGTGGCCGCGTTGTCGTCGAAGATGCTCTGGGCGTTGATGCTGGACGTATCCATGACTCTCGTCACTCCATTGAGCCGGTGCATGCGCGCGGCGACGGGCGTCGCCATGCCGGACCGGCGCCGGGCGGCCCTGGATGGCGGCGCGTGCCGCCTCGTTCGGGAAAATAATCCGCCCGGATCAACTCAAGGTTGCCACTGAGTGAGCAGGCGATGCAACTCGGCGATATCCGTTTCGTTGTGCAGACGCTCGCGCGCGTCGCGATCGGACAGCAGTTGCGCGATTTCCGACAGGATTTCGAGGTGCTGCTGGGTGGCTTGCTCGGGGACGAGCAGGAAAATCAGGAGACCGACCGGCTGGCCGTCGGGTGCTTCGAACGGGATCGCGTCCGCAAGCCGCACGAACGCGGCGAGCGGGTGCTTGAGCCCCTTGATGCGCCCGTGCGGAATCGCGACGCCTTCGCCGAGCCCGGTCGAGCCGAGGCGCTCGCGCGCGAACAGGTTGTCCGTGACGGTGCTGCGGGCGATGCCGTTCTGATTCTCGAAGATCAGCCCGGCTTGTTCGAAGACGCGTTTCTTGCTGGTGACGGAGAGGTCGATGACGACGTTCTCTATGGGCAGGATTTTGGCTAGGCGATTCATGTTGACAGGCGATTGGGCGGCCTGGGGTCTCCTTGCGGCGGCAGACTGATCTTCCATGTTCGGCGATGTCGAGGCGTTCGGCACGGGAGGCCAGCAACGCAGCGATGGCACCCGATGCCCCCCGGCGATAACCGGGACATTATAGAGCACAGCCGCGCGCGTGGCGCAGCACGGACGGACCGGTCGCACCACGGCCGCGCGGACCCAAAAAAAACGCCCGGCGAACCGGGCGGCGTGCGTATTGCGTTGACCGTTATTGCGGCGGCAATTCGATCTGGTCGATCGACGGCTGCAGCTTGATCGGGTCGTGCGCATGGGTTTGCAGACGTTCCATGTGCTTGACGACCTGGCGATCCAGCTTGTCGATCAGCAGATCGATCGCAGCGTACAGGTTGCCGTTTGCGCTTTCGACGAAGATGTCCTTGCCCTTCAGGTGCAGATTGATTTCTGCGCGCTGCTGCTTGTCCTTTTCCTTGTGGTTGTCGACCGAGAGGATCACAGTGCCATCGATCACCTGATCGCTATGGCGTAGCACCCGGTCCAGCTTGGTGATCACGTATTCGCGAATTGCAGGCGTGACTTCCAGATGATGTCCACTGATCTTCAGGTTCATAGTGCTTCTCCAAGCGAGTGACCACCCGGCCGCATCGAGGCGGCGCTCCGGTCGACTTGCCCGCGCCGCACGCGGCGGCGGAATCGCGGACAGGTCGCCCGGCCTGTTCCCCGTGTGCGCGGTGGCCGGAACACGCCTGCCGCCGGGCAGGCAGCAGGCTTAAAGAGACTTGCGCAGATTCACTGCCGGGATCTTGAGGGCTTCGCGATACTTGGCAACCGTGCGGCGCGCGACCACGAAACCCTGTTCTGCCAGCAGCTCGGCAATGCGGCTGTCCGAAAGTGGCGATTTTGGGTCTTCAGCTCCTATCAGTTGCTTGATCAGGGCTCGGATGGCGGTCGACGATGCGGCGCCTCCGGTGTCGGTCGAAACGTGTGATCCGAAGAAGTACTTAAATTCGAGCGTCCCGAACGGGGTCAGCATGTACTTGCCGGTTGTCACACGGCTGACAGTCGACTCGTGTAGGCCCAGCGTATCAGCTATTTCCCGCAAAACCAAGGGGCGCATGGCAATTTCACCGTGCGCAAAGAAATTCTTTTGACGCTCGACAATCGCCTGCGCGACACGCAGGATCGTGTCGAATCGCTGCTGGATATTCTTGATCAGCCACCGTGCCTCCTGCAGCTGCTGTTTCAGCGAACCGGCCGCCGGATCGCCGCGGCTGTTGCGCAGGATGTTCGCGTAGAGGTTGTTGATCCGCAGGCGCGGCATCACCTCCGGATTGAGTTCCGCGAGCCAGCCCTGGCCGGCCTTCTTCACGATGATGTCGGGCACGACGTAGTCGGCCTCGGCCTTGCCGTATGCAGCGCCCGGGAACGGCTCGAGCGAGCGGATCAGCGCATGCGCGTCGCGCAGTGCGTCGTCGGTCGCCTTCAGGTGCTTGCGCAGCCGCGTGAAGTCGCGCGCGGCGAGCAGTTCGAGATGCTGCGACACGATTTCCAGCGCGAGCGTCCGAGTCGGGGACGGATCAAGGCGCAGCAGCTGCAGCTTCAGGCATTCGGACGCCGAGCGGGCACCGACTCCGGGCGGGTCGAAACTATGCAGCAGCGCGAGCGCGGCATTCAGCTCGTCGCCGTCGATCTCCAGTTCCGGCGGGAGGTCGGCGAGCACCTCGTCGAGCGACGCCGTCAGGTAGCCGTCGTCGTCGAGCGATTCGATCAGGAACATCACGAGTGCGCGGTCGCGCGGGCTGGCCTGCGTGACGCGCAATTGCGCGGACAAGTGGTCGCGCAGCGACGTCGCCGCTTCCTGCACCTGCAGCGGCGGGAGGTCGTCGTCGTCCGATGCGCCGCTCGAACGGCCGAATTCGTCGAGATTCCACTGCGGGCCGTCGCCGGCGTCGCCGGACGCGTAGCCGTCGTATTCGTCGGCGCCGGCAGGTTCGTCGCGTTCGGCGCGATCGCTTGACTGGGTGCTGCCGTTGGACGCGCTCGGTTCGGCATTCTGGCCGGCAGGCGTCTGCGCGATCAGCGATCCGTCCGCGGCGACCCGCAGCGGACTCGCGATCCATTCGTCATCGTTCTCGAGCAGCGGATTCTGCGCGACGGCCATCGCGACTTCCTGCTGCAGTTCGAGCGTCGACAGCTGCAGCAGCCGGATCGACTGCTGAAGTTGCGGGGTCAGCGCTAGATGTTGCGACAGGCGGAGTTGAAGGCTGGCTTTCATGGCAATGAGGGAGTCATACCGGCAGTTTGCCACGACCCAGGCGCATTGAGCCATCCGCGATTACGCGCGGCGCGGCGCCCGGCCGCGCACAGGCCGCCGCGCGACGCGTGCGCGCGCCACCGCACGGCGATGCCGCGCAGGCGGCAGCCAGCGAAGAGGGGAGTTACATGCGGAAGTGTTCGCCGAGGTACACGCGGCGCACGCTTTCGTTTTCGATGATTTCGCTCGGCGCGCCGGCGGCGAGCACCGAACCGTCGCTGATGATGTACGCGTGGTCGCAGATGCCGAGCGTTTCGCGCACGTTGTGATCGGTAATCAACACGCCGATATTGCGCTGCTTCAGGAACTTGACGATCTTCTGGATCTCGAGCACCGCGATCGGATCGACGCCGGCGAACGGTTCGTCGAGCAGGATGAAGCTCGGATTCGTTGCGAGCGCGCGCGCGATTTCCACGCGGCGGCGTTCGCCGCCCGACAGCGACAGCGCCGGGTTCTCGCGCAGATGGCCGATCTGCAGTTCGTCCAGCAGCGCCTCGGTGCGCGACGCGATCGCGTCCTTCGACAGCCGCTTGCCATCTTCGCCGTGCTGCAACTCGAGCACCGCACGGATGTTTTCCTCGACGGTCAGCTTGCGGAACACCGAAGCTTCCTGCGGCAGGTACGACAACCCGAGCGACGCGCGCTTGTGGATCGGCAGCAGGCTGATCGAGCTGCCGTTCAGCGAGATCTCGCCCGCATCGAGCGGCACGAGGCCGACGATCATGTAGAACGACGTCGTCTTGCCGGCGCCGTTCGGGCCGAGCAGGCCGACGACTTCGCCGCTCTTCACGTCTAACGACACGTCTTTCACGACGGTGCGCGAGCCGTAGCGCTTCTTCAGGTTGCGGACGACGAGCGAGCTCGTGGTGCCGGCCGGCTGGCGGTTCGGGAGCGCGTTCATTGACCCGGCGCTCCCTGGATCGTGGTCGACGGCGACAGCTTCGCCGGCGCGCCGTTCAGCGGCCCGGCGCCGCCGTTCTTCGGCGACAGCATCGCGCGCACACGGCCGTTCGGGTTACCCGGCGCCGCGACGTCCTTGCCGCCCTTCGCGGTGTAGAAGTCGTGCTGGCCGTCGTACGTGATCACGCTGCCGTGCACGGTGTCGGCGATCGTCGACGTGCCCTGCAGGCGGCGCACGGTCGCGGCGGTCGTCAGCGTCGTCAGGTCCTGCTTGCCGTCGTAGTCGATGCGCTCGGCGTCGCCGTCGATGTATTCGTCGAGGCCCTCGCGCTTCTGGCGGAACGTCGCGTGCTTCTTGCCGCTGCCGAACGACGTCGCGTACTGATAGCCTTCCGGATCCTGGCGCACTTCGACGCGATCGCCCTTGATGATGATCGTGCCCTTCGTGATCACGACGTTGCCGGTCGCGACGGTCACCTGCTTCAAGTCGTCGTAGGTCAGGTTGTCGGCCTCGACGTTGATCGGCTTGTTCTGGTCGGCCTTCTCGGCATGGGCGAGCGGCGCCAGCCCGACCAGCGGGAGCGCCACGAGCGTCGCGGCGAGCGCGGCGCGGACGGCGCGCGCAGCGCCGCCGGAATTCTGTCGAGGGAACGGTTCGTTCATGCAGTCACGTGAGGGATGCGTCACTTCGGTTGGCCTTTCGAGCCGCCGGACGTGTCCGCCGCGGCGATCGTGCCGCGCACGTTGCCGTAAAGCTCGATGACCCGGGTGACGTTGTTGTACTTCATGCCGTCGGTCGCGTTGACGAGCGACAGGCCGCGCTGAAGTTTAACCGGCTTTTCGGTCTGGATCACATCGTCATTGACGAAGATCCGGAAATGCTGGGAATCGGCCTGCATCTGCGGATCGCCGCCGCCGGCCATGCGCACGATGCGCGCGTCGTCGTACAGATCGACGATCGTCACGTCGCCGTTGACCGTGCCGCGCTTCGCGGTGGTCGTCACGACGGGCTTGCCGGGCTGGAACGCGCGCATGGCCGGATCGGTCAGGTCGCTGCTCTCCGTGTCTTCGTAATGGATCAGCTTCGCGGCGGTGAGCCGGTACTGCGTCGTGCCGGTCTGGTCGAGTTCGGTGACCGAGAAGTTGTCGGCGAAATAGTCGGGCGTGTGGCGCTTCGGCTGCGCGGCGCCCTCGCCGGGCGGCGGCAGCGTCGCCTGCAGCAGCCACCATGTGATGCCCGCGAGCGCGGCCACCGCGACGAGCGGCAGCAGTTGGGTCCAGCGAAAATGCGTGTTCATCCGTCAGGCTCCGCAGGCAGCCGCGAGCAGCGCATCGTAGCGGCGCTGCGCGCGCAGGATCGCGTCGCACACCTCCCGCACCGCGCCGTGACCGCCGCGGGCCTCTGCCACCCAGTGCGCGCGGGCGATCACCTCGGGGTGCGCGTTGGCAGGCGCGGCCGCGAAGCCACAGCGCAGCATCACCGGCAGGTCGGGCCAGTCGTCGCCCATGTAGCCGCACGCGTCGGCGCCGATGCCGAGCGATGCGATCAGATCGGCGAACACGGCGAGCTTGTTCTCGACGCCCTGGAACATGTGCGCGATCTTCATTTCCTTCGCGCGCGCCGCGACGATGTCCGAGCGGCGGCCGGTGATGATCGCGGTCGCGATGCCGGCCTCGCCGAGCAGCTTCACGCCATGGCCGTCGAGCGAATTGAACGATTTCATCGCGTCGCCGGCCGCCGTAAACAGCAGGCCGCCGTCGGTCAGCACGCCGTCGACGTCGAAAATCATCAGCTTCACGCGGCTCGCGCGTTCGGCCGCTGTCAGCGCTGCGCTCATCAGATCACCTTCTTCGAAAACAGGTCGTGCATGTTGAGCGCGCCGATCAGCGCGCCGTCCGCATCGACCACGAGCATCTGGTTGATCCGGTGGCGCTCCATCAGTTCCACGGCTTCGACCGCGAGCTGGTCCGGGCCGATCGTGCGCGGTGCGCGCGTCATCACGTCGGCGATCGGCAGCGTGCGGAAATCGCCTTCGCGCGCGAGCACGCGGCGCAGGTCGCCGTCGGTGAAGATGCCGGCCACGCGGCCGTCGGCCCCGATCACGGCGGTCATGCCCATCCGCTTCGCGGTGATCTGGAACAGCGCATCGGATAGCGTCGCGTCGAGCCCGACGCGCGGCACGTCGTCGCCCGACCGCATCACGTCGCGCACGTGCGTGAGCAGGCGGCGGCCGAGCGCGCCGCCCGGATGCGAGCGCGCGAAGTCCTCGGAACCGAAGCCGCGCGCGTCGAGCACCGCGACCGCGAGCGCATCGCCGAGCGCGAGCGCGGCGGTCGTGCTCGCGGTGGGCGCGAGGTTCAGCGGGCACGCTTCCTTCGAGACCGCGGCGTTCAGGTTCACGTCGGCGAGGGTGCCGAGGCTCGATTCCGCACGGCCCGTGATCGCGATCAGCTTCGCGCCGATGCGCTTGACGAGCGGCAGGATTGCGACGAGTTCTTCCGACTCGCCGGAGTACGAGATGCCGATGAAGACGTCGTCGGAGGTGACCATGCCGAGGTCGCCGTGGCTGGCCTCCGCAGGATGGACGAAGAAGGCCGGCGTGCCGGTGCTTGCCAGCGTCGCCGCGATCTTGCGGGCGATATGCCCCGATTTGCCGATGCCGGATACCACGACGCGCCCGCGGCAGCCGAGCAGCAGCGCAACGGCGTGGACGAAGTCGCCGTCGAGCTGGTCGCGCAGCGCGCGCACGGCGTCCGCCTCGATGTCGAGCACGTCGCGGGCGAGCGCGAGCGCCCGATCATCATTGATTTTCGCTATCATGCGCGGAGTATAGCAAAGGCGTTTGTTCGCCGTGCCGCACCTTCGGACGCGTGCCGAGGTTGCCGGCCCATCGCCACCACCCGCGCCCGCATTGCCGCGGCCCCGACGAACGAGGACGCTTCGCCCGTGATTTCCCCGCTCGAAATGACCCTGCTGCTGCTGCTGGCCTCGGTGGTGGGCGTCGTCGTATTTCGCTCGCTGAACCTGCCGCCGATGCTCGGCTACCTGACCGTCGGCATCCTGGTCGGCCCGCACGCATTCGGCGTCGCCGCGGATCTCGAACGGGCCGAGCATCTTGCGGAATTCGGCGTGGTGTTCCTGATGTTCTCGATCGGCCTCGAATTCTCGCTCGCGAAGCTGCGGGCGATGCAGCGGCTCGTGTTCGGCCTCGGGCTGCTGCAGGTGGTCGCGACGCTCGCGGTCGCAGTCGTGCTCGGCGCGCTGTTCGAGCGCTGGGTGCACATCACGTGGCAGGGCAGCGTCGCGCTCGGCGGCGCGCTCGCGATGTCGTCGACGGCGATCGTGTCGAAGATGCTTGCCGAGCGGCTCGAGATCGAGACCGAACACGGCCGCAACATCTTCGGCGTGCTGCTGTTCCAGGATCTCGCCGTGGTGCCGCTGCTGATCGTGATCGCCGCGTTCGGCGCCGAGTCGTCGAAGGACCTCGCGCTCACGCTCGGCTTCGCGGCGGTGAAGATCGTGATCGCGCTCGCGTTGCTGCTCGTCATCGGCCAGCGGTTCATGACGCGCTGGCTCAACGTCGTCGCGCGGCGCCGCTCGCAGGAACTGTTCGTGCTGAACCTGCTGCTCGTCACGCTCGGCGCCGCGTTCATCACCGACCGCTTCGGGCTGTCGCTCGCGCTGGGCGCGTTCATCGCCGGGATGCTGATCTCCGAGACGCCGTTCCGCCATCAGGTGGAGGAGGACATCAAGCCGTTCCGCGACGTGCTGCTCGGCCTGTTCTTCGTGACGACGGGGATGCTGCTCGATCCGCGCGTGATCTGGGAGCATCCGCTGATCGTGCTCGGCTTCTTCGTCGGGCAGATCCTGTTCAAGGCGACGATGATCGCGGGGCTCGCGCGCCTGTTCGGCGCGACGCCGGGCGTCGCGATGCGCACCGGTATCGGGCTCGCGCAGGCAGGCGAATTCGGCTTCGTGCTGCTGAATCTGATCCTCGACCGGCATCTGGTCGACTCGACGCTGCTGCAGGCGATCCTCGCGTCGATGCTGCTGTCGATGCTTGCCGCGCCGTTCCTGATCCAGAACGCGGACCGGATCGTAATGCGGCTGTCGTCGACGGAATGGATGCAGCAGTCGCTGCAAATGACGCGGATCGCGACGCAAAGCCTGAAGCAGCGCGGCCACGTGATCATTTGCGGCTACGGGCGCGCGGGCCAGAACCTGGCGCGCATGCTCGAACAGGAAGGCATTTCGTACGTCGCGCTCGACCTCGACCCCGATCGCGTGAGCGCGGCCGCGACGGCCGGCGAATCGGTCGTGTTCGGCGACGCCGCGCGCCGCGAGTCGTTGCTCGCGGCCGGCATCCATCGCGCGGCGGCCGTCGCGATCACGTATGCGAACACGCCGTCCGCGCTGCGCGTGCTGCATCACGTGCATGAACTCGAGCCGACGCTTCCGGCGATCGTGCGCACGGTCGACGACGCCGATCTCGAGAAACTGCTCGCGGCCGGTGCGACCGAAGTGATTCCGGAGATCGTCGAGGGCAGCCTGATGCTTGCGTCGCACACACTGGTGCTGGTCGGCGTGCCGATGCGCAAGGTGGTGCGGCGCGTCGAGGAGATGCGCGACGAACGCTACAGCTTGCTGCGCGGCTATTTCCACGGCGCGGACGATGCGGACGACGACGACCACGAGCAGGTGCGGCTACAATCGGTGCCGGTCGATGCGCGCGCGGACGCGGTCGGACGCTCGCTGGAGGAACTGGGGCTGTACGCGCTCGGGCTGGAAGTCACGGCGATCCGCCGGCACGGCATCCGCGGCGTCGAACCCGATCCGCAGACGAAGCTGCGCGCAAGCGATATCGTCGTGCTGCGCGGGCTGCCGGAAGCGCTCGCGCTTGCCGAGGAGCGGCTGTCGCGCCACCGGCGCGAACCGCCCGCTGCGGTCGCATGACGCCCGGTCGGATCGACCAGCCGATTCAATAACCTGACCCGTATTTGCTCGAAACGGTGCCCGATCTTCGCGCACCGTTTTTTTCGGAGAGTTTCATGCCGCATTCGTCGTCGGGCGCACCGCTCGATCCGGTCGCCTTCATCCATAGCCAGATCCGCACGGTGCCGGACTGGCCGCAGCCGGGCGTGATGTTCCGCGACATTACGACGCTGCTGCAGAGCCCGAAGGCGCTGCGCATCCTCGTGGATCTGTTCGTCGAACGCTATGTCGATGCGAAGCTCGACTACGTCGCGGGGCTCGACGCGCGCGGCTTCATCATCGCGCCGATCGTCGCGTATGAGCTGAGCGTCGGCTTCGTGCCGATCCGCAAGGTCGGCAAGCTGCCGTACAAGACGCGCTCGGAATCGTACGACCTCGAATACGGCAGCGCGACGGTCGAGATCCACGAAGACGCATGCCGCCCCGGCGACCGCGTGATCATCATGGACGACCTGATCGCGACCGGCGGCACGATGATGGCGGGGCGCAACCTGTTGCAGCGGCTCGGCGCGGTCGTGGTCGAGGGCGCGGCGATCATCGATCTGCCGGATCTCGGCGGCTCCGCGCTGCTGCGCAATGCGGGGTTGCCGGTCTACACCGTCACCGAATTCGCCGGCCACTGAACCGGTGAGCCACTGAACGCCGCCCACGCCGCGAGGTCACGATGCCCAATTTCATGCTGTTTCTCGCCACGTCGATCGCAATCACGTTCGCGCCCGGTCCGGACAACCTGCAGGTGCTCGCACGCGGGATCTCGCAAGGGCGCGCGGCCGGTTTCGTCGCGGCGCTCGGCTTCACGGCCGGGATCCTGTTCCATACGACACTCGCGGCGCTCGGCGTCGCGGCCGTGCTGCGCTCGTCGCCGGTCGCGTTCCAGGCGCTGAAGCTCGCGGGCGCCGCGTATCTGATTTGGATTGGCATCAAGGCGCTGCGCAGCCACGGCCTCGCGAATGCCCATGAGCGGCCGCCTCAGCCGCTCGGTGCGATCTTCCGGCAAAGCGTGATCGGCAACCTGATGAACCCGAAGGTCACGCTGTTCTTCGTCGTGTTTCTGCCGCAGTTCGTCGATCCGCGCGGCACGCAGGGCGTGACGCTGCAGATGTTCGAGCTCGGCGCGCTGTTCATGCTGCAGACGGCCGCCATCTTCTCGTTGTTCGGCGTTGGCGCCGGTGCGATCGGCGCATGGCTGAAGCGTCGCCCGAAGGCCGGCGTGTGGCTCGACCGGATCGCAGGCGCGACGTTCATCGCGATCGGCATTCGCGTTGCCCTGAAGGACTGAAGCCGATGACGTTTCCGTGCATCGCTGCTGCGCGCCGCTTCGATCGGGCCGCGCACCTGCGCTTCGAGATCGCCGGCCGACAGGTCGGCTGGGTGCGGCGCCGGGACGTCGCGAAGCTCGTGCGCTGGCCTGACGTGTTTGAACTGACGGACGAGCGCGTCGTGCTGTCGGCACGCTACGACACGGTCGACGCGCGCAGCATGGCGCTCGCGAGCGCGATCGGCGCGCTCGCGGCCGAAGGCGCGATTCCGGGCTGGCGCGACGAAATCTACGCGATCCGCAACCGCTTCGACGATCCGCCGCTCGCGTATATCGAGCGCGCCGCGTCGCGCTTCTTCGGCACGCAGACTTATGCGGTGCATCTGAACGGCATCGTAGAATATGCGGTTGCACCGGGTTCGCCGGCCGCGCCGCAGATGTGGCTCGGCCGCCGCAGCGCGACCAAGTCCACCGACCCCGGCATGCTCGACAACGTCGTCGCGGGCGGCATCGGTTGGGGGCTGGGCGTTCAAGAGACGCTCATCAAAGAATGCTGGGAAGAGGCCGGCATGCCGGCGGAACTCGCGGCGCGCGCGATCGCGGGCCGCGCGGTGCAGGTGTTGTGCTCGCTGCCGGAAGGCACGCAGTCCGAACTGATCTTCGTGTACGACCTGCCGTTGCCGCGCGACTTCGCGCCGCACAACCAGGACGGCGAAGTAGCAGAGCATCTGCTGGCCGGCGTGCCGGAAGTGATCGCGTGGCTGCGCGAAGGCCGCGCGACGATGGATGCGAGCCTCGCGATGCTCGACACGCTGCTGCGCCATCGCTGGCTCGCGGCGGCCGATGCCGAGGGCATCGACGCGCTGTTCGCGCCGGCCGCATAACGCGCCGCATGCGAGGCCGTGGCCGAGGCCCGCGCCTCGCGCGCGGGAGGCGGCCGAACGCGCGCCATTTGACGAATACCGAAACGAAGGAGTAGCGGTCATGTCGACCGATCACAGCTTTATCTTGAAACTGTCGTGCCCCGACCGGCACGGCATCGTCCACGCGGTCTCGGGCTTCCTGTTCGAACGCGCCAACAACATTCTCGATTCGGCGCAGTTCGGCGACAGCCGTACCGGCGAGTTCTTCATGCGCGTGCACTTCGTGCAGGACGGCGGCGGCGCGGATGCCGCGTCGGCGCTCGACACGCTGCGCCAGGAATTCGCGCCGCTCGCCGAGCAGTTCGCGATGCGCTGGGAGATGCACGACGCGGCGGTGAAGCCGCGCGTCGTGATCATGGTGTCGAAGATTGGCCACTGCCTGAACGACCTGCTGTTCCGCTATCGCACCGGCCAGCTGCCGATCGAGATTCCGGCGATCGTGTCGAATCACAAGGAGTTCTACCAGCTCGCCGCGAGCTACAACATTCCGTTCCATCACTTCCCGCTCGTCGGCGGCTCGTCCGAGGCGGCGAAGGCCGCGCAGGAAGCGCGCGTGCTGGAGGTGATCGACGAGCACCAGGCCGATCTCGTCGTGCTCGCGCGCTACATGCAGATCCTGTCGCCGAACATGTGCCAGCGGCTCGCCGGCCGCGCGATCAACATCCACCATTCGTTCCTGCCGAGCTTCAAGGGCGCGAAGCCGTACTACCAGGCGTTCGACCGTGGCGTGAAGCTGATCGGCGCGACCGCGCACTACGTGACGACGGACCTCGACGAAGGCCCGATCATCGAGCAGGAAGTCGAGCGCGTCGATCACAGCATGACGCCCGACCAGCTCACCGCGATCGGTCGCGACGTCGAGTGCGTGACGCTCGCGCGCGCGGTGAAGTGGCACGTCGAACACCGGATCGTGCTGAACGGGACGAAGACGGTCGTGTTCCGCTGATCGCGGTTCGCGTCGGGCGGCCCGTGCCGCGCGCCGGCCGCTGAAAGCAAGAACGCCGCGCTCGACGGAGCGCGGCGTTTTTGTTTGGATGACGAGTGGGGCGGCGGCGCGCGGCCGTCAGATCAGCCGCAGCATGTACAGCTCGCGCTTCAGGTACGCATAGAAGATCGGCGCGGCGATCACGCCCGGCAAGCCGAACGCGGCTTCCATGATCAGCATCGCCAGCAGCAGCTCCCACGCGCGCGACTCGATCTGCCCGCCGATGATTTTCGCGTTCAGGAAGTATTCGAGCTTGTGGATGATCACGAGGAACGCGAGCGACGCGATCGCGGTGCCCATGCTGACCGACAGCGACACCGCGACGATCAGCGTGTTCGAGATCAGGTTGCCGATCACCGGCAGCAGGCCGACGATGAACGTGACGAGCACGAGCGTCTTCGACAGCGGCAGCCGCTGGTGAAACACCGGCAGCGCGACGAGCAGGTAGATCGCGGTGAATGCCGCGTTGATCGCCGAGATCTTGATCTGCGCGAACACGATCCGGCGGAAAGACTCGGCGAAGCGCGACACGCGCGTGACGAGCGCGGTCGACAGCGGCCGGCGCACCTTGCCGTGCTCGACGCCGATCGCGATCATCGCGCCGATGATCATCCCGAACAGCACGTGGCCGAAGCCGCGCGCGACGCTCTTGCCGCCTTGTTGAAGCTGATCCATGTGCGAGTGCATCAGCAGCGCCGCCTTGGCCTTCATCTGTTCGACGTCGACCGGCAGCAGGTTCGCGATCCAGGCCGGCGTGCGTGCGCGCGTCTGCTCGACGATCTGCATCAGCTGGTCGAGCAGGCTCTGCAGGTTCGGCACCGTGTGCTCGAAGTGCTCGATGATGCCGATCGTCAGGCCGGTGAGCCCGCCGACGATCGCGATCGACAGCAGCACGACGGCGACCCAGCGCGCGCGCATGCTTGTCGTGTGGCGTTCGATGACCGGCGCGATCGTATGGATCAGCTGATAGACGAGCAATCCGGCGAGCAACCCGCCGAGCAGCTTGAGCTCGATGACCAGCACCATCGCGACGAGGGCGAACAGATAACTGCCGATCTCGATCGCCGACAGCTTCGGCAGGCTGAAGTCGCTCGTCAGCCGCACGCTGCGCAGGTGCGGCTCGCGGCTTTGGGCGTCGCGCGACTCTTGTTGCTTCTCCATCGTGGATTCCTGTCGTTCGGGTGTCGTGACGCGCGGTACGCGGCAGGACGGCGGTCGGCCGGCGCCGCACCGGATTGGTGCGGATGGCGAACCTTACGACCGTAAAGTATAGCTGCCATTATGGTCCGCCTCGGGACAGTTTGGCTCGTGGTGTAAACGCAGAGGGGAAAACCGCGGGAGGGAAAACGATGACGCCGGGGCTGCCGCGAATTCCGTTCCCGCGCGCGGCCGGCAGCCACGCGCGGGAACGGCGGTCGTCAGCCGGCCGCAGCCTTGCGGGCAGGACGCTTGAGCAGCGGCGCGAGATACTTGCCGGTAAAGCTCGCCTTGGTCTTCGCCACCTGCTCGGGCGTGCCCTGCGCGATGATCTGGCCGCCGCCGGCGCCGCCTTCGGGGCCGAGATCGATCACCCAGTCGGCCGTCTTGATCACGTCGAGGTTGTGCTCGATGATCACGACCGTGTTGCCCTGGTCGCGCAGCCGGTGGATCACCTCGAGCAGCAGCGCGATGTCGTGGAAGTGCAGGCCGGTGGTCGGCTCGTCGAGGATGTACAGCGTGCGGCCCGTGTCGCGCTTCGACAGCTCCAGCGACAGCTTCACGCGCTGCGCCTCGCCGCCCGACAGCGTCGTGGCCGACTGGCCGAGGCGGATGTAACCGAGGCCGACGTCGAGCAACGTCTTCAGCTTGCGTGCGATGACCGGCACCGCGCTGAAGAATTCGTATGCGTGTTCGACCGTCATGTCGAGCACTTCACTGATGTTCTTGCCCTTGTACTGCACTTCGAGCGTTTCGCGGTTGTAGCGCTTGCCGTGGCACACGTCGCACGGCACGTAGACGTCCGGGAGGAAGTGCATCTCGACCTTCAGCACGCCGTCGCCCTGGCACGACTCGCAGCGGCCGCCCTTCACGTTGAACGAGAAGCGGCCCGGATCGTAGCCGCGCTCCTTCGCGGTCGGCACACCCGAGAACAGCTCGCGGATCGGCGTGAACAGGCCGGTGTACGTGGCCGGGTTCGAGCGCGGCGTGCGGCCGATCGGCGACTGATCGACGTTGATTACCTTGTCGAAGTGCTCGAGGCCCTCGATCGCCTCGTGCGGCGCGGGCTCCGCCGACGACCCGTACAGGTGGCGCGCGACCGCGTGGTACAGCGTGTCGTTGATCAGCGTCGACTTGCCGGAGCCCGACACACCCGTGATGCAGGTCAGCAGGCCGACCGGCAGTTCCAGATCGACGTGCTTCAGGTTGTTGCCGTGCGCGTCGACGATGCGCAGCATCCGTTCGGGATCGGGCGCGATCCGTTCGTCCGGATACTCGATCGTGCGCTTGCCGACCAGATATTGGCCGGTGAGCGACTGCGGGTTCGACTGCACCTGCTTCGGCGTGCCTTCGGCGACCACGACGCCGCCGTGCTCGCCCGCGCCCGGGCCCATGTCGACGACGTAGTCGGCCGTGCGGATCATGTCCTCGTCGTGCTCGACGACGATCACCGAGTTGCCGAGGTCGCGCAGGTGCTTGAGCGTGGCAATCAGCCGGTCGTTGTCGCGCTGGTGCAGACCGATCGACGGCTCGTCCAGCACGTACATCACGCCGGTCAGCCCCGAGCCGATCTGCGACGCGAGCCGGATCCGCTGCGCCTCGCCGCCGGACAGCGTCTCCGCGCTGCGCTCGAGCGACAGATAATCGAGCCCGACGTTGTTCAGGAAGGTCAGGCGCGCGACGATTTCCTTGATCACCTTGTCCGCGATTTCGCGCTTCGCGCCGTCGAGCGACAGGCCGTCGAAATAGCCGAGCGCGTCGCGCAGCGGCCAGCCGCTGATTTCATAGATGCCGCGCGCGTAGTCGCCGGTGCCGACGCGCACGTGGCGCGCTTCGCGGCGCAGCCGCGTGCCGTCGCACGACGGGCACGGCTGGTTGTTCTGGTATTTCGCGAGCTCTTCGCGCACCGCGACCGAATCGGTCTCGCGGTAGCGGCGCTCGAGGTTCGGGATGATCCCTTCGAACACATGCTCGCGGATCGTCGTGCGGCCGCGCTCGTTGATGTACGAGAACGGGATCGTCTGCTTGCCTGAGCCGTACAGCAGCACCTTGCGGATCTTTTCGGGGAGATCTTCGAACGCCGCGTCGATGTCGAATTCGTAGAACGCCGCAAGGCTCTGCAGCATCTGGAAGTAGAACTGATTGCGGCGGTCCCAGCCTTTCACGGCGCCGGCGGCGAGCGACAGCGACGGGTGCGCGACAACCCGCTTCGGGTCGAAGAACGTGATCTGGCCGAGGCCGTCGCATTCCGGGCACGCGCCCATCGGATTGTTGAACGAGAACAGGCGCGGCTCGAGCTCCTGCAGCGAGTACGAGCAGATCGGGCACGCGAACTTCGAGCTGAACAGGTGTTCGCGGTCGGTGTCCATCTCGAGCGCGATCGCGCGGCCGTCGGCGAGGCGCAGGGCGGTCTCGAACGATTCCGCGAGGCGCTGCTTCATGTCCGGGCGCACTTTAAGGCGGTCGACGACGACGTCGATCGTGTGCTTGTCGTTCTTCTTCAGCTTCGGCAGCGACTCGACCTCGTAGATCTTCGCGACGCCTTCGTTCGCGGTGCCGCCGCCCGAGCGCACGCGAAAGCGCACGAAGCCCTGCGCCTGCATGTCCTCGAACAGCTCCGCGTGCTCGCCCTTGCGGTTCGCGACGACGGGCGCGAGGATCATCAGTTTGGTTTCCTCGGGCAGCGCGAGCGCCGCGTCGACCATCTGCGAGACGCTCTGCGCCTCGAGCGGGATGTCGTGGTCCGGGCAGTACGGCGTGCCGACACGTGCGAACAAAAGTCGCAGGTAGTCGTGGATTTCGGTGACCGTGCCGACGGTCGAGCGCGGGTTGTGCGACGTTGCCTTCTGCTCGATCGAGATCGCCGGGGACAGGCCTTCGATCAGGTCGACGTCGGGTTTCTCCATCAGCTGCAGGAACTGGCGGGCGTACGCGGACAGGCTTTCGACGTAGCGGCGCTGACCCTCGGCATAAAGGGTGTCGAACGCAAGCGACGACTTGCCCGACCCTGACAACCCGGTAATCACGATCAGCTTGTGGCGCGGCAGGTCGAGATTGACGTTTTTCAGGTTGTGGGTGCGTGCCCCACGGATACGTATCTGTTCCATGAACCTGGCGAAAATGGAGGGAACCAAACCTGCTACTATAACGGCTTTTCGAGGCCGTCGTTGGGGGCCCCCAGCCTTTGCAGCAGCTGGCAGCAACGCGGCGCGCACGCCGGCGAAAAGCGGCCGCGCCGCCCGGCCCGAGGCGGCCTGCGGGCCGCCGGCACCGCGTGCCGGCAAGCACGCCGGGAAGCGCCTGCCACGCCCCCCCGCGCCGGTGGCCCTGATCTTCCGCCGCCCGCCGTCGGGCGGACATTCCGATCATTCGAAATTCATTCCCGATGTCCAATCCGTCCGCCACGTCTTCCCGCATGAGCGCGCCCGAACTGCGCGCGACCACGTCGCTCGCGGCGATCTTCGCGCTGCGCATGCTCGGCCTTTTCATGATCATGCCGGTGTTCTCGGTCTACGCGAAAACCATTCCGGGCGGCGACAACGTGCTGCTCGTCGGGATCGCCCTCGGGGCCTACGGCGTCACGCAATCGCTGCTGTACATCTTCTACGGGTGGGCGTCGGACAAGTTCGGCCGCAAGCCCGTGATCGCGACGGGGCTGCTGATCTTCGCGCTCGGCAGCTTCGTCGCCGCGTTCGCGCACGACATCACGTGGATCATCGTCGGCCGCGTGATCCAGGGGATGGGCGCCGTATCGTCCGCGGTGCTCGCGTTCATCGCGGACCTGACCTCCGAGCAGAACCGCACGAAGGCGATGGCGATGGTCGGCGGATCGATCGGCGTATCGTTCGCGGTCGCGATCGTCGGCGCGCCGATCGTGTTCCACTGGGTCGGGATGAGCGGGCTGTTCGCGATTGTCGGCGTGCTGTCGATCCTCGCGATCGGCGTCGTGGTGTGGATCGTGCCCGACGCGGCGAAGCCCGTGCATGTGCCGGCGCCGTTTGCCGAAGTGCTGCACAACGGCGAGTTGCTGCGCCTGAACTTCGGCGTGCTCGTACTGCACGCGACGCAGACCGCGCTGTTCCTCGTCGTGCCGCGCCTGCTGGTCGACGGCGGGCTGCCGGTCGCCGCGCACTGGAAGGTGTACCTGCCGGTAATGGGGCTCGCGTTCGTGATGATGGTTCCGGCGATCATCGTCGCGGAGAAACGGGGCAAGATGAAGCCGGTGCTGCTCGGCGGCATTCTGGCTATCCTGATCGGCCAATTGTTGCTCGGCAGCGCACCGCATACCATCCTGATTGTGGCTGCGATCCTGTTCGTGTACTTCCTCGGCTTCAACATCCTGGAAGCGTCGCAGCCGTCGCTCGTGTCGAAGCTCGCGCCAGGTTCGCGCAAGGGTGCGGCCACGGGCGTTTACAACACCACGCAATCGGTCGGGCTCGCGCTCGGCGGCATCGTGGGCGGCTGGCTGTTGAAGCACGGCGGCGCGAACACCGTCTTCTATGCATGCTCGGGGCTCGTCGCGGCGTGGCTTATAATCGCGGCCAGCATGAAAGCGCCGCCGCGCAAGGCCTGAACTCACTTTTCGGGCGCGCAAGCGGCGACGCTTGCGGGCTTGCCCGGCGGGCTGCTCCGGCGACATTCGCGGGCGGCCCGGCATCGAATTTACTGGAGAAACACATGGCATCCGTCAACAAGGTCATCCTCGTCGGCAATCTCGGCGCCGATCCTGAAGTCCGTTACCTGCCGAGCGGCGACGCGGTTGCGAACATCCGTCTCGCGACCACCGACCGCTACAAGGACAAGGCGAGCGGCGATTTCAAGGAAATGACCGAGTGGCACCGCGTCGCGTTTTTCGGCCGTCTGGCCGAGATCGTCAGCGAATACCTGAAGAAGGGTTCGTCGGTCTATATCGAAGGCCGCATCCGCACGCGCAAGTGGCAGGGCCAGGACGGCCAGGATCGCTATTCGACCGAGATCGTCGCCGACCAGATGCAGATGCTGGGCGGCCGCGGCGGTTCGGGCGGCGGCGGTGGCGGTGGTGACGAGGGCGGTTACGGCGGCGGCTATGGCGGTGGCGGCGGCGGCGGCCGCGGCGGCGAGCAGATGGAACGCGGCGGTGGCGGCGGGCGTGCCGGCGGCGCCGCACGGGGCGGTGCAGGCGGCGGCCAGAGCCGTCCGAGCGCGCCGGCAGGCGGCGGCTTCGACGAGATGGACGACGATATTCCGTTCTAAGCCCAACGTCGGTTCCTGCCGAAACGACAGGCCCGAACGTCTACGCAGAATCAGTAGTTCAGCGTGGACCTTCGGGTCTTTTTTCGTTTACGCGTCGTTCGATCGGGCCCCAACCGTTGTGCGTGGGGACGGGGGCGTGCACGTCGACGGCGCCGCCGGGCGGCGCAGACTTGAGGGCTCTCCGCGGCAGCGCAGGCCGGCGGGATCGTCCGCTGGCCGCCCGTTTCGGATGGCCCGAAAAAACGAAACCCGTTACGCTTCCGTCACGATCGCAACGAGATTGCTGACGCGCTCGACCGATTTCCCGCCCTTCGGCCAACGGACCAGCGCGTCGCCGCCGTGAATCGACAGGATCACGCCGTCGCTGCGATCCACAGCGCCCGTAAACGTGACACGGTTAACTTTTGCGGCGGGCGAGAACGAACCTGCACGGCGGCCCGGCAGCAGATCCATCAGGAACGAAAATACGGGGTACACAACCACTCCTTTACAGGCTTGACTAAGGGTTTTCCCGTATTTTAACTGCAACAATGTTGCGCCGCAACATGGCACCTTTTTTCGGCGCTTGTCGTGCGCGGGGCCCGACGTCATTGCTCTTCACTGCACCCATTTCCGCATCGGAACGCATATCTGACCGATGTCATGCGGCCGCCACGATTGACCGGCTAAGCTGATTCTTTCGGCATTTCGAGCGAAGGAGACGCAATGCGGCGGGTCGTATTCAACCAGAAGGGCGGCGTGGGCAAGTCGACCATCGTCTGCAACCTGGCGGCGATCAGCGCGCACGAAGGGCTGCGCACGCTCGTGATCGATCTCGACGCGCAAGCGAACTCCACGCGCTACTTGCTCGGCGACCGGGCGACCGACGCGCAGCCGGGCGTGGCCGACTTTTTCGAGACGGCGCTGACGTTCAACTTCCGGCCGGTCGACGTCGCATCGTTCATCCATCCGACGCCATTCGACGGCCTCGACGTGATGCCCGCGCATCCGGACCTCGACACGCTGCACGGCAAGCTCGAGTCGCGCTACAAGATCTACAAGCTGCGAGACGCGCTGAACGAGCTCGATGCATACGATGCCGTCTACATCGACACGCCGCCCGCGCTGAACTTCTACACGCGCTCGGCGCTGATCGCGGTCGAGCGCTGCCTGATTCCGTTCGACTGCGACGACTTCTCGCGCCGCGCGCTTTACACGCTGCTCGAGAACGTGAAGGAGATCCAGCAGGACCACAACGCGGCACTCGAAGTCGAAGGGATCGTCATCAACCAGTTCCAGCCGCGTGCGAGCCTGCCGCAGCGGCCGGTCGACGAACTCGTCGACGAAGGGCTGCGGGTGCTCGAGTCGCGGCTGTCGGCGTCGGTGAAGATTCGCGAGTCGCATCAGCAGTCGAAGCCGGTCATCCATCTGGAGCCGGCGCACAAGCTCGCGCAGGAGTTTCTCGCGTTGCATCGCGAATTGGCGGCGGGCTGAACGCTTCCACGGCGCAAGCCGCAATTCGTGCGATTATTAAATCGGTTATTGATAATACCGATAACGATTTCAGCACTCTAAAAAACGATTTCCCCCGAATCCTCTGCGCGTAATACGTACATGACTGTATTCCAATAGCGGAAATAATGACGGGGTAAATGTTGCGTCCGGACCGGGTGCGCGATCCCGTAAAAAAGTAAAAACCTTTGAGAATCAAGTCTTAGGCGCGAAGTTGGAACACATGCTGTTTCGGCCCTCCGCCAGCCGGAACGGCATATAAGGGTTTTCACCTAGCATTAATTCAATTTAATTCACAATCAATGCCTCTAGAATGACCTTCCTCGACTTCTCGCATTCAATCGATTTGCGGGTGGCGAATAAGGAAGCGGACCACGATCCGACTTCGATTTTCTTTACGTTATCTCTCGCATTGCTAACAGGAGCGTGACCGATGTCCGTATTTGCCCCCGAAAAATTCGCCGCCGATTACCAGTCCGGCATTGCCGCGTGGTTCGCGATCGCCCGTCCGGCAATCAATGGCTTCGAAGCCGTGGTTGAACTCAACCTGCAAGCGGCCAAGACGGCGCTCGAGGAATACGAGGACAAGCTGAAGAACGCGTTCAATGCGAACAACCCGGTCGCGAGTTTCGCGCAGCAGGTTGCCGCGCCGCAGGAAGCTGCCGGCAAGGCCGTCGCTTACGGCCGCCATTTGTTCGACATCGCGGTGTCCACGCAGGCCGAATGGGCGAAGGTCGCGCAGGCTCAGTACGAGCAGACGGACAAGCGCGTGAAGGACGTGGTCGGTGAGCTGACGAAGCATGCGCCCGCCGGTTCGGGCGCCGTGGTCGCCGCGCTCAACTCGGCGCTGACCGCGGCGACTGCCGCGGCCGATTCAATGCGCGCCGCGACCGGGCAGGCGATCGAGGCCGCGCAAAGCGGTTTCGACGCGGTCACCGAAACGACGGCGCGCAGCGCCAGGCAGACGGCCGCCGCCGCGCGCAAGGAAGCGGCTTCGCGCGACACGGCGGCCTGAGCGCGATTCACGCGACACGACACGACCGAAAGCGGCGCGGGCGGGCGCCGATTGCCGCGTGTGCCACGCGACGATCGATGAAGCGCCCGCCGGCCCAGCGTGACCGGCCGCGGCCCGATCGTGCGGAGGCGTCGCGCGCGCAAGCGTGCGGCCGTTCCTCCGCATTCCCGGCCGCGCGGCGCATCTGCGCCGTCCGGTTCGGGCACGCACACGGATCGACCCACTGACTTCAATGCAGGAACAGAACATGACGGACGTAGTGATCGTATCGGCCGCGCGGACCGCGGTCGGCAAATTCGGCGGCTCGCTCGCGAAGGTTGCGGCACCGGAGCTGGGCGCGACGGTGATTCGTGCGGTGCTGGAGCGTGCGGGCGTGAAGCCCGACCAGGTGAGCGAAGTGATCATGGGCCAGGTGCTGACGGCGGGCTCCGGGCAGAACCCGGCGCGCCAGTCGCTGATCAAGGCCGGCCTGCCGAATGCGGTGCCGGGCATGACGATCAACAAGGTGTGCGGTTCGGGCCTGAAGGCCGTGATGCTCGCGGCGAACGCGATCATCGCGGGCGATGCGGAGATCGTGATCGCCGGCGGCCAGGAAAACATGAGCGCGGCGCCGCACGTGCTGCCGGGCTCGCGCGACGGCTTCCGGATGGGTGATGCGAAGCTGGTCGACACGATGATCGTCGACGGGTTGTGGGACGTGTACAACCAGTACCACATGGGGATCACCGCGGAGAACGTTGCGAAGGAATACGGGATCACGCGCGAGGAGCAGGACGCGTTCGCGGCGCTGTCGCAGAACAAGGCGGAAGCCGCGCAGAAGGCCGGCCGTTTCAACGACGAGATCGTGCCGGTGGCGATTCCGCAGCGCAAGGGCGAGCCGGTGCAATTCGCGACCGACGAATTCGTGCGCCACGGCGTGACGGCAGAATCGCTGGCGGGGTTGAAGCCGGCGTTCGCGAAGGACGGGTCGGTGACGGCGGCGAACGCGTCGGGGCTGAACGACGGCGCGGCGGCGGTGCTGGTGATGTCGGCGCAGAAGGCGGCGGCGCTGGGTCTGACGCCGCTTGCGCGGATCAAGGCGTACGCGAACGCGGGCGTGGATCCGAGCGTGATGGGCATGGGCCCGGTGCCGGCGTCGCGCCGTGCGCTGGAGCGCGCGGGCTGGACGCCGGGCGACCTGGATCTGATGGAAATCAACGAAGCGTTCGCGGCGCAGGCGCTGGCGGTGCACAAGCAGATGGGCTGGGACACGTCGAAGGTGAACGTGAACGGCGGGGCGATCGCGATCGGCCACCCGATCGGCGCGTCGGGCTGCCGGATCCTGGTGACGCTGCTGCACGAGATGGTCAAGCGCGACGCGAAGCGCGGGTTGGCGTCGCTGTGCATCGGCGGCGGGATGGGCGTCGCGCTCGCGGTCGAGCGCGACTGAGCGGGTTCTGAAGGTCATGCACGCGTGCGGCGCCAACCTGCGCCGCACACGCGCGAAGTGCGCTTCGCGCGGGACAAGCTGCGAACAACAAGCGTGATGTTCCGATGCGCGCCGCGTCCGCGTGGCGGGCGGAGCGCGTCGCAGCGGCGGAGCCGGCGGCATCAGCAGTGCCGCCGCTTCGCATCATTGATTAATTTACTTGCCGGTGAATAATAGGATGACTAAGCGAATTGCAGTTGTGACGGGCGGGATGGGCGGTCTGGGCGAAGCGATCAGCATCCGGTTGAGCGATGCTGGCCACCGGGTCGTCGTCACGTATTCGCCGAACAATACCGGCGCCGATCGCTGGCTGACCGAGATGCATGCGGCCGGCCGCGAATTCCGCGCATATCCGGTGGACGTGGCCGATTACGATTCCTGCCAGCAATGCATCGAGAAGATCGTCCGGGACGTCGGCCCGATCGATATCCTCGTGAACAACGCGGGCATCACGCGCGACATGACGTTGCGCAAGCTCGACAAGGTCAACTGGGATGCGGTGATCCGCACCAATCTCGATTCCGTGTTCAACATGACGAAGCAGGTGTGCGACGGCATGGTCGAGCGCGGCTGGGGACGCATCGTCAACATCGCGTCGGTCAACGGCTCGAAGGGCTCGGTCGGCCAGACCAACTACGCGGCCGCGAAAGCCGGCATGCACGGTTTCACGAAATCGCTCGCGCTCGAAATTGCGCGCAAGGGCGTGACGGTGAACACCGTGTCGCCTGGCTACCTCGCGACGAAGATGGTGACTGCGATTCCGCAGGACATCCTCGACACGAAGATCCTGCCGCAGATTCCGGCGGGCCGGCTCGGTCGACCGGAGGAAGTCGCCGCGCTGATCGCGTTTCTGTGCTCGGAGGATGCCGGCTTCGTGACGGGCTCCAACATCGCGATCAACGGCGGCCAGCACATGTGCTGAAGCGCAGCGGCCCGGGCGGCGCTTGCGCGTGTCCGGGCCGTGCTCCCGCTGTATCGAGCGCCGGAGCGGCGCGCGTGCGCGGTGACGGAGCGCGGCGCCGGTTTGCCGCGCACGCGGCAGGCAAATTCGCCCCGCGCTACGGCCAGGCAACCGCTGCACGCGCGCCGCACCGGCTTCGCATTCCGGAGGCGGCATGGGTGAAACCTGGATGGGACTCGCGATCGGCGGCTCGGCGCTGGCCGTCGCGTTGACGATGGCGATCGCGCTTCACTGGCTCGAGCGGCGTCGCGCGCGACTGTTGCGCAACTTCGACCATCGCGATTGCTGGTTCATCGCGTACGGCAAGCGCCTTGCGCGCGGGCCCGCGCGTGGGACGCGTGGCGGCAGCGCGCGATGACGCCGGCGGCGCGGCAGCCGCGCGTTCGGCGTCGTGCCGCATCCCGCGCATCCGCTTGCGGAGCGCGGGACCTTCACGCTCAATCGTTGCGCTTCTGCGTGCCGTCGCCCGAATCGTTCTTGTGAAAGATCCGCTTCGTCGTGCGTTTGGTGGCATCCCAGCCCTCACGCGATGCATGCGCGATACCGTGCCCGACCGCCTTTGCAGCGCTCGCGGTCGCATGGCCGAAGCTGCGCGCGGCTTCGCCGGTCTTGTGCGCGGCTTCCTTCGAGTCTCGCTTGATGTCCTGCTTCACTTCCGACATGTCCGACATGTCCGCGTGCGCGATCGGGCTGATCAGCGCGAGAACGAACGCGGTGCGAATGAACTGACGTGCTTTCACGACCTGGCTTTCCTGGGTTGATTCATCGAGGCTCCGCGCGCCCGGCAGGCGGCGGAACGAATGCGCCGGCGGCCGATGCGTCGAGCATCACCGCGGCGCGGCCGCTGAACAGCACGCGCTCGCCGCAGCGCAGCGCGAAGCCGTACAGCACCGGGCGGTCGTCGCCGCCGACGCGTTCGGCGTCGACGGTCAGCGGCAGCGCGAACGCGTCGAGTCGATCGACGAATGCGTCGACGTCGCGCATGCTCGCCAGATAGCCCACGCGCGGGCGCGCAGGCTCACGCGGCGGTCGCGTTCCCCTTTCAGCCGCTTGCCCGGACACGGCGACTGATTGCCGGTTCATTGCCGGTCCGCGAAGCAATATCTTCGTTCATTACGATTCGCTAAACAATCAGCATGTCATGCGATGTAAACATCTGGTAATTTTCTGCCGGATTATGCAAAATCGCCGCTCCCAAATACTAACTACCGAGGGATCCGGGATGCATATCAAGAAAGCGGCGGCAGCGTGTGGCATGGCGTTCCTGTTGAGCGCATGCGGCGGCGTGCAGAATCTCGACGCGAACAGCCTCACGTCGGCGGGGACCAACCTGTTCAAGGCAGCGACGCTGTCGGACAGCGACATCGCGGCACTGTCGAACGACTCGTGCAAGGCGAGCGATGCGGAATCGAAGATCGCGGCGCCGAACAGCGCGTATGCGAAGCGCCTGACGAAGGTGATGAAGGGCTTCGGCGACATGACGCTGAACGGCCAGAAGATCAACTACAAGGTCTATCTGACCAAGGACGTGAACGCGTGGGCGATGGGCAACGGCTGCGTGCGCGTGTACAGCGGCCTGATGGACATGATGAACGACGACGAACTGCGTGGCGTGATCGGTCATGAAATGGGCCACGTCGCACTGGGTCATTCGAAGAAGGCGATGCAGACGGCGTACGCGGTGAGCGCGGCGCGCACCGCGGCCGGCGCGGCTTCGCCGGGCGTTGCGGCGCTGACGAGCTCGCAGCTCGGCGACATCACCGAGAAGTTCATCAACGCGCAGTTCTCGCAGACGCAGGAAAGCGCGGCCGACGACTACTCGTTCGACCTGATGAAGCAGAAGAACATGAACCAGAAGGGCCTCGTCACCGCGTTCCAGAAGCTCGCGCAGCTCGATGGCGGCAAGAGCTCGATGATGAGCTCGCACCCGTCGTCGACGAGCCGTGCGCAGCATATCCAGGATCGCATCGCGAAGGGCAGCTGATCGCCGGCCGGCGCCGGGGCGACCCGGCAGCCGCGACGACGATGTCCATGCAGAAACCCCCACGCGCTCGCGGGCGTGGGGGTTTCTTTTTTTCAGCGGCCGGGAAAGTGGTGCGCAAAGCGCCGGTCCGCGCCGCCGCGCCGGCGGTTACGGCACCATCCCGGGCAGTACGTATGCCTGCACCAGCGTGATCAAACCGACGATCACCGCGAACAGCAGGCTGTGGCGCACCGTGAAGCGAAACAGCTCGGACTCCCTGCCGACGAGGCCCGTCGCCGCGCATGCGACCGCGATCGACTGGGGCGAGATCATCTTCGCCGTCACGCCGCCCGTCGTGTTCGCGGCAACCGCGAGCGTCTCGGGCACGCCGAGCTGATGCGCGGTCGCCTGCTGCAGCGAGCAGAAAAGCGCGTTCGACGACGTGTCGGAGCCGGTCAGGAACACGCCGAGCCAGCCGAGGAACGGCGAGAAGAACGGGAATGCGGCGCCGGTCGCGGCGAGCATCAACGCGAGCGTCGACGACATCCCCGAGTAGTTCGCGACGAACGCGAACGCGAGCACGAGGCCGATTGACAGAATCGGGCGCGTGAGCTCTTTCAGCGTTTCGCCGAACGTGACGAGCGCGTCGCGCGGCTTCATCCGCAGCAGTGCCATCGAGATCAGCGCGGTCACGAGGATCGCGCTGCCGACCGCCGATACGAGATCGATCTTCATCACCGCATCGAGCGCCTTGGGCGTCGCGGCGATCGGCGCAGTCTTCACGATCAGCTGATCGAGCCCGGCTACGTGGAACTTCAGCACGGTCGATGCGAGCGCGCCGTGCACGGCGAACAGCGCCTTGAACGGCGCGAGGCTCCACACGGTGACGACGGCCGTCAGGATCAGAAACGGCGACCACGCGCGCACCGTCTGCCCGAACGTGTACGGCGACGCGCGGCGGCTCGAGCCCGAACCGCCGTCGCCCGCGCCGAACCCGGCGAGCGCCGCAGCGCCGCCGGACACGACGATCCCGCCTGCCCTCTGCGTCGCACTGCTCGGCTGCCAAATCTTCAGGAACGCCGCGAGCGACACGAGGCTGACGAGCGAAGACGTGATGTCCGGCAGCTCCGGCCCGATGTGGTTCGACGTGAAATACTGCGTGATCGCGAAGCTGCCGCCGGCGACGAGCGCGGCCGGCCACGTCTGCCGCACGCCGCGCAGCCCGTCCATCATGAACACGAGCCAGAAGGGCACGGCGAGCGACAGCAGCGGCAGCTGGCGGCCGGCCATCGCGCCGATGTGGAACGCGTCGAGGCCCGTCACCTGCCCGGCGACGATGATCGGAATGCCCATCGCGCCGAACGCGACCGGCGCGGTATTGGCAATCAGACAGAGCCCGGCTGCATGCAGCGGCTTGAAGCCGAGGCCGACGAGCAGCGCGGCCGTGATCGCGACAGGTGCGCCGAAGCCGGCCGCGCCTTCGAGGAACGCGCCGAACGAGAAGCCGATCAGCAGCATCTGCAGCCGCTGGTCGTCGGTGATCGACAGCACCGACGCCCGGATCACGTCGAACTGGCCGGTTTTCACGACGATCTTGTACAGGAACACGGCCGCGACGATGATCCAGGCGATCGGCCACAGGCCGTACGCGAACCCGAAGCCGGCCGCCGCGAGCGCCTGCGGCACCGGCATCCGGTACGCGAGGATCGCGACGCCGAGCGACAGCAGCAGCGTGATTGCCGCGGCGACGTGCCCCTTCATCCGCAATGCGGCAAGCGCGACGAAAAAGAAGATGATCGGAATTGCGGCGACGAACGCCGACAGCCCGAGGCTGCCGAGCGGCGTATAGATCTGACGCCAAACCTGCATGGGTGTCTCCTCCATGGATTTCTATCGGTACGGGAAACCGCGCACGCGAACGAGGACGCGGCCGTCGAGGCGGCAACCGACGCGAAGCTGCACGAGGCGATTGCGCTCGCATCGCACAACACGATGTTCCTGCATCTGCATACGAGCGTGATCGGGATGCTGCGCGAGCACATTTCGATCAACGTCGCCGGGATGACGACGTGCGACGAGCAGGCGTCCGAGTTGTTGTTGCAGCAGCACCGTGTCGTCTGCGATGCAATCTGCGCGCACCGGCCCGAGGAGGCGCGCACCGCGATGCAGACCCATATCGACTATGTGCGAAGTCATTTCGAGCGAAGTGGCAACACGTCGTGAGATTGGTTGGACCACCGGCGCGCCGAGCTTGCGCGGCGGCCGCGCGGCGGCGCTCTGGCCCGCCGTGCGATTGACCGGTTCATCGGGCGGCTACTAGAATCGGCCGGAACTGCCCGTCAGCCGCGCGCCGCGGCGATCACGTGCCCATTGATCCGATTGTCGAGGAAGCCTCCGTGCTCACGTCTTTGATCCGGCGCGCACCGGCCGCGCTGTCGTGGCGCGCCGTGTGCCGCCCGGCCCGCGCACTGATCGCGTGCGCGCTGCTGCCGCTCGTCGCCTGCGCGACGCACCCGCCCGCCACGTCGCTCGATCGTCCGGTGTCCCACGCGCTGTCGGCCGACAGCGCGACGCCGCTGCGCGACGCGCTGGCGGCGCCGGCGGCCGCGCATCCGGGGCAGTCCGGTTTCCGGCTGCTCGCCGACGGCGCGACCGCGTTGCAGATGCGTATCGCGCTCGCGCGTGCGGCGACGAAGACGCTCGACATGCAGTACTACATCGCGACCGAGGACACGACCGGCAAGCTGTTGCTCGCCGCGGCGCTGTACGCGGCCGATCGGGGCGTGCGCGTGCGGATGCTGGTCGACGACCTGAACTTCCACGACATCGACCGCGTGATGGCCTCGCTGAATACGCACCCGAACATCGAGATCCGCGTATTCAATCCGTTCGGCGCGTCGCAGCGCGGAATGGTCGAGCGCACGGCCAACTTCCTCACGCGCATCGACAGTTTCACGCGCCGCATGCACAACAAGGCGATGATCGCGGACAACCAGCTCGCGATCGTCGGCGGCCGCAACCTCGGCGACGAATACTTCAGTGCGAGCCCGACCCTGCAGTTCCGCGATCTCGACGTGCTGTCGGCCGGGCCGGTGACGCACGACATCTCGAAGAGCTTCGACGACTATTGGGCAAGCGCGAGCAGTTATCCGCTGCGCGTGCTGAATCATCAGAAGTTCGATCCGAAGGATCTCGACGCGACGCGCGACGAGTTGCGCGAGCACTGGCGCAAGAACGCGGATCCGTACAACGCGAAGCCCCTGAACGCGACGCCGCTCGCGCAGCAGATCGCACGCGAGCAGCTCGAGCTCGTGTGGGCGCCGGCCGAATTCAAGGTCGATGCGCCGGACAAGATCGCGCGACCGACCGGCACCTACGTGAGTCCGCCGATGCAGCGCCTGGCCGAACTCGCGCGCGGCGCACGCAAGGAGTTCCTCGCGTTTTCGCCGTATTTCGTGCCGCACGACGCCGGCGTGAAGATCCTCGGCGACACGGCCGCGCGCGGCGTGCGTATCGCGATCGTCACGAATTCGCTGGCCGCGACCGACGCGATCGCGGTGCAGGCCGGCTATGCGCCGTATCGCGTACCGTTGCTGCAGCGCGGCGTCGAGCTATACGAATTCAAGTCGCAGCCGGACCAGGCGCCGCCACGGCTGTTCGGCTCTCGCTCGCGTGCGAGCCTGCATGCGAAAGCATATGTGATCGACCGGCAAATCCTCGTGATCGGTTCGCTGAACCTCGACCCGCGCTCCGCGCACCTGAACACCGAGCTGGCGCTGGTGATCCACAGCCCGGTGCTCGCGGAGCAGGCCGCGGCGATCTTCGCGCGCGTCACGCAGCCCGACGAAAGCTACCGCGTGACGCTCGCGAAGCAGGCGGACGGCAGCCCGCCCGCGCTTGAATGGACGGGTACCGACGACGGCCGCACCACGACCTATCACGTCGACCCGCATGCGGGGCTGCTGCGCAACGTGATGACGGGCATCTTCACGCTGCTGCCCGTCGACGACCAGCTGTAAGGGCGCGAACGACTCCGGCAAAACCCGCGATACCGGCGTGCGGGCAAAGGTGATATCGTTGTGCACGCAACGATATCCATGACGTGACGGTCTCGGCGGCGGCTCGCGCAATGCGGGTCGGAGCCTTGCCGCACGCCGCGCCGCATGCGCCATCCGCGCATCTGGCGCCTGCCGACGATGGACGATGTGCGCCGCACGTGCGGCCGCGCCCGCCCGCAACCGGAGTAGCCCATGCAACGTGTACCGAACCAGCCGTTCACGCGTCCCGCCCGTTTCTCCGAAGCCGAATGGCAGGCGCGCGTGCAGCTCGCGGCCGCCTACCGGATCTTCGACCATCTCGGCTGGACCGAGCTGATCTACAACCATATCTCGCTGCGCGTGCCCGGCGAAGACGGCCATTTCCTGATCAATCCGTTCGGGCTCCATTACCGCGAGGTTTGCGCGTCGAATCTCGTGAAAATCGACATCGACGGCAACGTGATCGGGCATTCCGACTGGCCGATCAACCCGGCGGGCTTCACGTTCCACAGCGCGATCCACGCGGCGCTCCCGGATGCGCATTGCGTGATGCACGTGCACACGACGCCGACGATGGCCGTGTGCTGCTCGCGCGACGGGCTATCGTTCTCGAACTTCTACTCCGCGCAGCTGTACGGAAAGATCGCCTATCACGACTTCGAGGGCATCACCGTGCATCTCGACGAAGGCCGGCGCATCGTCGCCAGCGCCGGCGGGCGACCTGTGCTGCTGTTGCGCAACCACGGGCCGGTGACGATCGGCGCGACGCTCGCGCAGACCTTCTCGCTGATGTGGCTGCTCAATCGCGCGTGTGAGGTGCAGGTCGCAACGCGCGCTATCGGCGACGCATTGCCGATCGAGCCATCGGTACTCGAGGGCTGCGTGCGCGATTCGCTGAATTTCGATCCGAAGCACGGTGCGGGGCAGGACGCATTCGACGCGCTGCAGCGCATCGTCGATCGCATCGATCCGGGCTATCGCGCGTGATGCGCGAGCGTCGCCGCAGCTGCTCGTCACCCGGTCGATTCGTGATGATCGGCGGTTCGCGGTAACCAATCTGCATCCCGAGGCCCGATTCGAGGCGGCGCGGGCAAAAAAAAACGCGGCCGGGCGGCCGCGTGAATACTCGCAGACTCCTTCGGACGAAGGAAACAAGCAACTGTGAGACGAAGTGTAGCGAAAGGCCGCACGCGGATTCAGGGCTTGCGGTGCAAAGGTCTCTTCCTGGTTCCGGCAGGCTGGCGGTTCGCGCATGTGCTGCCGGATCAGCGGCGATCGACTACCATCATGGAGCGCCCCCGGCCGGGCGGCGTCCCAAGTCGTACAAGGAGGATTCATGCTGAAGCTGCGTTTGCTCCAGGCCGTATTGCTCGCAGGCGTCATGGCCGCCGGCAGTGCCGCCGCCGAAACGATGCATCTGTCCGCCAGCCTGCAGCCGTCGAGCGAGGTGCCGCCCACCGCGACGAAAGGCTCCGGCGCGGTCGACGCTACCTACGACACGGCTACCCACATGCTTCGGTGGACGGTGACTTACGATCACCTCACCGGTCCGGCGACCGCCGCCCACTTCCACGGTCCCGCGCCGGTCGGCCAGAACGCGGGCGTGCAGGTGCCGATCCCGAAAGACGGGCTTGCGAGCCCCATCAAGGGCGAGAAGGAGCTCACCGACGCGCAGGTGACGGAGCTGATGAGCGGCAAGTGGTACTTCAACGTGCACACGAAGGAGCATCCGGCCGGCGAAATCCGCGGCCAGCTGATGCCGGCGAACTGAGCCCGGCGAATCCGCGCGCCCGCGTTTGATATGGAGGCTCCGGTCGAGCGGCGTGGCGACGATTGCACGTACCATCGCCACACCGCGACGACGGAGTGTGTTCGATGAGTTGGCAAAGCAAGTTCGCGTGCTGGCTGCTGCGCTGGCAGTTTCGTCCGGAGACCATGCGCCCGGTGCTCGACCCCGCCCGCGCGCGGCGCTTCACCGACCTCAGAATGGTCATCCCGCGGCGTGTGCCGTCGGGCTATCGGCTGCGCGAATGCTACGGGCCCGGCGACGCGCCGCTGCGCGGCGAATGGCTCGAGCGCACCGGCGCGGTCGCGGCGCGCGGCGCCGGCCGCACGCTGCTGTATTTCCACGGCGGCGGCTACTACTTCTGTTCGACGAAAACCCATCGGCCGCTCGTGTTCCGGCTGACCCGGCGCGCGGGCGTGCGCTCGTTCTCGCTCGACTACCGGCTCGCTCCGGAAAACCGCTTCCCGGCTGCGCTCGACGATGCGCTGGCCGCGTATCGCCAACTGCTCGCGCTCGGCACGCCGCCCGAGTCGATCGTGTTCGGCGGCGACTCGGCAGGCGGCGGTCTCGCGCTCGCGACACTCGTCGCGCTGCGCGATCGCGGCGAGCCGTTGCCGGCCGGCGCGATCCTGTTCTCGCCGTGGACCGATCTCGCGGGCACCGGCGACACGATGCGTACCAACGACGGCCGCGACCCGATGTTCTCGGCCGCCGCGCTGCCGAAGGCGGCAAAGCTGTATCTCGGTGATGCACCGGCGACGCATCCGTATGCGTCGCCGCTCTATGCGGATCTTGCCGGACTGCCGCCGCTGTTCATCCAGGCGGGCAGCACCGAGGTGCTGCTCGACGATGCGCGGCGCGTTGCCGACAACGCGAAGGCGGCTGGCGTGCCGGTGGAACTGGAGGTGTGGCCCGACATGCCGCACGTGTGGCAGCTGTACACGCCGATGGTGCCGGAGTCGCGCGACGCGCTCGATCGTGCCGCGGCGTTCCTGCGTCGCGTCGCGGTCGAGCGGGCGATTCAGCGCGCGGGCGAGCCGTCGATCGCCTGATACGCGGCCTTCACCGCAACCGACCCGTACTTGCGCTCGAGCCGGCGCACGGTGAAGTGGCCGTGCGCCATCTGCTGAAAGTGGTCGATGAACAGCGTGTTGACCGTCGCGCCGAGCACCGCGCCGATCGCCGGGATGGACTTCGCGGCCATCTGCTCGGTCACCTGCACCGAAAAGCGCGACGCGACCGTCTGCACCAGCTTGAATACCGCTGCCGAGCCGTGCGCGGTGACGCCCTTCGTCGTGATGTCCGACGACGCCTTCGAAATCGCCTGCGCGAGCGCACCGCGCAGCACGAAATAGCCGAGATCGGCTTCTTCCTCCTGCTTGTCCGGCGCACCGCCCATGCCGAGGACGGCCAGGCACTGCAGCTGCGTATCCACTGAACCGAGATCCTCGCCTTCGCTGCGCGCGATGTCGCACACCGAGCGGAAGATCAGCGTGGTCGTCACCGGCAACTCGACCGGCAACGCGAGGAAGCCGAACGCGCCGCCCGCAGCGCCGGTGGTCGCGACCGCGAGCTTGTGCAGCAGGTTGCTCGGCTTCTCCGGCTCCGCATCGGGCGTCTGCGGCTTGCCGAGCGTGCGCAGTGCGATGTTCAGGCATTTGCGCAGCGCGAGCTGCGTCGCGTCGTTGATCTTCCCGGTCGCGAAATCGGGCAGCCGCGCGATCATTTTCTCGACCGGCGCGCCCAGCACGCCCGTGAGCTTCATCGTCAGCGACGGGCTTTCCAGCACCTGCTTCGCGCGCCGCAGCGCGTCCTGGTCTTCCGGCGACAGCGTCGCCGCGGGCGTGATCGAAATCGGTTCCATGTTTCTCCTTCGCGGCCGGGAACGGGCCCCCGAACGTCGCCGGCCTAGATTACTCCGGCATGCTAGAATTTTGAGATTGCTTGACCCGTCAAAAGTTGCATCAACAAAAAATGGCCGTCCATACTGCCGCCCACCATTCGAGCGGGCAACTGCTGCCGTTCCGTGAATCGTTGCTGGCGATGATCGGGATCTCGTTCGTCACCATGCTGGTCGCGTTCGATCAGACCGTCGTCGGCACCGCGCTGCCGACCATCGTCGCCGAACTCCGCGGTTTCGACCTGTACGCGTGGGTGGCGACCTCGTACCTGCTCAGTTCCGTGATTACCGTGCCGATCTTCGGCCGCCTCGGCGACTATTACGGCAGGAAGCCGTTCGTCATCGCGTCGATCGTCGTGTTCACCGGCGCGTCGGTGCTATGCGGGATGGCCAACGACATGCTGTTCCTGGTCCTCGCGCGCGGCCTGCAGGGGATTGGCGGCGGGATGCTGGTCGGCACTGCGTTCGCGTGCATTCCGGACCTGTTCCCCGACTCGGTCGTGCGGCTGCGCTGGCAGGTGCTGATGAGCTCGGCCTTCGGCATCGCGAACGCGATCGGGCCGTCGCTCGGCGGGTTCCTCACGCAGTCGTTCGGGTGGCGCTCGGTGTTCTACGTGAACCTGCCGATCGGCATCCTTTCGCTGTTCTTCGTGTGGCGCTATCTGCCTCACCTGCGCCACGTCGAGCATCAGCGCAAGATGCGGCTCGACTGGCCCGGTGCGCTGCTGATCGCGTTGTCGCTCGGTGCGCTGCAGCTGTTCGTCGAATGGCTGCCGAAGTACGGCGCGGCGAGCTGGGCGTCACTGCTGCTGGTCGTCGCGGTCGGCGCCGGGATCGGCTTGTGGCATTGGGAAAAGCGCTCGGCGCAGCCGATTCTGCCGTTCGACATGTTCGGCAACCGGGCGCTCGCCGCGCTGTTCGTGCTCGCGATCCTGGCCGGCTTCTCGATGTTCTCGCTGCTGTTCTACGCGCCGCTGCTGTTCCAGGGCGGCTTCGGAATGTCGCCGAAGGAGGCGGGGCTCGTGATCACGCCGCTCGTCGTGTTCATCACGATCGGCAGCATCATGAACGGCCGTGTCGTCACGCGCATCCGCAATCCGAACGCGATGCTGCAGGTCGGGTTCGTGCTGTTCGCCATCGCGTGCGCAGGGGTCGTCGTGGCGACGCACGCCACGCCGGGCTGGATGTTGATGGCGCTGATGGTGGCCGGCGGGATCGGGCTCGGCTTCGTGCTGCCGAACCTGACCGTGTTCGCGCAGCAGACGGCCGGCCGCGAGCATCTCGGTATCGCGACCGCGCTGCTGCAGTCGCTGCGTATGGTCGGCGGGATGATCGGCACCGCGCTGACCGGCACGCTCGTCAACCAGCTGTATTCGAGCGGCGTGCGCGATGCGCTGTCGCGCGATCACGCGCTGCAATGGCATGCGCAGCTCGCCGATCCGCAGATACTAATCGATCGCGCCGCGCAGGGCGGTCTTGTCGCGGAGCTCACGCGCGCCGGGCATAATGGCGCGCTGCTGCTGGAAGCGGCCCGCGAATCGCTGGTCGGCGCGATCCACGTCGGCGTCGCGATGGCGGCCGTCGTCGCCGTGGTATCGGTGTGGCAGTGCCGACGCGTGCCGCCGATCGCGTTGCGGCACAAGATCGAGCCGCACGTCGCGGCCGACTGACCGATTGAACGAACAGAACTGAGCGCATGGAAGAACAGGACCGCGTCGCGATCTTGCAGCAATTCGGACGCACGTATCGCGCGTTCATGACCGCATTTGAGACGCACGTCGGACAGCCGATGCCGCGTTGGCGGATCATGGTCGCACTGCACACGATGGGCGGGCATTCGTCGCAGAAGAAGCTCGTCGAGGTGCTGCGCATCGATCCGGGCGCGCTCACGCGCCAGTTGAAGTCGCTCGACGCGCTCGGCTGGATCGAGCGCGCGTCCGATGCGCGCGACAACCGCGTGACCAACGTCACGCTGACCGCCGAAGGCCGCGCCGCGTTCGACGCGTGTCTGCCGCGCCGCAAGGCGTTCATCGAACAGACGATGGCGCAATTGCCGGATGACGTGCTGACCGCGCTGTCGGGCGCGCTCGCGATGCTGGAGTCGCGGATCGCCGACGTCGGCTCGCCCCCGGCGCCGCACTGAAGCAGCGGGGCCCGACGGGGCGCACCCGTCGGCCGCGCTCAACCGGCGACGCGCAGTGCGCGTACGCCCCTGCACCTGTCGGCGTTTCGCTTACTTCGCATTATTTCAATTCACGCCGGCGCCGTTCAAAGCTCGATGCGCGTACCGAGCAGCGCGAGGAACTGCGCGAGCCATGCCGGATGCGCGGGCCATGCGGGCGCGGTGACGAACGGCGCGTCGGTGACGGCCGCGTCGACCGGGATGTCCGCATATTCGCCGCCGGCGAGCTTCACCTCGGGTGCGCAGGCCGGGTAGGCCGAGATGCGTTTGCCGCGGATCACGTCGGCGGCCGCGAGCAGTTGCGCCGCGTGGCAGATCGCGGCAATCGGCTTGCCGGCTTCCGCGAACGCGCGCACCAGCGAGATTACCTTCGGGTCGAGGCGCAGGTATTCGGGCGCGCGGCCGCCCGCGATCGCGAGCGCGTCGTAGCCCGACGCATCGACGTCGTCGAACGTCGCGTTCAGCGTGAAGTTGTGACCCGGTTTTTCGGTGTAGGTCTGGTCGCCTTCGAAATCGTGGATCGCGGTCTTGACCTTGTCGCCCGCGCGCTTGCCCGGGCAGACCGCGTCGACGTGGTGGCCGACCGCCTGCAGTGCCTGGAACGGCACCATCGTTTCATAGTCTTCGGCGAAATCACCGGTCAGGAACAGGATCTTCTTCGCGGCCATGGCTTTCTCCATTGAACAGCGTTGAGGGTCCGTTCGCGCCGTGTGCGGCAGGCTGGAGCAACGGCGGCGAAGCGGCACCGAGGACGAAAGCGCAGTGTACTCCGGCAGATTGAAGCGCGCGTGACGAACGCCCCGCGCGACGGCGGAGCGCTCACGCGGCGCGTGCGATGCGTCAGAAGAACGTTTCGACGACTTCCGTCACGCGGAACTGCGGATCGAGGACGAGCAGCTGGCGCCACTTGTCGAACGTCAGGCACGGGTGCGAGATGTCGAACGCAACCATGTCGCCGACCTTCACGTCGGCGCCGGGCGGAATCTTCAGGTACGCGTGCTGGTCCATCATCCCGGTGACTGCCCAGCCCTCGCTCGCGGCGACGTCGCGCGGCGCGCTGTCGCGGCCCGGCCGGAAGTGGCGCGCCGGCTCGGGCAAGCCTGCGTCGAACGCCGCGTCGCGCTTGCCGAGCGCGATGATCGCGCGGTCGGCTTCCGGCACGGATTGCACGTACGCCCACAGCTGCAGCGCCGGCAGCAGCCCTTCGCCCATCCGGCGCGCGATCGGGTTGCGCGCAAACACGTCCGTCTGCGCTTTCTTGTAGATGCCGACGTCGTGCGTCAGGTAGCAGCCCGGACGCAGCACGACTTCCGCGAAACCCGCATCGGACGCCTTCGCGAATTCTTCCGCGACCACGTCGTACCACGCCGACCCGGCACCCGACAGAATCGCCGGCGTGCGCGCGAACCGGCCGGCTTCCGCCAGCTCGCGCGTGAACGCGACGGCATCCTGCAGGAACGCGCGGATTTCGCCTTCCTCCTTCAGCACGCCTTCGTAAAGTTCGATGCCCGCGAGCTTCAGCGTGCCGGGATAGCGAGCGATCGCGCCCAGCACGGCCTCACGCTGCGCGGCGTCGCGCACGCCCGCGCGGCCGCCCGGCACGCCGAGCTCGATCAGCACGTTCAACGTCTTGTTCGCGTCGCCGAAGAAGCGGCCGAGCTGGTCGACGCTGTCGGCCGAATCGACGAGGCAGAAGAACTCGAAATCGGGATCGGACAGCAGCCCGGCGATGATCGTCATGTTCTGGCGGCCGACCAGCTCGTTCGCGAGCAGCACGCGCCGCACGCCGCCGTGATACGCGGCCTGCGTCTGATGCGCGGTCGCGAGCGTGATGCCCCACGCGCCTGCCGCGAGCTGGCGGCGGAACAGTTGCGGCGCCATCGTCGTCTTGCCGTGCGGCGCGAATTGCGCGCCGTACTGCTGGACGAACGCCTGCATCCAGTTCAGATTGTGTTCGATGCGATCCGCGTACAGGACGGCGGCCGGCAGGCTTACGTCTTCCGCGAGCAGGTTCCACTCGAGCCGGCCCGCGTCGTCGAGCGGCACGCTCGCGCTCGGCACGTTGCCGAGACCCTTGCCCAACGGATTGATTGTCGGTTCTTGATAGTTTGTAACTTTCATCTCATCCCGCTCCATCATCACGATGCATTGCACTGAAGTTGACACGCAGATGGTACAGAAAGTAGCATCGGCGCGGTGATGTTATTTAGTAACATCGAGCTTCGCGTCCTTTTTCTCAGATGAATACGCCCGTGACTCCGTCCGCTGCATTTGCAGCCGACCCGCCGTCCGCGCCGTTCGCCGCGCCGGTCCTCGATATCGTTGCGCGGATCGCCGAATGCGCGCCAGAGCTGCGTGAAGCCGAACGCAAGGTCGCAGCGTTCATCCTCGCCGATCTCGCGCGCGCCGCGCATGCGAGCATCGGCGCGCTCGCGCGCGACGCGGAAGTCAGCGTCGCGACGGTCACGCGATTCGCGAAGGCCGTCGGCTGCCGCGACGTGCGAGAACTGAAGGTGCTCGTTGCGCAGGCAGCGGCCGTCGGGCAGCGCTTTCTCGCGCCTTCCGGCGAGCATCCCGGCGAAGATGCAAATGCCGCATCGGTCGTCTACGACGAGATCCGCGTCGCGCTCGCGCACAACCACCAGTTGCTGCGCAATACGTCGTTCGACGCGGCCGCCGACCTGCTTGCCGGCGCGAAGATGATTTATGTGTACGGGCAGGGCGGCGGCTCGACCGCGCTCGCCGACGAACTGCGCTTCCGGCTCGTGCGCTTTGGCCGACCGGTCGCGACCTATCAGGACAGCCTGTTGCAGCGAATGGTGTCGGCGACGCTGTCGCGCGACGCCGTGGTCGTCGCGCTGTCGGTGAGCGGGCGCGTGCCCGAGTTGCTCGAAAGTTGCCGCGTCGCGAAGCGTTATGGCGCGACGCTGATCGCGATCACGGCGCCGGCGTCGCCGCTTGCGGCGCTCGCCGATCACCTGATTCCGGTCGTCGCGTTCGAAACCGATTTCATTTACAAGCCTTCGACATCGCGCTACGCGATGATGATGGCGATCGACGTGCTCGTCACCGGGGTCGCGTTGCGGCTCGGGGATGCGGGCCGGGAATCGCTGCGCCGCATCAAGCACGCGCTCGATGCGCACCGCGGCGGCGGAGACCGTCAACCGGTAGGAGACTGACCATGCATTCGCATCCCGAAGCCGCCGATACGCTGATCGTCGGCGCGCAGCTGTACGACGGCACCGGCGCACCGCCGGTCACGCGCGACGTCGCGATCCGCAACGGCTTCATCGCCGCGATCGGCAACCTGTCGAACTGGCTTGCGGAGGCCGTCGTCGATGCGAACGGCCGCGCGCTCGCGCCGGGTTTCGTCGACGTGCACACGCACGACGACACCCACGTGATCCGCGCGCCGCAGATGCTGCCGAAGATCTCGCAAGGCGTGACGACCGTGATCGTCGGCAACTGCGGGATCAGCGCGTCGCCGGTGACGCTGGACGGCGACCCGCCCGACCCGATGAACCTGCTCGGCGATCGCGACGCGTTTCGCTACCCGACTTTCGCCGCCTATGTCGAGGCCGTCAACGGCGCGCACCCGGCCGTGAACGTCGCGGCACTCGTCGGCCACACCGCGCTGCGCAACAACCAGATGGACCGCCTCGACCGCGCGGCGACCGACGGCGAGATCGCCGGGATGCGCACGCAGCTCGAGGAGGCGCTCGCCAATGGCGCGCTCGGCCTGTCATCGGGCCTTGCGTACGGTTCCGCGTTCGCGGCGCCGGCCGAGGAGGTGATGGCGCTTGCCGAGCCGCTTGCGAATGCCGGTGCGCTGTACACGACGCACATGCGCACCGAGTTCGACGCGATCCTCGACGCGATGGACGAAGCGTACCGCGTCGGCCGTCACGCGAAGGTGCCGGTCGTGATCTCGCACCTGAAGTGCGCGGGCCCGTCGAACTGGGGGCGCAGCACCGAGGTGCTCGCGTCGCTCGAACGTGCGCGCCGCTACCAGCCGGTCGGCTGCGATTGCTATCCATACAGCCGCAGCTCGTCGACGCTCGACCTGAAGCAGGTGACCGGCGACATCGACATCACGATCACGTGGTCGGAGCCGCATCCGGAAGTCGCCGGCAAGCTGCTGAAGGCGATTGCCGCCGATTGGGGCGTGACCGAGCAGGAGGCCGCGCAGCGGATTCGTCCGGCCGGCGCCGTGTACCACAACATGTCCGAGGACGATGTGCGCCGGATCCTGTCGCACCCGGCGACGATGGTCGGCTCGGACGGGCTGCCGAACGATCCGCTGCCGCATCCGCGGCTGTGGGGCGCGTTTCCGCGCGTGCTCGGCCATTACGTGCGCGACACGAACCTGCTGCCGCTCGAGGAAGCGATTCGCAAGATGACGTCGCTGTCCGCGCGCCGCTACGGGATCGCGAAGCGCGGCGAAGTGCACGTCGGTTATCACGCGGATCTCGTGCTGTTCGATCCGGCGCGCGTGCTCGATGCGGCCACGTTCGAGAAGCCGCAGCAGCCTGCGCACGGGATCGATGCGGTGTGGGTGAACGGCGTGCTGACCTACGAGAACGGGCGGGCGACCGGCGAGCGCGCGGGCGGATTCATCGCGCGCGGCGAACGCGTGCCGGCGAGCGGCGACGCCGCGTTCTGAACGCGGGCGCATTTCGATATTCCGCGTGCGCCGCGTTCGGCGCACGCATTCGCAACGGAACTGAAACAGGAGTGAAAACGATGAAGCGATATGGCGTGGGCGAAGCGAAGGGCACCGGCGGTCAGGTAATGCCGTTTGCGCGCGCGGTCGAGGCCGACGGCTGGCTGTACGTGTCGGGGCAGACGCCGATGGTGAACGGCGAGGTCGTCGAAGGCGGGATCGTCACGCAGTCGAAGCAGGCGATCGAAAACGTGATCGCGATCCTGAAGGAGGCCGGCTACGGGCTCGAACACGTCGTGCGCTGCGGCGTGTGGCTCGACGACGCGCGCGATTTTGCGTCGTTCAACAAGGTGTTCATTTCGTACTTCGGCGAACACCCGCCGGCACGCGCGTGCGTGCAGTCGAGCATGGTTATCGACTGCAAGGTCGAGGTGGATTGCATCGCGTACAAGCCGCCGGTGAAGTAACGCGGCGAGGGTTTGCATTGCAAAGAGGCCGGCGCATTCGCGTGCGTCGGCCTCTTTGCGTTATGGCGGCGTTGAGGCGCGACCGACCGGAGATGCGCGGGCAGGTGAAGGGCGGCAGGTCAAAATGCCTGCCGGCCTGCGTTCATTCACTGCCGCGCAGTCCGCGCATTATCCGGCATCGGCTGGTTGTAATTGGTCCGGAACGGATTGATGTCGAGCCCGCCGCGGCGTGTATACCGCGCATACACCGCGAGCTTCACCGGTTTGCACGCATGCAGGATGTCGAGGAAGATTCGTTCGACGCACTGCTCGTGAAAGCCCGTGTGATTGCGGAACGAGATGATGTAGCGCAGCAGCCCCGCGTGATCGATTTGCGGGCCGACGTAATGGATCTGCACGCTGCCCCAGTCCGGCTGGCCGGTGACCGGGCAGTTCGAGCGCAGCAGGTCGGACACGAGCGTTTCCTCGACCGGCGCTTCGTCCTCGGCGTCCGCGGCCGACAGCAGCGAAGGATCCGGTTCGTACACGTCGGTGTCGAGATCGAGCCGGTCGAGCGACAGCCCGTCGAGCTCTTCCATCTCGAGCTTGCCGAAATCGTGCGGCGACACGAGCTGCACCGACACGCTTGCGCCGCACGCGGCCGACACGTCGCGCTTGAGCACGTCGCGCACCGCGTCGACCGAGTCGAACTTCGATTGCGCGAACGAGCCGAGATACAGCTTGAACGACTTCGATTCGACGATGTTCGGCGATTCGGCCGGCACGTAGAACGTCGCGATCGCGAGCTGCGGCTTGCCGCGCGCGTTGAGCCACGACAGCTCGTAAGCGTTCCAGATGTCGGTGCCGAAGAACGGCAGCGCCGACGTGATGCCGAGCTGCTCGCGCGCGCCGGCGCGCGGGATCGGGAACAGCAGCGATGCATCGTACTGCGCCGCGTAGACGGTAGCCTTGCCGAGCGGGGATTGTTCGGGGTTCATGGGACGAAGCCTTTACGACAGGAAGAGGCGATAAGCCGGATTGGCACTCTCTTCGACATACGGATAACCGAGCGCCGCGAGGAAGCGTTCGAACTCGGCATGATCGGCCTGCGGCACCTGCAGTCCGACGAGGATCGAGCTGTAGTCCGCGCCCTGGTTGCGATAGTGGAACAGGCTGATGTTCCAGTCCGGCGCCATCGACGACAGGAACTTCATCAGCGCGCCCGGCCGCTCCGGGAATTCGAAGCGGAACAGGCGTTCGTCGAGCGCGAGCGGCGAACGGCCGCCCACCATGTAGCGGATGTGTTCCTTCGACAGCTCGTCATGCGTGAGGTCGACGGTCTTGAAGCCGTGCGATTCGAAATTCGCGGCGATCTCCGCCGATTCGCCGCGCCGTTTGATCTGCACGCCGACGAAGATGTGCGCGGACTTTTCATCCGCGATCCGGTAGTTGAACTCGGTCACGTTGCGGTCGCCGACGAGCGTGCAGAAGCGCTTGAAGCTGCCGCGCTCCTCCGGGATCGTCACCGCGAACACGGCTTCGCGCGCCTCGCCGACTTCGGCCCGTTCCGCGACGAACCGCATCCGGTCGAAGTTCATGTTCGCGCCCGACGTGACCGCAACGAGCGTCTGGTTCTCGATTCCTTCGCGTTCCGCATAGCGTTTCGCGCCCGCGACGGCGAGCGCGCCCGACGGTTCGAGCACGCTGCGCGTGTCCTGGAACACGTCCTTGATTGCCGCGCAAAGCGCGTCGGTGTCGACCGTCACGACGCCGTCGAGGAATTCGCTGCAGAGCCGGAAGGTTTCCTCGCCGACGAGCTTCACGGCCGTGCCGTCCGCGAACAGGCCCACTTCGGGCAGCTCGACGCGCTCGCCCTTCTGCAACGACTGCGCCATCGCGCACGAATCCTCCGCCTGCACGCCGAATACCTTGATCTCGGGGCGCACGGCCTTCACGTAAGCGGCTACGCCGGCCGCGAGCCCGCCGCCGCCGATCGGCACGAAGATCGCGTGAATCGGGCCCTGGTGCTGCCGCAGGATTTCCATCGCGATCGTGCCCTGGCCGGCGATCACGTACGGGTCGTCGAACGGATGGACGAACGTGAGGTCGCGCTCGGCCTGCACCTTCACCGCGTGCGCGTACGCATCGCTGTACGATTCGCCCGCCTGGATCACCTCAACGCTCGGGCCGCCGTGCGCGCGCACCGCGTCGACCTTCACCTGCGGCGTCGTGACGGGCACGACGATCACGGCCTTGCTGCCCATCCGCGCCGCCGAGAACGCGACGCCCTGCGCGTGGTTGCCGGCCGACGCCGTGATCACGCCGCGCGCGAGCGCGTCGGCGGGAATGTGCGCCATCTTGTTGTATGCGCCGCGCAGCTTGAACGAGAACACCGGCTGGTTGTCCTCGCGCTTCAGGTAAACGGGGTTGCGCAGCCGGGCCGACAGATTGCGGGCGGGTTCGAGTTCCGTCTCGAGCGCGACGTCGTAGACGCGCGCAGTGAGGATTTTCTTCAGATAATCGTGGGATGCCATGGGCGCTCGCGTGCGGTGCGGAAGCAGACGGTAAAGGATCAATGATAGCGCCAAGGGGCCGCTCGCACGCAAGCCGCATGCCGACGCGCCGTCGCCGCGCCGCGTGCGTGGCCGTCGTCGGCACGGCGCGGTCTCTTTTTACCGATTTAACCGCATGGTTACCGACCGGACGGACGGCGAATGCCGCCGCGAAACCGCGTCGAACCAGGCCTGGCGCGGGTTGCGGCGAAAGCCCCACGACCTGTCCGGCGTCCCACGCATGGGCCGATCATGGGTTAGAATTCCGTTTTGAATCAAGGATCGGAAGATGCAGAGGCACCCTCGGATCGCCCCGTTGAAGCCGTCGCCGCGCGCAGCCAGCCCCGCGGCGGAACGGCATGCGCGCCGCGCGCGATCGTGCTGATGGCTCCGAGTGCCGCCAGGCCCTGCCGGCCCGGAACGGTGAGTCCTCACCCGCTCCGGCCCCATGCGAGATAGTCGCGCGCCTGGCACAAGAACAGATTTCCCCAAGATTGCGCCCACGCGCTTGCCGACGCCCGTGCACGGTGTATCGGCCCTCCGAGTCGTCCGAACATGAACGCACCACAAGTTTTCGATCCGCATGGCGCGGCCGCCGCCGTCGCCGCCGACCCCGCGCCCCGTCTGCGCGAGATTCCCTACAACTACACGTCGTTCTCCGATCGCGAAATCGTGATTCGCCTGCTCGGCGCGGATGCGTGGTCGGTGCTCGACGAGCTGCGCGCGGAACGCCGCACGGGCCGCTCGGCGCGGATGCTGTATGAAGTGCTCGGCGACATCTGGGTCGTGCGCCGCAATCCGTACTTGCAGGACGACCTGCTCGACAACCCGAAGCGCCGCGCGCTGTTGATCGAGGCGCTGAACCATCGCCTGACCGAGATCGGCAAGCGCCGCCGCGCCGACCTCACCGAGCACCACGACGACGCCGGCCGGGAACGCGCGGAGCGCGTCGAGATGCTCGAGGCCGCCGCGCAGCGCGCCGTCGACGAATTCGCGGACGAATTCGACAAGATGGCCGACCTGCGCCGCCGCGCGACCAAGGCGCTCGGCCGCTGTACGCAGAAGGACAACATCCGCTTCGACGGGCTGTCGCGCGTGTCGCACGTGACCGATGCGACCGACTGGCGCGTCGAATACCCGTTCGTCGTGTTGACCCCCGACACCGAAGCCGAGATCGCCGCGCTGATCAAGGCGTGCTTCGAGCTCGGCCTCACGGTGATTCCGCGCGGCGGCGGCACCGGCTACACGGGCGGCGCGGTGCCGCTCACGCCGTTCTCCGCGGTGATCAACACCGAGAAGCTCGAACAGCTCGGCGCGGTCGAGCTGACCGAACTGCCGGGCGTCGCGCACAAGGTGCCGACGATCTTCTCGGGCGCGGGCGTCGTCACGCGTCGCGTGACCGAAGCGGCCGAAGCGGCCGGCTACGTATTCGCGGTCGATCCGACGTCGCTCGACGCATCGTGCATCGGCGGCAACGTCGCGATGAACGCGGGCGGCAAGAAGGCCGTGCTGTGGGGCACCGCGCTCGACAACCTGGCCTGGTGGCGGATGGTCGACCCGGACGGCAACTGGCTCGAAGTCACGCGCCACGAGCACAACCAGGGCAAGATCCACGACGTCGACGTCGCGCGTTTCGAGCTGAAGTGGTTCGACGGCGCATATGCGCCCGGCGAAAAGCTGCTGAAGACGGAGATGCTCGAGATCGAAGGCCGCCGCTTCCGCAAGGAAGGGCTCGGCAAGGACGTGACCGACAAGTTCCTCGCCGGTCTGCCGGGCGTGCAGAAGGAAGGCTGCGACGGGCTCATCACGTCCGCGCGCTGGGTGCTGCACAAGATGCCGGCGCACACGCGCACCGTTTGCCTCGAATTCTTCGGCCAGGCGCGCGAGGCGATCCCGAGCATCGTGGAAATCAAGGACTACCTGTTCGAGACGTCGAAGCAGGGCGGCGCGATTCTCGCCGGCCTTGAGCACCTCGACGAGCGCTACCTGCGCGCGGTCGGCTACGCGACCAAGAGCAAGCGCAACGCATTCCCGAAAATGGTGCTGATCGGCGACATCGTCGGCGACGACGCCGATGCGGTCGCGCAGGCGACGTCCGAAGTGATCCGGATGGCGAACGGCAAGAGCGGCGAAGGCTTCGTCGCGGTCAGTGCGGAGGCGCGCAAGCGCTTCTGGCTCGACCGCAGCCGCACGGCCGCGATCGCGAAGCACACGAACGCGTTCAAGATCAATGAAGACGTCGTGATCCCGCTGAACCGGATGGGCGAGTACACCGACGGCATCGAGCGGATCAACATCGAGCTGTCGCTCAAGAACAAGCTGCAGCTGGTCGACGCGCTCGAAGCGTTCTTCCGTGGCGGCAACCTGCCGCTCGGCAAGACCGACGATGCGAACGAGATCCCGAGCGCGGAACTGCTGGAAGACCGCGTACAGCAGGCGCTGGAGTTGCTCAAGCGCGTGCGCGCGCGCTGGGAATTCGTGCGCGACCGGCTCGACCAGCCGCTGCGCGAGGCGCAGCACTACCTCGTGCAGCTCGGCTACGAGGCGCTCGCCGAGAAGTTCGCGGACCGCGCGGACGAGCAGCCGGGCGCGACCGTATTCCACGTGACGCAGGACCGCACGGTGCGCATCTCGTGGAAGCAGGAAATCCGTGCGGAACTGCGCGCGATCTTCAACGGCGGCGCGTTCAAGCCGATCCTCGACGAAGCGCAGGCGATCCACAAGCGCGTGCTGCGCGGCCGGGTTTTCGTCGCGTTGCACATGCACGCGGGCGACGGCAACGTTCACACGAACATCCCGGTCAACTCGGACAACTACGAGATGCTGCAGGACGCGCACGCGGCCGTCGCACGCATCATGACGCTCGCGCGCTCGCTCGACGGCGTGATCTCCGGCGAGCACGGGATCGGCATCACGAAGCTCGAGTTCCTGACCGACGACGAAATCGCCGAATTCCGCGCATACAAACAGCGCGTCGACCCGAACGGCCGCTTCAACAAGGGCAAGCTGCTCGACGGCGCCGATTTGCGCAACGCATACACGCCGAGCTTCGGGCTGATGGGTTATGAGTCGCTGATCATGCAGCAGTCCGACATCGGCGCGATTGCGGACTCCGTGAAGGACTGCCTGCGCTGCGGCAAGTGCAAGCCGGTGTGCGCGACCCACGTGCCGCGTGCGAACCTGCTGTACAGCCCGCGCAACAAGATCCTCGCGACGTCGCTGCTGGTCGAGGCATTCCTGTACGAGGAACAGACGCGCCGCGGCGTGTCGATCAAGCACTGGGACGAGTTCAACGACGTGGCCGACCACTGCACGGTGTGCCACAAGTGCGCGACGCCGTGTCCGGTGAAGATCGACTTCGGCGACGTCACGATGAACATGCGCAATCTGCTGCGCAAGATGGGCAAGAAGAAATTCAACGCCGGCAATGCGGCGGGCATGTTCTTCCTGAACGCGACCAATCCGCAGACGATCAACGCCGCGCGCAGCGTGATGATGGGCGTCGGCTACAAGGTCCAGCGCTTCGCGAACGACATGCTGAAGAAGGTCGTGACGAAGCAGACGCAGCATCCGCCCGCGACCACCGGCAAACCGCCCGCGGTCGAGCAGGTGATCCACTTCGTCAACAAGAAGATGCCGGGCAACCTGCCGAAGAAGACGGCGCGCGCGCTGCTCGACATCGAGGACAACAAGATCGTGCCGATCATCCGCAACCCGAAGTCGACGACCGTCGATTCGGAAGCGGTGTTCTACTTCCCCGGCTGCGGCTCCGAGCGCCTGTTCTCGCAGGTCGGGCTCGCGACGCAGGCGATGCTGTGGGAAGCGGGCGTGCAGACGGTGCTGCCGCCGGGCTACCTGTGCTGCGGCTACCCGCAGCGCGGCTCCGGTCAGTACGACAAGGCGGAGAAGATCGTCACCGACAACCGCGTGCTGTTCCACCGGGTCGCGAACACGCTGAACTACCTCGACATCAAGACGGTGGTCGTGTCGTGCGGCACCTGCTACGACCAGCTCGCCGGCTATGAATTCGACAAGATCTTCCCGGGCTGCCGGATCATCGACATTCACGAGTTCCTGCTCGAAAAGGGGATGAAGCTCGACGGCGTGACGGGCACGCGCTACATGTATCACGACCCGTGCCACACGCCGATCAAGACGATGGACCCGGTCAAGCTCGTCAACGAACTGATGGGCGCGGAGAAGGACGGCTACAAGATCGAAAAGAACGAGCGCTGCTGCGGCGAATCGGGCACGCTGGCGGTCACGCGCCCCGACATCTCGACGCAGGTCCGTTTCCGCAAGGAAGAGGAAATCCGCAAGGGCGCTGCGAAGCTGCGCAGCATCCCGGTCGTGGCCGGCGACGCGCCGGCGCCGGCCGCCGCGAGCGCGAACGGCCCGGACGTGAAGATCCTGACGAGCTGCCCGTCGTGCCTGCAAGGCCTGTCGCGCTACAACGAGGACGCGAACCTCGAGGCCGACTACATCGTGGTCGAAATCGCGCGCCAGGTGCTCGGCGAGAACTGGATGGCCGACTATGTCGCACACGCGAACAATGGCGGGATCGAGCGCGTGCTGGTCTAATGCGGGCATGACGACCGCCCGGCGGGGCAACGGATGAGAGCGGGCGCTGGCGCTGATGCACCGGCGCCCGTGCACATGGGAGCGACGATGGAATGCGTGTTTTGCCGTGAAGACGGCGGCGAAGTGCTCTGGCAGGACGACATGCTGCGCGTCGTCCTCGCGACGGGCGAGCACGACTACCCGGGCTTCTGCCGGGTGATCTGGGGCGCGCACGTGGCCGAGTTCTCGGATCTCGGCGAGCCCGAGCGGGCACATCTGATGCGCGTGGTGTACGCGGTGGAGCGCGCGGTGCGCCGCGTGATGCAGCCGAACAAGGTGAATCTCGCGAGCCTCGGCAACATGGTGCCGCACGTCCACTGGCACGTGATCCCGCGCTTTTCGAACGATGCCCATTTTCCGCAGCCCGTGTGGGCGCCGCGCCAGCGCAGCGTGTCCGAGGCGCTGCTGCGCTCGCGCGCGGCGCAAGCCTCGTTGCTGCACAATGCGGTGCGCGAGGAAATTCAACGAACGACCGATTCGAGGCAGCCATGAGCGGTTTGACTTCCACGACGCCGATTCCGTCCGGCGTCGTCGTGCATGCGGTGTCGCGCGTGCTCGAATTGCAGTATCCGAACGGCGAGAACTACCGGATTCCGTTCGAGCTGATGCGCGTCTATTCGCCGTCGGCCGAAGTGCGCGGCCACGGGCCCGGCCAGGAGACGCTGCAGACCGGCAAGCGCGAGGTGACGATCACCGCGCTCGAGGGGGTGGGCAACTACGCGCTGCAGCCGACGTTCTCCGACGGCCATTCGACCGGCATCTACTCGTGGGATCTGCTGTACGAACTGGCGACGCAGCAGGATGCGCTGTGGCGCGACTATTTCGACAAACTAAAGGCGGCGGGCATCGAGCGCGACGCGCCGATGCAGGCGGCGCCCGCGCCGCACGGCCACTGCCACTGAAATCGACGGCGCCCGCTTGGCGCCGTCTTGCCATTTACTGAGGATCAACGCGATGAGCAAAACCCACTTCGGCTTCGAAAGCGTCGAGGAAACTGAAAAAGCGAAGAAAGTGGCGGGCGTGTTCCATTCGGTCGCGAGCAACTACGATCTGATGAACGACCTGATGTCCGCGGGCATGCACCGCGCGTGGAAGGCGTTCACGATCGCGCAGGCGAACGTGCGCCCCGGCTTCAAGGTGCTCGACATCGCGGCCGGCACCGGCGACCTGACGAAGGCGTTCGCGAAGGCGGCCGGCCCGACCGGCGAAGTCTGGCATACGGACATCAACGAATCGATGCTGCGGGTGGGCCGCGACCGGCTGCTCGACAAGGGCATCGTGACGCCGTCGCTGCTGTGCGACGCCGAGAAAATTCCGTTTCCGGACAACTACTTCGATGTGGTCACGGTGGCGTTCGGGCTGCGCAACATGACGCACAAGGACGCCGCGCTCGCCGAAATGCGCCGCGTCGCAAAGCCTGGCGGCCGGGTGATGGTGCTGGAATTCTCGAAAGTCTGGGAACCGCTGAAAAAAGCGTACGATCTGTATTCTTTCAAAGTATTACCGTGGCTTGGCGACAAGTTCGCGAAAGATGCTGAAAGTTATCGGTATCTTGCTGAATCTATCCGGATGCACCCCGATCAGGACACGCTGAAGACGATGATGGAACAAGCGGGCCTCGACGCCGTCAAATATTACAATTTGTCAGGTGGCGTGGTAGCTTTACACCTTGGAACCAAGTACTAAGGGGTTCTTTCCATACATTCGCCTTACATGTGGAGAAGCTGATGTCCGAATCGCGTTCGTTGTTCAACCGTAGCAAGCCGTCGAAGCCGTGGGCTCGACGGGTCGGCACGCTGCTGATGGTCGGCCTGCTCACGGCCGGCACGTTCGCATCGCTCGACGCCGAAGCGAAGCGCATGGGCGGCGGACGCAGCATCGGCCGCCAGAACTCGACCGTCACGCAGCGCCAGGCCACGCCGCCGGCGCAGCAGCCGATGCAGCAAGCCGCGCCGTCCCAGGCGCAGCGCGCGAATCCGGCCGCGCCGGCGCCCGCCGCGCAGCCGAACCGCTCGCGCTGGCTCGGGCCGATCGCCGGTCTCGCGGCCGGTCTTGGCATCGCTGCGCTGCTGTCGCACTTTGGCCTGGGCGGCGCATTCGCGAGCATGATGGCGAACGTGATCGTGATCGCGCTGCTCGCGATGATCGGCATCTGGCTGGTTCGCAAGTTCATGAACCGTCGCCGTCCGCACGAGCCGGCGTACTCGGTTGGCGGTGCGGCATCGTCGTCGGGCGGCTACTCGCAAAGCCCGTCGTTCCAGCAGGGCGCCGTCGGCAACCATGCCGGCAGCGGCAGCAGCTATGCGAACGAGGCGCAGAGCGTGTTCGGCGGCGGCGCGGCAGCCGCGGGCGCGGCCGGCGCGATGGCCGCCGCACCGCTGCAGGTGCCGGCCGGGTTCGACACCGATGCGTTCCTGCGTAGCGCGAAGGTGTACTTCGTCCGCCTGCAGGCGGCGTGGGATCAGGGCAACCTCGCCGACATCCGCGAGTTCACGACGCCGGAAATGTTCGCCGAGATCAAGATCGACCTCGACTCGCGCGGCAACGAAGCGAACCAGACCGACGTCGTGCAGCTCGACGCGGAACTGGCCGCGATCGAGGATCGCGGGATCGAGCAGTCGGCAAGCGTGCGCTTCCATGGTTTGATCCGCGAATCGGCGAACGCGTCGGCTGCGCCGTTCGACGAGGTGTGGAACCTGTCGAAGTCGGGCAGTCAGGGCTGGTTGCTCGCGGGTATCCAGCAGATCAACACGCACTGAGCGTGACGGCGGGCGGCTCGCCCGCCGCCCGCGCCGGGCGCCGCACTGCGACCGCTTGCCGCCCGGGTGCGCGGTTGGCCGCGGCCCGCCGACGATCCGACGTTACAATAGAAACCCGCGTGGGCGCCCGGCCTGCGCGGGTTTTTTCTTTCCCAGCCCGATGACCTTTGCCGCCAAGCCTTTTGCTGCCGCCGTCAATCACCTGCTCGCACGCGAATCGTGGGCGCGCGACCGCCTGATCCCCTACGCGGGCAAGACCGCCCGGCTCGACGTGCCGCCCGTCACGCTGATACTGCTCGTGCAGCCCGACGGCTATCTGTCCGCGGTCGACGCACACGATGCGCGACAGGTCGACGTGTCGATCGCGCTCGCGGGCGACACGGTCGCGGCATTCCTGCAGGGCGGCCAGGCGGCCGTGATGAAGCACGTGAAGATCGAAGGCGACGCGGAGTTCGCGACGCAGATCGCGAAGCTGGCCGAGCATCTGCGCTGGGAACCTGAGGAAGATCTCGCGAAGCTGGTCGGCGACGCGGCCGCGCACCGGATCGCGACGGTCGTGCGCGACGCCGGCGCGCGTGCGCGCCGCACCGGCCGCAACGTGCTCGACTCCGTCGCCGAGTACTGGCTCGACGAGAACCCGCAAGTCGTCCGGCGCACGGCGCTCGGCGGCTTCGATGCCGAACTCGCGCGCGCGCGCGATGCGCTCGCGCGGGTGGAAAAGCGGGTCGAGCGACTCGAACAAAAAATCGGCGCGCGCACGGGTTTCGGCCCGCGCGGCGCGCACTGAGGGCCGCAGGGCATGCGCATTCTCCGTTTCATCAAGATTGTCTACACCGTCATCCGCTTCGGCCTCGACGAAGTGATGCTGTCCCGGATCGACGACCGACGCGTGAAGCTGCTGCTGCGAATCACGACGATCGGCCGCCGCTATTCGTCGCCGCCGGCGGTGCGGCTGCGCCACGCGCTCGAAAGCCTCGGGCCGATCTTCGTGAAGTTCGGGCAGGTACTGTCCACGCGCCGCGACCTGCTGTCGGTCGATTTCGCGAACGAACTCGCGAAGCTGCAGGATCAGGTGCCGCCGTTCGATTCGGCGGTCGCGATCGCGATCATCGAGAAGTCGCTCGGCGCGCCGGTCGACGAGCTGTTCGACGAGTTCGAGCGCGAGCCGGTCGCGAGCGCGTCGATCGCGCAGGTGCACTTCGCGAAGCTGAAGCAGGGCGTGCATGCGGGCAAGGCGGTCGCGGTCAAGGTGCTGCGCCCGAACATGCTGCCGGTCATCGATTCCGACCTCGCGCTGATGCGCGACATCGCGACGTGGACGGAGCGCATGTGGGCCGACGGCCGACGCCTGAAGCCGCGTGAAGTCGTCGCCGAATTCGACAAGTATCTGCACGACGAACTCGACCTGATGCGCGAGGCCGCGAACGGCAGCCAGCTGCGCCGCAACTTCGCGGGCCTCGACCTGCTGCTCGTGCCGGAGATGTTCTGGGACTTCTCGACGTCGCAGGTGCTCGTGATGGAGCGGATGACTGGCGTGCCGATCAGCCAGGTCGAGACGCTGCGCTCGGCTGGCGTCGACATCAAGAAGCTCGCGCGCGAAGGCGTCGAGATCTTCTTCACGCAGGTGTTCCGCGACGGGTTTTTCCATGCGGACATGCACCCGGGCAACATTCAGGTGAGCCTTGATCCGAATACGTTCGGCCGCTACATCGCGCTCGATTTCGGGATCGTCGGTGCGTTGTCCGATTTCGACAAGAACTACCTTGCACAGAACTTCCTCGCGTTCTTCAAGCGCGATTACCACCGTGTTGCGACGCTGCACCTCGAATCCGGCTGGGTGCCGCCCGAGACGCGCGTCGAAGAACTGGAAAGCGCGATCCGCGCGGTGTGCGAGCCGTACTTCGACCGCGCGCTGAAGGACATCTCGCTCGGCCAGGTGCTGATGCGCCTGTTCTCGACGTCGCGCCGCTTCAACGTCGAGATTCAGCCGCAGCTCGTGCTGCTGCAGAAGACGATGCTGAACGTCGAGGGGCTCGGCCGTTCGCTCGACCCCGAACTCGATCTGTGGAAGACCGCGAAGCCGTATCTCGAGCGCTGGATGACCGAGCAGATCGGCTTGCGCGGCTGGTACGAACGCTTCAAGGTCGAGGCGCCGCAGTGGAGCAAGACGCTGCCGCAGCTCCCGCGCCTGATCCACCACGCGATGGCGGCGCGCCACGACGCGCCGCGCGCGGCAAGCGAGGAGCTGATGCGTCAGATCCTCGTCGAGCAGAAGCGCACGAACCGGCTGCTGCAGGCGCTGCTGATCTTCGGCCTTGCCGTTGGCGTCGGGGCGCTCGTCGCGCGCGTGCTGCTCGCGCTCGCGTACGGCGGTTGACCGAAAGGAGCCGTGCGATGCCGGAACCGACGCAACCTTGCCCGCCGAGCGCAGCCGATTTCGCGACGCGCGACCCCGGCAACGCGTCGTTCTGGGACGAGCGTTTCGCGCGCGGCGTGACGCCGTGGGAATTCGGCGGCGTGCCGGAAGGATTCCGCGCGTTCGCGCGGCGGCGCGACCCGTGTGCGGTGCTGATTCCCGGTTGCGGCAGTGCGCAGGAGGCCGGCTGGCTCGCGCAGGCCGGCTGGCCGGTGCGAGCGATCGATTTCGCCGCGCAGGCGGTGGCCATCGCGAAGGCGCAGCTCGGCGCGCATGCAGACGTCGTCGAACAGGCGGATTTTTTCACGTATCGGCCGCCGTTCGACGTGCAGTGGGTGTATGAGCGCGCGTTCCTCTGCGCGCTGCCGCCGAGCCTGCGCAGCGCGTATGCGGCACGAATGGCCGAGCTGCTGCCCGCCGGTGCGCTGCTCGCCGGCTATTTCTTCGTGACGACGAAACCTAAAGGGCCGCCGTTCGGGATCGAGCGCGGCGAACTCGAGGCGCTGCTCGCGCAGCACTTCGAGCTGATCGAGGACCAGCCGGTGACCGATTCGCTGGCCGTGTTCGGCGGGCACGAGCGTTGGCTGACTTGGCGCCGTCGCTGAAGCCCCCGCGCCGCGGTCGTTGCCGGAGCGCGCCGGGGTTTCGGCTATAATTCAAGGTTTTGCAAGCCGTTTCCAGTTTCTGCGGGAAAAATATCATGCCGATCTACGCCTATCGATGCGAAGCGTGCGGTTTCGCGAAGGACGTGCTCCAGAAGATGAGCGACGCGCCGCTGTCGCAGTGCCCCGAATGCGGGAAGGATGCGTTTCGCAAGCAGGTCACCGCTGCCGGTTTCCAGCTGAAGGGTTCCGGCTGGTATGTCACCGATTTCCGCGGCGGCTCGGGCGGCACCAGCGCGCCGGCGACCGGCGACGCGGGTGCGGCAGCGCCTGCCGCGACGCCGGCGGCAGCCGCGCCAGCTGCCGCGAGTTCCGAAAGCACGACGACGAGCGCCGCGCCGGCCCCGGCTGCAGCGCCCGCCGCCGGCAGTTGACAGTCGCGGCCCGTCGGGCCGCGCTCACACCGCGTCTGCGGGCGCGGTTCATTGACGGCAGATGATGAAAAAGACGACCCTGAAAACGGTGTTCTTGACCGGCTTGCTGGTTCTCGTCCCGCTTGCGATCACGCTGTGGGTGCTTGGCCTCATCATCGGCACGATGGATCAGACGCTGCTGCTGCTGCCCGAGTCGTGGCAGCCGGAGCGGATGCTCGGCTTCCACCTGCCGGGGATTGGTGCGGTGCTGACGCTCGCGTTCATCTTCGTCGTCGGGCTGGCCACGCAGAACTTCATCGGCCAGAAGCTCGTCACGTGGTGGAACGCCGTCGTGCGTCACATCCCGGTCGTCGGGCCGATCTACACGAGCGTCAAGCAGGTATCGGACACGCTGCTGTCGAGCAGCGGCAACGCGTTCCGCAAGGCGCTGCTGATCGAATACCCGCGTCGCGGCTCGTATACGATCGCGTTTCTGACCGGCGCGCCCGGCGGCGACGTGGTCAACCATCTGACGGAAGAGTTCGTGAGCGTGTACGTGCCCACGACGCCGAACCCGACGTCCGGCTTCTTCCTGATGCTGCCGAAGAGCGAAGTCATCGAACTCGACATGTCGGTCGATGCCGCGCTGAAGTACATCGTCTCGATGGGCGTCGTGGCGCCTCCGGCGCCTGTTCCGGCGCCCGCCCGCCGCCCCGTCGAGCCGCCGCTGTAAGTAAAGAATCATCGCCCGGGCCGCGCGTTGCGGCGCCCGTTGATCAAACCGAACGAAAGCAAACATCATGTCGATGCGTACTGAATACTGCGGTCTCGTGACCGAACACCTGCTGGGCCAAACCGTGTCGCTGTGCGGCTGGGTGCAGCGCCGCCGCGATCACGGCGGTGTGATCTTCATCGACCTGCGCGATCGTGAAGGCCTCGTGCAGGTGGTGTGCGACCCGGACCGTGCGGAAATGTTCGCGACCGCCGAAGGCGTGCGCAACGAGTTCTGCGTGCAGGTCAAGGGTCTCGTGCGCAATCGTCCGGAAGGCACGGTCAATGCCGGCCTCAAGAGCGGCAAGATCGAAGTGCTGTGTCACGAACTGAACGTGCTGAATGCGTCGGTCACGCCGCCGTTCCAGCTCGACGACGACAACCTGTCGGAAACGACGCGCCTCACGCATCGCGTGCTCGACCTGCGCCGGCCGCAGATGCAGCACAACCTGCGTCTGCGCTACCGCGTCGCGATCGAAGCGCGCAAGTACCTCGACGAGCAGGGCTTCATCGACATCGAAACGCCGATGCTGACGAAGAGCACGCCGGAAGGCGCGCGCGACTACCTCGTGCCGTCGCGTGTGAACGCAGGCCAGTTCTTCGCGCTGCCGCAGTCGCCGCAGCTGTTCAAGCAGCTGCTGATGGTCGCGAACTTCGACCGTTACTACCAGATCACCAAGTGCTTCCGCGACGAGGATCTCCGCGCGGACCGTCAGCCCGAATTCACGCAGATCGACTGCGAAACGTCGTTCCTCGGCGAGCAGGAAATCCGCGACCTGTTCGAGGACATGATCCGTCACATCTTCAAGACGACGATCAACGTCGAACTCGACGCGAAATTCCCGGTGATGCCGTACTCGGAAGCGATGGCGCGTTTCGGCTCCGATAAGCCGGACCTGCGCGTGAAGCTCGAATTCACCGAGCTGACCGACGCGATGAAGGACGTCGACTTCAAGGTGTTCAGCACGCCGGCCAACGCGAAGGACGGCCGCGTCGCGGCACTGCGCGTGCCGAAGGGCGCCGAGCTGTCGCGCGGCGACATCGACGGCTACACGGAATTCGTACGCATCTACGGCGCGAAGGGCCTCGCATGGATCAAGGTCAACGAGAAGGCGAAGGGCCGCGACGGCCTGCAAAGCCCGATCGTCAAGAACCTGCACGACGCATCGATTGCCGCGATCCTCGAGCGCACCGGCGCTGAAGACGGCGACATCATCTTCTTCGCGGCCGACCGCGCGAAGGTGGTGAACGACAGCCTCGGCGCGCTGCGCCTGAAGATCGGCCACTCGGAATTCGGCAAGGCGAACGGCCTCGTCGAGGCCGGCTGGAAGCCGCTGTGGGTCGTCGACTTCCCGATGTTCGAATACGACGACGAAGACGCGCGCTACGTCGCGGCGCACCACCCGTTCACGAGCCCGAAGGACGAGCACCTCGAATACCTCGAGACCGACCCGGGCCGCTGCCTCGCGAAGGCGTACGACATGGTGCTGAACGGCTGGGAAATCGGCGGCGGCTCGGTGCGTATCCACCGCGAGGAAGTGCAGAGCAAGGTGTTCCGCGCGCTGAAGATCGGCGCGGAAGAGGCGCAGGCGAAGTTCGGCTTCCTGCTGGACGCGCTGCAGTACGGCGCGCCGCCGCACGGCGGTATCGCGTTCGGTCTCGACCGCATCGTCACGATGATGGCCGGTGCCGACTCGATCCGCGACGTGATCGCGTTCCCGAAGACGCAGCGCGCGCAGGATCTGCTGACGCAGGCACCGAGTCCGGTCGACGAGCGTCAGCTTCGCGAACTGCACATCCGTCTGCGTCAGCCGGAGCAGCCGCAGGCGTAACGCTTGTTCTGGATCGTGCGCGCGGCGGCGCGTGCACGATGCCCGACGAAAAAGGCGCTTCGTGCGCCTTTTTCGTTTTTTTGCGGTACAGTCGCAGCACTTGCCGCACGTTCGGGCGCAGGCCCGGCGAACGGCCCTGTGCCGCATGAAACAGAGATGACGAAGCCGCCGAAAATTCCCGAATCCGTTCTCGTCGTGATCTACACGCCCGACCTCGACGTGCTGGTGATCAAGCGTGCCGATCAGCCCGATTTCTGGCAGTCGGTGACCGGATCGAAGGACTCGCTTGACGAACCGCTCGCGCTGACGGCTGCGCGCGAAGTGGTCGAGGAAACCGGCATCGCGGTCGGCACGCGCGACGTGCCGGCCACCGCGCTGATCGACTGGCATCATCGGATCGAATACACGATCTATCCGCAGTACCTGCATCGCTACGCGCCGGGCGTCACGCGCAACGTCGAGCACTGGTTCGGCCTCTGCGTGCCGCACCGCGTCGACGTCACGCTGTCGCCGCGCGAGCATGTCGACTATGCATGGCTGCCGTACCGCGAGGCGGCCGCGCGCTGTTTCTCGCCGTCGAATGCCGAGGCGATCCTGCAACTGCCCGTGCGCGTGTCGCTCGCGCGGGCGCCGCAGGGCTCGTCCGCATGAATGCGGAAGCCCGCAAGCGCTTCGCGCAATTGCGGCAGATGTTCCTGCAGGAGCGCGGCTCCGCGTCGCGGCTCGCCTTCACGACCGGCAACACGGTGCGGCTCTGCGAGACCGGCGCCGAATTCTTCCAGGCGCTGATCGAGCGGATCGACGCAGCCCGCGAGCAGGTGATGCTCGAAACCTACATCTTCTGCGACGACGCGGCCGGGCGGCCGGTGTCGGATGCATTGATTCGCGCGGCGCAGCGCGGCGTGCGCGTGCGCGTGATCACCGACGGCGTCGGTACCGCGCGACTGCCGCTGTTCGATACGTGGGCCGAGGCCGGCGTCGAACATTGCATCTACAACCGCTACCTGTTCGGCCGCTTCGGCTTCTCCCGCACGCATCGCAAGCTCGCCGTGACCGATCATGCTGCCGCGTTCTGCGGCGGCATCAACATCGTCGACGACTACACGCAGGGCAGCGCGACGCTGCCGTTTGCGCGCTGGGATTTCGCGGTCGAGATGGCCGGGCCCGCGGTGGCGGACGTGCGCGCCGCATTCGAACTGCAGTGGCACCGGATCCAGTTCGGCCACAAGCCGTATGCGCAGTATGCGGCCGGGCTGCATGGCGGCGAGGCGTTCCCGGACATGTTCCGGCGCTGGATGCGCAGCCACCGCTGGATCAAGGCTGGCGCGCTGCGGGTCGTGACCGAGCCGAGCGTCGCGTTCGTCGCGCGCGACAACGTCGTGAACCGCCGCGCAATCGAGAAGGCGTATCTCGCCGCGATCGGCCAGGCTCGCCAGCAGATCCTGCTCGCGAACCCGTATTTCATGCCCGGGCGCAAGCTGCGTCGGGCGCTGACCGGCGCCGCGCGCCGCGGCGTCGACGTGCGGATCCTGATAGGCCGCAAGGAGTTCACGGCGCTCGATACGGCGGTGCCGTTCCTGTATCACGCGCTGCTGCGCGCCGGTGTGCGCGTCGCCGAGTACGACAAGACGATCCTGCACGGCAAGGTCGCGGTGATCGACGACAACTGGGCGACGGTCGGTTCGTCGAACCTCGACGCGCTGAGCCTGATGCTCAACAACGAAGCGAACGTGGTGCTGGTGCGCTACGACGCGGTGACGACCGAGTTGCGCGATGCGATCGCGGCGGCGTTCACCGAAGGGCGCGAAATCGACCCCGCGCGCTACGCCGCACGGCCACGCATCGAGCGTATGCTGAACTGGCTCGCGTACAACACGTACCGCATCGTGATGAAGGCACTGACGGTCGGCGGTTACGACTAAGCGTTCCCTTCAAAAATCCGTCCGCACGTTCGTGCGGAAAAGCCGCTCCGGCCCGGCCGGAATCGCGCAAAATAGCGGCTCGGTTAGACACCGGTTTCTAATAATTTCCTTGTTTCGCGAGCGGCCGCACTCAATAATAGTACGGCCGTTCGATTTTATTCGAACCCCCGAACGGTTACAGAAAAAGCTATGCGAAAAGGCGAACAGACGCGTGCCGCGATACTCGAAGCTGCTTTGGACCTCGCCAGCCGTGACGGGCTGGAGGGGCTGACGATCGGCCTGCTGGCCGAGCGCATGCAGATGAGCAAGAGCGGTGTGTTCGCGCACTTCGGATCGCGTGAGGATCTGCAGGTCGAGGTCGTCCGCGAATATCACCATCGTTTCGAGAACGAGGTGTTCTTTCCGAGCCTGCGCGAGCCGCGCGGTCTGCCGCGCCTGCGGGCGATGCTGGCGCGCTGGATCGAGAAGCGCATCCAGGAGGTGACGACTGGCTGCATCTACATCAGCGGCGCCGTCGAGTATGACGACCGGCCTGACAGCCCCGTGCGCGAGCAGTTGATCGCGAGCGTGACCGCCTGGCGTGCCGCGTTGCTGCGCGCCATTTCGCAGGCGAAGGAAGAAGGCCATCTGCGTGCGGATACCGATCCGGACCTGATGCTCTTCGAGTTGTACAGCTTCACGCTCGGCCTGCATCACGACGCCCGCTTCCTGCATTCGCCGGATGCCGTGCGCCTCACGTGGGCCGCGCTGGAAAAGACGATCGTTTCGTATCAGAGCGAGAGCCGTTAGCGGCGCGTGATCCGCCCGCCAGGAGCTCGAGCCGTTTTGCCCACCTTTGGAGAGAGTCATGGGACAGTACGCCGCGCCGCTGCGCGACATGCAATTCGTGTTGCACGAGCTTCTGAACGTCGAAGCCGAAGTCAAGCAAATGCCCAAGCATGCGGACCTCGACGCCGACACGATCAACCAGGTCCTGGAGGAAGCGGGCAAGTTCTGCTCCGAGGTGCTGTTTCCGCTGAACCAGGTCGGCGACCGCGAAGGCTGCACGTATGAAGGCGACGGCGTCGTGAAGACGCCGACCGGCTTCAAGGAAGCGTACCAGCAGTACGTCGAGGCCGGCTGGCCGGCGCTTGGCTGCGATCCGGACTACGGCGGCCAGGGCCTGCCCGCGTTCGTGAACAACGCGCTCTACGAAATGCTGAACTCGGCGAACCAGGCATGGACGATGTATCCGGGCCTGTCGCACGGTGCGTACGAATGCCTGCACGCGCACGGCGCGCCGGAACTCCAGCAGCAATACCTGCCGAAGCTCGTGTCGGGCGAATGGACGGGCACGATGTGCCTGACCGAACCGCATTGCGGCACCGACCTCGGCATCCTGCGCACCAAGGCCGAACCGAACGGCGACGGCTCGTACTCGATCAGCGGCACGAAGATCTTCATCTCGAGCGGCGAGCACGACATGTCGAAGAACATCATCCATCTCGTGCTCGCGCGCCTGCCGGACGCACCGCAAGGCACGAAGGGGATCTCGCTGTTCATCGTGCCGAAGTTCATTCCGGACGCATCGGGCGAACCGGGCGAGCGCAACGGCATCAAGTGCGGCTCGATCGAACACAAGATGGGCATCCACGGCAACTCGACGTGCGTGATGAACCTCGACAACGCGAAGGGCTGGATGGTCGGCGAGCCGAACAAGGGCTTGAACGCGATGTTCGTGATGATGAACGCCGCGCGTCTGGGCGTCGGCATGCAGGGCCTGGGCCTCACGGAAGTTGCGTACCAGAACTCGCTCGCGTACGCGAAGGAGCGTCTGCAGATGCGTTCGCTGACCGGCCCGAAGGCACCGGACAAGCCGGCCGACCCGATCATCGTGCATCCGGACGTGCGCCGCATGCTGCTCACGCAGAAGGCCTATGCGGAAGGTGCGCGCGCCTTCACGTACTGGTCCGCGCTGCAGATCGACAAGGAGCTTTCGCACGCCGACGAAGCCGTGCGCAAGGAAGCGGCCGACCTCGTCGCGCTCCTCACGCCGATCATCAAGGCGTTTCTGACCGACAACGCGTTCGAGTCGACCAACCACGCGATGCAGATCTTCGGCGGCCACGGCTTCATCTCCGAATGGGGGATGGAGCAATACGTGCGCGACGCGCGGATCAACATGATCTACGAAGGCACGAACTCGATCCAGTCGCTGGACCTGCTCGGCCGCAAGGTGCTCGGCGACATGGGTGCGAAGCTGAAGAAGTTCGGCAAGCTCGTCACCGAATTCGCGGAAGCCGAAGGTGTGAAGCCGGAGATGGCCGAGTTCATCAACCCGCTCGCCGACATCGGTGAAAAGGTGCAGAAGCTGACGATGGAAATCGGCATGAAGGCGATGCAGAACCCGGACGAAGTGGGCGCCGCCGCCGTGCCGTACCTGCGCACCGTCGGTCACCTGGTGTTCTCGTACTTCTGGGCGCGCATGGCGCGCATCGCGCTCGACAAGGAAGCGTCGGGCGATCCGTTCTACAAGTCGAAGCTCGCGACGGCACGCTTCTACTTTGCGCGCCTGCTGCCCGAAACGGCCGCGACGATCCGCGCCGCGCGCGCCGGTTCGAAGACGCTGATGGAAGTCGACGAATCGCTGTTCTGATGCAAGCCGGGCGGTGCGCATCGCGCGCCGCCCGAACGCAACGGTTCCTGGTACTCACTTCGCCGTGCAGCCTTCCTGACCCGCGCTGCACGACATTATCCGGAGACATCCCGTGAGCAATTTCCTGATTCGCAAGGTCGCCGTGCTGGGCGCCGGCGTGATGGGCGCGCAGATCGCCGCGCACCTCGTCAACGCGCGCGTGCCGGTGCTGCTGTTCGACCTGCCGGCCAAGGAAGGCCCGAAAAACGCGATCGCGCTGAAGGCGATCGAGAACCTGAAGAAGTTGTCGCCCGCGCCGTTCGGCGTGAAAGACGACGCGAAATACCTCGAAGCCGCGAACTACGAAGACGACATCGCGAAGCTCGCCGAATGCGACGTCGTGATCGAAGCGATCGCCGAGCGCATGGACTGGAAGCACGATCTGTACAAGAAAGTCGCGCCGCACATCGCACCGAATGCGATCTTCGCAACCAACACGTCGGGGCTGTCGATCACGAAGCTGTCCGAAGGTTTCTCGGACGAGCTGAAGGCACGCTTCTGCGGCGTGCACTTCTTCAACCCGCCGCGCTACATGCACCTCGTCGAGCTGATCCCGACCGCGCATACGCGTCCGGAAATCCTCGACCAGCTCGAAACCTTCCTGACGAGCGTCGTCGGCAAGGGCGTCGTGCGTGCTAAGGACACGCCGAACTTCATCGCGAACCGCGTCGGCATTTTCTCGATTCTCGCCGTGATCACCGAGGCCGCGAAGTTCGGCCTGCGCTTCGACGAAGTCGACGATCTGACGGGCAGCCGCCTCGGCCGCGCGAAGTCGGCGACGTTCCGCACCGCGGACGTGGTCGGCCTCGACACGATGGCGCACGTGATCAAGACGATGCAGGACAACCTCGCCGACGATCCGTTCTTCCCGGTCTATCAGACGCCTGCCGTGCTCGCCGAGCTGGTGAAGCAGGGTGCGCTCGGCCAGAAGACGGGCGGCGGCTTCTACAAGAAGGAAGGCAAGGCGATCAAGGTGCTCGACGCGAAGACGGGCGCCTACGTCGACTCGGGCGCGAAGGCGGACGAAACCGTCGGCCGCATCCTGAAGCGTCCGCCGGCGGAACGCCTGAAGCTGCTGCGCGAGACCAACCATCCGCACGCGCAGTTCCTGTGGTCGATCTTCCGCGACGTGTTCCACTACATCGGCGTGCATCTCGAGTCGATCGCCGACAACGCGCGCGACGTCGACCTCGCGATCCGCTGGGGCTTCGGCTGGAACGAAGGCCCGTTCGAAGGCTGGCAGGCCGCCGGCTGGAAGCAGGTTGCAGAATGGGTTCAGGAAGACATCGCGGCGGGCAAGGCGCTCGCGAACGTGCCGCTGCCGTCGTGGGTGCTCGAAGGCCCGGTCGCGGAGAAGGGCGGCGTGCACACGGCCGAAGGCTCGTGGGCGCCGGCGTCGAAGCGCTTCGTGCCGCGTTCCGATCTCGCCGTGTACCGCAAGCAGGTGTTCCGCGCGCCGCTCATCGGCGAAGCGGGCGCCGACCCGAAGACGTACGGCAAGACGCTGTTCGAGACCGACGCGGTGCGCGCATGGGTCGACGACCGTGCCGGTGAGGACGACGTCGTGATCGTATCGTTCAAGTCGAAGATGAACACGATCGGACCGAGCGTGATCGACGGCCTCGTGCAGGCGATCGAACTCGCGGAGAAGGACTACAAGGGCGTCGTGATCTGGCAGCCGACGTCGCTGAAGCTCGGCACGCCGGGCGGCCCGTTCTCGGCCGGCGCGAACCTCGAGGAAGCGATGCCCGCGTTCATGATGGGCGGCGCGAAGGGCATCGAGCCGTTCGTGAAGAAGTTCCAGGAAGGCATGCTGCGCGTGAAGTACGCGAACGTGCCGGTCGTGGCGGCCGTGTCGGGCATCGCGCTCGGCGGCGGGTGCGAGCTGATGCTGCACAGCGCGAAGCGCGTCGTGCACGTCGAGAGTTACATCGGTCTGGTCGAAGTGGGCGTCGGCCTCGTGCCGGCGGGCGGCGGCCTGAAGGAAGCGGCGCTGCGCGCGGCGGAAGCCGCCACGGCCGCGAACGCGACCACCGACATCCTGAAGTTCGTCACGAAGTCGTTCGAGAACGCAGCGATGGCGAAGGTGTCGTCGTCCGCGCACGATGCGCGTGCGATGGGCTACGTGAAGCCGTCGGACACGATCGTCTTCAACGTGTTCGAACTGCTGGACACCGCGAAGAAGGAAGCGCGTGCGCTGGCCGACACCGGCTACCGCGCACCGCTGCGCGCGAAGGACGTGCCGGTCGCCGGTCGCTCCGCAATCGCGACGATCAAGGCATCGCTCGTCAACATGCGTGACGGCCGCTTCATCAGCGACCACGACTTCCTGATCGCGAGCCGCATTGCCGAAGCCGTGTGCGGCGGCGACGTCGAAGCGGGCAGCCTCGTCGACGAAGAATGGCTGCTCGCGCTCGAGCGCCGCGCATTCGTCGAGCTGCTCGGCACGCAGAAGACGCAGGAACGGATCATGGGCATGTTGCAGACCGGCAAGCCGGTGCGTAACTGAGCGAGTGCACAGCATGGGACCAGGGTGAGCGCCGACGCGCAAGCACTGGTCGACAGGCCAAGGAGTCTCAAATGAGCAAACAATTGCAAGACGCATACATCGTCGCCGCCAGCCGCACCCCGATCGGCAAGGCTCCGCGCGGTTTCTTCAAGAACACGCGGCCGGACGAGCTGCTGGTTCACGCGATCAAGTCGGCGGTCGCGCAGGTGCCGGGTCTCGACACGAAGGTGATCGAGGACGCGATCATCGGCTGCGCGATTCCCGAAGCCGAGCAGGGGCTGAACGTCGCGCGGATGGGTGCGCTGCTCGCGGGCCTGCCGCAGACGGTCGGCGGCGTGACGGTCAACCGCTTCTGCGCGTCGGGCATCACCGCGCTCGCGATGGCGGCGGACCGCATCCGCGTCGGCGAATCGGACGCGCTGCTCGCCGGCGGGTGCGAATCGATGAGCATGGTGCCGATGATGGGCAACAAGCCGTCGATGTCGCCGCACATCTTCGATCGCAGTGAAGACTTCGGCATCGCGTACGGGATGGGTCTGACGGCCGAGCGCGTCGCCGAGCAGTGGAAGGTGAGCCGCGAAGACCAGGACGCGTTCTCGGTCGAATCGCACCGCAAGGCGCTCGCCGCACAGCAGGCCGGCGAATTCGGCGACGAAATCGCCGCGTACACGATCACCGAGCGCTTCCCGAACCTCGCGACCGGCGAGATCGACGTGAAGACGCGCGAGATCAAGCTCGACGAAGGCCCGCGCGCGGATACGTCGCTCGAAGGCCTCGCGAAGCTGCGCACGGTGTTCGCGAACAAGGGCTCGGTCACGGCCGGCAACAGCTCCCAGACGTCGGACGGCGCGGGCGCGCTGCTCGTCGTATCGGAGAAGGTGCTCAAGGAGTTCAACCTGACGCCGCTCGCGCGCTTCGTGAGCTTCGCGGTGCGCGGCGTGCCGCCGGAAATCATGGGCATCGGTCCGAAGGAAGCGATTCCGGCCGCGTTGAAAGCCGCGGGCCTGAAGCAGGACGACCTTGACTGGATCGAACTGAACGAGGCATTCGCCGCACAGTCGCTGGCGGTGATGCGCGACCTTGGCCTCGATCCGTCGAAGGTCAACCCGTTGGGAGGCGCGATCGCACTCGGCCACCCGCTCGGCGCGACCGGCGCAATCCGCGCGGCGACCGTCGTGCACGGGCTGCGGCGCCGCAACCTGAAGTACGGGATGGTCACGATGTGCGTCGGCACCGGCATGGGTGCGGCGGGCATCATCGAACGCCTGTAAGCGGGACGCAACGAAGAGCGACGACGGTGCGCGGGCCACGAGCTCGCGCACCGTTTTTCATTTCGGTAGGGGCAAGACAAGGAGACGGTGGTGTCCGACATTCAAGTGGAACGCGCCGAAGGCGTGATGACGATCACGATCGCGCGCCCGGCGAAGAAGAATGCGCTGACGGCGGCGATGTACCAAACGATGGCCGACGCGCTCGCCGACGCGCAGGAAGACAAATCGGTTCGCGTAATCCTGCTGCGCGGCAGCGACGGCAATTTCAGCGCGGGTAATGATCTCGAGGATTTCCTGAAGGCGCCGCCGACGGACGAGAACGCATCGGTGTTCCAGTTCCTCGCGCGAATCAGCACCGCGAGCAAGCCGATCGTCGCGGCGGTGCCGGGCGTCGCGGTTGGCGTCGGCGTGACGATGCTGCTGCATTGCGACCTCGTCTACGCTGCCGACACCGCGACGTTCTCGCTGCCGTTCGCGCAGCTCGGCCTGTGCCCGGAGGCCGCATCGAGCGTGTTGCTGCCGCGTCTGGCCGGCCATCAGATCGCCGCCGAAAAACTGCTGCTCGGCGAAGCGTTCGACGCGCTCGAAGCACACCGGATCGGCATCGTCAATCGCGTGCTGCCGGCGGCCGAGCTCGACGCGTTCGCGGCGAAGCAGGCGGCGAAGCTCGCGGCACTGCCGGCGTCGTCGCTGCGTGTGACCAAGGCGCTGCTGAAGGAGACGGGCGGCGTGGCGGTCGCCGCGCGGATGAACGAGGAAGCCGCGCACTTCTCCGCGATGCTGCGCGCCCCCGAGGCGCGCGAGGCGATGACCGCCTTCTTCGAGAAGCGCAAACCGGATTTCCGCCAGTTCGACTGACAACGTCGGCCTGCGCCGGCGGTCGTGCGCGGGCGCGGGCCGCACCGGCCGCATCAGGCCGTGCCGTAATCCACGTGGCCGGTTTCGCGGCAAAAGCTCACGAGCCGCAGGCCGGCCGTCCTCGCGATCGCGATCGCGAGCGACGACGGCGCGGAAATGGTCGCGACCATCGGGATGCCGACTCGCGCCGACTTGCGCACCAGTTCGTAGCTCGCGCGGCTCGACAGGAACACGAACCCGTCGGTGGTGTCGCCGCGCGACAGCACCAGCGAGCCGATCAGTTTGTCGAGTGCGTTGTGGCGGCCGACGTCCTCGAATGCCATCCGGATCGCGCCTGTTGCATCGCACCACGCGGCCGCGTGCAGGCCGCCGGTGAGCTGCGTGAGCGCCTGGTGCGCCGGCAGCGCATGAGCCGCACGCGCGAGCGCGTCGGGCGCGAGGCGCGCGAGGAAGCCGGTGTCGGGCACGCGTTCGGGCGCAAGATCGAGCAGGTCGATGCTTTCGATCCCGCACACGCCGCAGCCGGTGCGCCCGGCGAGCGCGCGGCGCCGGTCCTTCAGCGCGGCGAACGCCTGCTGGACGACTTCGAGATGCACCTCGGCGTGCGGCAGCGGCGCGTCGGCGTGCAGGATCACGTCGATGTCCTTGATGTCGCTGCCGCGCTCGACGATCCCTTCCGAGATCGCGAAGCCGACTGCGAACGCTTCGAGATCGCGCGGCGTGCACATCATCACCGCATGCGAGATGCCGTTGAAGACGAGCGCGACCGGCCACTCCTGGCCGACGTAGTCGTGCGCGGTTTCGACGGCGCCGCGGCGCGCGCGGCGCACGGACAGCTCGATCGCGCCGCGCGGCTCTTCTGTTTCGGTCGGATTCACGAGCACTCCCGTTGATTCGAGGCGGCGGCGGCGATCGCATGCGCCGCTCGCGCGCAGAGGTTCTAAAATACCCCAGGCAGGCCGGCCGCGCCGGCATCGCCATTCAGGTAACGATCATGGGACTCAGCGACGCTCCGCTGCTATTCAATTTCGAACACGATTCGTCGGAAAACCTGACGTACATCCCGATGATCGTGCGCTTCAATCTCGACCGCTTCGGGCTGCGGATTTCCCTCGAGCAGTGGCAGTTGCTGCCGCTCGAGGACCGCAAGCTGCTCGCGCGGTTTCCGGCCGACGACGACACCGCGATCGAGCCCAACTTCGACCATGCGCTGTTCGAAATGCTGCGTACGCATGCCGACCTGGAGCCGTCGTGGTTTCAGCCGGACGAGCAGCCGGGCTGGCGCGCGACCGATACGGTGCCGGACGCGCTCGTGCAGCAGAGCGCGCTGGCCGGGCTGCCGGCGCCGACGCTCGCGCAGTGGCAGCGGCTTGCACCGTTCCAGCGCTACGTGCTGATGAAGCTGTCGCGCAAGCCGACGCTCAATCACGACTTCGTGCCGGCGATGCGCGAGTTCGGGCTGACGGCCACGCACTGATCGGTTCCGGGCTGTGTCGCGGGCGCTGCGGCGCCGGTGCGCGCTTACAGCGGCGGCAGCTGACGGGGCTTGCGGTCGGGGCCGGTCGCGACGTAGGTGAGCGTCGCTTCGGTAACCTTCACGATTTCGCCCATCAGCCGCATGCGCTGCGCGTAGACCTCGACGTCGACCGTCACCGACGTGTTGCCGGTGCGCGTGATGGTCGCGTAGAAGCTCAGCAGGTCGCCGACGAACACCGGCTGCTTGAACACGAACGAATTGACCGCCACCGTTGCGACGCGGCCGTTTGCGCGCTGGCTCGCGGGAATCGAGCCGGCGATGTCGACCTGCGACATGATCCAGCCGCCGAACACGTCGCCGTGGACGTTCGCGTCGTGCGGTTGCGGGACGACGCGCAGCGCGGGCTGCTTCTGCGGGAGTTCGAGGGTCGAATCGGTCATGGCGGGGGCTTTCATCCTGTAATAAATGCGCCGCCGCGCGCAGCCTGGCCGGCGAGGCCGCCGGCAGCGGCGCGTAACGGCTTCTGCGACAATACAACGTTCGCAAATTGTACGAGAAAGCACGCGAGTCGAGCGCCGCAGCACGCGTTTCGCATCGCCGCCGATCCATTCCCCCATGCGCCGATACTCCGCTTCCGGCGAGCCCGCGCCGGCTCCGACCGGGCCTCGCAACGACTGGCAGACCATCCGGTCGCTGCTGCCGTACCTCGTTACCTACAAGTGGCGCGTCGCACTTGCGCTCGGCTGTCTGATCGGCGCGAAGGTCGCGAACCTGGGCGTGCCGGTCGTGATGAAGCGCATCGTCGATCACCTGTCCGCCGTGCAGCAGCTCACCGCGCTCGGCCGCGCCGAGCAGTCGGCGGGGATCGTGCTCGCGGGCGGCGTCGGGCTGCTGGTCGTCGCATATGCGCTCGTGCGGCTGTCGACGTCACTGTTCACCGAGCTGCGCGAGATCCTGTTTTCAAAGGTCACCGAGAGCGCGGTGCGCCAGCTTGCGCTGCAGGTGTTCAGGCATCTGCACGGGCTGTCGTTGCGGTTCCATCTCGAGCGGCAGACAGGCGGGATGTCGCGCGATATCGAGCGCGGCACGCGCGGCATCCAGCAACTGATCTCCTATTCGCTGTACAGCATCCTGCCGACGCTCGTCGAAGTCGGGCTCGTGCTCGGCTTCTTCGTCGTCAAGTACGACGCCTACTACGCGTATGTCACGTTCGCGGCGCTCGTCACGTACATCGTGTTCACGGTGAAGGTCACGAACTGGCGCACGCACTTTCGCCGCACGATGAACGAACTCGATTCGCGGGCCAACTCGCGGGCGATCGATTCGCTGATCAACTACGAGACGGTGAAGTACTTCGGCAACGAGGAGTGGGAAGCGCAGCGCTACGACGAGAATCTGAAGCGCTACCGCAAGGCCGCGATCCGCTCGCAGAACTCGCTGTCGGTGCTGAACTTCGGCCAGCAGGCGATCATCGGCACCGGGCTCGTGTTCATCCTGTGGCGGGCGACGCAGGGCGTGCTGGCCGGCAAGCTGACGCTCGGCGATCTGGTGCTGATCAACACGTTCATGCTGCAGCTGTACATCCCGCTGAATTTCCTCGGCGTCGTGTATCGCGAACTGAAGCAGAGCCTGACCGACATGGACCGGATGTTCGGGCTGCTGTCGGCCGCGAAGGAAGTCGCGGACCTGCCCGACGCACGTCCGCTCGCGGTGTCCGGCGCGCAGGTGCGCTTCGAGCACGTGAACTTCTCGTACGAGGCGTCGCGGCAGATCCTGCACGACGTGACGTTCACGATCGACGCAGGCACGACGACCGCGGTGGTCGGCCACAGCGGTTCCGGCAAGTCGACGCTGTCGCGGCTGCTGTTCCGCTTCTACGATCTCGACCGGCAAACGGGCGGCGCGATTCGCATCGACGGCCAGGACATTCGCGACGTCACGCAGGACTCGCTGCGCGCGTCGATCGGGATCGTGCCGCAGGACACCGTGCTGTTCAACGATTCGATCTACTACAACATCGCATATGGCCGGCCGACCGCGAGCCGCGACGAAGTGATCGCGGCCGCGCGCGCCGCGCACATCCACGAATTCATCGAGAGCTTGCCGAAAGGCTATGACACGCCGGTCGGCGAGCGCGGGCTGAAGCTGTCGGGCGGCGAGAAGCAGCGCGTCGCGATCGCGCGCACGCTGTTGAAGGATCCGCCGGTGCTGTTGTTCGACGAGGCGACGTCCGCACTCGATTCGCGCTCGGAGCGCGCGATCCAGCACGAGCTCGACCAGATCGCGCGGCATCGCACGACGCTCGTGATCGCGCACCGGCTGTCGACGGTCGTGCATGCGCAGCAGATTCTCGTGATGGATCACGGGCGCATCGTCGAGCGCGGCACGCACGACGAACTCGTGCGCGCGGACGGGCTGTATGCGCAGATGTGGGCGCTGCAGCAACAGCGCGCAGCCGCGGGCGGGGAAGCGGCCGAGGCCGCGTGAGCGCGGACGGCGGGCGGCGCTCAGCCCGCCGCGGCACGCAGTCGCGCGTCGAGCTCGCCGAGCTGCGCGGGCGTGCCGACGTTCTCCCAGATGCCTTCATACAATTCGCCGGTCGCGCGGCCGGCTTCGATCGTCGCCTTGAAGTACGGCGACAGCGCGCGGTGCGTGCCGGGCTCGATGTCGCGGAACATTCGCGTGTCGTAGACGCCGATGCTGCCGAACGTGACGCGCGGCGCACCGGTGAGCGCGAGCCGGCCATCTTCACGCAGCACGAAATCGCCGGCCGGGTGGAACGGCGGGTTCGGCACCATCACGAGATGCATCGCGGGCGCGTCGAGCGCGGCCATCTGCGCGGCGCGCGCGGCAAGCGTCCGGTAGTCGAATCCGCAATACACGTCGCCGGCCACTGCGGCGAACACCGTCGGCCGCCCGTCGCGTTCGAGCAGCGGCAGCGCCTTCGCGATGCCGCCCGCGGTTTCCAGCGCTTCGCCTTCGGCCGAATACGCGAGCCGCACGCCCCAGCGCGAACCGTCGCCGAGGGTCGCCTCGAGCTGCTCGCCGAGCCACGCGTGGTTGATCACGATCGTGTCGACGCCCGCGCGTGCCAGCGCCTCGATCTGCCAGACGATCAGCGGCTTGCCGCCGGCTTCGAGCAGCGGCTTCGGGCGGGTGTCGGTCAGCGGGCGCATCCGTTCGCCGCGGCCGGCGGCGAAGATCATCGCCGTGGTCAGGGTAGTGCTCATGTTCGGCTGAAAATGGAGGCGGTGAGGGCGTTCAGAACGTATAGCCGACTTCGGCCGCGCCTTTGCCCTCGAGCTCGTCGAGCAGCTTTGCGAACGGCACGAGCGGGCGGTAGCGCAGTGCGACCTTGCGCGCGTATGCAAGGAAGCGCGGCAGGTCCGCGACGTAATGCGGCTTGCCGTCGCGGTAATTGATGCGCGCGAACAGGCCGAGGATCTTGATGTGGCGCTGCAGCCCCATCCATTCGAGCTGGCGGTAGAACTCGCCGAAATCCGGCTCGACCGGCAGGCCGGCCTTCTTCGCCTTTTCCCAGTAGTACGCGAAGCAGTCGAGCTCGAACTCCTCGTCCCAGCTGATGAACGCGTCGCGCAGCAGCGACACGACGTCGTACGTCAGCGGCCCGTACACGGCGTCCTGGAAGTCGAGCACGCCCGGGTTCGGCTCGCACACCATCAGGTTGCGCGGCATGAAATCGCGCAACATGAAGCCCTGAGGCTGCGCATGCGCGCTGGCGACCAGCAGCGCGAACGTGCGGTCGAGCGTGCCGCGCATCGCGTCGCTGACGGTCTTGCCGAGGTGCCGCCCGATGAACCATTCGGGCAGCAGCTCCATTTCGCGGCGCAGGAACGCCTCGTCGAACGGCGGCAGCACGTCGGGCTTCGAGCTCAGCTGGAAGCGGATCAGCGCGTCGAGCGCGTCGCGCATCAGCGGGCGGGCGGCGGCCGGATCGGCCGGATCGAGCACCGAGATGTACGACTTGCGGCCGAGGTCGGTCACCAGCATGAAACCTGCGTCGAAATCGTGGGCCAGCACGTCCGGCACGTGGTCGCCAGCCGACGCGAGCAGCTGCGCGACCTGGACGAATTCGCGGCACTTCTCGGGCGGCGGCGCGTCGACCGCGATCAGCGAGCCGCCGGGGCTCGTGGCCGATGCGACACGGAAATAGCGGCGGAAACTGGCGTCCGACGATGCGGGCGCGAGGGTCGACAGGTCGAGGGCGTAGCGCTCGGCAAGCGGGCGCAGCCACGCGGTGAGCGCTTCGAGGCGGGCGTCGGGCTGGGATGCGGCGGATGGGGGCGTCATGAAACTCGGCGGAGGGGGGAACGTCTTGCCATATAATACCCCACGACTTTTTTGACGCGCCCCGCGTCAGCTTCCGCCGTGCAGGCCTGTGGCCTGTCGCGCGGCCCGCCCGATCGCCTCCCCGGTTTGCGAAGAGCCGCAGTCGCGGTTCGACGGTGCGGCCCGTCGTGCGCGGATGTGCCGTGCAGATGCGGCTGACAAGGGGCGATTCGCCAAACGATAGATGCCGCCCAAACCGCTATTCCCGAATGTCTTCCCCGGTGACGGGGCGCCGCGCAAACGGCGGCTCGCGCTCGCGCTCCTGGCCGTGCCCGGCCTCGTGCCGGCCGTGTCGCACGCGCAGCTGTCGGGCGCGGCCGCGCAACCGCAGCCGCTCGATTCGCCGTGGGACCTGCGCCTCGCACCACAGCTCGAGGATCATCCGCTGAAGGACGGCGCGAAGCCGGCCGCCTTCGTGATCGCCGACCATACGAGCGGCACGGCCGAGCAGGACATGGCCGCGAAAGGCTCGGCCGAGCTGCGCCGCGGCGAAGCGGTCGTGAAGGCCGACGCGATCCACTACGATCAGGATACCGACATGGCCGATGCGTACGGCCAGGTCAAGGTGATCAACGGCGGTACGTCGTTCGCGGGCCCCGAGGCGCACCTGAAGGTCGAGGCGAACCAGGGCTTCATGACGGCGCCGAAGTACCACTTCAACGTGACGGGCGGGTCCGGCAGCGCGGACCGCGTCGACCTGCTCGACAGCGAGCGCTCGGTGTTCGTCAACGGCACCTACACCGCATGCCAGTGCGCGACGGACCCCGCGTGGTACATCAAGGGCAGCCGCTTCGACTTCGATACGGGCGCCGACGAAGGCACTGCACGCAACGGCGTGCTGTTCTTCCAGGGCGTGCCGATCTTCGCGAGCCCGTGGATGACGTTCCCGCTGTCGGGCGAGCGCCGCAGCGGCCTGCTGCCGCCGACGTTCTCGATCAACTCGAACAACGGGTTCGAGCTGTCGCTGCCGTACTACTTCAACATCGCGCCGAACCGCGACCTGACGATCACGCCGCACATCATCTCGCGGCGCGGCGTGCAGACCGAAGCGACGTTCCGTTATCTGTCGCCGTCGTATTCGGGCACGTTTACGGCCAATTACCTGCCGGACGACCGGCTCGCGCACCGCAACCGCTACGCGATCTACTGGCAGCACCAGCAGAACTTCGGCGGCGGTTTCGGCGGTTACGTCTACTACAACAAGGTCTCGGACAACACCTATCCCGAAGACCTTGGGTCGATGAACCAGTTCGTCAACGGGACGCAGACGCTGTACCAGCAGGAGGCCGGCCTCACGTACAACAACGGCCCGTGGTCGGTGCTCGCGCGCTACCAGCACTGGCAGACGCTGCCGCCTTCGATCGCGCCGTACAGCCGCGAGCCGCAGCTGAACGTGAAGTACACGAAGTACAACGTCGGCGGCTTCGACTTCGGTGCGGAAGCCGACTATTCGCGGTTCCGCATCACCACGGCCGATGCGACCGAAGGCGACCGGATCGTCTTCAATCCGTACATCGCATACGGCGTGTACGGCCCAGGCTACTTCGTCGTGCCGAAGGTCCAGTACCACTTCGCATCGTACGATCTGAACTACCTGTCGCCGAGCACGCCGAACAGCCCGAAGCGCTTCACCGAGTCGATCCCGACCGTGAGCTTCGACTCCGGCCTGATCTTCGACCGCTCGGTGCGCCTGTTCGGCCAGGACTTCATCCAGACCCTCGAGCCACGCCTGTACTACGTGTACACGCCGTATCGCGACCAGTCGAACGCGCCGCTGTTCGACACCGCGGAGTCGGACTTCGGGCTGGCGGAGATTTACCAGCCGAACACGTTCGTCGGCAATGACCGCATCGCCGATGCTAACCGGATCACGGCGGGCCTGACGTCGCGCTTCATCGATCCGCGCACCGGCGACGAGCGTGCGCGCTTCGTGGTCGCGCAGCAGTACTATTTCGCCGACCAGCGCGTGACGCTGGACACCAAGCAGAGCGCGGTGCTCGCGCGCCACTCCGACCTGATCGTCGGCGCCGCGCTGAAGCTCGGCTCGGGCTTCATGTCGGAGACGGCGTTCCAGTACAACCAGAACAACAACCAGCTCGTGAAGTCGAGCATCGGTTTCGGGTTCAGTCCGGGCGAGCGCCGCGTGATCAACGTCGGCTATCGCTATACGCGGACGAACACGACGCTCGACAACCAGCCGATCAACCAGTTCCTGGTGTCCGCGCAGTGGCCGCTCACGCGCCGCCTGTATGCGATCGGCCGCTTCAACTACGACCTGGCAGCCGACCGGGTTGTCGACGGTCTGCTCGGCTTACAATACGACGCGGATTGCTGGGCGCTCGGCGTCGGGGTGCAGCGGTTTGCGAACGGCATCAATACGTCGGGGCAGCAGAACGCGTCGACGCGCTTCATGATGCAACTGACGCTCAAGGGCTTGTCGACGGTCGACAACGGGCTCGTGTCCGCATTCCGCGCCGGAGTGCCGGGGTACACGCCGTTGCCGCCGCCGCCGCCGCCGATGTCCCGCTTCAGCAACTACGAGTAACGCCGGCTTTGTCTGCACCGGTCAGCACGATTTCAATGGAGTATCAGTGGCAATGAAGAAAACCCTTCGTTTCGCGGCAGTCGTGTCCAGCCTCGCCGCGTCCGCCGCGCTGCTCGCCGCTGCGCCGGCCGCGGCGCAGGCGCTCGGTTCGCAAGGCGCGCAGCTCGCCGACGAAGTCGTCGCGGTCGTCAACAACGACGTGATCACCGGCCGCGAACTCGACCAGCGCGTCGGCCTGATCTCGCGCCGGCTGCAGCAGCAGAACGCGCCCGTGCCGCCGGCCGACCAGTTGCGTGCGCAGGTGCTGAACCAGATGGTGCTCGAACGCATCCAGGTGCAGAAGGCAAAAGACGACGGGATCCGCATCGATGACGCGACCGTGCAGGCCACGCTGCAGCGCCTCGCGCAGGCGAACGGGATGACGCTCGACCAGTATCGCGCGCGCATCGTCGCGCAGGGCGTGCCTTGGAACGTGTTCACGAGCGACGCGCGCACCGAGCTGATGCTGTCGAAGCTGCGCGAGCGCGAGGTCGACGGCAAGATCACCGTGTCGGACGCCGAGGTCGCGAACTACATCGCGAGCCAGCGCGGGCCGAACGCGTCGCAACAGCAGGACCTGCGCTTCCAGCACATCTTCATCAAGGCGCCGACCAACGCGCCGCAGGCCGAGATCGAAGCCGCACAGAAGAAGGCCGAAGCGCTGCTGCAGCAGGCGACGTCGGGCGCCGATTTCGAAAAGCTCGCGAAGAACAACTCGGAAGCGAACGACGCGAAGAAGGGCGGCGACCTCGGCTTCAAGGCGCCGAGCGCGCTGCCGGCCGACGTCGTCGAGGCCGCATCGAAGCTGCGTCCGGGTCAGGTCAATCCGACGCTGATCCGCGTGCCGGACGGCTTCGAAATCGTGCGTCTCGTCGACCGTCGCCAGAGCCAGGGCGCGACCGCCGCGGCACCGAAGATCGTCCAGACGCATGTGCGCCACATCCTGCTGCGCGTGGGCGAAGGCAAGTCGGAAGGGCAGGCGCGCCAGCAACTGCAGGACATCCGCCGGCAGGTCGAGGCGGGCGGCGATTTCGCGAAGTTCGCGCGCACGTACTCGCAGGACGGTTCGGCGTCGCAGGGCGGCGATCTCGGCTGGATCAGCCCGGGCGAGACCGTACCCGAATTCGAGCGGGCGATGAACAACCTGCAGGACGGCCAGGTCAGCCAGCCGATTCGTACCGAGTACGGCTATCACCTGATCCAGGTGCTGGAGCGCCGCGAGGCCGAAGGCTCGGTGCAGCAGCAGATGGATATCGCACGCCAGGCGATCGGCCAGCGCAAGGCCGAGCAGGCATATGCCGACTGGCTGCGCGAGCTGCGCGACTCGTCGTACGTACAGTACAAGATCGGCGGCGTCGGCCCGGCGAACTGAGCGAGCGCATGACGGCACCCGCGCTGCAGATCGCGATCACGACCGGCGAACCCGCGGGGGTCGGCCCGGAACTGACCGTGCAGGCGTTGCAGGATGCAGCGCGGCGCTGGCCGGGCGCGCATTTCACCGTGCTTGGCGACGCCGCGCTGCTCGACGCGCGCGCGGCGGCGGTCGGCGCCGACCGTGCAGTGCTGGCGGGCGGCGGCGCGGTGTCGGTCGAGCACCACCCGCTCGCCGTGCCCGCGCAGGCGGGCAAGCTCGACGCGGCCAACGGCCGCTATGTGCTCGGGTTGCTCGATGCGGCGATCGACGGCGCGGTGGCCGGACGGTTCGACGCGATCGTTACCGCGCCGTTGCAGAAGAGCACGATCAACGACGCGGGCGTGCCGTTTACCGGTCATACCGAATACCTCGCGGAGCGCACGCATACGCCGCGCGTCGTGATGATGCTCGCGGGCATCGGCGAACGGCCGCTGCGCGTCGCGCTCGCGACCACGCACCTGCCGCTGAAAGACGTATCGGCCGCGCTGTCGATCGACGGGCTCGTCGATACCCTCGCGATCGTCGATCGTGACCTGCGTCGCGACTTCGGTCTCGCAGCGCCTCGCATCCTCGTGACGGGGCTGAACCCGCACGCGGGCGAGAACGGCTATCTCGGGCGCGAGGAGATCGACGTGATCTCGCCGGCCCTCGCGCAAGCGCAAGCGCAGGGCATCGACGCGCGCGGCCCGTATCCGGCCGACACGCTGTTTCAGCCGCGCCATCTCGAGGGCGCCGATTGCGTGCTCGCGATGTTCCACGATCAGGGCCTGCCCGTGCTGAAGTATGCAACCTTCGGCGAGGGCATCAACGTCACGCTCGGGCTGCCGATCATCCGCACGTCGGTCGATCACGGCACCGCGCTGGATCTGGCCGGCACCGGTCGCGCGGATCCCGGCAGCATGGTTGCCGCGCTGGACACGGCCGTCACGATGGCGCGCCACCGCCGCGCATCCTGACGCACGCAGGCGAGAGCCTGACCTTATTCGTCGTTTTTTCGTTTTTCTCAGTCGATGTCGAACAGCAGACAGCATCAGGGCCATTTCGCGCGCAAGCGCTTCGGGCAGAACTTCCTCGTCGATCACGGCGTGATCGATTCGATCGTCGCGACGATCGGCCCCGCGCGCGGCCAGCGGATGGTCGAGATCGGGCCCGGCCTCGGCGCGCTGACCGAGCCGCTGATCGCGCGTCTTGCAACGCCGGAGTCGCCGCTGCATGCGGTCGAGCTCGACCGCGACCTGATCGGGCGCCTGCAGCAGCGCTTCGGCGCGCTGCTCGAGCTGCATGCCGGCGACGCGCTCGCGTTCGACTTCGGCTCGCTCGCGGCGCCTGGCGACAAGCCTTCGCTGCGCATCGTCGGCAACCTGCCGTACAACATCTCCAGCCCGCTGCTGTTTCATCTGATGACGTTCGCGGGCGTGGTGATCGACCAGCATTTCATGCTGCAGAACGAAGTCGTCGAGCGGATGGTCGCGGAGCCGGGCACGAAGGCGTTCTCGCGGCTGTCGGTGATGCTGCAGTACCGCTACGTAATGGACAAGATGCTGGACGTGCCGCCGGAATCGTTCCAGCCGCCGCCGAAGGTCGATTCGGCGATCGTCCGGATGATTCCGTACGAGCCGCATGAACTGCCGGATGTGGATCCCGTGCTGCTCGGCGAAGTCGTCACGGCCGCGTTCTCTCAGCGCCGCAAGATGCTGCGCAACACGCTCGGCGATTATCGCGAGTCGATCGATTTCGACGGGCTCGGCTTCGATCTCGCGCGCCGCGCGGAGGATGTGAGCGTCGCCGAATATGTCGGCGTCGCCCAGGCGCTGGCGAAGGTGCGCAAGGCCGCGCAATAGCGGCCACGCGCGCCGGTTCGATGCTCACGAGGCTGCCCTTTCGCGGGCAGCCTTTTTATTTTGCCGATCGTGTTCGTTGCATTCGCCCGCTTCGCCGAGACCGGTGCGCGGCACGCGGACGTCACCGGCGCTGCTGCGGCGCGTTCACGAGCGCGATCCCGACGAGCACCAGCGCGGCCGCCGACATGAAGCGCCCGCCGACCGATTCGCCGAGCAGCAGCACGCCGAACGCGACGCCGAACAGCGGCGACAGAAACGTGAACACGGACAGTCGCGACGCGCTGTAGCGCGTGAGCAGCCAGAACCACGACAGATAGCTGACGAACGCGACGATCACGGACTGGTACGCGAGGCTCGCCAGCGCGATCGGCGTGACCCGCGCGAACGACGTCTGGCCGAGCAGCGCAGCAAGCGCGACCAGCACGACGGCCGACACCGCGAGCTGATAGAACAGCGTCTTGCTCGCGCTCGCGCGTGCGAGCGACGTCGAACGGACGACGACCGTCGTCGCTGCCCACATCGCGCCGCCGAGGATCCCGAGCGCGTCGCCGGCCAGTCCGGCCAGGAGCGACGCGCCGGGCGCGCGCGGCTTCAGGAAGCCGTCCGCGAACGCGAGCGCGATGCCGGCGAATGCGAGCGCGACGCCGGCCCACTGCACGCGCCGCAGCCGTTCGCCGGGCGTGAACAGGTGCAGGCCGAGCGCGGTGAAGCACGGTGCGGTGTACAGGAAGATCGCCATGTGCGACGCGCTCGTCAGCGTCAGCCCGAAGAACACGCAGATGAACTCGCCCGCGAACAGCGCGCCTGCTGCGATACCCGCGCCGAGCGTGCCGTCGGCGCGAAACAGCGGCGTGCCGCGGGAGCGCGCCCAGCCCCACAGCAGCAGCGCGGCGATCACCGAGCGCAGTCCGGCCTGGAACATCGGCGGGATCGCCGCGTTCGTGCTCTTGATCGCGACCTGCTGGAAGCCCCAGATCGCACACAGCAGCAGCATCACGCCGACGGCGCGCGCGTCGAGCGCGCGGCGCACGGGCGACCCGGCGAGCGCGGTCATCGGCGGACCTCGCCGGCGTGGACGGAGGCAGCTAAGGACATCGGCAGCGGCGGCTGAACGGCGCAGCCGGCACGCTCGAATCGGCGATTTCGCACGGCAGGGAGGTGGCTGAATGGGAAAGTGGTCGCGCTCCGGCGGCAGACGGGATGCCCGCTTTTGGTGCGAAGTGGGACGATGTTACCCGATCGGCGGAGTTGCCGGGGCATTCAGCGTGGCGATGTCGGCCTGCGGCCGCTTTCGGCGCCGTTGCGCGGACGGTCGCGGATCTCACCGGGCCGCCGACGGCGAGATCTACCCGACTCCGGTAGAATTTCCGGTTCCGGAAAGTCCCCACAGGAGTACGACACATGCGTTTGCTGCATACGATGTTGCGAGTCGGCGATCTCGACCGCTCGATCAAGTTCTACACCGAATTGCTCGGCATGAAGCTGCTGCGCCGCGAGGATTATCCGGAAGGCAAGTTCACGCTCGCGTTCGTCGGCTATGAAGCGGAAAGCACGGGCACCGTGATCGAGCTTACCCATAACTGGGATACGCCGTCCTACGATCTCGGCAACGGCTTCGGCCATCTGGCGGTGCAGGTCGACGATGCGTACGCGGCCTGCGAGAAGATCAAGGCGCAAGGCGGCAAGGTGACGCGCGAAGCGGGCCCGATGAAGCACGGCACGACCGTGATCGCGTTCGTCGAGGATCCGGACGGCTACAAGATCGAGTTCATCCAGAAGAAGACGCACTGAGCGCCGGCTGAGCGGCCCGGGCGCATGGATGCGCGGCGGGCACGAAAAACGGGCGATGCGGAGGGTTCCGTATCGCCCGTTTGTTTTTGCCGGCGCGGCCGATCGCGTTACAGCGACGGCAGCAATTCGGGCGGGTGGTGCTTGAGCGTATGCCGCGCTTCGCGGAATTCCGGGAAGATCGATTCGACGGTCTGCCAGAACGCCGGGCTGTGGTTCATTTCGCGCAGGTGCGACAGCTCGTGCGCGACGACGTAGTCGATGATCGACATCGGGAAGTGGATCAGCCGCCAGTTCAACCGGATCTTGCCGTCGCTCGAGCAGCTGCCCCAGCGCGTTGCGGCCGACGACAACGCGTACATCGAATACGTGACGCCGAGCCTTTCCGCGTAAACCGCGAGGCGTTCGCCGAAAATCCGCTTCGCTTCGCCCTGCAGCCAGCCCTGCACGCGATCCTTGATCTGCTGCGTGTCGGCTTGCGCGGGCAGCGGCAGCGACAGCCGTTGCGTGTCGGCGTCGAACGCGACGGCACCCGCGCCGAGCGCGATCGTGATCGTCTTGCCGAGATACGGCAGTTGCGCGCCGTCGCGCCAGTCGATCTGCGGCAGCGCGCGCTGTTCGGTGCGGGTCTTCCATTCCGCGAGCTTCGCGAAAATCCAGCGCTGCTTTTCGGCGATCGCCGCTTCGATGTCGGCGAGCGTGACCCAGCGCGGCGCGGTGATCGACAGCCCGCTGCCGTCGATCGTGAAGCCGATCGTGCGGCGCGCGGAGCGCTTGAGCCGATACTCGAGCACGCGGCTGCCGACGGCGAACGTACGGACGCGGGAACGATCGGGCGCAGGGCCCGGATCGAGCGGCGCCGCGGGGACGGACGGCGCCGCAGCGGCTTCAGGCGGCGACGGCGGTGTCGATGGCGCGGACGGCGCCGGCGACGCCGCTGCGGGCCCGTCGAAGAGCGGCAGGTCCATCTGGCGATGATCGAGGGCCACGACGGCAGGCCGTGGCCGCGGACGCTTTTTCATCAGTTCGCTTCTTTTCGTCGTACGCAACGGCTGCAATCCGGGTGATTCAGACGCGCGCGGCATCGCGCGCGCCGGCATTGCCCGGCTGCCGATAGGCATCGGGATCGATGCGGCGCATTTCCGCTTCGATCCATGCTTCGACTTGCGAGTTCAATACGTCGGGCGTCTTGCCTTCGACCGGAATCGGCTTGCCGATCGACACGGTCACGACGCCCGGGAACTTCGTAAACGAATTGCGCGGCCACACATGGCCTGCATTGTGCGCGATCGGCACGACCGGCGTGCCGGTTTCGATTGCGAAGCGCGCGCCGCCCGTCTTGTACTTGCCTTGCTTGCCGACCGGCGTGCGCGTGCCTTCCGGGAACATGATCATCCATGCGCCTTCCGACAGCCGCTTCTTGCCTTGGCGGATTACCGACGCGAACGCGTTCTTGCCTTCCTTGCGGTTGATGTTGACCATGTGCAGCATGCCAAGCGCCCAGCCGAAGAACGGCACGTACAGCAACTCGCGCTTGAACACGTAGCAGAGCGGCTTCGGCATCAGCGCGGGAAACGCGAGCGTTTCCCATGCGGACTGGTGCTTCGACAGCAGCACGGCCGGGCCGTCGGGGAGGTTTTCCATCCCTTCGATCCGGTAGCGGATACCGTTCAGCCAGCGCACGACCCACAGCGTGGACTTGCACCAGCCGGCCGCCATCCAGTAGCGTGCGTCGGGACGCATGAACGGGAACGCGATGAAGCACGCGGTCGCGTACGGCACCGTGTACAGGATGAAGTAAATCAGCAGCAACAGGGAGCGGACGAAGCGCATCGGCGTGGGTCTGGCTGTAAGGAGGATGCGCGCAGCAGTCGCATCACTCGTATTCGTGTGAAAGGAAATCGAGCGCGAATGCGCGCAGATCGTCGTGCACCTTCGTGCCGTCCGGCAGATTGCCCGCCGCGAGCGTCTTCTTGCCCTTGCCGGTCAGCACGAGGTGCGGCTGGAAGCCGACCGCGACGCCGGCGAGCAGGTCGCGCAGCGAATCGCCGACGACCGGCGTGTGCGCCGGTTCGATCTCGAAGCGCTCGGCGATCATCTGCATCATGCCGGGTTTCGGCTTGCGGCAATCGCAGTGATCTTCCGACACGTGCGGACAGAAGAACACCGCGTCGATACGCGCGCCAACCGCGGCTGCCGCGCGATGCATCTTCAGGTGCATCGCGTTGAGCGCGGCCATGTCGAACAGCCCGCGGCCGATGCCGGACTGGTTGGTCGCGACGACCACGCGGTAGCCTGCGTGATTGAGCCGCGCGATCGCCTCGAAGCTGCCCGGCAGCGCGATCCACTCGTCGGGCGACTTGATGAACGCATCCGAATCGACGTTGATCACGCCGTCGCGGTCGAGGACGACGAGCTTGCGGTTGGGGCTGATCGGCATCGTGCGGCCCTTATGCGGCGAGCTTCGAGATGTCGGCGACGCAATTCATCTGCTGGTGCAGCGCGGCCAGCAGCGCGAGACGGTTCGCGCGCAGCGCAGGATCCTCCGCGTTGACCATCACGTCGTTGAAGAACGTGTCGACCGGCGCGCGCAATGCGGCCAGCGCCGACAGCGCGCCCGTGTACGCGCGCGCCTCGAGCTGCGACTGCACGTGCGGCGTCACGGCCGCGAGCTGTTCGTGCAGCGCCTTTTCGGCCGCCTCGACGAGCAGCGTCGGCTGCACCGCGCCGTTCGTGCCGCCTTCGGATTTCTTCAGAATGTTCGAGATCCGCTTGTTCGCAGCCGCGAGCGCTTCGGCTTCCGCGAGGCGCGTAAACTCGCGCACCGCATCGAGGCGCGCGACGAGATCGTCGACGCGCGTCGGGTTCAGGCTCAGCACCGCGTCGACTTCGCCGGCCGAGTAGCCGCGTTCGCGCAACAGGCCGCGCAGGCGGTCCATGAAGAACGCGAAGATCGCGTCGGTCGATTCGGCGACGCCCGGCACACCCGCGAAGCGTGCACGGGCGGTGCGCAGCAGCGACACGAGATCGAGTGGAAGCTGCTTCTCGAGCAGCAGGCGCAGCACGCCGAGCGCATGGCGGCGCAGCGCGAACGGATCCTTCTCGCCGGTCGGCGCGAGCCCGATGCCCCAGATGCCGACGATCGTCTCGAGCTTGTCGGCGAGCGCGACCGCGGTGGAGACCGGCGTGGTCGGCAGCGCGTCGCCGGAGAAGCGCGGCTGGTAGTGCTCGGCGCACGCGAGCGCGACGTCGTCGGGTTCGCCGTCGTGGCGCGCGTAGTACGTGCCCATCGTGCCCTGCAGTTCCGGGAACTCGCCGACCATGTCGGTCAGCAGGTCGGCCTTTGCCAGGCGCGCGGCGCGCTTCGCATGCGCGGCGTCGGCGCCGATCGCCGGGGCGATCTCGCCCGCCAGCGCCTCGAGGCGCTCGACGCGCGCAAGCGCCGAACCGAGCTTGTTGTGATAGACGACGTTCGCGAGCAACGGTACGCGCTCGGCGAGCGGCTTCTTCTTGTCCTGCTCGAAGAAGAATTTCGCATCGGCAAGACGCGGACGCACGACGCGCTCGTTGCCCTCGACGATCTCGCCCGGCGTCTTCGTCTCGATGTTCGATACGATCAGGAAGCGCGAGCGCAGCTTGCCCGCGATGTCGGTCAGCGCGAAATACTTCTGATTCGTCTGCATCGTGAGGATCAGGCACTCCTGCGGCACCTGCAGGAATTCGTCCTCGAAGCGGCACGGGTAGACGACAGGCCATTCGACCAGCGACGTCACTTCGTCGAGCAGCGCCTCGGGCATCACGACGGTGTCGCCGTTCGCATGTTCGTTCAACTGCGTGCGGATCGTTTCGCGGCGATCGGCGAAGTGCGCGATCACGCGGCCCTTGTCGCGCAGCGTGTCCGCATACGCGTGCGCATGCTGGATCGCGACGAGGCCGTCGGACAGGAAGCGGTGGCCGAGCGTGGTGTCGCCGGCATCGACGCCGAACGCGGTGACGGGCACGACGCGATCGTCGTGCAGCACGGTCAGGCGGTGCACCGGGCGCACGAATTTCACGTCGGAGCCGTCCGGGCGCTGGTAGGTCATGACCTTCGGGATCGGCAGCTTCTCGAGCGTCTCGTCGAGCGCGGCCTGCAGCCCGTCGGCGAGGGTCGCGCCGGCCGCCGAGTAATTGACGAAGAACGCTTCGGCCTTGCCGTCCTGCGCGCGCTCGAGATCGGCGATCGTCAGGTTCGGGTGGCCGAGCGCCGCGAGCTTCTTCGCGAGCGGGGCGGTCGGCTTGCCTTCGGCGTCGAGTGCGACCGACACGGGCAGCACCTTTTCGCGGACCTGTTTTTCGGGTGCGACGGCGCGCACGTTCTGCACGACGACCGCGAGGCGGCGCGGCGTCGCATAGCGTTCGAACACGAGTTCGCCTTCGACGAGGTCGCGCGCCGCGAGGCGTTGCGCGAGACCTTCGGCGAATGCGTCGCCGAGGCGGGCGAGCGCCTTCGGCGGCAGCTCTTCGGTCAGCAGTTCGACGAGCAGGGGGGCGGGATGATTGTGCGTCATGTGTGGAATAAGTCTCGTCTCGTCAGTCCTGATCGATCTTGCGTTCGACCTTCAGCGGCGGCGCCCATGCCGGCTGCGCGGCGTCCTGGGCGTCGGTGGTGAGGCCCGGCACGCCCGGCGGATTGCCGAGCATCGGGAAGCCGAGCTTCTCGCGCGAGTCGTAGTAAGCCTGCGCGACGAGACGCGACAGCGCGCGAATGCGACCGATGTACGCCGCACGTTCGGTGACCGAGATCGCGCCGCGCGCGTCGAGCAGGTTGAACGTATGGCCGGCCTTCAGCACGAGCTCGTATGCGGGCAGCGCGAGCTGCGCGTCGATCATCTTCTTCGCTTCCGCTTCGTAGCTGTTGAAGAACGTGAACAGCAGGTCGACGTTCGCGTGCTCGAAGTTGTAGGTCGACTGCTCGACCTCGTTCTGGTGGTACACATCGCCGTACGACAGGCGGCGCAGCTCGGGGCCGTTCGGGCCTTGCTCCTCCCACTCGGTCCACACGAGGTCGTACACGTTCTCGACCTTCTGCAGGTACATCGCGAGGCGCTCGAGGCCGTACGTGATCTCGCCGAGCACCGGCTTGCAGTCGAGGCCGCCGACCTGCTGGAAATACGTGAACTGCGTGACTTCCATCCCGTTCAGCCACACTTCCCAGCCGAGGCCCCACGCGCCGAGCGTCGGGTTCTCCCAGTCGTCCTCGACGAAGCGCACGTCGTTCTGCTTCAGGTCGAAGCCCAGCGCTTCGAGCGAGCCGAGGTACAGGTCGAGGATGTTCTCCGGCGCCGGCTTCAGCACGACCTGATACTGGTAGTAGTGCTGCAGGCGGTTCGGGTTCTCGCCGTAGCGGCCGTCCTTCGGGCGGCGCGACGGCTGCACGTACGCGGCGCGCCACGGCTCGGGGCCGACCGCGCGCAGGAACGTGTGGACGTGCGACGTGCCCGCACCGACTTCCATGTCGATGGGCTGGAGCAGAGCGCAACCCTGCTTGTCCCAGTAGGACTGCAGCGTCAGGATGATTTGCTGAAACGTAAGCATGAAGAGCCTTCGTGGCGCTGGCGCTCCGTTGCGGACGGCGCTCCGGGCAACGCCCGGAGGGTCGGCTCGCGCGGCGGCGCGGCTTGTTAGTGTGCTGAAACGTGCAATTTTACCGGATCGGCGACCGGATGCGGCCGGAACGCGGATGAACGGGCCGCCGGCGGCATGGGGACGGCCTCTGCGCGCCGCTGCACGGCCGTTGCGAAGCCTGGGCGCGACGAGTCGCGTGCCCGTCGCATGCGTCGGCGCCGCGTCGCGACGCGCCGGTCGAGTCGCTTGCCGCGTCGCGTGGCGCGGGCGTTAAGATGCGCGTATCGCGGCGCGCGCGACCGCCGCCGCACGACCGCCAGCCCACTCCGGACCGCATGGACGATTCGAACGACTTCCTCATTCCGCTGATGCCGCCGCTGCTCGCATTGCTCGGGCAGGCGGCCGATGCACGCGCGCGCGGCGAACACGCTGCGCACGCGCTGTGGCTCGCCGCGGCCGGCCATCTGCATGCGGTCGACATGGCCGCGCTCGCGCAGCTCACCGCGACGCTCATCGCGCGGCAGCGCGCGGGCGATGCGCTCGCGCTGGCCGAATGCGCGGCGCGCGTGCATCCGGGCGCCGATGCCCGCTTCAATCACGGCTACGCGTTGCAGATGCTCGGCCGCCATGCCGATGCGATCGCGCCGTACCGTGCTGCCCATGCGCTCGATCCGGGCTGGCCGTCGCTGCGCAACAACCTCGCGATTGCGCTGCGGCTGTCGGGCGGCGATCGCAGCGAAGAAATCGCGCTGCTGGAGACGGCCGTCGACGCCGATCCGCACGACGTACAGGCGTGGATCAACCTGGTCGTCGCGCGCCTCGCGACGCAGGACCTCGACGGCGCACTCGTGTGTGCGGCGCGGCTCGCGGAGATCGCGCCCGACAACGCGCTCGCGCTGAACAACATCGCGATGGCGATGAAGGAGGCGCAGCGCTGGGACGACGCCGAGCGCTACGCGGCGCGCGCGTGCGAGCTTGCGCCTGACGACGCGTCGTTCCGTTTCAACCTTGCGATCATCCAGCTCGTGCGCGGCAACTACGCGGCCGGCTGGCGCGGCCACGAGGCGCGCTGGGACGGCGCGGGCGAATTGCGCGGCCGCCGGCCGGCGCTGCCCGGGCCGCGCTGGCACGGCGAGCCGCTCGCGCGCAAGACACTGCTCCTGTGGGGCGAGCAGGGGCTCGGCGACGTGCTGCAGTTCGCGCGTTTCGTCGCGCCGCTCGCCGAGCGTGTGCACCGCGAAGGCGGGCGACTCGCATGGAACACGTTTCCGCAGGTCGCCACGCTGATGCAGCGCAGCCTCGGCGCGCACGTGGACGCATTCAGCGCGGGCGGCGGTGTCGACGAATTGCCCCGGTTCGATTGCGAAGTGCCGCTGATTGGCTTGCCGCTGATGCTCGGAATGGAGACGTCGACGCTCGGCGCGTCGGTGCCGTACCTGCATGCCGATCCGGCCCTGAGTGACGCGTGGCGTGCGCGGCTCGCGGGAGAAGGCCGGCTGAAGGTCGGTCTCGTGTGGACGGGCAGTGCCGGGCATCAGCGCAATCCGTTCCGCCGCGTCGGCCTCGAACGCTATGCCGATGCGTTTCGCGGCGTCGACAACGTCGCGTTCTATTCGCTGCAGCCTGGCGCGGACGCGGACGTGGCCGCGGCGCGCGCGGCCGGGTTCGCGATCGAGGACTTCACCGCGGAACTGCGCAGTTTCGACGACACAGCCGCATTCATCGGCGCGCTGGACCTGGTGATCACGGTGTGCACGTCGGTCGCGCATCTGGCGGGCGGCCTTGGCGCACGCACGTGGGTGCTGCTCGACGTGAATCCACACTGGCCGTGGCTGCTCGAACGCACGGACAGCCCGTGGTATCCGACCGCGACGCTGTATCGGCAGCCGCGGTTCGGCGATTGGGACGCGGTGTTGGGGGCGGTGACCGGCGGTTTGCGACGACTGATTGCAACGCGGACATGATCGACCGCGCCGGGGATAGTGCGATCGCCATCAGCCGCGCGGGGAATGCTCCGGAAACGATCAATCGCTCCGGAATTCAACCGCGCCGGCGCAACCCCGGCCCGAACGCGAACCCGAATGCGAGCAGGATCAACGACATCGCGAGCACGACGCTGTTACCGCTCGTCACATAAGGCGTGAAGCCGCTTGTGCCTTCGATCCGCACGTCGAGCGAGCCGATCGTAAACGGCTTCAGCTGGCCGAGCACGCGGCCGCGCGCATCGATCGCAGCCGTCATCCCTGTATTGGTCGAACGCAGCATCGGCCGCCCCGTTTCGAGCGCGCGCATCCGCGCGATCTGCAGGTGCTGGTCGAGCGCGATCGTGTCGCCGAACCACGCGAGGTTCGTCACGTTGACGAGCACGCCGGGCGGCTGCGGATTGTCGCGAATCGTCGCGGCGATTTCCTCGCCGAACAAGTCCTCGTAGCAAATGTCGGCCATCACCGGCTGGTTGTGCACGAGGAACGGCTTCTGCACCGGCGCGCCGCGCGCGAAATCGCCGAGCGGCATCTTCATCAGGTCGACGAACCAGCGAAAGCCCCACGGAATGAATTCGCCGAAGGGCACGAGGTGGTGCTTGTCGTAGTGGTATATGTCGCGCGAGTGCGGCGTTACGCCGTACAGGCTGTTCGTGTAATCGACGTAACGGCCGTCGGGCGTGACGGATGCGCCGACCGCGCCGAACAGCACGGCCGAGCCCGTCGTGTCGCTGAACTTGCGGATCGCGACGGCGAACGGCTCGGGAAGCTCCTGGATCATTACCGCAATCGCGGTTTCCGGCGTGACGATCAGGTCGGCCGGTTTCTCGACGATCATCTGCGTGTACATCTTGATCGCTGCGTCGATGCCTTCCTGCTCGAACTTGATGTCCTGCTTCACGTTGCCCTGCAGAAGCCGCACCGTGAGCGGCGCATTCGCGGGCACGGTCCATGTCGCCTGCGACAGCGCGACGCCGGCCGCGACGAGCGCGACCGCGATGCAGGCCGGCGCGATCGTCCGCACGCGCGCATTGCCGGCGGCGCCGCGTTCGACCGCGGGTGCGCGCCGCGCGGCGACGAGCGCCTGCACGACCAGCGCGGCGAACAGCGCGAGCACCCACGCGATTCCGTATACGCCGACGATCGGCGCGAAGCCGGCGAACGGGCCGTCGACCTGCGGATAGCCGCTGGCGAGCCACGGAAAGCCGGTGAATACGGTGCCGCGCAGCCATTCGCCAAGGGCCCATGCACTTGCGAATGCGAATGCGCCGTGCCAGCTCGGCGAGAACGGCCGCGGATCGCGCTCCCGGCGATGCCACGCGTGGCCCGCGCAGAACGACCACAGCCCCGCGGAGAACGCCGGATACAGCGACAGATACAGCGCGAACAGCACCAGCGCGCCGCCGGCGAGCGGCGCGGCCATCTCGCCGTACACGTGCATGCTGATGTAAAGCCACCAGATGCCGCTGATGAAGTTGCCGAAGCCGAACGCGCCGCCGGTGAGCGCGGCGCCGCGCCAGCTCGACGTGCGCGTCAGCTGCGCGAAAAACCAGACGAATACGACGAGCTGCAGCCAGCCGCCGTGCGGGGTCGGTGCGAAGCTGAGCGTATTGGCCGCGCCCGCGAGCAGTGCGGCCGGATAGTGCCAGCGCGGCAGCGCGCGGCCGGGCGCCGGCGCGAGAAGCCCGCCAGCCGGGCGGGACGGAATCGGTTCGTCCATGTGAAGCGAGAGGGGGCGAGCGGTTGAGGGAGACGCGACCGGCGCGAGACGATCAATCCTCGTGCGAGGTTTCGGCGCGGCGGCTCGCGAGCGGGTTGCGGCGCACCAGCAGCACGTGGACCTGGCGCGCATCGCCGCGCTGGATCTCGAATACCAGATTGCCGAGCTGCAGCTTCTCGCCGCGGTGCGGCACGCGGCCGAAGTGATGGGTGATCAGCCCGCCGATCGTGTCGACTTCGTCGTCGGAAAAGTCGGTGCCGAACGTCTCGTTGAACTGCTCGATCTCGGTCAGCGCACGCACGCGGTAGCGGCCGTCGGGCCCCGAGATGATGTTGCCGGCTTCCTCGTCGAAGTCGTATTCATCCTCGATGTCGCCGACGATCTGTTCGAGCACGTCCTCGATCGTGATCAGGCCCGCGACGCCGCCGTATTCGTCGACGACGATCGCGAGATGGTTGCGGTTCACGCGGAAGTCGTGCAGCAACACGTTCAGGCGCTTCGACTCCGGAATGAACACGGCCGGGCGCAGCATCCCGCGTACGTCGAATTCCTCTTCGGCGTAGAAGCGCAGCAGGTCTTTCGCGAGCAGCACGCCGATCACGTTGTCGCGGTTCTCCTCGTACACGGGGTAGCGTGAGTGCGCCTTCTCGAGGACGAACGGGATGAAGTCTTCGGGTTTGTCGGCGATATTGATCGCGTCCATCTGAGCGCGCGGCACCATGATGTCGCGCGCGCACAGATCGGACACCTGGAACACGCCCTCGATCATCGACAGCGAATCGGCGTCGATCAGGTTGCGTTCGTGGGCGTCCTGGAGAATTTCCAGCAGCTCGGTCCGGGATTCCGGCTCGGGCGAGATGAAGTCGGTCAGGCGCTCGAGCAGCGAGCGCTTTTCTTGCGGTTTGTCGGTGAGCTTACGACTGGGATACGAATCGTTCATGGTGGTGCGCCCGGGTCATGCCGGGGCGCGCGGTCACGGAGTAGGCAAGGATACACCAAGGGCATGGCGCGGCCGTGTCACCCCGCCGTCCGGCCGAGGGCACGCGGCGCGTTCCGGCCCCGCTCGGGAACGGCCGCGCGCGGCGCGGCGGTGTCCGTCGGGTCCATCCTATCTCAGAAAGGCGCGGCGGGGCAGCGGTGGCAAAAAAGCGGCGCGCAACGGCGCCCGGCCGGCGCCCAGCGGCATTTGGTCTCGCGCGCGCAGGCGGGGCGGCCAGTGTGCGCGCGGGCCGGAGACGCGCTGGGCAACCGAAATTCCGGAATTCAGAAGCGCATGCCGGCCGAGCAGCCGCCGGCGGCCGCGCCGTTGGTCGCGGCGCCGCCGCAGCCGAAGATCCCGCAGCCGGACAGCGCGACGCTCGCGAAGACGAGCAGCGCAGCCAGCGCACCGCGCGATCGGAGTGACGGTTTCATGAGTAACGGTTCTCCTTCGAACGCCGCGGCGCGGCGGCCCGCGTCGCGCAAGCGTGTGTGCCGCGCGTCACCGGCAGCGCGCGAGCAGCGCTTCCAGCGCGCGATCGGGGATCCCGCTCGCGCGCAGTGCATCGACGGTGCGGCTCACGTAATCGAGCGTCGTGCCGTAGCGGCCGGCAGCGCAGCTGAATACTTCCTTCACGACGGGGTCGGGCAGCTTGCCGGTGTAGGTCGGTGCGTCGCGCCGCATCACGAATGCGAGCGCGGTCACGCGTTCGCCGGTTTCGAGCGTGCACGGCAGCCACGCAGGCCGGTACGAGCCCATCGGCATCTCGCGCTTCCACAGCGTCTCGAGATGCGGCTGCGCGGTCGGTCCCGCGAGCCGGAACGCGATGCCCGAGCACGAACCGCCGCGATCGAGCGCGAGCACGAGGCCCGGGCGTTCCGGCGTGCCGCGGTTCACGCGCGACCACAGGTAGAGCCCGCGATGATACCCGTGCACCTTGCCGCGCACCGCGGCGACGGTCGGCAGCCCCGGATTCCAGATCAGCGACCCATAGCCGAACAGCCAGAGATCCTGCCGGCCGTCCCAGTCGCGCATCGTGTGCGCGAGCGACGCCGCGAGCTCGTCTTCGGTCAGCAGCCGTCCGTCGCCGATCGACGGCGGGTAGGCGGGCGGCTGCATCGCGGCGTGGGGCATGGAACGGACAACGTTTATTGGTACGGGTTCGGGAAGCCCAGCTTCGCCAGAATGTCGACTTCGAGCGCTTCCATTTCGGCCGCGTCCTCGTCGCTCGTTTCGTGATCGTAGCCCTGCGCGTGCAGCGCGCCGTGCACCAGCAGGTGCGCGTAATGGGCCGTGAGCGGCTTGCCCTGTTCGTGTGCTTCCTTCTCGACGACCGGGCAGCACAGCACGAGGTCGCCGATCACGGTGCCGTCCGGCGCAGGGTCGTACGCGAACGTCAGCACGTTGGTCGGGTAGTCCTTGTGGCGGTAGCCGGCGTTCAGCGTGCGGCCTTCCTCCTCGCCGACGAAGCGCACCGTGATCTGCGCGCTGGCGAACAGCGCGGGCTCGATCCATTCGGCGATCAGCTTGCACTTCGGCAGCGTCTTGCGCACGTCGGCCGTGATCTCGTCGCCATACTGCACCGACAGGTCGAGCTCCAGTTCGCGCAGCCCTTCCTCCAATTCCTCGTCGCGCGGCGCGGGTTCGGCGCCGACGTGGAGCGTCACGCTGTCGTAGTGCTCGGGTTGCAGCGCGAGCTTCGCGCGCATCGCCGGATCGTTGTGCTGCGCGACGATCGCGACGGCTGCGTCGCCCGAGCTGCCCGACAGGTCGAACATCAGGCTGCGGCCGTCCGGGAAGTCGATTCGCAGCCCCTGCGCGTTGACGGTCCGGGCCTTGCCCTTCGCATCGAACAGCGAAAGACGGGGAGATTGGGGCGCGGCGGACTGCGCGCGCCCCGACTTGCGAGAACGGGAAGATTTCATGACCGGTACGGCGATTGGAACGCGTTGAGGATACACCAAACAGCCGATCGCGCCCGAATTCGGACCGGGCCGCGCGCGGCCGATAAAAAGCCCGGCGCGCCGTCGGGCGGGCCGGGCCTTCGGACGCCGCGGCGCGCGCGGCGCTGCATGCGGCTCAGGCGTGCGGGGTCACGCGTCCTTGTGCTGCGCGTGAAAGTCGTCGTACGCTTCGACGATGCGCGCGACGAGCGGATGGCGCACGACGTCCGCGCTCGTGAAGCGCGTGAGCGCGATGCCGCGCACGCCGCCCAGCACCTGCTGCGCCTCGACGAGCCCGCTCTTGTGTCCGCGCGGCAGGTCGACCTGGCTCGTGTCGCCGGTGACGACGGCTTTCGAGCCGAAGCCGATCCGCGTGAGGAACATCTTCATCTGCTCGGGCGTCGTGTTCTGCGCCTCGTCGAGGATGATGAACGCATGATTCAGCGTGCGGCCGCGCATGTACGCGAGCGGCGCGATTTCGATCATCTGGCGCTCGAACATCTTCGCGGTCTTGTCGAAGCCCAGCAGGTCGTACAGCGCGTCGTACAGCGGCCGCAAATAAGGATCGACCTTCTGCGCGAGGTCGCCCGGCAGAAAGCCGAGCCGCTCGCCGGCCTCGACGGCCGGGCGCGTCAGCACGATCCGCTTGACCTGGTCGCGCTCGAGCGCGTCGACCGCGCATGCGACCGCGAGGTAGGTCTTGCCGGTGCCAGCCGGCCCGATGCCGAACGTCACGTCATGCGACAGGATCTGTTTCAGGTATTCGCGCTGCGCGGGCGTGCGGCCGCGCAGGTCGGCCCGCCGCGTGTAAAGCTTCGGCGCCGGCTCCTCGTCGGGGCCTGCGTCGTCGAGCTGCGCGACCGGTTCGTCGAACGGATGATCGGGGTCGCCGCGGAAACGCACGTCGAGCGCGTCCTGACGGCCGTTGCCGGCGGTGTGACGCACTTCGACCAGCGCAAGCTGGATATCGTCGACCGACAGCGGATCGCGCGCGCGGTTGTAGAAGTTTTCGAGCGCGGCGAGTGCCAGTTTCGCGCCGCGCCCGCGGATCGCGATCCGGTGGCCGCGCCGCGCGAGCGTGACGTCGAGCGCCTGTTCGATCTGCCGCAGATTCTCGTCGAGCGGGCCGCAGAGGTTGGCAAGGCGCGCGTTGTCGTCGCGCGGCGCGGTGAATTCCAGTGCTTGGACGGTCTTCAAAGTAGCGTCGGGCTCCTGTTCAGCGTCAGTCGTCAGTGGGTGACCGTGCTCGCGTCGTCGCTGACGAGCAGCAGCTCGCCGCGCAGCGAGTGCGGGTACGCATGGTTGATCTTCACGTCGATCATCTGGCCGATCAGGCGCGGGTGCGACGCGAGAGGCGCCGGGAAATTCACGACCCGGTTGTTCTCGGTGCGGCCGGACAGTTCGTTCGGGTCCTTGCGCGACGGGCCCTCGACGAGGATCCGCTCGACTTTCCCGACCATCGACTGGCTGATGCGCGCGACGTTTTCCTCGATCGTCGCCTGCAGATGTTGCAGGCGTTTGAGCTTCACTTCGCGCGGCGTGTCGTCGTGCAGGTTCGCGGCCGGCGTGCCGGGGCGCGGGCTGTAGATGAACGAGAAGCTGGTGTCGTAGCTCATCTCGTGCACGAGCGCCATCATCTTGTCGAAATCCTCCTCGGTTTCGCCGGGGAAGCCGACGATCATGTCGGTCGACAGCGACAGGTCGGGGCGGATCGCGCGCAGCTTGCGGATCACCGACTTGTATTCGAGCACCGTGTAGCCGCGCTTCATCGCCATCAGGATACGGTCGGAGCCGTGCTGGACCGGCAGGTGCAGGTGGCTCACGAGCTTTGGCACCTTCGCGTACGTGTCGATCAGGCGCTGCGTGAATTCCTTCGGGTGCGACGTCGTGTAGCGGATCCGCTCGATGCCCGGGATGTCGGCGACGTATTCGATCAGCGTCGCGAAATCGGCGATGTCGGACGAGCCGGCCGTCAGCGCGCCGCGGTAGGCGTTCACGTTCTGGCCGAGCAGCGTGACTTCGCGCACGCCCTGGTCGGCGAGGCCGGCCACTTCGGTCAGCACGTCGTCGAGCGGACGCGATACTTCATCGCCGCGCGTGTACGGCACGACGCAGTAGCTGCAGTACTTCGAGCAGCCTTCCATGATCGACACGAACGCGCTCGGCCCCTCGACGCGCGCGGGCGGCAGGTGGTCGAACTTCTCGATCTCGGGGAACGTGATGTCGACCTGCGCGCGGCCGCTGGCGCGGCGCGCGTCGATCATCTGCGGCAGGCGGTGCAGCGTCTGCGGGCCGAACACGAGGTCGACGTACGGCGCGCGCGACACGATCGACGCGCCTTCCTGGCTCGCGACGCAGCCGCCGACGCCGATCAGCAGCCCCGGTTTCGCTTCCTTCAGCTCGCGCACGCGGCCGAGGTCGGAGAACACCTTCTCCTGCGCCTTTTCACGCACCGAGCACGTGTTGAACAGGATGATGTCCGCGTCTTCCGGAGTGTCGGTCTTTTCGAGGCCTTCGGCCGCATTGAGCACGTCCACCATCTTGTCCGAGTCGTACTCGTTCATCTGGCAGCCGAAGGTCTTTACGTAAACTTTTTTCGTCATGGGGATTCGCCGTTCGCAGTGGTTGACCTGGGGGCGTCGTCAAAGGTGAATCGGGACGGCTGCTGCCGGTGCAGCGGTGCGGGCCCGTGCCATCGCTGCGCAAGGGCGAACCGGCGCGCGTGCCGCGCGCACGTGAAAAGCCGTCGGGAAAGCCTTCCATTATAGCTTCACGCGCTGCGCCAGGCGGTCCGCCGGTTGCGGGCGCGCGACGGCGCAGCGCGGCTTCCGACCCTGAAACGATGCCGCGCGAGCCGTCAGCGGCACGCGTTCAGCAAGTCGTCGAGCGCCGCTTCCTCGCGGGCAAAACGTTCGACGAGGAAGTCGAGCAGCACGCGTACGCGCGGCGCCATGTAGCGCTTGCCGTGATAGATCGCGTGCAGCGGCGCGTCCTGATGCCGCCAGTCGGGCAGCAGCACGCGCAGTCGGCCCGCGCGCACGTCGTCGGCGATGTCCCATAGCGACTTCAGCGCGATTCCGTGGCCGCGCAGCGTCCATTCGCGGGTGAGGCCGACATCGTTGGTTTCGAACGCGCTCGACATGGGCACCGTGTGAGTCTGCACTTCGTCGCCGCGCGTGAAACGCCACGTGTTCATCGGACCCGACGCAATCGTGATCACGTTGCACGGAAAGCGGGCCAGATCGTGCGGATCGGCCGGCACGCCGTGACGCTGGACGAACGACGGCGCCGCGCACAGCACGCGGCGGTTCGCGGCGAGCGGCCGCGCGATCAGCGCGCCGTCGGGCGGTGCGGCAAAGCGTATCGCGAGGTCGATCTCGTCCTGCCACAGGTTCGACGCCGAATCGGACGCCGTCAGCGAGAACGTCACGCCCGGATGCAGTGTAGTGAATTCGTGGAGCCAGTCGAGCAGCTGGCGGCGGCCGAAATCGGACGTCGACGACAGCCGCACCTTGCCGGCGACGACGTTGCGGCCTTGCTGCAGCAGCGCGTGTGCATCGTCGAGCGCCTGCAGCGCCTGGCGGCAGCAGCTCAGGTAGAGCCGCCCTTCGTCGGTGAGCCGCAGCTGCCGCGTGGAGCGCTCGAACAGCCGTGTCGCGATGTTCGCCTCGAGCTTCGCGAGGCGCGCGCTCGCAGCGGCCGGCGTCAGATTCAGCTTGCGCCCGGCCGCGGACAGGCTGCCGAGGTCCGCGGCTTCGACGAACAGCCGGATGTCGCCCAGTCGGTCCATCTGATTTTCCAAAATTTTTTGAAAATGATTCAAGTGCCACGCCAATTATCAAAGATAGTCGTATTCGGGACAATGCGCGCACCTCGTGCTTTTTTGTGCGGTGCGGCACCCCACCGGGCGCCGCGTCCGCCGTCCAACGGAGAACGTCATGCCCATTCCGCTCCTGGCGCTCGCGATCAGCGCGTTCGCAATCGGCACCACCGAATTCATCATCATGGGACTCCTGCCCGAAGTCGCGCGCGACCTCGCCGTGTCGCTGCCGTCGGCCGGGCTGCTGGTGACCGGCTACGCACTCGGCGTCGCGGTCGGCGCACCGTTGCTCGCGGTGCTGACGAGCCGCATGCCGCGCAAGGCCGCGCTGGAGTTGCTGATGGCGATCTTCATCGTCGGCAACGTGCTGTGTGCGATCGCGTCCGGCTACGCGATGCTGATGGTCGCGCGCGTCGTCACGTCGTTCGCGCACGGGTCGTTCTTCGGAATCGGCGCGGTGGTCGCCGCGTCGCTGGTGCCGGCTGACAAGCGTGCGAGCGCGATCGCGCTGATGTTCACGGGACTCACGCTGTCGAACGTGCTCGGCGTGCCGTTCGGCACGTTCGTCGGCCAGCTGCTCGGCTGGCGCGCGTCGTTCTGGATCGTCGCGGCACTCGGCGTGCTGTCGCTCGGCGGTGTTGCGCTGCTCGTGCCGAACCGTCATGACAGCGGGCCCGTCGGCCTCGGTCACGAGGTGCGCGTGCTGAAGGACCCGCAAGTCTGGCTCGCGTTGCTGATGACCGTGCTGGGCTTCGGCGGCGTGTTCGTCGTGTTCACGTACATCGCGCCGATTCTCGAAACCGTCACCGGCTACTCGCCGCGCGCGGTCGCGCTGATCCTCGTGCTGTTCGGCGCCGGGCTGACGGTCGGCAACATGCTCGGCGGCAAGCTCGCCGATCGCGCGCTGATGCCGTCGCTGATCGCGATCCTCGTCGCGCTGATGGCCGTGATGGCCGCGTTCGCGAAGACGAGCCACTTGCCCGTCGCGGCGGCGGTCACGGTATTCGTCTGGGGGATCGCAGCATTCGCAACGGTGCCGCCGCTGCAGGCGCGCGTCGTCGAGAAGGCCGCGAGCGCGCCGCACCTTGCGTCGACGCTGAACATCGGCGCATTCAACGTCGGCAACGCGGCCGGTGCGTGGCTCGGCGGCGTCGCGCTCGCGCATGGCTTCGCGCTCGATGCGCTGCCGTGGGTCGCCGTCGCGGTGACCTTCGCGGCGCTCGTCGTCACGTGGCTCGCGATGCGGCTCGATGCGCGCGGCCCGGCACGCGGCGCGGCGCCTGCCGCGCATTGAACGCTGCATCGCCTCGGGCTGCGCGGCGCGCGGCGCCGGCGCGATAGCGACACGCAAAGGTTCGCGAGAAACGCATTCCTCCGCGATGCTGATAACGGTGTGAAGATAACTTCGTTTGCCGGCCCGGGGCTGGGTGATAGCGTCTCGATACGCGCCGTTCGTGGCGCAATCCGATTCCGGCTTACCCCATTCGCAGGGCCGCATCGCGGCCCGGAGGCCATGCTATGTCTTCACCCCTGGCGCTGGTGCGCGACGTGTCTTCCTTCGAGTCCGGCGATACGGGCGACGCGCGGACGTCCGTTCCGCTCGACGCGCTCGAGCAGGTCGTCGGCGTGAATCTCGCGCGTCTGCGCGCGGAGCGGCAACTGTCGCTCGATGCGCTTGCGCGGCTGTCCGGCGTATCGCGCGCGATGCTCGCGCAGATCGAATCCGCGCGCAGCGTGCCGTCGATCAAGGTGCTGTGCAAGATCGCCGCCGCACTGAAGGTGTCGGTCGCCGCGTTCCTGCGCCGCCATGCGGTGAACGGCTTCGAGCATCTGGCGGCCGAGCGCGCGGCGCGTGTGGTCAGCTCGAACGGCCGTTTCTCCGCGCGTGCGTTGTACCCGGAAGGCGAGCCGGCCGCGGCCGAGTTCCACGAGTTGCGGATCGCACCGTTGCACACCGAACCCGGCACGCGCCGCGCGCCCGGCACGACGGTCAATCTGGTCGTCAGCGAGGGCACGCTAGAAGTCAGCGTGCACGATCGCCGTCAACTGCTCGCGACCGGCGACGCCATCGTGTTCGACGCCGACCAGCCGTACAGCCTGCGCAACCCCGGCGACAGCGAGGCACGCGCGTTCCGCGTCACGGTGAGCGCCGAAGTGCCGCCGCGCTGGCTCGTGCGCGATGCCGCGCACGCGGGCGGCTGAACGCACCGTTGACCGCGTCGCGCCGGTTCCGGCCGCGGCGGTCGCGCAAGCACGGCGCCGGCCGTTCGGGCGATGCCGTTAGACGATACCGTCAGTAAGGTTTTGAGTGTGATCGGCTGCGTGGCGAGCGCGGCTGATGTATGCTTGGCCCGCCGGCGTCGGGGTGGATCCCCGGCCGGCAATCAGTGCGTCTTCAGGGCGGGGCGAAATTCCCCACCGGCGGTAGGCTGGCGAAAGCCGGCGAGCCCGCGAGCGCCCGCGCATCCGCGCGGGGTCAGCAGATCTGGTCGAATGCCAGAGCCGACGGTTACAGTCCGGATGAGAGAAGATGTGCAGATAGTCATGTCCGTCAGGGCCGCTTCGCCGTGTGTGCGAAGCGGGTTGTCGTTCTGTCTGTTTGCAATGCCCTGGAACGTTTTTCGCCCAAATCGTAATCGCGAGGAGCGTTTCACATGTCCTTCAAGTCCGTTTCGTCGGCACCCGCCGATGCCTTTGCCGATCTCCCGTTGCTGGATTCCGAACCGGTGCCGCCGCGCATCGCCGCCGCGCTCGACGCATTGCGCGCGGGCCGCGCGGTCGTGTTGCAGGACGATCACGACCGTGAAAACGAGGCCGACCTGATCGTCGCCGCCGAACGCATCACGCCCGAGACGATGGCGCTGCTGATCCGCGAGTGCAGCGGCATCGTGTGCCTGTGCCTGACCGACGACAAGGTGCGCGCGCTCGAGCTGCCACCGATGGTGCAGACCAACGAAAGCCGCAACGGCACCGCGTTTACCGTGTCGATCGAGGCACGTGAAGGCGTGCATACGGGCGTGTCCGCGGCCGATCGTGTGACGACGATCCGCGCGGCGATCGCCGACGATGCGAAGCCGTATGACATCGTGCGCCCCGGCCACGTGTTTCCGCTGCGCGCGCAGCCGGGCGGCGTGCTCGCGCGCCGCGGCCATACCGAAGGGACGGTCGATCTGTCGATCCTCGCGGGGTTGAAGCCGGCCGGCGTGCTGTGTGAACTGATGAATCCGGACGGCACGATGACGCGCGGCGACGACGTCGAGCGGTTCGCGCGGCTGCATGGGCTGCCGATGCTGACGATCGCGGAGCTGGTCGAATTCCGCGAAGCGCTCGCGGCCGCGCGCGAGCGCTGCTGCGAACCGGCCTGACGGGGCGGCTGCTGCGCGCCGGTGCGCGCGACGCGGCCTGCGGGCGGCATCGCGCACCGGGCGGCCTGGCCGTTCCGGGCCGGCCTCGGGCGGCCGGCCGTCAGGACTGCACGTCGCCGAACTCGCCGCGCAGGCCGGCGGCGACGAGCGCCGGCAGTTCGTCCATGTTGCGCATGATCCGCGTGATGCCCATCGCGCGCAGCGCGTCCGCGTAGTTGTCGGGGATGTGGCTCGCGCCGACGAACGCGATCGTCTTCATCCCCGCGGCGCGCGCCGCGTTCAGGCCCGACACGCTGTCCTCGACCACGATGCAGCGCGCCGGCGCGACGCCGAGCGTCTTCGCTGCGTGCAGGTACACGTCCGGGTAAGGCTTCGGCCGCGCGACCTGCTCGGAGCTGAACACGCGATCGCCGAAAATTTCGGTGAGCGATGCGCGCTTCAGCGAGCTGCGCACGCGCGCGAGCCGGCTGTTCGACACCACGGCAGCGGGCAGCTCGACCTTCAGCAACGCGTCGCGCACGCCGGTGATCGGCGCGAGCGATTGCGCGAGGCCGGTCTCGATGTTGTGCTCGATGGTGTCGATGAAGTTCTCGGGCATCCGGATCCCGAAATGCGCTTCGAGCCCGGCGAGAAAGCGCGACGTCTGCTGGCCGAAGGCGGATTTCGCGGCGTCGGCGAAATCGAGGTGCGGAAACGTCGCGGACAGCGTTTCGAACAGCACGCGGTCGGCAATGACTTCGCTGTCGACGAGTACGCCGTCGCAGTCGCAGATGAGATGATCGAGCATGGTGGTGAAGAAGCAGAGTGCCGGCGACGCCGGGCATCCCGCCATGATACGTGCTTTCGCAACCGCGCCGCGCGACGCTCGGCGAGCGGTTCGCGACGCATACGGCAAACCGGTTCGCCCGCCGGGCCGCTCCGGCGTATCGGATTCGCGCGCGCTTTCCGACGCGGCGATGGCGACTGCGGCATGCCGCCGCCGGCCGCCGCCACGTCCATTGCGCATCGACCATGCGCCCCGGCTGTCACGACGTCATCGCAGTCTCGGCCGGTTCGCGCGGCGAGCCCGTCATCGATCGTCGTCCTGACTGAAGTCGAGGTCGCGAGTGGCGGCCGCGGGCGATTGCCGGCGGCGCTCGGTGAAAAGGGAAGGGGCAGGGCGCGCGGCAACCGCTGCCGCGCGCTCAGGCGCCGACCCGGGCTGGCGTTGCGGCCCGAGGTCGAATGGAACGCCCGATCACGCCATCGCGTGCAGGCGCAGATACAGGCCGGCTGCCGCGGCGCCGCCGAGCAGCGGGCCGATCACCGGCACCCACGCGTAGCGCCAATCGCTGTCGCGCTTGCCCGGGATCGGCAGCAGCGCATGCATCAGCCGCGGCGACAGGTCGCGCGCCGGACTCATCGCATATCCGGTCGGGCCGCCGAGCGAGATGCCGATGCCGAGCACGAGCAGGCCGACGGGCAGCGCATCGAGCGCGCCGAGGCCGACCTGCGGCGACGCGAGATACAGCACGCCGAGGATCAGCACGAACGTGCAGATCGCTTCGGTCAGCACGTTGTGCGTGGTGCTGCGGATCGCGGGCGCCGTGCAGAACACGGCGAGCTTCAGGTCCGCATCGACTTCCTTCGCGAAGTGTTGCCGATACGCGAGCCACACGAGCAATGCGCCGGCCATCCCGCCGAGCATCTGCGCAACGATGTAGCCGCCGACCTTCGACCAGGCGAACTTGCCCGCGAGCGCGAGGCTGATCGTGACGATCGGGTTCAGGTGCGCGCCGCTGAACGACGCGGTCACGTACACGGCGACGAACACGGCCATCGCCCAGCCCATCACGATCACGATCAGGTCGGCGCCCTTGCCCTTGGTCTTCGCAAGCAGCACGTTCGCAACCGCGCCGTTGCCGAGCAGCACGAGAATGGCGGTGCCGATGAATTCTGCAATATAAGGTGACATGTTTGTCTCTCGTAGATCGCGGCGGACTCGCGCGTTGCGCGGTCCGCCGGCGTTGTTGTATTTCGTTCGGATTGCTTGAGTGACTGCTTCGCCCTTTACTGAGCGTCGTCGGCCCACGCCTTCGCGGCGCGCACCGCACGCTGCCAGCCGGCCATGCAGCGCTCGACCTGGTCCTTCGGCATCGACGGCGAGAAGCGGCGATCGAGCTGCCACTGGCTGCGCACTTCGTCGAGGTTCTTCCAGTAGCCGATCGCGAGGCCCGCAAGGTAGGCCGCGCCGAGGGCGGTCGTTTCGGTGATCTGCGGACGCACCGCGTCGACGCCGAGCAGGTCCGCCTGGAACTGCATCAGCAGGTTGTTCGCGCTCGCGCCGCCGTCGACGCGCAGCTCGCCGATGCTGATGCCCGAGTCGGCTTCCATCGCGGCCAGCACGTCGAGCGACTGGTATGCGATCGCGTCGAGCGCCGCGCGCGCGAGGTGCGCGGACGTCGTGCCGCGCGTGACGCCGAATACCGACCCGCGTGCGCGTGCATTCCAGTGCGGCGCGCCGAGGCCCGCGAACGCCGGCACGAGATACACGCCGTCGGTGTGCGGCACGCTCGCCGCGAGCGCTTCGATTTCGGCGGCGGTCTTGATGATGCCGACACCGTCCCGCAGCCACTGCACGACCGCGCCTGCGATGAAGATGCTGCCCTCGAGCGCGTATTGCACGTCGTCGCCGATCTGCCATGCGATCGTCGTGACGAGGTTGTTCTTCGATTCGATCGGCTTGCTGCCGGTGTTCATCATCAGGAAGCAGCCGGTGCCGTAGGTGTTCTTCACCATGCCCGACGTCGTGCACATCTGGCCGAACAGCGCCGCGTGCTGATCGCCGGCGATCCCCGCGAGCGGGATCTTAGACGCGAACACCGTGGTTTTCGTGTGGCCGTAGATTTCCGACGACGCCTTTACTTCCGGCAACATGCTGCGCGGGATGTCGAGCAGTTCGAGCAGCTCGCTGTCCCACTCGCGCGTATGGATGTTGAACAGCATCGTGCGCGATGCGTTCGTCACGTCGGTCACGTGCAGCTCGTGCTTCGTGAAGTTCCACACGAGCCAGCTGTCGACCGTGCCGAAGGCGAGTTTGCCTTGACGCGCCTTGTCGCGCGCGCCCGGCACGTTGTCGAGGATCCAGCGGATCTTCGTCGCGGAGAAATACGAGTCGATCGGGAGGCCCGTCTTCGCGCGCACCTTCGCCTCGAGGCCCTGCTTCTTCAGCGAATCGCAGAAGTCGGCGGTGCGGCGGTCCTGCCACACGATCGCGTTGTAGACGGGCTGGCCCGTCTCGCGATCCCAGACGATCGTCGTCTCGCGCTGGTTCGTGATGCCGATCGCGGCGATCGACGTGCCGTTCAGGCCGGTGCGCGTGACGGCCTCGGCGGCGACGCCCGCTTGCGTCGACCAGATTTCCTGCGGGTCGTGCTCGACCCAGCCAGGTTGCGGGTAGATCTGTTCGAATTCCTTCTGGGCGATCGAAACGATGTTGCCCTGGCGATCGAACAGCATTGCGCGGGAGCTCGTCGTGCCCTGGTCAAGCGCGAGGATGTACTGGTCCTGCATGTCTCTCATCTCCATCCGTGGATTGGCGTAGTTGTGATGCGCGCCGCATGTTACGCGGCGCGTCGGTGAATCAACGTCGGTCAGGCGACTGCAACTGCAAACGCATTAGAACTGCGACTGCGAACGCATCACGCGTGCGGCGCATGCGCGGCGGCGAACCACGCATCGACCGCGGCCGTCACCGCGTCGAGCGTGCCCGGCGCGACGTGCAGGCCGAGCTTCGAACGGCGCCACAGCACGTCCTGCGCGCAAGTCGCCCATTCGACGTCGCGCAGATAGCGCAGTTCGGCGTCGAAGAGGCCGGGCGCGACTTCCGTGCCGAGCTCGGCGAGCGACGTCGCGCCTTCGATCACGCGTTCCGCACGCGTGCCGTATGCACGCGCATAGCGGCGTGCGAGCGCGGCGGGCAGCCACGGGTGACGTTTCGCGAACGCGTCGGCGAACGCGTCGAACTTCGCGTTCGCGATATCGCCGCCGGGCAGCGGCGCACCCGCCGTCCACGTTTTCGCATCGCGGCCGAGCGCGCGGCACAGCAGGTCGCCGGCTTCCTCCGCGAGCTTGCGGAACGTCGTGATCTTGCCGCCGAACACCGACAGCAGCGGCGCGCCCGCGCCGTCGTCCATCTCGAGGCGGTAGTCGCGCGTGACCGCCGACGCGTTCGCCGCGTTTTCGTCCTCGAGCAGCGGGCGCACGCCCGAGTAGGTCCAGTGCACGTCGGCCGGCGAAATCTTGCGCTTGAAATAGCGGTTGATCGACTCGCACAGATACTGCGTCTCGTCGCGATCGATCGCGACTTTCGCGGGATCGTTCGTGTATTCGACGTCGGTCGTGCCGATCAGCGTGAAGTCGTGTTCGTACGGAATCGCGAAGATGATCCGCTTGTCCGGGTTCTGGAAGATGTATGCGTGATCGTGCTCGAACAGGCGTCGCGTGATGATGTGGCTGCCCTTCACGAGCCGCACGCTGTGGTGCGCGCCGCGGCCGAGTGCGCCATGCAGCACGTCGCCGACCCACGGGCCGGCCGCGTTCGCGACCGCACGCGCATGCACGACGCGGATCGATCCGTCCGCGTGCTGCAGCCGCGCTTCCCATTCGTCGCCGCGGCGTTCCGCCGACACGAGCTTCGTGCGGGTGAGGATCTCGGCGCCGCGCTCCTTCGCGTCGAGCGCATTCAGCACGACGAGGCGCGCGTCGTCGACCCAGCCGTCCGAATACACGAAGCCGCGCTTGATCGAGTCGATCAGCGGCTTGCCGGCCGCATGGCGGCGCATGTCGATGCCGCGCGAGCCGGGCAGCAGCTCGCGTTTCGCGAGGTGATCGTAGAGGAACAGGCCGATGCGGATCAGCCACGCCGGCCGCAGGTTCGGCATGTGAGGCATGACGAAACGCAGCGGCCACATGATGTGCGGCGCCGCGCGCAGCAGCGTCTCGCGCTCCTGCAGCGCTTTGCGCACCAGGCCGAATTCGTTGTACTCGAGATAGCGCAGGCCGCCGTGAATGAGCTTCGTGCTGGACGACGACGTGTGCGATGCGAGGTCGTCCTGCTCGCAGAGCAGGACCGACAGGCCGCGGCCGGCCGCGTCGCGCGCGATGCCCGCGCCGTTGATGCCGCCGCCGACGACGAGCAGATCGTAGCGATTCGGTTGGGTCACCCTGCTGTCCTTATCGTCTGATGGAAATGGGCGAACATGAAATGTTCGAATTCGAAATTTAACGAACGAAATCGAAAAAGTAAAGTTCGAAAAAGCGGGCCAGTAGCGCGCAGCGCGATCCCGGACGATACTGGCGGCATCGATCGTCTCGCGAGGTGAATCATGCGTATTGGGATGTGGGCCGGCGCGTGCGCCGTCGTGCTGTCGGCGTGCAGCGCCGGCACGCCGCCGCTGGCCGGCAACTGGCGTGCGCCGTCGTTCGTCGACCTGCAGACGGCGTGCGGCGGCGCCGCGCGCGACTGGGGTGCGGACGCGCAACCGGTGTATTCGGCGCTGTACGACGCGTACGTTGCGAAGCGGTATCGCGGATTGACGCAAGCGAACTATTGCACGTTCGTAAACGAACTTTCGGCGCACTATGCGGCGCCGGACGCGGCCGGGCGCGCCGGCTGGGTCGCCTATTTCAACGGCGCACGTGCCCAGGCGGTCAGCTGGCGGGCCGCGGTCGATCCGACGCTGCGCGGCGGCTGACGCGGTACGGCTGCGAGGGGCGGGAAAGGCGTGACAGGCGGAGAAAGCGGCGCGGCCGGGAATCCGGCCGGCGCGCTCGGGTCAGGACCAGCGGAACTTCACGAATAGCGGTATTTGATGGATCGCAGTGCGGCGTCGCCCGTCTCGGTCACGCAGTATTTGCGCCCCGATCCAAGTCCTTCCAGCCGGACAAGCTGCTGCTCGAGCAGCGCGTCGAGTTCATCCCTGTCCATGTCGCCCTGGTCGGGGGCGTCCTTCACAAGCAATAGCGTGGCGAATTCATGCGGGCTCAGCATCGTTCTCTCCATGGCAATCGGTCTGCCCGCGCGGCCGGCGCGGGCGCCGGCGCGCGATACCCCGCGGGGGTATGGCTTGGGGGGAAAGCTGTATTCGCCGGCCTTCGGATTCGCCCACGCCTTGGCACGGGCGGGTCGAGCGAACGGGCCGGGGAACTGGAGTCTAGTCGAGCGCGCGGGCAACGACAAATCGCGCCCCGTTAATTTTCAGTTTGACAGGCGCACGGCCCTGAAGCGGTTCGGCCGGCGCGTCAACTTCTTGATTTCACTTGAAGTTTCGGGTGCGGCGCAGCATCGGGGCGATCATTCCGCGACGTACACCTGGGTGCCTGCGGCGGCGACCGTGTCGGCCATCTCCGGCGGCAGCGGCTTGTCGGTGAAGAGCGCATGCACCTGGCTCAGGTGCCCTTGCCGCACCAGCGCCGGGCGGCCGACCTTCGAATGGTCGGCGACGAGATAGACGGTGCGCGCATGCTGCATGATCGCCTCGGCCACCCGCACCTCGCGCGTGTCGAAGTCGCGCAGCGTGCCGTCGGCCTCGATCGCCGACGTGCCGATGATCGCGTAATCGACCTTGAACTGGCGGATGAAGTCGATCGCGAGCTCGCCGACGATGCCCTTGTCCCACGGCCGCACGATGCCGCCCGTGATCAGCACCTCGCAGTCGGGGTAGCCGCTCATCATCGACGCGACGTTCAGGTTGTTCGTGATCACGTGCAACCCGTGATGGCGGTTCAGCGCGCGAGCGACTTCCTCGGTCGTCGTGCCGAGATTGATGAACAGCGACGCCTGGTCGGGAATGTGCGACGCGGCGAGCGCCGCGATGCGCCGTTTCTCGTCGTGAAACATTCGCTGGCGTGCCGTGTACGACACGTTCTCCGAACTGGTCGGCAGGCTCGCGCCGCCGTGATAGCGGCGCAGCAGGTTCAGGTCGGCGAGCCAGTTCACGTCGCGGCGGATCGTCTGCGGCGTGACCGCGAAGTGCGCGGCGAGATCGTCGACCGTCACGAAACCGTCGCGCTGCACCCATTCGAGCAATTCCTGCTGGCGCGCGTTGAGGGTGAGGCGGGGATCTCGGGTCATGGCTCGGCGGTCGGATCGGGAGATGAAGCCGGTATTGTAAGGGCGGGAAGGGCGTCCCACCCGGCGCGCGGTGCACAGCGGCCGTTTATTCATGCGGCAAACGTATGGATTCATGTAATAAATGAATTTGTCCGATTGCGCGGATCGCGCTGCAATGGCGGACTGTCCGCGCGCGAATCGTGCGTGTCGCGCGGTGATTGAGCTTTCGACGAGGTAGCCCCCGATGACTGGCTTCAACTGGCACAACCCGTATCCGACGACCCGCATTCCGGTGTTCGCGCGCAATGTCGTGTCGACGTCGCACCCGCTCGCCGCGCAGGCCGGGCTGCGGATGCTGTGGAAGGGTGGCAACGCGGTCGATGCGGCGCTGGCCGCCGCGGCCGCCATCACGGTGGTCGAGCCGGTGTCGTGCGGGCTCGGCGGCGATGCGTTCGCGCTCGTATGGGACGGCGAACGGCTGTCCGGGCTGAACGCGTCGGGCGTCGCACCGGCTGCGTGGAACCCCGACTACTTCCGCCGGCGCCACGGCGAGGACGCACGCGGGATCGCGAACAAGCCGACGCGCGGCTGGGACACCGTCACGGTGCCGGGCGTGATCGCCGGCTGGGAAGCGTTGCATGCGAAGTTTGGCTCGCTGCCGTTCGCGGACCTGCTCGAACCGGCGATCGATATAGCCGAGCGCGGCTATTCGGTGTCGCCGATCGTCGCGCACAAGTGGGCGGCGGCCGTGCCCGAACTGCAGGGCCTGCCGGGCTTCGCCGACACGTTCATGCCGCGCGGGCGCGCGCCGCTCGTCGGCGAACGCATGCGCCTGCCGGGCCACGCGCAGACTTTGCGCACCCTTGCCGAGGACGGCCCGCGCGCGTTCTATGAAGGCGCGCTCGCGACTCAGCTCGCTGGCTTCGCACGCGAAGGCGGCGGCGCGCTGACCGAAGCCGACCTGCGCGCGTACCGGCCGGAATGGGTCGAGCCGATCGGCAAGCGGTTCGGCCATCACACGATTCACGAGATCCCGCCGAACGGGCAGGGTATCGCCGCGCTGATCGCGCTCGGCATCGCCGAGCATGCGGGCGTGATCGATTGGCCGGTCGATTCGGTCGACTCGCAGCATCTGCAGATCGAGGCGATGAAGCTCGCGTTCGCGGACGTCTACCGCTACGTCGCCGATCCGCGCGCGATGGACGTGACGCCCGAGCAGATGCTCGACGACGCATATCTCGCCGAACGCGCGAAGCTGATCGACCGCACGCGCGCGACGCACTTCGCGGCCGGCCGCCCGCATGCGGGCGGCACGATCTATCTGTCGGCGGCGGACGAACGAGGGATGATGGTGAGCTTCATTCAGTCCAACTACATGGGTTTTGGCTCGGGGCTCGTCGTGCCCGGCACGGGCATTGCATTGCAGAACCGCGGGCACGGCTTCTCGATGGATCCGGCGTCGCCGAATGTCGTCGCAGGCGGCAAGCGGCCGTTCCACACGATCATCCCGGCATTCGTGACCGAGGAAGCGAACGGCCGCACCGAGGCCGTGATGAGTTTCGGGGTGATGGGCGGAGACATGCAGCCGCAGGGCCATCTGCAGACCATCGTGCGGATGCTCGGTTACCGGCAACAGCCGCAGGCCGCGTGCTGCGCGCCGCGCTGGAAGGTCAATCGCGACTTCACGCTCGACGTCGAGGCGACGATGAATCGCGAGACGGTCGACGCGCTCGCCGCGCGCGGCCATACGATCAAGTCGATCGACGATCCTTACATGGATTTCGGTTCGGGGCAGTTCGTATGGCGGCTCGATCCGGACGATCCCGAGCGCGGTTACGTGGCCGCGAGCGACAGCCGCCGGGACGGTCTGGCGGCCGGATTCTGACGGAACCCTTCCAGTGTGGTGCGTCGACGGGCGGCCTGAAGGCCGCCCGTCCCGCTTGTGGCCGCGTCGTTCGTCGGGCGCGCGCGGCCGGTTCGACGAACCTGTCTAACGAACCGCAACATGGACGGTGGAACTGCGCGTGCGGGGCACGGTCAGTGCTTGAAGCACGAACATAAAAGTCCGGCTAAGATGCCAGGATGGTTCGGCCGGACCCATTCACTATAAATGCAAGCAAACGCCGCCTGCGGGTGCCGGGCCAGTGCGAAACGCACATGGGCCGGACGCCCGCGCGACGACTGGGAGCGCAACACCATGCATACTGAAACGACGCATGTCATGCCGTGGCGTATCGAGGACATCGACCTGAACCGGATCGATCGTCAGCGCGCCGCGGCGAACGAGGATCTGCTGCTGCTGCTGTGCGCATCGTCATTCATCGAGAGCGGCTCGGATCTCTACACGAGCAACCTGAGCGAGTTCTTCAACGACGATCCGGAAGTTTCCGCGTGGCTCAACAATGCGTGGGAGCACGAAGAATTGCAGCATGGCCGCGCGCTGAAGGCATATATCGCGCACGTGTGGCCCGAGTTCGACTGGGACACCGCGTTCGCGAATTTCTTCGCCGAGTATTCGAAGACCTGCTCGGTCGAAGCGTTCGAGAAGACTCGCGCGCTTGAAATGGTCGCGCGTTGCGTCGTCGAGACGGGCACGGCCACGCTCTACCGCGCGATCAACGAATGCTCGGACGAGCCGGTGCTGAAAGAAATCACCGACAACATCCGCTCTGACGAAGTGCGCCACTACAAGCACTTCTTCAAGTTCTTCAAGAAGTACAACAAGCTCGAAGGCAACGGCCGGCTCGCGGTGCTCGGCGCGCTGATGCGCCGCGTGATGGAAATCAAGAACGAGGATTCGGAAATCGCGTTGCGCCACGTGTTCGCGGTCCGCTATCCCGATCGCATCGGCGACGATCAATACAACCGCGAGCGTGCCGCGCGCATCAGCTCGCTCGTGCGACGCAACCTGTCGGCCGACATGTGCGTGAAGATGCTGCTCAAGCCGCTCGATCTGCCCGCGAAGATCCAGCCGAGCGTCCACTATCCGCTGACGAAGATCACGCGGCACGTGTTCATGCGCTGAGCGTCGTCGCGCGGCTCAACGCGCGTATGCTGCGGCATCGCCATCCGCTTTTCACCGGGCCGCCATCATGACCGAATCCCATCGCCACGCGCTCGAACAATGGACGTTCGACGCGTGGCCGCCGGCCGTCGTCGCCTTGTTCGACGGCACCGCGCTCGAACGCCATGCGGACCTCGCCGCGTCGCTGATCGTTGCAACTGGCGACGGCCAGCTGCGCACGACGCTGCTCAGCGTCGGCGAGATTTTCGCGCGGGACGCGCGCACGCTGTTGCTCGTGCTGTGGCCGCAATCGCGCGCGGCGCGCGCGCTCTTGCAACGGCGCACGGCCGCGCTGACGCTCGTTGCGGACGGCGCATTCTTTCAGGCACAACTGGTGATCGAGCCGCTCGAAGGGGACTTCGGCGGCCTGGCCGGATTCGCTGCGACGATCGCGCATGGCGATGCGCAGCGGGTCGGCTATGCGCATCTCGCGACGGGCGTCACGTTTGCGCTGGAAGGGGAGGGGCGCGCCGACGTGCTCGCGCGCTGGCAGCGCCAGGTCGAGCACCTGCGGCGCGCGGCCGCGCGGCTTCAGTGACCGCGCTGGCCGCTGCGCGACGAACGGTTGCGGTTCGCGTGCGCGGCATTGCCGTTCGCGGGACGCGCGCCGTTGCCGGCGCCGGACGGGCGACCGCCGCCGGTGGCGTTACCGCCCGTGCCGGCGGCCGCGCGCGGCTTGGCCGGCTTCGCCGCCTTCGGCTGCGCATTGCCATCGCGCTTCGCGGCCGGCTGGCCTGAGCCGCCCGCACGCGGCTGGCGATTGCCGCCGCCACTGCCGCCACCGCCGCGCGGCTGCTGGCCGCGACGCTGCTGGATCGGCTCCGGTTTCGCATTCGGATCCGGTTCGAAGCCCGCGATCACTTCTTGCGGAATCTCGCGCTTGATCAGCCGCTCGATGTCGCGCAGCAGCTGCTTCTCGTCGACGCACACGAGCGACACCGCTTCGCCGGTCGCGCCCGCGCGGCCCGTGCGGCCGATCCGGTGCACGTAGTCTTCCGGCACGTTCGGCAGGTCGAAGTTGACGACGTGCGGCAACTGGTCGATGTCGATCCCGCGTGCGGCGATGTCGGTTGCGACGAGCACCTGCAGCGTGCTGTTCTTGAATTCCGCGAGCGCACGCGTGCGCGCCGACTGGCTCTTGTTGCCGTGGATCGCCATCGCGCTGATGCCGTCCTTCGTCAGCTGCTCGGCAAGCCGGTTCGCGCCGTGCTTGGTGCGCGTGAACACGAGCACCTGGAACCAGTTGTGTTCGCGGATCAGGTGCGTGAGCAGCTCGCGCTTGCGATCGCGGTCGACCGGGTGGATCTTCTGCGCGACGCTTTCCGCGGTGGTGTTGCGGCGTGCGACTTCGATCAGTGCCGGCGAATCGAGCAGGCTGTCGGCGAGCGACTTGATTTCGTCGGAGAACGTGGCCGAGAACAGCAGATTCTGGCGCTGCGGCGGCAGCTTCGCGAGCACGCGCTTGATGTCGTGGATGAAGCCCATGTCGAGCATCCGGTCCGCTTCGTCGAGCACGAGGATGTCGAGATCCGACAGATCGATCGTCTTTTGCTGCATGTGGTCGAGCAGCCGGCCCGGCGTCGCGACGACGATGTCGACGCCGCGCTTGAGCGCATCGATCTGAGGATTGATGCTGACGCCGCCGAACATCACGGTCGAGCGCAGCTTCAGGTACTTGCTGTACGCACGCACGCTTTCCTCGACCTGAGCGGCCAGTTCGCGCGTCGGCGTGAGAATCAGCGCGCGCACCGCGCGCTTCGCGCCGCGGTGCTCGGCGTAGAACGTGTGCAGGCGCTGCAGGATCGGCAGCGTGAAGCCGGCGGTCTTGCCCGTGCCGGTCTGTGCGCCGGCGAGGAGGTCGCCGCCGCCGAGGACGGCGGGGATCGCCTGCTGCTGGATAGGAGTCGGCGACGTGTAGCCGAGCTCGTTGACCGCCTTCACAAGCGGTTCGGCCAGGCCGAGAGATTCGAAAGACATAGATACCACTCTTGAGTTTTATGATCGGCGACGCCTCGCGCGGCCCGCGCGGGGAACTGGCGTCGCGAAAAAGCAAAGGGGCGCGGCTGCGGTTTCCCGCAGCCGCGCCCCCGTCTTGTGTCGCGCGTTATTTAGTCAAGCGGCGCGGAACGCAGGTCGCTCACCTGTTGCGGCGAGATCGGCGTACCGTTGTTGCCCCACGACATCCGGATATACGTGACGACCGCAGCAACTTCCTGGTTCGACAGCGACTGCGCGAACGGCGGCATCCCGTACGGGCGCGGATTCTTGAACGTGCTCGGCGGATAGCCGCCATTCAGCACCATGCGGATCGGGTTGACCGCCGATTCCATCACGATCGAATGGTTGCCCGCGAGCGGCGGATAGGCCGGCGGCTTGCCCGCGCCGTTTTCGGCGTGGCAGGTCGCGCAGTTGTCCGCGTAGATCTTCTTGCCCTGGTCGAACAGCGCGTTGCCGAACTGCTTCGACGGCTCGTACTGCATGTTCTTCGGCGCTTCAGCCTTCTGCGGGATCGACTTCAGGTACGTCGACATCGCGCGCGTATCCTCGTCGGTCATGTACTGCAGGCTGTTGTGCACGACGTCGGCCATCGGGCCGAACACCGCGCCCTTGTTCGACACGCCGGCTTGCAGCAGGTCGGACAGCTCCTGCACGTGCCAGTCGCCGAGGCCGAGCTCCTTGTCGTTCGTCAGCGACGGCGCATACCAGTTCTGCAGCGGGATCAGGCCGCCCGCGAAGGCCGCCGAATTCACCGGGCCGCCCATCATGTTGATCGACGTGTGGCACATCGAGCAGTGGCCGAGACCTTCGACGAGGTAAGCGCCGCGGTTCCATTCGACCGACTTGGTCGGATCCGGCTTGTACTCGCCTTCCTTGAAGAACAGCGTGCGCCAGCCGATCAGCAGGTTGCGGTTGTTGAACGGGAACTTCAGCTCATGCGGACGGCTCGGCACCGAAACCGGCGGGACCGAACGCAGGTACGCGTAGATCGCGTCCGAGTCGGCGCGCGTGACCTTCGTGTAGCTCGCGAACGGGAAGCCCGGGTACAGCAGGCTGCCGTCCTTCGAACGGCCGGTGTGCATCGCGCGATAGAAGTCGTCCGACGTCCACTTGCCGATGCCGTCCTTGTCGTCCGGCGTGATGTTCGGCGTGTACATCGTGCCGAACGGCGTTGCCATCGGCAGGCCGCCCGCGAACGACTTGCCGCCGCGCACGGTGTGGCACGCGATACAGTCGCCGACGCGCGCGAGGTATTCGCCCTTCTTGATCAGCGCGGCCTGGTCGGCCGGCGTGGCCGCGACGGCGGAAGCGCCGTGCAGCGTGTCGTTGCCCGGCCACAGAACCGGCACGAGGGCGGCGGCCGCGACGATCGCGACAGCCGAGAGTGCAAACAGGGACTTGCGTTTCATTGTGTCTGTCTCCCTTGCCTTATTGCGGTTCGCTGCCGCAGGCGAGCGGAGTCTTCATCGAACGCGCCGGTGCCGGCACGGGGTTGGCGGGCGCCGGTTGCGCGGCGAGCCATGCGGTCACGACCGTCACGTCTTCATCCGACAGCTTCGATGCGATGTCGTGCATGCAATCCGGTGCCTTCGCGTGACGGTTGCCCGAGCGCCATGCGCCGAGCTGCGCGCTCAGGTAATCGGCATGCAGGCCGACGAGGCCCGGGATCGCCGGCTGCATGCCGGTCAGACCCGCGCCGTGGCAGGCCACGCAGGCCGGCAGCTTGCGGGACGGATCGCCTTGCGTGACGAGCTGCTTGCCGCGCGCGAGCGTTGCCGCCGGCAGCGTCGGCTTGGCCGGCGCCGGGTACGGCGGGCGCTCGGCCGAGAAGTGTTCGGCGATTTCCTTCAGGTAGTCGTCGTTCAGGTACGTCAGCAAATAGTTCATCGGCGGGTACTTGCGCCGGCCGTCACGGAAGTTGACGAGCTGGTTGTACAGGTACTCGGCCGGCTTGCCGGCAAGCCGCGGGAAGTAGTCGTTGTCCGTGCCCTGGCCGTGGACGCCGTGGCATGCGGTACAGCCGCGCACGCGCTCGGCCATCGTATCGGGTGCCTTGAGCGGCGCCTGCTGGGCGTGCGCTTGCTCCGTGGGCTTGGTCTGCGCTTGGGCAGCGCTCGTAAGGCCCGCTCCGCCGATCAACAGAACGGCGAGCAGCGGACGGAAGAGGCGTCTTGAAGACACACGAGACTCCATGTTTATTCGTCGGGGACCTGTCCGGGCTACGATCGGCTCGGCGCATGGACGGCAGGACAGCCGGGCTGCTGCGACGCGGCATTCTATCATCGATGGGTAATGACGGCTATTTGGCGAAAGGACATCGGTTCCTGTCTGTTTGCGACTTGCGACAATTTGACGCGCCGCGCGTCGCTGCCGTGTGAACCGACGTGCGCTGTGGCCATCGAAGACCGTACACTCGCGGGTCGCGCGGCGCCGCCTCCGCCGCAGATCCAGACATTTCTCCCGTTTCCGGATTCATCGATGACGTTTTCTACCGTGCCGTTGCCGTCTTTCCGCCGTTCTTGCACTTGCCGCCGCGCCGTCGGCCGGCCGTTCGCGGGAGGGCGCGCGCAATGAGGATCGACAGCTTGTGGGTCGGACAGGTCGCGCTCGCGGCTCTGATGGATGCGACGTTCGCGATGGCGGTCGGCTCGGCGCTGCTCAAGGCGTGGCTCGGCAAGGACGGCGCGCGGCCGGTCGTCGCGCCTGCGCATCCGGCGTGGATGCGCGCCCAACATTCGCTGGTCGCGGCGGCGCTGGCGCTCGTGCTTGCCGATCTCGGCTGGCTGCTGTACGAAGCTGCGTCGATGAGCGGCACCGGTCTCGGCGGCGGGTTCGCCGCGATTCCGACGGTGCTGATGCAGACTCACACGGGCTTCGCATGGAGCGTCGCGTTCGCGGGCGCCGCGGTGCTTGCGATCGTCGCGCTCGCGAAGCCCGAAGGGCCGCTCGCGCACGCGGTGCTGTGGCTCGCGGTGATCGCGATCGCGGCCGGCAAGGCGTCGCTCGGCCATGCGGCCGATACGGGCCCGCTGTCCGCCGCGGTCGGCGTGCAGACGTTGCACCTGCTCGCGACCGCGGTGTGGGGCGGCCTCGTGCTCGCGGGCGGGCTCGCGGTGCTGCCGCTGCTCGGCTCGTCGGTCGCACGCGGCGCGCTGATCCGGATCGGCCAGCAACTGTCGCGCACGTCGGTGATCGCGGTCGTGTTCGTGCTCGGCACCGGCGTGCTCAACGCGCTGCGCGGGCTCGGCGGCTCGCTCGCGCCGCTCGACGGCAGTACGTGGGGGCGCGTGCTGTTGCTCAAGCTGCTGCTCGTCGCGCTCGCGCTCGTGCTCGGCGGGTTGAACCGTTTCTCCGCGCTGCCGCGCCTGCGCCGCACCGCGTCGACCGAGGACGCGCATACGTTCCGCAACATCCTGCATCTCGAGGCGCTGACGATGATCGGCGTGTTCGTCGCGGCTGCCGTGCTTTCGTTCAGCGTGCCGGGGTTCGCGGCGCTCGGCTGACGGGCGACCTGCGGGGCGTGCGTCGCGCGCCCCGGGTGCGCGCCGTGCGAGGCCCGCATGCAGAAACGGCCGCCTTGCCGGGGCGGCCGTGTCGAGCGCGTTGCGCGGCACGCGTGCCGCGCAGTTTTTCCTGCCTCAAGCGTTCATCACCATTCGGCGACGCTGCCGTCCGCATGGCGCCACACCGGATTGCGCCAGCGGTGGCCGGTCTTCGCCATCTCGCGCACCTTTTCCTCGTTCACGTCGATGCCGAGGCCCGGGCCTTGCGGAATCGCGACGAAGCCGTCTTCGTAGCGGAACACCTCGGGATTGCGCAGGTAGTCGAGCAGGTCGTTGCCCTGGTTGTAGTGGATGCCGAGGCTCTGTTCCTGGATGAACGCGTTGTAGCTGACCGCATCGAGCTGCAGGCACGCGGCCAGCGCGATCGGCCCGAGCGGGCAGTGCAGCGCGAGCGCGACGTCGTAGCTTTCCGCGAGCGTCGCGATCTTGCGGCACTCGGTGATGCCGCCCGCGTGCGACGCATCGGGCTGGATGATGTCGACGTAGCCGCCCGCGAGGATGTGCTTGAAATCCCAGCGCGAGTAGAGCCGCTCGCCAAGCGCGATCGGCGTGTTGGTCTGGTTGACGATGTCGCGCAGCGCCTCGGCATTCTCCGACAGCACCGGCTCCTCGATGAACATCAGCTTGTACGGATCAAGCTCCTTCGCGAGCACCTTCGCCATCGGCTTGTGGACGCGGCCGTGGAAGTCGACGCCGATTCCGACGTGCGGGCCGACCGCATCGCGCACCGCCGCGACGTTCGCGATCACCTGCTCGACCTTGTCGTAAGTGTCGACGATCTGCAACTCCTCCGAGCCGTTCATTTTCACGGCCTTGAAGCCGCGCTCGACCACCGCGCGCGCGTTGTTCGCGACGTCGCTCGGCCGGTCGCCGCCGATCCACGAATACACCTTGATGCGATCGCGCACCTGGCCGCCGAGCAGCGCGTGCACGGGCACGCCGTGATGCTTGCCCTTGATGTCCCACAACGCCTGGTCGACGCCCGCGATCGCGCTCATCGTGATCGGGCCGCCGCGATAGAAGCCGGCGCGGTACATCACCTGCCAGTGATCTTCGATCAGCAGCGGATCCTTGCCGACGAGGTAGTCCGCGAGTTCGTGCACCGCGGCCTCGACCGTGTGCGCGCGACCTTCGACGACCGGCTCGCCCCAGCCGACGATACCCTCGTCGGTTTCGATCTTGAGGAACAGCCAGCGCGGCGGGACGACGAAGGTTTCGAGGCGGGTGATTTTCATGTCGCGAGTCTCCAGGTGGACCGGCGCGCGCGTGCGGATGCGGCGCGGGTCGAATACATGACGGATATCCTAGCGCAGCGCATTAAAAAATAGTATTAATAGCACTATTGTGCAGATAGTGGGCAACCGCCGGGATGCCTGCGCAACGGAGAACGATCATTCAACGCGACCTGCATGGACAGACGGCTTTCCGGCTGGCGACGGCGATTCTGCGCGGCGACTATCCGCCCGAGACGCTGCTGCCGCGGGAGCCGGACCTGATGGAGATGTTCGGCGTGAGCCGCACGGTGCTGCGCGAGGCGCTGCGCACGCTGACGTCGAAGGGGCTGGTCGAATCGCGGCCGAAGGTCGGCACGCGCGTGCGGCCGCGCCGTGCGTGGAACCTGCTCGACGCCGATCTGCTCGACTGGTACGCGCGCGTCGCGCCGCCGCTCGCGTTCGCGCTGAAGCTGCAGGAGATGCGCGAGATGATCGAACCGCACGCGGCGGCACTCGCCGCGCGCGCACACGGGCCCGGCGCATTCGACGCGATCGAGGACGCGGTGCGCGCGATGGCTGCCGCGCGCACCGTCGACGAATGGGTGCGCGCGGATCTGCGCTTTCACCTGAGCGTGCTGGAGGCCGGCGGCAACGAGCTGCTGGTGCCGCTCGGCGCGCTGATCGACCGCACGCTCGAGGCGCAGCTGCATCTGAATGCGCGGCGCGCGCACGTGTTCAACGCGTCGCTGGCCGAGCATACGGCCGTCAGCGATGCGATCCGCGTGCGCGACGAGGACGGCGCGCGCCGCGCGATGGCGGCGCTGCTCGCGGTCACGCGGGCGCGGATCGAGAAGTCGTGAACGGCGGCCGGCGCGCGGCCGTCAGTGGCTCGGGCAGCCGCCCGGCTTCAGCACGCGCTGCGTCGACGCCGGGTACTTCGCGAGCAGGCTCGCGGGCCGGCGCGGCCGTGCGACCAGATCGCCGCCGCAGTTCGGGCAGCGCCCTTTGAGCACGTCGTCGGCGCAGCTCGCGCAAAAGGTACATTCGAATGTACAAATGCGTGCTTCCGCCGAATCGGGCGGCAAATCCTTGTCGCAGCATTCGCAGCCGGGGCGCAGTTCGAGCATCGCGGTATTCCTTGCAGTGGAACGGTTGTGGGCGGGGGGCGTACGCCGCAGGACATTGCACGCGGCACGCGTGAGCGCTACTGTACGCGCTTGAGCCGGCCCGGCCAACGGTGTCCCGCCGGGATGCCGATGCACGCACGGGCCGCCCCGGGAGACGACCATCCTCTATCGCGGAAGCTGTCACTGCGGTGACGTGAAGTTCGGCGCGCAAGGCGACTTGCGGCGCGTGATGGCGAGCAACTGCTCGATCTGCCGGCGCAAGAGCGCGCTGATGTGGTTCGTGCCGCGCGATCACATGACGCGCGTCGCGTCCGACGACAACCTTGCGACCTACCTTGTTCAACAAGCACGTGATCAGGCACCGCTTCTGCAAGCGCTGCGGAATTCACACGTTCGGCGAAGGCACGCATCCGGACGGCACCGAGATGGCCGCGATCAACGTGCGCTGTTTCGACGATGTCGATATCGATGCGCTGTGCGTCACGCACTTCGACGGCCGTTCGCTGTGAACGGCGCGCAGGCGCCGCGCGCGCGTCGAGCGTCCGGGCTCACTGTCACGACGGCTCGGCCGGCGCCGCTTGCGGCGTCGGCGTTTCCGCCTGCGGCGCGGGGCCCGCGGTGCGCGTGCCTGCCGTGGCCGGACGCTCGATCAGCGGCGCGAGCGCCGGCGCCATCGACTTCAGCAACTGCACGGCCATCGCGCTCGTGAAGTCGTAGCGCGCAGCGTATGGCTCGTGCGCGGTCGCCGTCAGCACGCCGAAGAAGCGGTCGCCGAGCACGAACACGAACGTGCCGCTGCGATTGACCTTGCGCGACTCGATCAGCCGCGCGCCGCGCGCGTAGACGTTGAAGCGCTGGTCGCCCGTCCCGGTCTTGCCGTACACGTCGAGCGTCTTGCCGTCGGGCAGCGTGAAGCCGCCCGCCAGGCGTCGCGCGGTGCCGTTCAGCACGACGCCGCGCAGCAGCGTGCGTGCGACGTTGACGATCTCCGGCGACAGCGTCTGCTGCGGCTGCGCGGCCGCGCGCACGAAGCGCGTTTCGTACGGCGTGCCCTTCGCAAAGTCGAGGCGGGTGATCGTCTCGGTGGGCGCCTTCTGCCCGCCGTTCGCGATCAGGCCGATCAGCTTGGCGAGCGCGTCGGGCTGGTCGCCCGATGCGCCGATCGCGGCCGCATACGACGGCGTGACTTCCGCGAACGGGTAGCCGAGCGCACGCCACGCCTTCGTGATTTCGCCGTATGCGCGCAGCTCGACCATCCGGCGGATGCGGCGGTCCTGCGTCGCGTGATAGCGCGTCTTGTAGAGCCACGAATAGGTGTAGAAGCGCGCGTCGTGGCTGTCGCGCTGGACGTCGGCGAGCGACGCGTCCGGGTGCGCGCGCAGGTAGTTGAGCGTCCACAGCGCGAGCGGGTGCACGCTTGCGATGTAGCCGCGATCGTTCAGGTTGAAGCGGTCGATCGCGTACTTCGCGTACAGCGCGGCGAGATCGTCGTCCGACAGCGTCGCGGCCGGTGTGCCCTTCAGCTGCGCGCGCATCTGCGCACTGAACCACGCAAGCGATTCGTTTGGCGCGACGCTGCGCAGCACCGTCGCGATCTTCGGCGGCGACTTGCGCACGTCCTTCAGCATCAGCGCGAGCGCGTCGTCGGGCGCCTTGCCCGCATAACGCGCGTAGTAGCGCTTCACGTACACCTTGCTTTCGCCGTCGACGAACTGAGCGAGGTAACGCTTGCGCTGTTCCGGATCGCCGAGCCACGACGACGACGGGCCGGCCGCCTTCAGCATCTCGTAATGGACGATGTCGCGCATCAGGCGCACGAACACGAGGTTCACCGAATGCTCGAACGCCGCATGCAGCGTCAGGATGCGGCCGTTGTCGGATTTTTCGAAGTTCGAGAACACCTGTGCGCCGCCGCCCGTGTAGAACACGTCCGGGCTCGCCGAGTACTTGCGTTCGACCGACGCGTCGAGCATTGCCTGCAGCGAGCGGTCGCGCGTGTGCGACAGGTAGTCGAGCGCCCAGCGCGACAGCCCGTCGAGCGGATCGGGCTTCACTTGCGCGAGCTGCGCGTTCGACAGGCTGCCGTAGCGCGCGTGCAGATCGGACACGATCTGAAGGTACGTGATCAGCGTGCGCAGCTTCGCGGTCGAGCCGAGGTTGATGCGGCCGCCGCGGTTCACGTCGAACGGCTGGTTCACGCTGTCGGTCTGCACCCGCAGCAGGTTCGCGCCGTTGCGATGCTCGTACAGCGTGAAGCTGTACGTAAGGTGCGACGGGTCGTCCTTCGGCGCGAGCATTTCGAAGCCGTACAGGCCGGCCGCCTGGGCGCCGTCGCGGGTCGACGCCTGCGCGAGCCGCTCGGCGACCGCCTGCTGTACGCCGTTGTCGAGCGTGCTGGTCGCTTCCAGGTCGAGCTGGTCGAGCTGGTACAGGTCGCTGATCCCGAGCGCGGCCAGCAGCGACGCGCGCGCGGACGACACGGCCTTGCGCGACACGAACGACTGCACGCGCGCCGCGGGCGGCGGCGCGCTGCGATCGATCCGCGCGGCGAGCGCGGCATCGCGCAGCGCGGGCGAGATCACGCCGCCGTTCGACAGCAGCCGAAGATAGCTGTCGGTCAGCTTCTGCAGCGCCGGATAGCCGCGATTCAGGAAGTACGACGGCGCGCGCTGCGCGATGATCAGCGACAGCACCTCGCGAAACGCCTTGCCTTGCTCGTCGACGTTGTCGCCGGTCGTCGGCGCGGACAGGATGCGATTCACGTCGTTGAAGTCGCGGCCGTACCACGCGGCGAGGCCATCGCCCAGGCCGGTGATTTCGCCGATGTGCGGCCGTGCGGCGAGCGGCACCGAATTCAGGTAGCGCACCAGAATTCCGCGCCGCGCGAGCATCGTCTGCGGGCCGTTCATATACGCAAGCACCGACGCGGATGCAATCTGCCGCAGCTTCTCCGGCGGCGTCGCCGTACGGCCGTCAGGCGAATGGCGGAACTTCTCGATCTGCGTCGCGAGCGTGCTGCCGCCGGGGCGCGCCTGGTGATGGTTGACGACGTGCAGCGCCTGATCGGCGAGCGCGCGGCTGAAGCGTCCCCAGTCGATCGCCGGATTGCGGTTCGGCTGGTTCGGGTCGAGCAGGTAGCGATCCTCGATGAACATCAGCGAATCGGCGACCACGCGCGGCACCGTGTCGAAATCAGCGTACACGCGCTGCGGGAACACCGTCGCGAACAGCGGCGCGCCGGTCGAGTCGAACAGCATCAGCCCGGTCTGGTCTTTCTCTTCATAAGGCAGGAACAGCCCGTGATCGGCGAGCGCCAGCATCCGGTCGGAATCGCGCGCCTGTTTGCCGACGACAAAGCCGTGCGCGAGCAAACGCTGCTGGAATGCAGGAATCATCGAATAGCCGAGGCGCTGATCGTACGGCCCGTTCGCGGGAAAGCGGATGTGGTCGCTCGCGCCCGCCTCGACGGTGTAGCCGACGTCACGGGTGAGCTCGGACAGATAGTGGGCCTGCAGGCGCGACGTCTCGATCTCGGTCATCACGAGCCGCGCGAGGATCGCGATCGCGATCACCAGCGCGGCCAGCAACGACCACTTGATCCACGTCCAGACCGATGCAGTCCCGGTCACCCGCGGCAGGATGCGATTCAGCGGCCGATTCATGGCGGCGTCTCCCTGAAGGCGCGGGCTCCGGCCGCACCTCATTAAGGATTAGTGTAGTCCTCCGCAGCGGGCTGCCAAGGGCGTTCACTACTGAGATGCGCGGGCGCAACGCGCATGCCCGCGACCGCGCAGCGCCGGTGCTGCACTGCCGCTGTGCATGCGGACCCGGTTCAACGTTTGCGCGTTTCGCGCGGGACCGCGTGCATGCCGCGCGCGGCGGCAGACGGCCGGGGCGCCGACGTTCCGACTGCGCGTGTCGCGGTGTTGCACACAAACAGGGCCGGATTATCGTTGCCGATTCAGGGGTGGCGCATGACGCCGCTACGGGTTTCCGAGATGGTCCGGCGCCGGCTGCCCACGGGTACGATCACCGGTTGTGCGGCGATTGCCGCTTTGGCTCCGGGGGTTCCATGTCGATTCATCCCGTCGCGCTCGTTTGCGCGGCAATTCTCGGAATGCTGCTGTTCGGGCTCGGGCTGTTCGTATCGGTCACGCGCTTTCGGCACACGACCGGTTGCGGGTGCACCTCCGATCCGGACAACGGGCTGCACAAGGTCGTGCGTGCGCACGGCAACACGGCCGAGTACGCGCCGTTTCTCGCGGTGCTGTTTCTCTATTTCGGTGCACACGATCCGTCGCGCGCCGTTTTGTCGTTGATCGTCGCGGCTACCGTTTGCCGGTGTCTGCTCGTGATCGGACTGCTCGCGTGGCCGACGATGGCGACGCCGAATCCCGCTCGCTTCGTCGGCGCGTTCGGTACGTATCTGTGTGGCGCCGCGCTATGTGTCGCGCTGTTGTTCTGATGGTCTGATCGCAGAACGCCCGCTGCGCTGAACCGCGTGCATCCGCCGAGCTGTCGCCCGCGCGACGATATCCTCGCGACACGCCCGCGACCGACAGGCGGATTCCGACTGCCCGTGCGCGGCTCGACGCCGTGCTGCGCGGCGTTTTCCGAGGGAGAGCGGAACCATGAGCCGCAAATCATTCTGAAGGGCGACGCGACCGACCATGGCGACGTCGTGCTCGACGGGATCGCCAATTCGTCGTTCGACGGCCGCGAACTCGCGTATCTCGGCGCCCCGGTGTTCTGCGCCGCGTGCAAGACGGAGGGCGTGATCGTGTCCGACGGCGGCGAACGGACGATGACCGTGATGGGAAAGGTCGTCGCGCTCGAACACGACCGGTGCCGGTGCCTGTGCACGCCGCAGCCGAAGCTGATTCCGTCGCAGGGGACGGGCACCGTGTCGGGCTGAAGCCCGGCGAATCTGCACGACGCCCGCGGCGCGGCGTCGATCTTCAGACGCTGCCTTCGGTCTCGATCACGAGAATGCGCGCGTCGCCAAGCGGATGCGCGACGTGTTCCGTGCCGGCCGTCGCGTGGAATACGTCGCCCGTTTCGAGCACCGTCGCGTGCTCGATGCCTGCTTCCCGGTAGCGCATCTCCACACGGCCGTCGAGCACCGCGAAAACTTCTTCTCCGTCGTTCACGTGCCAACGGTAAGGCTGATCGGTCCAGTGCAGACGCACCGTGATGCCGTTCAGATTCGCGATGTCCAGCGCGCCCCACGCGCGCTGCGCGGTGAATTCCGTGCTGCGGATGATCTTCATCGATAGGTTCGTGAGTGCGATTGCGAGGGATGGCGGCCAGGCGGCCCGCACATGGTTCCTGCGTGCGTGCCTGCCTGCCGATTGCCGTGTGCGGATTAGCGCGACGTCGCGCGCAACGCGGCGTCGATCGTCTTCCTGCGCTTGTCGAGTCCGGCCGCGGAGCGCTCGGTCACGCGCGCAAGGACCGACGCCGGCGCGGTGTCCGGCGAACCGGCATCGAACGGCGGTGCCGGCGCGTATTCGAGCTGCAGTTGAATCGCCTGCGCCTCTTCGTCGCCGACAAGCTCGGCGGCGATCGTCAACGCGAAATCGATGCCGGCCGTCACGCCGCCGCCGGTGATCAGGTTGCCGTCACGGACCACGCGTTCGCGCACCGGTACCGCACCGAGCGGTTCGAGCAGCGAATGAAACGCCCAGTGCGTCGTCGCGCGCCGCCCGCGCAGCAGGCCGGCGACGCCGAGCAGCAGCGCGCCGGTGCAGACCGACGTCACGTAGCGCGCCGAGGCCGCACGCTGCTGCACGAACGCGATCGTGGCGGCATCGAGCAGCAGATCGTTGATGCCGATTCCGCCCGGCACGCAGATCACGTCGAGCGGCGGGCAGTCGTCGAACGTGCAGGTGGGCGCGAGCGCGAGGCCGCTGCTCGACGCGACCGTGTCGCGCGATTTCCAGACCAGATGGACGGCCGCGTCGGGCAGTGACGCGAGCACGTCGTGCGGGCCGGTGAGATCGAGCTGCTGGACGCCGGGAAACACGAGAAGGCCGATATGCAGGGTCATGCGAACACTCCGACGGAAAGGGAAGGCGTCGCGGCCGGCGCTCGATGGACAGATCGATTGTAGGCGCGTAGTGTTTGGCGAAATTGCCATATCGCCCACGATTTCAGCCAACGCTCATGTCCGCCTCGCCACGCCCGATCCTGATCCTCGCGTTTCCCCGTGCGCAGTTGCTCGACGTCACCGGGCCGCTGCAGGTGTTCGCCTCCGTCAACGAACTCGCGCAAGAGCGCGGTCAGCCCGCACCGTATGCGCCGCGCGTCGTTGCCGCCGAGGCCGGGCCGATCGAGACGTCGTCCGGCCTCGTCGTGATGGCCGACTCGCTGCGCTCGGCCGGGCGGCCGGACACGGTGATCGTCGCGGGCGGCAAGGGTGTGCACGCGGCGTCGACGGACGCGCGGATGGTGCGTTGGGTACGGCAGCAGGCGCAGCGCGCGCGACGCATTGCGTCCGTCTGCACCGGTGCGTTCCTGCTTGCCGAGGCTGGCCTGCTCGACGGGCGGCGCGCGGTCACGCATTGGGCGCGCTGCGGCGAATTCGCCGCGCGCTATCCAAACGTGCGTGTCGAGCCCGATCCGATTTTCATCCGCGAAGGTACGTTGTGGACGTCGGCCGGCGTGACGGCCGGCATCGATCTCGCGCTCGCGCTCGTCGAAGAGGATCTCGGACGCGCGGTCGCGCTCGACGCCGCGCGCGAACTCGTCGTGTTCCTGAAACGGCCGGGCGGGCAAGCGCAGTTCAGCGCGATGCTGTCGATGCAGCGCACCGACGACCGCTTCGGCGAACTGCATGCGTGGATCGCCGAGCACCTGGCCGCCGATCTGTCGGTGCCGGCGCTCGCCGAGCGCGTCAGCATGAGCGAGCGCAGTTTCGTGCGCCACTATCGCGCGGAAACCGGGCGCACCCCCGCGCGGGCGGTCGAGCAGATCCGTGTGGAGGCCGCGCAGCGCCTGCTTGGCGAAACCGCGTGGCCGGTCAAGCGAATCGCGACGCGCTGCGGCTTCGGTTCCGAGGAAACGCTGCGGCGCAGCTTCGTGCGTGTGCTCGGTGTGTCGCCGCAGGGCTATCGCGAGCGGTTCGTGCGGTAGCGAGGCGACGGGCGGCAACCGGCGCGCAGCCGTCGTCGCGCGCAACTGCACGAAAACGGATCAGTTTCGACTCCGAAGCGTGTCGACTGTTCGGGCGATGGGAACAATGGACCGGGGCTTGTGCCGTGCCCGCCGCGCGCTCTATTCTGTCCCGTTGGCGATTCGAAGGGGGCGCAGCATGGACCGCATCCAGGCAATGGAAGTTTTCACCCGCGTGGTCGACGCGAACAGTTTTACGCGCGCGGCCGAAACGCTCGCGATGCCGCGCGCGTCGGTCACGACGATCATCCAGAATCTCGAGGCGCTGCTCGGCGTGCGCCTGATGCACCGGACGACGCGCCGGCTGTCGCTGACGCCGGAGGGCGCCGCGTACTACGAGCATTGCATGAAAATCATCTCGGAGATCGCGGAAGCCGACGCGAGCTTCCAGACCGGCAACCGCAAGCCGAGCGGCGTGCTGCGCGTGCACATGCCGAGCTCGCTCGGGCGGCGCGTGGTGTTGCCGTCGTTGTCGATCTTCCGGCAGCGCTATCCGGACATCACGCTCGACCTGGGCCTGTCGGACCGATACGTGGATCCGGTCGAGGAGGGCATCGACTGCATGATCCGGGTTGGGCCGCTCGAGGATTCGTCGATGGTTGCGCGGCGGATCGGGATGCTCAAACGCGTGACGTGCGCGTCGCCCGACTATCTGGCGCGCCAGGGCGAGCCGCAGGAGATCGCCGACCTGGCTGACCATCATGCGGTGAATTTCCGGGCGAGTCACGGTGCGCGCGCGATTCCGTGGGTGTTCATGATCGAGGGCAAGCCGGTCGAGGTGCGGATGAACGGCACTGTGACGGTCAACGATTCGGATGCGTACGTGACGTGCGGGCTCGAAGGGTTCGGGATGATCCAGCCGACACTGTTCATGGTGCTGCCGCACCTGCGCGACGGCTCGCTCGTCGAGGTGCTGCCCGACTGCAATCCGAAACCCAAGCCGATTTCGATCGTGTATCCGCACAACCGGCATCTGTCGCAGAAGGTGCGCGTGTTCGCGGACTGGATGGCGGAGCTGTTCGAGTCGACGCCGGCGCTGGAGGGCGGCGAGAACTGGCGCGGGAAGGTGCGGGCCGAGGCGCCGGATGTGCGGCGCGGGGCGGTGGTGGCGTAGCGGCGGTGCGCACGCGGCTCGGACGAGTCGCGGCGCAGGGCACCTGCGTGCGTCGCGCCGGATGACGCAATGAAAAAAGCCGCTGATCCTTGCGGAACAGCGGCTTTTCGCATTTGGTGGCGAATCAGGGACTCGAACCCCGGACCTGCGGATTATGATTCGAAAAACGGGCTATATTTCTCGCGCCATCTCTCCTGCAGTCACCTGATTTTACTACGCTTTTGATCTCTGGAGTCAACCTTGGCTAACACGACCTCTCGATCCAATTGTGGTAGATCTATGGCAGATTGTCATCGTCAGGTAGACCTACGTAGTGCAACTCGCGGCGGAGACGATCACGTAACCGGCGCGTCATCTCGGGCTTCCTGATTCCAGGAAATACGCCTGTCCGAGAGTCGTGTCGATAGACTAAATTGGTGACGACCTCCTGGGCGCTCATCAACCGTTCGTTTATCTCGGCCAATCTCTCACTTCGGCCGACTTCCCAGGCGCGGATTGCTTCAAGATCTAGGTCCCGGGAGGGAGTCGCAGTATCGACAACCACGGGATACTGGTTCTCAAGGCCGTACATGAGCTCCTGAATACGGCGTACCGCGTCATGTACTCGATTGGGCTGCCCGGAAAAAAGATCGACGTCAGGGCCATTAAATTCGACCTGCATTTCCCGTTGACGATCGAAGTGCCGAACCGCAGGTGGTCCGATGCCCGTCAAACGCGACAGCGCGGCCCTCGATCTTCACGTTCTCATCACCTTCGATGATCTCGCACGTACCGAGTCCAGCACGGCACGAACAACGATCACCGACTCGAGCGATGGCGCGTCCAAGAACGTCCGAGTTCTCGGCGCCCGTCTCGACCCGACAACCATGGTCCGTTACATCGCCCACCAGAATGACGCCGCGCATGTTCTACCTCGCTCGATCGTGCTTGTCCTCGATATTCGTCGTACCAGCATTTCAACCTGCTGACCGGTATTTCAGGGGATCGGGGCCGCGATGCTTGAGATTCGCGGCCTTACTCGCATCGTCCGGGGGGCTCACCACCACGATGCTGGCCGTGCCGTTGTCCATCAGATTAACCGTCACGCTCGCGCCACCACCCCGATAACTCCCGATGGTCGCAAGGCAGACCTGGACGAGGGCAGAGCTCACACCTGTATTGCCGATACGGCGACCGATATCGTAGCCTTCTTTGACCTCACTCAGATCGATGCCCTCGGCATTGCCGTGCAGCGCTTGTGACAGCGGAATCGCCCAGGCCCGATCCGACGACGTATCGTAGAACACGCGGGTCGGTTTAGCGCCGTCCGGCAGCGTCGCCATCGCCTGTTTCCAGCCCTCCTGAAGCGCTTGCGCCTGCTCGGCGCGCCGCATCGGCTTACCTTCGCTATCGGTCAACTTGACCGTGACGGGTCGGTGCAGGTATCCAAGCAGCGGTGCCTCGTCGAATTCCTCAACTTGCCAATTCGTCCACCGAACCGGAAGGTACGGGCTGGGTTTGAATTCGCCTGGTCCTTTGTTGGTGGCTTCTTTCCACAATTCCGGCAGCTTCGAAACCCACCAATCGGTCGTCATGGTCGCAACGCCAGTGCCGTTGTTCGGATTGTTGTTGAATTCCTCCTGGAAAATGTCATCTTGCTTCCAGTAGTAATTCCACAGCTTGACGACGTCGTATTGGGTCTTGTCCTTGTCAATATCGCCCGGCACGTCAACGGCGTAGGGACGTACAAGTTGATCGACGCGGTCTGTACGCGACACCAGCAAAGTCGCCATGCTGTCCGGGACAGGTGGAATAAAGGCGCCAGGTGGATCCGATGGGGTGCCGGGGGTTTTAGCCGCCCACCGATACTGCATTCCGTCTTGCGTCATCACAAGGACAGCCGGCACGTCCGGATGCTGATCGAAGAATTCGAACAGCTGAGAAAGTGCCGGAGCCGCGCTGCTGGTGTTCTTGTCGTCTATCCGCAAAAATAGCGTCACACCAAGCCCAGCATTTTGTCTTGCATCAGCAATTTCAAACGCTGATCGGTATTTCCCGATCGGTCCTTTCGGCGGCCCCAAGATGATCACTGGCAACGGCCAGTGATCAACTGCTTCACTGGCGGCATACTTGAACGCCGACCCCGAGGCTAACGTTGAAAAGATCTTTCGTTCGTCGGGATTCTCCCCATATCGCTTTGGATCGTCCGACAAGATCGTCGAATAGTTATCCTTTTTTTCCTCGATCTGTTCCCAAATCCCCTCTTGCCGACGTCCCGCAACGGCCAATCCGATACCGCGAATTTCCAGCGCGTATTTCTGACCGGTCGCCGCGAGCATCTTCGCGCTACCGGCATTTGCGTAGGGCGACGAGACCATCACATGTGCCGACGATGTGCTTGCCGCGACGGGCGCAGTCGCGTTAGCACTCGGCGTAGTACGCATGGCCCAATGTGCAGTGAAGCCAACCGCGACCAAGCCAACGATTGCGAACAGTCCGTTTCGGAGGGTGCTACCCATGTTGGGAACCTCAAGGCCGGTGCTCTCCCAGTGCTGGTAAGAGCCGAATAAGATATAGAACATCCAGGCGAACACGAGGATCGCCAACACAAACGCATAGGGTAGCAGGCGCGGGCGAGTGGCTGCAGTAAATGTCGGTTTCATTGGCGGTTCTTCGCGCGGTCCTTGTACGTTTCAGCATCAACCATCTTGGGTGGCTTTGTTGGAACCAGGCTGCTAGGAAATTTCCCTTGGGTGTAGTAAAAGAAATTTCCTTTAACCAGGCTCTTTGACGAATAGTCAAGGCTCGAGTAATAGGGATTATTTTCTATCGCGTCCATTCCCTTGGAGTCGATCTTCCAATCTGCAATCGCGATGAACAAATTCCGTACATTCGGATCGTCGAGACTCTTGGCCTGTCCGATCGCTACATCCATCGCAGCGACGCGACGAATGTTATCGGAATCACGCAGGACGGCCGAATGGTACGAATTCTTATCCCACGACTTCGCGTCTCTTTTCTCTAGCCGGCTACGGACCTCGTTCGGCGTTTCCAGTCGATGGTAGGTCAGTTTCCCGCCATCTGACAACCATACGGAATCCGTATGATCCTCCGGGTCCGGAGATTGACTATTGAACCACGCCAAAACTTTCTGATAACCGCCATCAAAAACATCTTTCGGCACATCGGGCATTACTACGGCTCGAATATCTTTGGCGCTAGGGTTGCCCAGTAACGTGTCGCGGGACACATAGTCCGGCTTATCACGTCCAGATGTATTCGGATCGCCCTTGATACCCTCATCTCCATATAAGTTCGGCTTGTACGGTGGCACAATGGCCTCACCATTGATCCAACGTTTTTCAATATCCTTCGAAATCAAGCCTGCGTCATAGGTGCTGGAGTTGACCCTGTAATCCCGGACACAGCGTCACACTAAGGTTGCTGAATCCATTGAGCGCCGGAACTCGCGAGGCGAGCGGTACTTCAGCGCGCTATGGGGATGCTTCTCGTTGTAATGCTCGAACGCGATGGCCAAGTTGCGTGCAGCAGTCGCTGCGTCCGGCTTTGGCATGAAGGCAACGTAGTCGCGCTTCATTGTCTTCACGAAGCTCTCGGCCATCCCGTTACTTTGCGGGCTGCACACCGGCGTGGTCAATGGCTTCAGGCCGATGGCCGCTGCAAACCGGCGTGTATCGTCGGCCGTATAGCCCGAACCGTTGTCACTCAGCCACTCGATTTCGGACGGTGTATGCAGCTCGTTGCCAAACCGATTTTCCACTGCTGCCAGCATGACGTCGCGCACGATGTCGCCGCTGTGACCTGCCGTCGTAGCCGCCCAGCTCATCGCTTCGCGGTCGCAGCAGTCAAGCGCGAATGTCACTCGAAGCGGCTCGCCGTTGTCGCAGCGGAACTCGAAGCCGTCCGAGCACCATCGCTGATTGCTGCGCGCGACGGCCACCTTGCCATCGTGCCGACGTTGCGGCCGAGGCGGGGCTGGACGCCGTTGCATCAGCAGACCGTGAGTGCGCATGATGCGATAGATGCGCTTCGCATTGAACGGCACCTGTCCGGCAGCAATGCGTTCATTGCGCAGCGAGCCCCACACCCGGCGATAGCCATAGCTGGGCAAATCGCCGACGACTCGGCGGATTTCCTCGACCACGCTCGCATCGTCCGTCTGCCGCGATTGACGGCCATCGCGCCACGTCACCGGACGCGACAGTCGTGCCGATACGTTCGAGCGCGACACGCCGAGAACTTCACAAACCAGTTTCACTGGTCGTCCTCCGGCAGCGAGGGCGAGTGCGCTATCCATTTTTTTGCTCGGCCATACTCGACTGCTTCGCGGAGAATCTCGTTCTCCATGGTCTTCTTGCCGAGCATCCGCTGCAGCTCACGAATCTGCTTGAGGGCATCGGCCAGCTCTGATGCAGGGACCACTTCCTCTCCAGCCTTGACCGCCGACAGACTCCCGTCCTGGTACAGCTTGCGCCAGTGGAACAGCTGGTTCGGGTTCACGCCGTGCTGGCGCGCAACCATCGAAACCGACTTCCCCGGTTCGAAACTCTCGCGAACCATCGCCAGCTTCTGCTCCGCCGTCCAGCGCCGCCGACGCTCCGGGCCCGTCAACACTTCCATCACTTCCTGCCTGGTGTTAGTCAAAAACACAGTCTTATGCCTACCCGCTAGTTTAAGTGAGAGGCTATGTCCGGTGTTTCAGGGGGCTGCTCCAGGTGCCCTCGTAATGAGCAGGTGTTGACCCAACCAGCACGGGTTGCCCGTTGTTAATGCCACTGGGCTTCTTCGTCCAGAGACGCTGATAAAACCGCAAGTTTCTTAGGTCGTTCATCGCGGGTATGACCGCTTTGGATTTTTGAATAGGTTTCCAGATACTGTTTTTCTTGTCGCTGAGGCGCACGATCCAGCCCAGCATCGGATTTGAGTGCTGGTCTACGGTTGCGAGTAGCTTCGCTTGCTCGCTTTCGGACAGACGTCGATTTCGCCCCTCGCCGGGACTGGGCTTACGGATGTTGGCGACCGGGTTGAAGATTAGCCCGATGTGCCATTCCTTGATGGCCACGTTAAACAGGTGGCCGAGTAGGGCGAGCTCAAGGCGGACGGTGTTGTTTGCCTTGCCGCGAGCGAGCCGGTCATCGCGATAGCGGCTCACCAGATCGGGAGTAACTGCGGCCAACGAGTATTTTCCAAAGTTCGCCTTCAACTCGCGGATGCGCGCGCCTTCCCGGCGCTGGGTGCTGGCCTTCTTGGTGGGGACGATTTCCCGCTCGTAGCGGTCGAGTGCGTCGGCAACCGTGGTCTTCTCGGACGGCGCGCGCTGTATGAACACGCCGCGCACCATCTCGTCCTCGGTGCGTCGAGCCCAATCCTCGGCATCGCGCTTCGTGCGAAACGTCTTAGCGGCCGTCGGCCAGCCAACGCGCCGGATGGTCGCTTTCCAGGTGCCAGAGGGGGTTTTTGTCAGTGCTGCCATGGTGCTCCTTCCTTGAGGTCTGCACCGCGTATTGCACCGAAATTGCACCGCGAGAGGATCGTAAAAGAAATCGGCTCGCAGCGAACCAGCAGGGCCGGAAGTGAAAAAGCCCGGTAGATCAAGGATCTACCGGGCTTCCACATTTGGTGGCGAATCAGGGACTCGAACCCCGGACCTGCGGATTATGATTCCGTCGCTCTAACCGACTGAGCTAATTCGCCGAAGACTTGAATTATGTCGATCTACCGTGAGGCTGTCAACACCTTTTTCGATCTTTCCCGAAAAAAGTTGCCGGCGGCCCGTTCGGGGCAGGCTAGCGGGTGGGAGGCGCCCGCTAGCCAATCTCAACGATCTCAATCCTGCGCGTAGATGTTGGAGTCCTTCGTCTCCTTGACGAACAGCAGACCGATCACGAACGTGGCCAGCGCGATCACGATCGGATACCAAAGGCCCGAGTAGATGTCGCCCTTGGCGGCGACGATCGCGAACGCGGTCGCCGGCAGGAAGCCGCCGAACCACCCGTTGCCAATGTGGTAAGGCAGCGACATCGACGTGTAGCGGATCCGCGTCGGGAACATCTCGACCAGCATCGCGGCGATCGGACCGTAGACCATCGTCACGTAGATCACGAGGATCGTCAGGATCACGATCGTCATCGGCCAGTTGAGCTGCGCCGGATCCGCCTTGGCCGGGTAGCCTGCCGCCTTCAGCGTCGACGCCAGCGTCTTGTCGAACGCCGCACCCTGCGCCTTCGCATCGGCCGCCTTGCCGTCATAGCCGGGAATCACCGTGTCGCCCACCTTGATCTCGGCGGTCGCGCCGGCCGGCGCCGCGACGTTCTCGTAGTTCAGGCCTGCCTTCGCCAGCGCGCTCTTCGCGATGTCGCACGAGTTGGTGAACTTCGACGTGCCGACCGGATTGAACTGGAACGAACAGGTGGCCGGATCGGCGACGACCGAGATCGGCGCCTTCTGCGTCGCGAGCTCGAGCTGCGGGTTCGCGTAGTGCGTGAGCGCCTTGAACAGCGGGAAGTACGTGAGCGCAGCGATCAGGCAGCCGGCCAGGATGATCGGCTTGCGGCCGATCTTGTCCGACAGCGAGCCGAAGAACAGGAAGAACGGTGTGCCGATCAGCAGCGCGATCGCGATCAGGATGTTCGCGCTCGCACCATCGACCTTCAGCGTCTGCGTGAGGAAGAACAGCGCGTAGAACTGGCCCGTGTACCACACGACGGCCTGGCCGGCGGTCAGGCCGACCAGCGCGAGGATCACGATCTTCAGGTTCTTCCACTGGCCGAACGCTTCGGTCAGCGGTGCCTTCGACGTCTTGCCCTCGGCCTTGATGCGCAGGAACACCGGCGATTCGTTCAGCTGCATCCGGATCCACACCGACACTGCGAGCAGCAGGATCGATGCGACGAACGGCACGCGCCAGCCCCAGCTGCCGAACGCCTCTTCGCCGACGAACGTGCGCACGCCGAGGATCACGAGCAGCGACAGGAACAGGCCGAGCGTCGCGGTCGTCTGGATCCACGCGGTGTAGAAGCCGCGCCGGTTGGCCGGTGCGTGCTCCGCGACGTAGGTCGCCGCGCCGCCGTACTCGCCGCCGAGCGCAAGACCCTGCAGCAGCCGCATCGCGATGAAGATCACCGGTGCGGCGATGCCGATCGACGCGTAACCGGGCAGAAAGCCGACCACGAACGTCGAGATGCCCATGATGACGATCGTCACGAGAAACGTGTGCTTTCGGCCGACGAGGTCGCCGAGCCGGCCGAATACGATCGCACCGAACGGACGTACGGCGAAGCCGGCCGCGAAGCCGAGCAGCGTGAAGATGAAGGCGGCGGTCGGATTGACCCCGGAGAAGAAGCTCTTGCTGATGTAGGCCGCGAGCGAGCCGGCCAGGTAAAAGTCGTACCACTCGAACACGGTGCCGAGCGACGACGCGAAGATCACCTTCTTCTCTTCGCCCGTCATCGGCGAGTGCGAAATTTGCCCGCCTAACGTTGCCATGAATCGTCTCCAAGTCCCTTGATAATAGATATGCGGCCGCCTTGGGTGGGCGGGCCTGTCAACGATTATTGGCACGGAAACTTACGGCGCACTGACTCGCGCGGACAAAACGACTGCGCGTTAACCCGCGAAGAATCGGCCGCTTTACGCGCCGATCATGCCGCAAACGGGCGGCAAAGCGTGCGTTCCGACGCGTTCGCAACGCGTCCGGTCCCGCGAGATGGTAGCCGGTGGATCACGATCGATCCGCAGCGGCTTCCGATAACGGCAGGCTGATGCGCACGAGCGTGCCGGCGAGGCGGGGGGCGTGCTGGTACACATGATCGTCGAGCGTCAGCGTGCCGCCGTGCTGTGCGGCGATCTCGCGCACGATCGCGAGCCCGAGGCCGCTGCCGTCGCCTTCGCGGCCGAGGATCCGGTAGAAGCGTTCGACCACGCGGTCTCGCTCGGCAGCCGGGATGCCGGGCCCGGTGTCCTCGACTTCGAGATGCACGCGCCGCGCCGCCGGCTCGGCCCGCACGCGCACCGTGATGCGGCCGCCTTCGGGCGTGTAGCGGATCGCATTGTCGACGAGGTTGCCGAGCATCTCGCGCAGCATCACCGGGTTGCCGTCGACGTCGAGCGGCGCGTCGTCGTCCGGGCCTTCGTAACCGAGGTCCATGCGTTTCGCGAGCGCGGCCTGCACCCAGTCGCGCACGGTGCGCCGCGCGAGCGAACCGATCTCGACCGGCTCGAACGTGAGCCCGCTCGCGCGGTTCTCGGCGCGTGCGAGCGCGAGCAGTTGCGTGACGAGCCGCGCGGCCTGCTCGGAACTGGTCGCGATCTGCTCCAGCGAGCGCTGCACGTCGGGCGGCACGGGGTGGCGCAGCGCGAACTCGGCCTGCGTGCGCAGCCCCGCGAGCGGCGTCTTCATCTGGTGCGCGGCATCGGCGATGAAGCGCTTCTGCAGCGCCATGTTCTGCTCGAGACGCGCGAGCAAATCGTTGAACGACGTGACGAGCGGCTCGATCTCGGGCGGCGCGCGCTGCGCCTCGACGGGCGACAGGTCGTCGGGCCGCCGCGCGCGGATGTGCGCCTGCAGCGCATTGAGCGGCGCAAGCCCGCGCGACAAGCCGAACCAGACGAGCAGGATCGCGAGCGGCAGGATCACGAACTGCGGCAGGATCACGCCCTTGATGATGTCGTTCGCGAGCGCGTTGCGCTTGTCGAGCGTCTCGCCGACCTGCACGAGCACGGGCTGCGCACCGTTCGACTGCGGCAGCTCGACGGTCGTATACGCGACGCGCACGTCATTGCCGCGCAGCAGATCGTCGCGAAACACGACGACGCCCGGCGGTGGGCGATCCTCGTCGCGCGGCAGCGGCATGTCGGCCTCGCCTGCGACCAGTTCGCCGCGCGTGCCGAGCACCTGGAAATAAACGCTGTCGACGTTGTCCGCGCGCAGAAAGTCGCGCGTCTGCTGCGGCAGCGTCAGTTCGGCGACGCCGTTGACGGGATGAATCTGCCGCGCGAGCACGTACGCGTTGGTTTCCAGCGCGCGGTCGAACGGGCCGTTCGCGATCGTCTTCGCGACCAGATACGTGACGGCGATGCTCATGGGCCACAGCAGCAGCAGAGGCGCCAGCATCCAGTCGAGGATCTCACCGAACAGCGAGCGCGGGCGGGTTGCCTCGGGCGCTTCGATTTCGTCGGGCGGCGCGAACGGGTTCGCGTAACGCGCGTCGCGCGCGACGTCGGCGGCGGACGGCTGCTCGCCGGTCGGATGGCGGGAATGGGCCGGCGTGGCCATCGCGGGCAACGGCCGGGGTCAGCGCAGCGGCGTGCCGGCTGCCGCGGGCGGGGCCGTGGCCGGGTCGGCCGGCGCCGCGGGTGCGACTTTTTCCAGGCAGTAGCCGAGCCCGCGCACGGTGGAAATCCGCACGCCGCTCGGCTCGATCTTCTTGCGCAGCCGGTGTACGTACACTTCGATCGCGTTGTTGCTGACTTCCTCGCCCCATTCGCACAGGTGGTCGACGAGTTGCTCCTTCGACACGAGCCGGCCGATGCGCTGCAACAGCACTTCGAGCAGTCCGAGTTCGCGCGCGGACAGATCGAGCACGCGCTCGTTCGCATACGCGATGCGGCCGACCTGGTCGAACGCGAGCGAGCCATGCCGCACGACGGTGGGGCCGCCGCCTGCGCCGCGCCGCGTCAGCGCGCGCACGCGCGCCTCGAGCTCGTTGAGCGCGAACGGCTTGGCCATGTAGTCGTCCGCGCCGAGGTCGAGTCCCTTCACGCGCTCGTCGACGCTGTCGGCGGCGGTCAGGATCAGCACGGGAAGATTGGAATTGCGTGCGCGCAGGCGCTTGAGCACGTCGAGCCCGGACATCTTGGGCAGCCCGAGATCGAGGATCAGCAGGTCGAAGGTCTGCATCGACAGCGCGGTGTCGGCCTCGACGCCGCTCTTCACGTGGTCGACCGCATAGCCCGATTGGCGGAGTGACCGGGTGAGGCCGTCCGCGAGTATGCTGTCGTCTTCGGCGATGAGAATTCGCATGTTGCTGACCGATGGCCGACGGGCGCGCGCCGGCGCGGTTGTCTCCGAAGTTATCCGTGTACAACGCAGCCTGCATTGCGGGCTTGCATAAAACACTGTTTTTTTATACAGTGTCTGCATTCGTGGGCGGCGCTTGAAAGCGGGCGCGCCTCTAACAGACGCTGCTCATCATAGCAAAGGACGATTCATGGAAGATAGCAAGAAGGGCTCCGGGATGACCGCCGAGAAGAGCAAGGCGCTGGCGGCCGCACTCGCGCAGATCGAGAAGCAGTTCGGCAAAGGGTCGATCATGCGGATGGGCGACGGCGAAGCGAAGGAAGACATCCAGGTCGTCTCCACGGGCTCGCTGGGCCTCGATATCGCGCTCGGCGTCGGCGGCCTGCCGCGCGGCCGGGTGGTCGAGATCTACGGTCCGGAATCGTCCGGTAAAACGACGCTCACGCTGCAGGTGATTGCAGAGCTGCAGAAGCTGGGCGGCACCGCGGCATTCATCGACGCCGAGCACGCGCTCGACGTGCAATATGCGGCGAAGCTCGGCGTGAACGTGCCGGAGTTGCTGATCTCGCAGCCGGACACCGGCGAGCAGGCGCTCGAAATCACCGACGCGCTGGTGCGCTCGGGTTCGATCGACATGATCGTCATCGACTCGGTCGCCGCGCTCGTGCCGAAGGCCGAAATCGAAGGCGAAATGGGCGACTCGCTGCCGGGCCTGCAGGCTCGCCTGATGTCGCAGGCGCTGCGCAAGCTGACGGGCACGATCAAGCGCACGAACTGCCTCGTAATCTTCATCAACCAGATCCGGATGAAGATCGGCGTGATGTTCGGCAACCCGGAAACCACGACGGGCGGCAACGCGCTCAAGTTCTATTCGTCGGTGCGTCTGGATATTCGCCGGATCGGCTCGATCAAGAAGAACGACGAGGTGATCGGCAACGAAACCCGCGTGAAGGTCGTGAAGAACAAGGTGTCGCCGCCGTTCCGCGAAGCGATCTTCGACATCCTGTACGGCGAAGGCATTTCGCGTCAGGGCGAGATCATCGACCTCGGCGTGCAGGCGAAGATCGTCGACAAGGCCGGCGCCTGGTACAGCTACAACGGCGAGAAGATCGGTCAGGGCAAGGACAACGCGCGTGAATTCCTGCGCGAGAATCCGGAAATTGCGCTCGAGATCGAAAACCGCATTCGCGAGTCGCTCGGCGTCGCAGCGATGCCCGATGGCGTAGTCGACGAAGCCGAGGCGATGGACGAAGAAGAGTGATGGTCGGGCGCCGAGGTCCGGCTGGCGAATCGGAGTCGAGCGACGCGCCTGAAACGGCAGATCGCTCGGGCCGACGAGCCGCATCCTCGGGTGCCGACCGGCGGCGCGCGGACAGTCATGCCGCGCACCGCACCGCGACGAGGGCATCCGACGATGCCCTCGTTTCGTTTGAGATCACTGCACCGGTCGATCCGTTCGACGACGACGAATCGTTCGATGCGCACGACAGGTCGCGCCGGCGCGTGTCCGGCGTCAGCTTCCCCGGCGAGCGCACGGGCGCTGCGGCCGCTGTGGACGATAAGGCCGCGCCCCCCACCGAAGATGTTTATACGCGCAGCAGCCAGCATCCGCGGCGCACTCGCCGTGCGTCAGGCAGCGCTGCCGGCGCCGCTTCCAGCGACGAGTCCGGTGCCGCGGGGCGCAAATCGTCGAAGCCGCCGCGTTCCCTGAAGGGGCGCGCGCTCGGCTATCTGTCCCGGCGTGAATACAGCCGCGCGGAGCTCGCGCGCAAGCTCGCGCCTTACGTCGGCGAGGACGAATCCGTCGAACCGGTGCTCGATGCGCTGGAGCAGGAAGGCTGGCTGTCCGACGCACGCTTTGCCGAAAGTCTCGTGCATCGCCGCGCATCGCGCGTCGGCGTCGCGCGGATCGTCAGCGAACTGAAGCGCCATGCGGTCGGCGACAGTCTCGTCGACGAAGTGAACGCACAATTGCGCGAGACGGAGTTCACGCGCGCGCAGGCTGTCTGGCGCAAGAAATTCGGTGCGCTGCCGCAAACGCCGGCCGAGCGCGCGAAGCAGGCGCGCTTTCTTGCCGCGCGCGGTTTCTCGAGCGCCACCATCGTGAAGTTGCTGAAGGTCGGCGACGATTTTCCGCTCGACGACTGACCGGCCCGGGCACGCGCGCCGCGCGCGATTTTGCTGCAATGCAACCGTTTCCGGACAGGCGGGAATACCCGCCGTCGGGGCCGAATGCCGCAAATACCCAATATGCTAAAATCCACGGGTTTTCCTCTTCGGCCTCAACCTCCAGCATGCCGCTATCCGAGCCCGTGCCCCGTCAGTTGCGACATCGACGCGCAATCCGAGCGGAAGCCTACGAGCGCGGCGACGGCTTGTGGGACATCGAAGCCTGCCTGACCGACCACAAGCCGCGCGATGTCGCGCTTGCGTCGGGCATCCGGCCGCAGGGCCTGCCGATCCACGAACTCTGGCTGCGCGTGACTATCGATCGTGACCTCAATGTCGTCGACGCCGAAGCGTCGTCGGAATGGGTTCCGTATCCCGGTCACTGTCAATCCGCCTCTCCTGCCTATCGGGCCCTCATCGGGCTCAATCTCTTCCGCAATTTCCGCCGCAACGCGAACCGGCTGCTCGCCGGCGTCGCGGGCTGTTCCCATCTCACCGAGCTGTGCGCCGTGCTGCCGACCGCGGCGATCCAGGCGTTCGCCGGTGATGTTTGGAATGTGCGCGAGGAGGGTGGCGAAGGGCCGGACCATGACGGCGTGCACGCCGAACCGCCTTTCCAGCTCGGCCGTTGCCGGGCGCTGCGGTTCGACGGCGAGGTCGTGCGGCAGTACTACCCGCGGTGGTATGGCCCGCTCCGGCCGGATCTGCCCGGTGAAGGCAGCACGAAGGAATGAACGGAAATCATTCGAAGAAGCGTCTTAAGCGACATTTCATCCAACTCTCAGACTGAAGGGAATCACGCATGAAGATTCACGAGTACCAGGGTAAGGAAATCCTGCGGAAATTCGGAGTCGCGGTACCGCGCGGCAAGCCGGCGTTCTCGGTGGACGAGGCCGTCAAGGTGGCAGAAGAGCTCGGCGGCCCGGTTTGGGTCGTGAAGGCTCAGATTCACGCGGGTGGCCGTGGCAAGGGCGGCGGCGTGAAGGTGGCGAAGTCGATCGAGCAGGTGCGCGAATACGCGAGCCAGATCCTCGGCATGCAGCTCGTCACGCACCAGACCGGTCCGGAAGGCCAGAAGGTCAACCGTCTGATGATCGAAGAAGGCGCCGACATCAAGCAGGAACTGTATGTCAGCCTCGTCGTCGATCGCGTGTCGCAAAAGATCGTGCTGATGGGTTCGAGCGAAGGCGGCATGGACATCGAAGAAGTCGCCGAAAAGCACCCGGAACTGATCCACAAGGTCATCGTCGAGCCGTCGACGGGCCTGCTCGACGCCCAGGCAGACGAGCTCGCCGCGAAGATCGGCGTGCCGGCCGCTTCGATTCCGCAAGCGCGCGCGATCCTGCAAGGCCTGTACAAGGCATTCTGGGAAACCGACGCATCGCTGGCTGAAATCAACCCGCTGAACGTCTCCGGCGACGGCAAGGTTGTCGCACTCGACGCGAAGTTCAACTTCGACTCGAACGCGCTGTTCCGCCACCCGGAAATCGTCGCGTACCGCGATCTGGACGAAGAAGATCCGGCTGAAATCGAAGCGTCGAAGTTCGACCTCGCATACATCTCGCTCGACGGCAACATCGGCTGTCTCGTGAACGGCGCAGGCCTTGCGATGGCGACGATGGACACGATCAAGCTGTTCGGCGGCGAGCCGGCGAACTTCCTGGACGTCGGCGGTGGTGCGACGACCGAGAAGGTCACCGAAGCGTTCAAGCTGATGCTGAAGAACCCGGGCCTGAAGGCGATTCTCGTGAACATCTTCGGCGGCATCATGCGCTGCGACGTGATCGCTGAAGGCGTGATCGCCGGTTCGAAGGCCGTGAACCTGAACGTGCCGCTCGTCGTCCGCATGAAGGGCACGAACGAGGACCTCGGCAAGAAGATGCTGGCCGATTCCGGCCTGCCGATCATCTCGGCAGACAGCATGGAAGAAGCAGCGCAGAAGGTCGTCGCGGCTGCAGCAGGCAAGTAAGCGCGCTAATGAATACGCATGGCGGCGCGGCTTGCACGCGACGCCAATCGAACAGAGGTCAAAATACATGTCGATTCTGATCAACAAGGACACGAAGGTCATCACGCAGGGCATTACCGGCAAAACCGGTCAGTTCCATACGCGTGCCTGCCGTGAATACGCAAACGGCCGCGAAGCATTCGTCGCGGGCGTGAACCCGAAGAAGGCCGGCGAAGATTTCGAAGGCATTCCGATCTACGCGAGCGTCAAGGAAGCGAAGGCCGAAACCGGCGCGACCGTGTCGGTCATCTACGTGCCGCCGGCAGGTGCAGCGGCTGCGATCTGGGAAGCGGTCGAAGCCGACCTCGACCTCGCGATCTGCATCACGGAAGGCATTCCCGTCCGTGACATGATCGAAGTGAAGGACCGCATGCGTCGCGAAGGCCGCAAGACGCTGCTGCTCGGGCCGAACTGCCCGGGCACGATCACGCCGGACGAACTGAAGATCGGCATCATGCCGGGTCACATCCACCGCAAGGGCCGCATCGGCGTCGTGTCGCGTTCGGGCACGCTGACGTACGAAGCGGTTGCTCAGCTGACGGCGCTCGGCCTCGGCCAGTCGTCGGCAGTCGGTATCGGCGGCGACCCGATCAACGGTCTGAAGCACATCGACGTGATGAAGATGTTCAACGACGATCCGGACACGGATGCTGTCGTGATGATCGGCGAAATCGGCGGTCCGGACGAAGCCAACGCCGCCCAGTGGATCAAGGACAACATGAAGAAGCCGGTCGTCGGCTTCATCGCTGGCGTCACGGCGCCTCCGGGCAAGCGCATGGGCCACGCCGGCGCGCTGATCTCGGGCGGTGCCGATACGGCCGAAGCGAAGCTGGAAATCATGGAAGCGTGCGGCATCACCGTCACGCGCAACCCGTCGGAAATGGGCCGTCTGCTGAAGAAGGCGCTGTAATTTCCAACGGATTCGTCCTGCAAAAAACGCCGGCTCTGCCGGCGTTTTTTGTTATGCTCGCGCAATGAATTTGTAAGCCCCGGCCATGCGCGACGCATTGGCCGGCGACGAAGCGGGCCGCGTGCCCGACCGCCGTTCCTCCATCCGATACCACTCATGCTTGAATTCCTGACGTCGCTGCACTGGGGCGCTGTGTTCCAGATCGTCATCATCGACATCCTGCTCGGCGGCGACAACGCGGTCGTGATCGCGCTCGCGTGCCGCAACCTGCCGGCCAACCAGCGGTTGCGCGGCGTCGTGTGGGGCACTGCCGGCGCGATCCTGTTGCGGGTCGCGCTGATCGCGTTCGCGGTCGTGCTGCTCGACGTGCCGTTCCTGAAGTTCGGCGGCGGCCTGTTGCTGCTGTGGATCGGCATCAAGCTGATGGCGCCGGACGCCGACGCGCATGACAACGTGAAGCCGGCCGACCGGCTGTGGGATGCCGTGAAGACGATCGTGATCGCCGACGCGGTGATGAGCCTCGACAACGTGATCGCGATCGCCGGCGCGGCCGAGCAGGCGGATCCGTCGCACCGGCTGGCGCTCGTGATCTTCGGGCTCGTCGTGAGCGTGCCGATCATCGTGTGGGGCAGCACGCTGGTGCTGAAGCTGCTCGACCGGTTCCCGATCGTCGTCGCGCTCGGCGCGGGGCTGATCGGATGGATCGCGGGCGGGCTGATGGTGCACGACCCGGTCGGCGATCGCTGGCCGGTGCTCGATACACCGGCCGCGGTCTACGGCGCGAGCATCGCCGGCGCGCTGTTCGTCGTCGCGGCCGGCTATGCGTTGCGCCGCCGCCGCGCGGTCTCGCACGCGCAGTGACATTGGCCGTCCGGCCGACTGCCGGGTTCGCGGCCCGCTGGCTACGATCGAAACGCCTGCCTTGTTCGGCAGGCGTTTTTCGTTTCCGGAGCCAGTCATGTTTGAAGCCTTTTCCGTTTCCCTGTTCCGCCGCATCGCCGCCGACCTGCGGCGCGCGCGCCGGCCGGCGCCGCGCTGGCGGCCGGCTGGCTTCACGCTGATCGAGCTGATGATCGTGCTCGCGATCGTCGGCGTGATCGCCGCGTACGCGATTCCCGCATACCAGGACTACCTCGCGCGGTCGCGCGTGGGCGAGGGCCTCGCGCTCGCATCGTCCGCGCGGCTCGCGGTCGCCGACAACGCTGCGAGCGGCGCTGCGCTCGATGGCGGCTACAGTCCGCCCGCCGGCACCCGCAACGTCGAATCGGTCGCGATCGACGGTGACACGGGCCAGATCACGGTGACGTTCACCGCGCGCGTCGCCGCGGCGGGCGCGAATACGCTCGTCCTGGTGCCGTCCGCACCGGACAAGGCCGACACGCCGACCGCGCGCGTACCGCTCAAGAAGGGCTCGATGCAGGCCGGCGCGATCGCATGGGAATGCTTTGCTTCCGGCAAGACGGCGTCGTCGCTGCCGGCGCCTGGAGCCGGTCCGTTGCCGACGGAGGCCGCGACGTTGCCCGGGAAGTATGCGCCGGCGGAATGCCGCGCGTAGCGTCGCAGGCGTGCAGGGCCGTGCCGGGCTGTGGGCACGGGGCGGCTCAGGCCGCGTCGGAGCCGGCCGCACCGGTGCTGCGGCATCGCGGGGCGGCACGACGGCGGCCGCACAGACCGGGGAAAGTTTTGTATAGTGCGCCGGTTGCTGACATCCGGTTCGCTCATGCCTTCTACTTTTTCCCGCTCGTTGCCGCTCGTTGCGCTGGCTGTCGCCCTGATCGTGCCGTACGCGATCACGAATCACACGTATCCGATCCCGACCTTCTATTCCGAATTTGCCGCGCTGGTGCTGTACTTGCTGTTGGGGCTCTCCGTCGTGCTGCTCGCGCGCACCGGCCGCCCGACGCAGCCGTTCGCCGCACCGGCCGCGTTCGTCGCGCCGCTCGGGTTCGCCGCGGTGCTGATCGCGCAGGTTGCGCTGATGCCGCTGAAGGTTCCGTCGATGAACTGGCTGGCGGTCGGCTATCTGGCCGCCGCGCTGGTTGCGATGCAGGCCGGCTATACGCTGGCGCGCGAAGGGCTCGCCGAAGCCGCCGCGCGCATGATGGCCGGCGCGCTGCTCATCGGCGGGGTATTTGCGGTCGCGAGCCAGGTCGTCCAGCTGTTTCATCTCGAGTCTGCGGTGTCGCCGTTCGTCGTCCTGTACAACATCGCCGTCGATCGCCGTCCGTACGGCAACATGGCGCAGGCGAACCACCTGGCGAGCTACATCGCGTTCGCGCTCGCGGGCGCACTGTATCTGGTGCAGACGCGTCGCCTCGCGGCATGGGTATGGCTCGCGCTGTCGATCGTGCTGTCGGCCGGCCTCGCGCTGACGGTGTCGCGCGGCCCGTGGCTGCAGGTCGCGGTGATGGTGGTTGCGGGCTTCTGGATGGCGTGGGTCGAGTCGCGCCGCGCGCCGGGCAATCGCCGCGCATGGTTGATGCCCGTTGTGCTCGCCGTGGTGTTCGTCGCGGTGAACGTCGCGGTGCGCTGGGCCAACGTGCATTTTCATCTCGGGCTCGCCGAGTCGGCGGCCGAACGCATGCGCGACGCCGGCCAGATCGCGCCGCGCCTCGCGTTGTGGAAGTACGGGCTCGCGATGTTCCGCGAGCATCCGCTGCTCGGCGTCGGCTGGGGCGAATTCCCGTCGCATCAGTTCGCGCTCGCGCGCACGCTTGGCGGGGTCGAGATCGCGAACAACTCGCACGATATCTTCATCGACTTGCTCGCGAAGTCCGGCATCGCCGGCCTCGGCGTGCTGGTCGTCGCGCTCGTCGCGTGGTTTGTGCGCGCGGTGCGCGCGCCGCAGTCGAGCACGCGCGTGTTCGGCTTCGCGCTGATCGGCATCCTGCTGATGCATGCGCTCGTCGAATACCCGCAGCAGTACATGTTCTTCCTGCTGCCGGCGATGTTCGTGATCGGCCTGCTCGACGTGAAGCCGCTGCGCATCCTGCCGGGCCGCGCGGCGTTCGCGCTGTTCGCGGTGCTGTCAGTCGGCGGCGTGCTGGCGGCGGTGCCGGTGCTGCGCGACTACCAGCGCGCGGAAGTGCTGTATTACGGCAGCGACCCGGCCGCGCAGTACCGCGACGCGCCGTCGTTGCTGTTCGGCGCATGGGGCGACTACGGCGCGGCGACACTGCTGACCATTTCGCCGGACAACCTGCCGCTGAAGCTCGCCGCGCACGAGCGCGCGATCGCGCTGCTGCCCGGCGAAACGGTGCTGCGCCGCTATGCGGCGCTGCAGGCGCTGGCCGGCCGCGAAGCCGACGCGCTCGATACGGTCGCGCGGCTGCACGTGTTCGCGAAGGAGTTGAAGGACTGGCCGCAGCAGCTCGCGTCGCTGTACAAGCTGTGCGACCAGCAGCCGGCGCTGAAGTCGTTCAAGGCGGCCGTCGTCGCGAAATACGGCGAAGTCCCGGCCGATGCGGACGACGACGACTCGGAAGACGATTCCGAGTAATCCCGCGCATCGCCGGGCGGGGAATCCCGGCGCGCGTTGGGGCGGGCAAAGCGGGGGAGCGGTGGCCACCCTTGGCCAGGCGGCGATTGTTTCCCGTCGAGAACGGGTAGTCGCGGAACCTGGCGCGATGCGCGTCAATCATTGTCAAATCGCCGCCGCGGCAGCCGCGGCGCGTGCACAATGCGCGAAAGCGTTCGCATACCGGGCCGGTGCACGCGCCCAAGCGAACGCGGCCCGCAGAGTCGGGAATTCGTGAAGCAGGATCGCGGCCGATGCACTCGGCGGCCGCGCGGCCGTAACGGAGCGCCGATCCGATGGCCGCGGCGCGGGGCGACACATGCGGTGCGGCTACTCACGTCCGCCGCCGCAGCTCGCCGGGAACAGTACTCAAGAACGACATTCGACCATGGTCCTTCGCTCCACATTCGTGATCCTGCCTGCCGTCACCGTGCTGTTTTCCGGCTGCGCGATGCTGTCGTCTTCGCAGGAAAGCAGGCTGACCTGCCACATTCCGCGTGCAGTCTATCCGGAGAGCGCGAAACCGCTCACGCGTCCGGTCACCGTACTCGTGCGCGCGCTGATGACGACTTCCGGCGAAGCGCAGAACGTAACCGTGACGACGAGCAGCCGCAATGCGGCGGCGGATCGCGCGGCCGTCGACGCGATGACGCATGCGACGTGCGCGCAAACCGGCGCGACCGCGAATCCGTTCCTGCTCACGCAACCGTTCGTATTCGAACCGCGGCGCGCGGAATGACGGCGCGGCCGGTGCGCGTGTTCGTGCCGTGACGCGACGCCCAGGCCGCTTGTCGTGATCACCTGCCGGGCGCGATCGCAATACCGCTTCATTACGCGGGCGACGCCTGGTGCCGCGGCATCAGATCCGCGCCGCGACACGCGACGCTCTGGGGCCGCTCAGCCCGCCGCATCCTCCGCCTTCCAGTCCCCCGACTTCCCGCCGCGCTTCTCCCTGACGCTCACGTCGGTGATCACCATCCCGCGATCGACCGCCTTGCACATGTCGTACACGGTCAGCAGCCCGACCTGCACGGCCGTCAGCGCTTCCATCTCGACGCCGGTCCGTCCGAACGTCTCGACCTGCGCGACGCAGTGCACGCCCGGCAGCGCGTCGTCGAGCTCGAAGTCGACGGCCACGCGCGTCAGCGCGAGCGGGTGACACAGCGGAATGAGGTCGGCGGTGCGTTTTGCGCCCTGAATGGCGGCAATGCGCGCGACGCCGAGGACGTCGCCTTTTTTCGCCTTGCCGTCGCGGATCAGCGCGAACGTCGCGGGCAGCATCCGGATCGTGCCGCGCGCGATCGCGATGCGTTGGGTTTCCTGCTTGCCGCCGACGTCGACCATGTGTGCGTGGCCGGCGGCGTCGAAATGCGTCAGTCCTGACATGTCTTGCTCCGATCTCGGGTTTCGCGGCCGGGCGATCCGCCGCATCCCGCGCCGGGCCGCAAACATCCGCAACGTTTCAACGGGCGCCTATCATAGCAGCGGGCCGCGCGGCGCCGGACGTGCAGATCGCGCATCCGGCGCGCGGAACAGCCGCGATCGCGCCGGTACAATGACCGGGATCCTCAGACCAAACGCCGCGATACGCGCCCGGCGCGCGGACGGCGTCGCTTTCAACCTGCCATGCGTGTCAAACAGTTGCTTGCCGTGCTGTTGTCGGCGGCGCTCGCGGTGCCGCCGACCGGCTATGCGCAGCGTGCGTCCGCGCTGCCGCTCGAGCCGGCGGACGGCGCTTCGCCGCCTCTTTCGACGGTGCCGGCCGGCATCGCGACCGGCGTATTCGGCACTTACGGCGGCGCGGAAAGCCGCTTTTCGGGCGCGGGCGCCGACGGCGCATCCGCACCGGTCGCTAACCTGCGCGCCCCGCTGCGCGCGCTGGAGCTGCCCGATCTCGGGGACGGCTCCGGCGGTTCGCTCACGCCGCAGGCAGAGCGCCGTCTCGGCGAGCGCGTGATGCGCGAGGTGCGGCGCGACCCCGACTACCTCGACGACTGGCTGGTGCGCGACTATCTGAACGCGATGGCGGCGCGGCTCGCGGCCGCGGCGGCGGCGCGCTACATCGGCGGCTACGCGCCCGACTTCGATCTGTTCCCGGTACGCGATCCGCAGATCAATGCATTCTCGATGCCGGGCGGCTTCATCGGAATCAACAGCGGGCTGGTCGTCACGACGCAGACGGAATCGGAACTTGCATCGGTGGTCGGCCACGAGATGGGGCACGTGCTGCAGCGGCACATCGCGCGGATGATCGGCGCGAACGAAAAGACGGGCTACACCGCGCTCGCGACGATGCTGCTCGGCGTGCTCGCCGGCGTGCTCGCGCGCAGCGGCGATCTGGGCAGCGCGATCGCGATGGGCGGCCAGGCATACGCGGTCGACAACCAGCTGCGCTTTTCGCGGTCGGCCGAGCGCGAGGCCGATCGCGTCGGGTTCCAGCTGCTTGCTGGCGCCGGTTACGACCCGTACGGAATGCCGGGCTTCTTCGAACGGCTCGAACGCGCATCGATGGGCGACGCCGGCGTGCCGGCCTACGCGCGCACGCACCCGCTCACGGGCGAACGGATCGCCGACATGGAAGACCGCGCGCGCCGTGCGCCTTACCGGCAGCCGCGCCAGTCTGCCGAATACGGGTTCGTGCGCGCGCGGCTGCGCATCCTGCAGAACCGCGCGCCGAACGACATCGCGGCCGAAGCGCGCCGGATGCAGCTCGAGATCGACGATCGCACCGCGCCAAACGTTGCCGCGAACGACTACGGAATCGCACTCGCGAACATGCTGCTCGGCCAGTTCGACGCGGCGGACAAAGCGCTCGCGGCGGCACGCGCGGCTTTCGACGCACGCGAGCGGCACGCCGACGAGCCGGCCACGAGTTCGCCGAGCCTCGACGTGCTGGCCGCGGACATCGCCCGCCGTGCCGGCCGGACCGACAGCGCGGTGCGGCTCGCGGCGCTCGCGCAGCAACGATGGCCGGCGTCGCACGCGGCAATCGTCGCGCATCTGCAGGCGCTGCTTGCGGCGCGCCGCTTCGCCGAAGCGCAGGCGCTCGCACGCACGCAGGCGAAGGCGGATCCCGAGCAGCCGGACTGGTGGGACTACTTCGCGAAGGCCAGCGATGGCCGGGGCGACGTGCTGGCGCGGCGGCGCGCGCTCGCGGAAAAGCTCGCGCTCGACGGCGCATGGCCTTCGGCGATCCGTCAGCTGAAGGAGGCGCGTGACGCGAAGGACGTGTCGTTCTACGACCAGTCGATCATCGGCGCCCGGCTGCTGGAATTCGAGGCGCGCTACAAGGAAGAGCGCGAGGACGAGAAGAACGGCCGCGGATGACGGCCGTCAGGCGATGGCGGCAGTTGTGCGTTCAGCATTCGCCGCTGCTGCCGTCGGCCGACGCATCGCGATCGCAATGCGCGCGGCGCGCGGGGCTCGCGACGAAGCCGAAGGTTGCGGGCACGTCGGCACACGCGACGGTACCGAGCGGCAGCGCGTGCCCGTCGCGCCAGCGCAGCACCGGCGGTGTCGCGTCGAAGTCCGCGTGATCGGCGAACAGGCCGAGGTCGTGGTCGTGCAGCGCGGCGATGCGCGGCGGTGTGCCGGCCGCGCGAAACAGCACGCCGCCCGCGTCGTCGAGCCACGCAGCTTCCGGTTCGAACGGCGCGCCGGTTTGGTCCGTCAACGCGAGCTGCCCGTCATGCTCGGCCAGGCGCACGATCCATGGCGTATACGCGAGTTCGACGTACACGCGCTGCGGGCCGTTCTGGAAGAACCACTGGCCCTGCGCATCGCACTCGTAGTTGCGTGCGATGAACGCGTTCAGCGCCGCATGCCGGATCGGCGAGCCGAGTTCGCCGGCGGCCTGCGCGGCGTCGTCGCGCAGCCGCCATTCGCCGCGCCGGTCGAGCAGCAGCCACCCGGTGCAGTGCGGAACGTTCGGCCACTTGGCGATGGCCTGCCTGACGATGTCATCCATGGTCGACGAATTTCGAGCAGTAGCCGAACACCCGCGCCGACAGCCAGTCGAGGCGGCCCGGGAACGGACCGGTCATGAATCCCGCGTGGCCGCCATGGGCGGGCTGATCCAGTTCGACGGCCGGTGACACGTCGGCGGCGCTCGGCAGCGCCGATTCGGGCAAAAACGGATCGTTGCGGGCGTTGAGGATCAGCGTGGGCACGTCGATTGCACGCAGCAACGGGCGCGTCGTCGCCTGGGTCCAGTAATCGTCGGCGTTCGCGAAGCCGTGCAGCGGTGCGGTTACGACTTCGTCGAAGTCGCGCATCGTCACGGCCCGCAGCATCGCGTCGCGGTCGAACAGCCCCGGGTACTGCTCGAGCTTCGCGAGCCCCTTGCGTTTCAGCGTCTTCAGGAAGCTGCGCGTGTACACCATCGCAAAGCCCTGCGACAGTGCGCGGCCGCCGGCATGCACGTCGATCGGCGTCGAGATCGCGGCGGCGGCGTGCACGATCGACGTGTCGCTGCGGTGCTCGCCGAGCCAGCGCAGCAGCACGTTGCCGCCGAGCGAGACGCCGGCCGCGACGATCGGCCCGCGATGCTGTGCGGCGAGCCGGCGAAGGATCCAGTCGACCTCGGCACTGTCGGCGAGATGGTAGAAACGCGGCTGCCGATTGAGCTCGCCGCTGCAACTGCGAAAGTGCGGGACAACCGCATGCCAGCCATTCGTGCGCGCGGCCGACATCATCGCGAGCGCATAGTGCGACGCGGAGCTGCCTTCGAGTCCGTGGAACAGCACGAACAACGGCGCGTCGGGCGGCGGCGCTGCGCTGTCGAGATGCGCGACCCAGTCGAGATCGATGAAGTCGTGGTCGGGGGTTTCCCATCGCTCTCGTCGGTACGCGACGGTCGGTCGTCGCGCGAACAGCGCGGGCACGATGGTTTGCACATGGCTGTTCGGCAGCCAGCGCGGTGCGCGATAGCGCAATGAATCGTCGTCGGGGGCCGGGGCCCCGCTCAGCGGCGAGGTGGGCGGAGAAGCCGTACTCATGATCGCCCCGCTAATGCGTTGCTTCGTTCTTCGTCAGTGCAGCGGACCCTGCCCGTGACGGATCTTCGCGGCGAATTGTCCGGCCGCCTGTTCGGGAATCGGACTCGCGTGGATGTGCGCGATCCGCCACTCGCCGCGCTCGTGGATCATCACGTACGTAGCGAAAACCATGTCGGGTTCGGCCGTCAGGTCGGCCTGCTGATGCGCTTCGGCGATCGTGTACACGACGGTGCCGAGGCTATCGTATACGCGGATGTCGAGCGGTTCGATCGTCACCGGGCGCGTCGCGAGGCGATTGCCGAGCCCGCTGCGGATCTGGTCGAGGCCGTGCAGATGCTCGCCGTCGGCCCACACGCAGCTGGCGAAGTCCTCGTCGATCCACAACCCCAGCAGCGCGTCGAGATTGGCATCGGCGACGGCCTGGTAGTAGGCGTTCAGCGTATCGGCAGCGGCTTCGAAAAGGCGGGCAAAGCGTGGCATCGGGGTTGTCTCTCGCGCGCGTCGCGCGCCGTATTCAGCACGGCGGCCCGGGTGGGGCCGCCGTACACCGGTGAATCGGATTGCCCGGCGCATCGTGCGACGCCGCCGGCCAGGGTCAGCGCTGCCCGACGAGCATGCCGCGCAAATCGCCGAATACCTGCTCGGGCCCGAGTTCGCGCAGGCAGTTCAGATGGCCGAGCGGGCACTCGCGTTCGAAGCAGGGACTGCATTCGAGATGCAACCATTGTACCTTCGCCAGCTCCGACAGCGGAGGGGTGTGGCGCGGATCCGTCGAGCCGTACAGCGCGACGAGCGGCCGGCGCAGCGCGGCGGCCACATGCATCAGCCCCGAATCGTTGGTCACGACCGCGTTCGCGCGCGCGATCAGCGCACATGCCTCGGACAGCGACGTCTGCCCGCACAGGTTGCGCACGTTCGGCGCATGGTCGGCGATCGCCTGCGCGGCGGCCGCGTCCTTCTGCGAGCCGAGCGCGATGATCTGCGTGTACGGGAACGACTGGTGAACGATTGTCGCGAGCGTCGCGAAATGCTCGGGCGGCCAGCGTTTGGCCGGGCCGTATTCCGCGCCGGGGCAGAATACGACGAGCGGCTTTCTCGTATCGAGATTGAAACGCGCGGACACGCGCGCCGTCTCGTTCAGGTCCGCGTCGAGGCGCGGCGCCGGCAGCGTCTTCATCGACTCGGGCAGCTTCGCACCCGGCGCGTACGCGAGCGCTGCGTAGTGCGTCGTCATCGGCGGCCGCTCGGCCGACTTGTCGGGGTTCACGTGGCGCACGTTGAGCAGGCCGTAGCGGTGCTCGCCGGTGTAGCCGATCCGCAGCGGGATGTTCGCGAGCCACGGGATGACCGCGGACTTCAGCGAATTCGGCAGCACGTACGCCGCGTCGTAGCCGACGTCGCGCAGGTCGCTCGCGAGCTGCCAGCGGCGCAGCAGTTGCAGCTTGCCGTGCGCGAGGTCGGTCGCGTAGACATCGTGGATCTCGGGCATCCGCTCGAGCACCGGCGCGACCCACGTGGGTGCGACGGCATCGATCGCGATGCGGGGATGGAGCTTCTTCAGCAGCGCAAAAAGCGGCTGCGCCATCAATGCGTCACCGATCCAGTTCGGTGCGATAACCAGCGCTCGACGCATCAGGTCGACTTCCGATGTCGTAATGAAGCGCGGCGCGCAGGCGCCGCGTTCGGGTTGTCAGAACAGGAAAAGGGCGGCGCGCCGGGCCTCCGGCTGCGCCGCCTCGCGTGCGGCGGGCCCGCAGGCCCGGATCGGGGCTCAGTGGCCCTTGACCACCTCGCCGTCGCGCAGCTTGTAGCGCGTGCCGCAGTACGGGCAGCGCGCCTCGCCGTGCGAGACGTCGATGAACACGCGCGGGTGCGCGCTCCAGCGCGCCATGGCCGGATTCGGGCAGTAGGCGGGAAGATCCTTGGCCGTCAGTTCGACCAGCGGCATTTCCTTGATTTCACTCATGAGACTTTCTCTTATCACTCTTTTGTGGGGCGGTCGGTCGCGCGGCGCGCTCAGACCTTGGTCAGCCAGTGCGCGTACTTCGCGTTCTTGCCCGACACGATATCGAAAAACGCCGACTGGAGCTTTTCCGTGACCGGGCCGCGCGCGCCGCTGCCGATCGTGCGGTTGTCGAGCTCGCGGATCGGCGTGACCTCGGCGGCCGTGCCCGTGAAGAACGCTTCGTCGGCCGTGTAGACCTCGTCGCGCGTGATGCGCTTCTCGATCACCTCGATGCCGGCGTCTTTCGCGAGCGTAATGACGGTGTCGCGCGTGATGCCGTCGAGGCACGACGACAGATCGGGCGTGTACAGCTTGCCGTTGTTCACGAGGAAGAAGTTCTCGCCCGAGCCTTCCGACACATAGCCGTCGACGTCGAGCAGCAGCGCTTCGTCGTAGCCGTCGGCGGTTGCTTCCTGGTTCGCGAGGATCGAGTTCACGTACCAGCCCGACGCCTTCGCCCGCACCATCGACACGTTCACGTGGTGGCGCGTGAACGACGACGTCTTCACGCGGATGCCCTTCGCGAGGCCGTCCTCGCCGAGGTACGCGCCCCACGGCCACGCGGCGATCGCGACGTGGATCGTGTTGCCCTTCGCCGACACCCCGAGTTTTTCCGAGCCGACCCAGATGATCGGGCGCAGGTAGCAGGACTCGAGCTTGTTCTCGCGCACGACTTCGAGCTGAGCGGCTGCGAGCGTTTCGTGGTCGAACGGCACGTCCATCTGGAAGATCTTCGCCGAATTCAGCAGACGTTTGGTGTGCTCCGGCAGGCGGAAGATCGCGGTGCTGCCGTCGGCCGTCTTGTACGCGCGCACGCCCTCGAAGACGCCCATGCCGTAGTGCAGCGTATGGGTCAGGACGTGGATCTTGGCGTCGCGCCAGTCGATCAGCTTGCCGTCCATCCAGATCTTGCCGTCGCGGTCGGCCATTGACATAGGATTCTCCTGGAAGCGGTGAGGTGCTGCGGGTTCTGTGCAGCGTTGAGCCGGAAAGACGCTTATTTTAGCGTCATTTGGCGTCGATCCGGTCGGTCGGCACAGGCCCGGGGCTATAATCGGCCGGTACCGATTCCAATAACGACGGGCCTTGCCGGCAGGAGACGCCGGCGCCCGGACGAACCGCCCGCTGCGGCCCGCTCTCCCATGCTCGCTCGATTGTCCGCCACCGACCGCTTCGCGCTGCTCCAGGGCGCCCGCGACTATTCGCCCACGCTGATGGCGATCCTGTCCTGGGGCCTCGTCACCGGCATCGCGATGAGCAAGTCAGTGATGACCCTCGGGCAGGCGAGCGCGATGTCGATCTTCGTCTACGCGGGCTCGTCGCAGCTTGCGGTGCTGCCGCTCCTCGTCGCGAAGCTGCCGGTCTGGACGATCCTGCTCACGGCCGCGATGGTCAACCTGCGCTTCGTGATCTTCAGTGCCGGGCTTGCCCCCCATTTTTCCTACCTCCCGCTGTGGCGGCGCCTCGCGATCGGCTATTTCAACGGCGACGTGATCTACCTGCTGTTCCAGAAGCAGGGCTTCGCATACGGGCACGTGCCGGGCAAGGAGGCGTACTTCTGGGGGATGGCGCTCGCGAGCTGGGCGTCCTGGCAGGTGTCGTCGCTCGCCGGCATCCTGCTCGCGAGCGTTTTTCCCGCGCGCTGGGGGCTGGGGCTGGCCGGCACGCTCGCGCTGATCCCGATCATGGTGTCGGCGGTCGCGAACCGCTCGACGCTCGCGGCCGTGGCGGTCGCGGGCATCGTGTCGCTGATCGCATTCGACCTGCCTTACCGGCTCGCGCTGCCGATCGCGGTGCTGGCTGCGCTCGCGGCCGGCTGCACCGCCGACTTTTTCGTCGAACGTGCCGACTGGCGACGCATCAGGACCGAAACCGTGCACGAAAAGGAAATCGATTGAGCGCGACCGACATCTGGATCGTCATCGCCGGGATGACGATCGTCACGGCCGTCACGCGGGCGCTGTTCCTGCTCGGCGGCGAACGCACGGTGCTGCCCGAGCGTGCGCAACGCGCGCTGCGCTATGCGCCGGCTGCCGCGCTCGTTGCGGTCGTGCTGCCGGACGTGCTCGAAACGCCGGCCGGGCTGTCGTTCGCGCTGTCCAACCATCCGTTCTACGCGGCGCTCGCGGGCCTGGGCTGGTATCTGTGGCGACGCAGCATGCTGGGCACGATCGTGATCGGCATGGTCGTCTTTACCGTCTTGCGCCTGGCCTCCTGACCGGCGGTCGTTGCTGCCGCCCGTACGCGTGCGCGTTCAGCGGCGTGTGCTGCTGCAGTGCAGCAACCGGTCGGCGCACACACGCGATCCCAAATAGGCGGAATTCGCCGCCGCACGGGTCAGTCTGCCGGATGGATCGGCTAGAATGCCCGTTCGAGATTTTTACCCGTGCGCGTCATGCGAACCGCCAGCCACGGCCGCATCCGGCGCCCTTTCGCGGCAGCCCGCGCACGTCCAGCGTGAACCCCCTTTCCCCATCCACTACTTCAATCTGTTCAACATGAGCCAAGTCAAGCGTCTTACCGACCTGATCGCCGCCGGCCAGCTCGCCGGCAAGCGGGTGTTCATCCGCGCCGACCTGAACGTCCCGCAGGACGATCACGGCAACATCACCGAAGACACGCGGGTGCGCGCGTCCGTGCCGGCCATCAAGGCCGCGCTCGACGCCGGCGCGGCCGTGATGGTCACGTCGCACCTCGGCCGTCCGACCGAAGGCGAATTCAAGCCGGAAGACTCGCTCGCGCCGGTCGCGAAGCGCCTCGGCGAACTGCTCGGCCGCGACGTGCCGCTCGTCGCGAACTGGGTCGAGAACGGTGTGAACGTCGCGCCGGGCCAGGTCGTGCTGCTCGAGAACTGCCGCGTGAACAAGGGCGAGAAGAAGAATTCCGACGAGCTCGCGCAGAAGATGGCGAAGCTCTGCGACGTATACGTGAACGACGCGTTCGGCACCGCGCACCGTGCTGAAGCGACCACCCACGGGATCGCGAAGTACGCGCCCGTCGCATGCGCGGGCCCGCTGCTTGCTGCGGAACTCGACGCGCTCGGCAAGGCGCTCGGCAACCCGGCGCGTCCGCTCGTCGCGATCGTCGCCGGTTCGAAGGTGTCGACCAAGCTGACGATCCTGAAGTCGCTCGCCGGCAAGGTCGATCAGCTGATCGTCGGGGGCGGCATCGCGAACACGTTCATGCTGGCGGCCGGCCTGTCGATCGGCAAGTCGCTCGCGGAAGCCGATCTCGTCGCCGAGGCGAAGGCGATCATCGACGAAGCGCGCGAGCGCGGCGCGTCGGTGCCGATCCCGACCGACGTGGTCACCGCGAAGGAATTCTCGCCGACGGCCGCGGCCACGGTGAAGCAGGTCGCCGACATCGAAGCGGACGACATGATCCTCGACATCGGCCCGGATACGGCGCGCGCACTCGCGAGCCAGCTCGAGAAGGCCGGCACGATCGTGTGGAACGGCCCGGTCGGCGTATTCGAGTTCGACCAGTTCGGCAACGGCACCAAGACGCTCGCCGAAGCGATCGCGAAATCGTCCGCGTTCTCGATCGCGGGCGGCGGCGACACGCTTGCGGCCATCGCGAAGTACGGCATCCACGACCAGGTCAGCTACATCTCGACGGGCGGCGGCGCCTTCCTCGAGTTCCTCGAAGGGAAGAAGCTGCCGGCGGTGGAAGTGCTCGAAACGCGGGCGGCCTGAGCGTGGCGGCGCGCGCAGGGGTAGCGAGGGCCGCGCGCTCCGCGAAAGCGGAGCAGCCGGCCGGCGCGGGCAAGCGCACGCGCGCGCCCGCGCAGGCGAACTCGGCCCCGCGCGCACCGGCGGCCGCCGGCGACGCGGTCGTGCAGCACCACGAGATTCAGAACAAAGCGATGCCGGGCGCAAGCACCGGCACGCCCCCCGGAACGGCCGCCGCTGGGCCCGCCGATTCCGGCTCTCGCAGCGTTTCACCCAGCGCATCCACCTTGATCCAGAAGAGGAGTTTCATGCAGCGCGCCACCAAGATAGTCGCCACGATCGGCCCGGCCTCCAGTTCGCCGGAGATTCTGCTGCAGATGATGCAGGCGGGCCTCGACGTCGTGCGGCTCAATTTTTCGCACGGCACGGCCGACGATCACCGCCAGCGCGCCGAGATGGTGCGCGAGGCCGCCCGCAAGGTCGGCCGCGAGATCGCGATCATGGCCGACCTCCAGGGTCCGAAGATTCGCGTCGGCAAGTTCGAGAACGGCAAGACCACGCTGGCGCCCGGCCAGCCGTTCATCCTCGACGCGGGCTGCGAGCTCGGCAACGACGAGCGCGTCGGCCTCGACTACAAGGAGCTGCCGCGCGACCTGAAGCCGGGCGATCTGCTGCTGCTGAACGATGGCCTGATCGTGCTGACCGTCGAGCGCGTGCTCGGCGACGAGATCCACACGATCGTCAAGGTGGGCGGCGAACTGTCCAACAACAAGGGGATCAACCGCCAGGGCGGCGGCCTGTCGGCGCCCGCGCTGACCGCGAAGGACATGGAGGACATCCGCACTGCGATGTCGCTCGGCGCGGATCTGGTCGCGGTGTCGTTCCCGAAGAACGCGACCGACATGGAAATGGCGCGCCAGCTCGCGAACATCGCAGGCGCGCCGTACGGCATCAAGCCGAAGATGATTGCGAAAATCGAGCGTGCGGAAGCGATCCCGGCGCTGCAAAGCATCCTCGACGCGTCCGACGGCATCATGGTCGCGCGCGGCGACCTCGCGGTGGAAGTCGGCAACGCGGCCGTGCCGGCGCTGCAGAAGCGGATGATCCGGATGGCGCGCGAGTCGAACAAGCTCGTGATCACCGCGACGCAGATGATGGAATCGATGATCTACGCGCCCGTGCCGACGCGCGCGGAAGTGTCGGACGTCGCGAACGCGGTGCTCGACGGCACCGACGCGGTGATGCTGTCGGCCGAGACGGCCGCCGGCAAGTACCCGGTCGTCACGATCGAGACGATGGCGGCCGTGTGCGTCGAGGCGGAAAAGTCCGAGCACGTCGAGCTCGACAAGGATTTCCTCGACCGCACGTTCACGCGCATCGACCAGTCGATCGCGATGGGCGCGCTGTTTACCGCGTACCACCTCGGCGCGAAGGCGATCGTCGCGCTGACCGAATCGGGTGCGACCGCGCTGTGGATGTCGCGCCACTACACGCACGTGCCGATCTTCGCGCTGACGCCGCGTGTCGGCAGCGAACGCACGATGGCGCTGTACCGCAACGTGACCCCGCTGCACGTCGACTTCAACAGCGACCGCGACTCGGCGCTGCAGGCGGCGCTCGAGATCGTCGTCAAGCAGGGCTACGTGCAGCACGGCGACATGGTCGTGCTAACCGTCGGCGAGCCGATGGGGCAGGCGGGCGGCACCAACACGCTGAAGATCGTGCGGGTCGGCGAACATTACTGAGATTGGGCCCGGGTGACGGCGGGCACGGGCCGGTCCGACGACCGGCCGCACCGCTGCCCGAGTCGATCCGGCACCTTTTTTTGATCCAAAGCCGCGCGGGGTCCGATGCCCCGCGCGGCTTTTTTTCTGTTTTTTGGCCGGATTGTGCCGTGCGAAGGTAACAAATTGCGAGCGCGCGCCCCCGGGCGGTCGGAAACGGAGGCGCTTCGCGATAAAATGCGGCTATTCGACGCTCAGCCGCGCCGTGCCGTCCCGGGTCAGCCCGGAGCGAGCGCCGGGCCGGCGTCAGGGCGCACCGGTTTTCATTCCAAGGAGTTCCACAATGCCTCTCGTATCAATGCGTCAATTGCTGGACCACGCGGCAGAGCACGGTTACGGCCTGCCGGCCTTCAACGTGAACAACCTGGAGCAGGTCCAGGCGATCATGGCGGCGGCGGACCAGGTCGGCGCGCCCGTGATCATGCAGGCATCGGCCGGCGCGCGTAAGTATGCGGGCGAGCCGTTCCTGCGCCACCTGATCGAAGCGGCGGTCGAGTCGTATCCGCACATCCCGGTCGTGATGCACCAGGACCACGGCCAGTCGCCGGCGGTCTGCATGGCCGCGATCCGCAGCGGCTTCACGAGCGTGATGATGGACGGTTCGCTCGAAGCGGACGGCAAGACGGTCGCCTCGTACGAATACAACGTCGACGTGTCGCGCAAGGTCGTCGAGATGGCGCACTCGATCGGCGTGACGGTCGAGGCCGAACTCGGCGTGCTCGGCTCGCTCGAGACGATGAAGGGCGACAAGGAAGACGGCCACGGCGCGGAAGGCACGATGACCCGCGAGCAGCTGCTGACCGATCCGGAGCAGGCAGCCGACTTCGTCAAGCTCACGCAGTGCGACGCGCTCGCGATCGCGATCGGCACGTCGCACGGCGCGTACAAGTTCACGAAGAAGCCGACGGGCGACATCCTGTCGATCCAGCGCATCAAGGAAATCCACGCGCGCATTCCGAACACGCACCTGGTGATGCACGGTTCGTCGTCGGTGCCGCAGGAGCTGCTGGCCGAGATCCGCGAATTCGGCGGCGACATGAAGGAAACCTACGGCGTGCCGGTCGAGGAAATCCAGGAAGGCATCAAGCACGGCGTGCGCAAGATCAACATCGACACCGACCTGCGTCTTGCGATCACCGGCGCGATCCGCCGCTACCTGTTCGAGAACCCGGGCAAGTTCGATCCGCGCGATTACCTGAAGCCCGCGCGCGAAGCGGCGAAGAAGGTGTGCGTCGACCGCTACCTTGCATTCGGCTGCGAAGGCCAGGCCGCGAAGATCAAGCCGGTCGCGCTCGAGAAGATCGCCGAACAGTACAAGTCCGGCGCGCTCGCGCAGGTCGTGCGCTGAGACTGTAGTACGATTGCCCCGCCCGGTTTCGCCGCCGGTCCGGGGCAGGCTGCCCCGGCGCCGGATCCGATCCGGCCCTGACAGCCATTTCGACCGGCCGAACAAGGGCCGGCCGGCAGCCGCGGGCGCGAGCGCCCGCCGGTTCGCCGACGCATTGCAAGACCGCCGTTCCCGCCTGCCGCGGGGAACGGCGTTTCCCTTTTTGTTTGGCTCCTTATCTGCGAAAAGACGATGTCTACCCTTTACGAATCCACGCTCCGCTCGCTGCCGCTCCTCGGTCGCGGCAAGGTCCGCGACAACTACGCGGTCGGCAACGACAAGCTCCTGATCGTCACGACGGATCGCCTGTCGGCATTCGACGTGATCATGGGCGAGCCGATTCCGAACAAGGGCCGCGTGCTGAACCAGATGGCCAATTTCTGGTTCGACAAGCTCGCGCACATCGTGCCGAACCACCTGACCGGCGACGCGCCGGAATCGGTCGTCGCGGCTGACGAAGTCGAGCAGGTCAAGGGTCGCGCGGCCGTCGTCAAGCGCCTCGAGCCGATCATGATCGAAGCGGTCGTGCGCGGCTACCTGGCCGGCAGCGGCTGGAAGGAATACCAGGCGTCGGGCGCGGTGTGCGGCGTGCAGCTGCCGGAAGGCTTGCAGAATGCGCAGAAGCTGCCCGAGCCGATCTTCACGCCGGCCGCGAAGGCCGAGCTGGGCGAGCACGACGAGAACATCACGTTCGAGGAAACCGAGCGCCGCATCGGCACCGAGCTGGCCGCGACGATCCGCGACATCTCGATCAGGCTGTACAAGGAAGCAGCCGACTACGCGGCGACGCGCGGCATCATCATCGCCGACACGAAGTTCGAGTTCGGCCTCGACAACCACGGCAAGCTGTACCTGATGGACGAAGTGCTGACGGCGGACTCGTCGCGCTTCTGGCCGGCCGACCAGTACCAGGTCGGCACCAACCCGCCGTCGTTCGACAAGCAGTTCGTGCGCGACTGGCTCGAGGCGCAGCCGTGGGGCAAGACCGCGCCGGCGCCGGCGCTGCCGGCCGACGTCGTCGAGAAGACGGCCGCGAAGTACCAGGAGGCGCTCGAGCGCATCACCGGCCAGCCGCTCGCCTGAGCGAAGGAACGCACGAAAATGACTGAAGTCCAGACTGCCCACACGCACAGCGCGCCGCTCGTCGGCGTGCTGATGGGTTCGAGTTCCGACTGGGACGTAATGAAGAACGCGGTCGCGATCCTGCAGGAATTCGGCGTGCCGTACGAAGCGAAGGTCGTGTCCGCGCACCGGATGCCCGACGAGATGTTCGACTATGCAGAGAAGGCGCGCGAGCGCGGGCTGCGCGCGATCATCGCGGGCGCCGGCGGTGCCGCGCACCTGCCCGGCATGCTGGCCGCGAAGACGACCGTGCCGGTGCTCGGCGTGCCGGTCGCGAGCAAGTACCTGAAGGGCGTCGATTCGCTGCACTCGATCGTGCAGATGCCGAAGGGCGTGCCGGTCGCGACGTTCGCGATCGGCGAGGCCGGCGCCGCGAATGCGGCACTGTTCGCGGTGTCGATCCTGTCCGGCACGTCGGTCGACTACGCGAACCGCCTCGCCGCGTTCCGTGTGCGCCAGAACGAAGCCGCGCATGCGATGGTGCTGCCGCCGCTCGCATGACGGCGCACCGCGGCCGCTGCGCGCTTCGGGCGGCCGCCTGATCTTCCTACTGCGGCGGGCCGTACCCGCCGCAACCGACCACTGACATGACCGCAACTCCTGATTCCGTTTCCCCGATCCTGCCCGGCGCGTGGCTGGGCATGGTCGGCGGCGGCCAGCTCGGCCGCATGTTCTGCTTTGCCGCCCAGTCGATGGGCTATCGCGTCGCGGTGCTCGATCCCGATCCGGCGAGCCCCGCGGGCGCGGTCGCCGACCGCCACCTGCGCGCGGCCTATGACGACGAAGCCGCGCTCGCGGAACTCGCCGGGTTGTGCGACGCCGTGTCGACGGAATTCGAGAACGTGCCGGCCGCGAGCCTCGATTTCCTCGCGCGCACCACCTTCGTCGCGCCGGCCGGCCGCTGCGTCGCGGTCGCGCAAGACCGGATCGCGGAGAAGCGCTTCATCGAGGCGTCCGGCGTGCCGGTCGCGCCGCATGTGGTGATCGAATCGGCGGCTGCGCTCGCCGCGCTCGACGATGCGGCGCTGGTCGCGGTGCTGCCGGGCATTCTGAAGACGGCGCGGCTCGGCTACGACGGCAAGGGCCAGGTGCGAGTGAACACCGCGCAGGAAGCGCGCGATGCGCATGCGGCGCTTGGCGGCGTGCCTTGCGTGCTCGAAAAGCGCCTGCCGCTGAAGTACGAAGTGTCCGCGCTGATCGCGCGCGGCGTCGATGGCCGCTCGGCCGCATTCCCGCTCGCGCAGAACGTGCACCACAACGGCATCCTGGCGCTGACCGTCGTGCCGGCGCCGGCCGCCGATGCGGCGCGCGTCGAGGAGGCGCAGCGGGCAGCGGTCCGGATCGCCGATACGCTCGGCTACGTCGGCGTGCTGTGCGTCGAATTCTTCGTGCTGGAAGACGGCTCGTTCGTTGCGAACGAAATGGCGCCGCGCCCGCACAACTCCGGCCACTATACGGTCGATGCGTGCGCGACCAGCCAGTTCGAGCAGCAGGTGCGCGCGATGACGCGCATGCCGCTTGGCAACCCGCGCCAGCATTCGCCCGCCGCGATGCTGAACATCCTCGGCGACGTATGGTTTCCGAATGGGGCCGAGGCCGACCCCGTCACGCCGCCGTGGGACACGGTCGCCGCGATGCCGGCCGCACACCTGCACCTGTACGGCAAGGAAGAAGCGCGCGTCGGCCGCAAGATGGGCCACGTGAATTTCACGGCCGAGACGCGCGACGGCGCCGTCGCTGCCGCCAACGCGTGCGCGCAACTGCTGCGCGTGCCGCTCGACTGAGGCGGCAGCCGATGTCGATCGATCTTCCGAACCCGGTGACGCCCGCGCAGATCGACGCGGCCGCCGCGCTGCTCGACGCGGGCCAGCTCGTCGCGTTTCCGACCGAAACCGTGTACGGGCTCGGCGGCGATGCGGCGAACCCCGAAGCCGTCGCGCGCATCTACGCGGCCAAAGGGCGTCCGGCGAACCATCCGGTGATCGTGCATCTGCCGCCGGGCGGCGATCCCGGCTACTGGGCCGACGACCTGCCGGCCGATGCGCGCGCGCTGATCGATGCATTCTGGCCGGGGCCGCTCACGCTGATCCTGAAACGCCATGCGCGCATTCCCGATGCGGTCAGCGGCGGTCAGGATTCGGTCGGCTTGCGCTGCCCGTCGCATCCGGTCGCGCAAGCGCTGCTGGCCGCGTTCAGCGCGCGGCGCAGCGGCCACGGCGGAGTGGCGGCGCCGTCCGCGAACCGCTTCGGTCACGTGAGTCCGACCACTGCGCAGCACGTGCGCGACGAATTCGGCGACACGGTGCACGTGCTCGACGGCGGCGCGTCCGAAGTCGGCATCGAATCGACGATTCTCGACCTGTCGCGCGGCTTCCCCGCGCTGCTGCGGCCCGGCCACGTGACGCCGCAGCAGATTGCCGACGTGCTCGGCCGCGCGCCGCGTCTGCCGGACGGCAGCGACGCGACCGCGCCGCGCGCATCCGGCACGCTGAAGGCGCATTACGCGCCGCGCACGCCGCTCGCGCTCCTGCCGTTCGACGCGCTCGAGCCGCTGCTCGCGGCTGCGCAGGTCGACGGCGAACGCGTCGCGCTCGTCGCACGCGCATCGCGAGCAGGGCGCTGGGCGCAGGCCGACGGCGTGCATTTCGTCGCGGCGCCGGAAGATCCGCAGGCCTATGCGCGCGACCTGTACGGGATGCTGCGCGCGCTCGACCGTGCGCAGGTCGCACGCATTCTCGTCGAGAAGCTGCCGGAGACCATCGAATGGATCGCCGTCAACGACCGTCTCGGCCGCGCGGCCGCGGCGTTCGAAGCGCGCGACTGACGCAGCAGCCGTTCGCAGCCCTTCGCATCGCTCCCGCAAACGAAAACGCCTGACCGGCGCGAACCGGTCAGGCGTTTTCGTTTTGGGCGCGTGGCCGGCGGCTTACTTGCCGACGCCGGACTTCGCGATCTGCTGTTCGACGTACTGCGCGAACAGCGCGTGCAGGCGCGTGGTCGGGTGCACCGTATCGGCGAACATGTAGGTCTGGTCTGCATTCGCGACCGTGTACGTCTGCGGCGAGCAGAACAGCGACGAACCGAACGCGGTCGCATTCGCGACGCCGTACTGCGTCGCGGCCTGGACCATCGCCTTCAGGTTGCACGCCGTATCGGTGTTCTTCACGCTGAAGCCGTTCGCCTGATAGTTGGCCGCGATGCCGTCCTGCCACGTGAACGAATCGATTACCGCGTACTTCGTCGCGTCGACCTTCAGCGCGGCCAGCGTGCCGACCAGCGTCTGGTTGAAGAGGCCCGACAATTGCGTGAACACTGCCTGCGTGCCGCCTTGCAGCGCGAGCGGCGTGCCGCCGATATCCGGCACGTTCGCGACGAACACGTGCGTCGCGCCGGCCGCGACGATCTGCTGGACGATGCCGCCGAGCTGCTGCGCGGCAAGGCCGATAGCCTGCGCGGCCGCGAGTTGCGCGGCCGGCGTGTTGCCTTGCGCCTGCGCGACCTGCGCCTGATAGAAGATGTCGTTCGCGCCGCCGTTGATCAGCACGATCTGGCCGGCGTTGAAGCTGCCGTGCTGCGACAGGTACTGTTTGACCTGGTCGGCGATCGGCGTCGTCGTCGCTTGTGCGTAGTCCGAGTTCGCGACGCTCGCGTCCGCGTGGCCGATGCCCGGCTGCAACGTCACGCGCGAGCCTCCCTGCGCATAGCCGAGCCCGCCGGTCGCCTGCAGCGGAATGCCGAAGCCGCCCTGGTTCGCGGGCTGCAGCGTGTCGCCGTAGTACTGCGCGACGTCCTGCGTCCACACCTGGCCCGGATTGGTCGTGAAGCGGCCGCCGCCGAAGCCGAGCTTGATCTGCGAGTAGGTGCCGACATCCGACAGGCTGTCGCCGAACGACACGATCTGCATCTTCACGCCGGACGGCGGCGTATTCGATGCACTGCTGCTGTTGTTGTCGTCACCGCCGCCGCATGCGGCGAGCAGCGCGAGCGCAGCGCCGGCGATCGCGACCTGCGCGGTGCGCAGCAGGCGTTGGCGGCTGCGCGACGGAGTGGATTGTTGCGTCTGCATCGATGGATCTCCTCGTAGATATGGCCCGATGTGTTGTGCATCTGCCGCGTGCCCGCTCAGGTTCGGACTGCGCGGCGGCCGTTGGCTGAAGCGGTTTATTGGTCGCGCACGGCCGCAAGCGGCGCGGTGCGCGGATCGTGATTCGCGGCCTCGGCGATCTGCGCATGATAAGCGCTCGCCCATTCGGGCGGGCCGAAAATCGCGCGCAGCTTGTTGCGCCATCCGCGCACGCGGATCGCGTCGGCCGCCATCGACACCCACTCGTGAAACGTCGCGACGAGCGGATTGTTCGAGCCGAGCGGCTCGACGATCCCGTATCGCGGCGGATCGTCGGACGCTTCCTCGACGAAGCTGCCGAACAGCCGATCCCAGATCACGAGCACGCCCGCGTAATTGCGGTCGATATAGCGCGGGTTGCGGGCGTGGTGCGCGCGATGAATCGACGGCGTGTTGAACACGTATTCGAGCCAGCCGAGCTTGCCGATCGCCTGCGTGTGCACGAAGAACTGGAACGCGAGATTGATCAGCACCACGCCGACGATCTGCTGCGGCGGAAAGCCGAGCAGCGCAAGCGGAAGCCAGAACACCCACATGCCGGCGACCGGATACATCAGGCTCTGCCGGAACGCGGTCGAGAAATTCATCCGCTCGGACGAGTGGTGTACGACGTGCGCGGCCCACAGCCAGCGCACGCGATGGATCGCGCGATGGAACACGTAATAGAGCAAATCCTGGCCGACGAACAGCACCGCGAACGACAGCCAGCCGTCGTGCCACGTGAACAGCCGGAAATGTGCGTAGCAGTACGCATAAACGGGGATCACGAACAGCCACGCGAGCTTGTCGGCGCCCTGGTGCATCAGCGCGAGCGCCGCATTGCACAGCGTGTCGCGCCACGCATAGACGTGATCCTGCGCACGCGTGCGCGCGAGGTGCCAGGCTTCCCACGCGATGCACAGCAGGAAGACGGGCGCCAGCGCGAGCAGAAGCAATTCGACGTCGAATCGCATGGACGTGTCTCCTCCTTTCCCCTGCAAGCCGTGAGGCCGGGCGTGCGGCCCGTTGTAGATATCGGTCAGGCCAACAGCCTACGCAATCGCCACGCACTAGGCGAGGGGGCAGCGTAGAGGGTTCCCTCTGAGGACAGGGTTTCTACGGAAGCCGCGCGGCGCGTGGCCGGGCGGTGTGGCCCTGTTTGCGGGCGCGGACGACGGGCAGCGCGCGGCGCACCGCAGCAGCTGGCCGTTTCAAACGGCGAACGGTGAATTCGATGGCGGGGCCGCGACCGCCGTTCCGCTACGCGCCGGGCATCCGATGCCGGCCAACGGACGCCGCAACGCGATCGCGAGCGGCGGCATGCTGCCGCGTCGTCGCGTATGCGGGGTCAGCGTGCGCCCGCGTAGACCCATTCGAGCAGCGTGTCGTGCGCGGCGCGCGCGGCTTCCGCATGATCGTCGTTGATGAAGCTGACGACGACGTAGCTCTGGCCGTCGGCGCCGGCCACGTAGCCCGCGATCGCGCGCACGTCGCGCAGCGTGCCGGTCTTGATGTGCGCGTTGCCGAGCACGCCCGCGTTGGTCAGGCGGTTCTTCATGGTGCCGTCGATGCCGGCGATCGGCAGCGAATCGATGAACGCCTGCGCGACCGGGCTCGCGTTCGCCGCCTGCAGCAGCGCGGCGAGCGACAGCGCGCTCACGTGCTCGTCGCGCGACAGGCCAGAGCCGTTGTCGAGTTCGAGGTCGGGCATCGCGATGCCGCTTTTCTGCAGGAACGCGTGAATCGCGCGGCTCGACTGCTCGGGTGTCGCGGGCGGCTTGCCGGCGACCGCGCCGATCGTCAGAAACAGGTTGCGCGCCATCACGTTGTTGCTGAACTTGTTGATGTCGTAGACGATGCTGCCGAGCACCGGACTGTGGTGCACGGCGAGCGGCCGCGCGGCGCTTGGCACCTTGCCTTCGGTGACCGGGCCCGCGATCGTGCCGCCGTCCTGCTGCCACAGCGCGAGGAAGCCGCGCGCGAAGAACGTCGTGTGATCGAGGATCGCGAGGTTGGTCGTGTGCGAGCCGCAGCGCAACGGATAGTCGCCGGCGAACGAGGCGGTCACGATCCCGCCGTTGCCCGCGGACAGCGTCGGACGTGCGGCCGCGGCGGCCGCGCCGCACGAGCCCGTGCCTTCGACGAGCTGATTGTCGATCGACAGGTTCGCGAGCGGCGGCAGCATGTCGACGGCAACCTTGCCGTCGTCGCCGGGCGTGACCGTGAACGAGACGGCCTTGAACGCGTACAGCAGCGGATCGGGGCCGACGTTGTACGGCGCGCTCACGTCGTCGTCGAACGACGGCAGGTCGCGCGTCGATGCGGCGAAATAAGTCTTGTCCAGCACGAGGCCGCCGGCCACGCGTTTGACGCCCGCCTTGCGCAGCTTGTCGACGAGGTCGATCAGTTCCTCGGGCACGAGCTTCGGATCGCCGGTGCCCTTGATGTACAGGTTGCCCTGCAGGGTGCCGTCCGGGTCGACCGGACCGTCCGCATATGCGGTGGTGCGCCAGCGGAAGTCGGGGCCGAGCATCGACAGGCCCGAATAGGTCGTGACGAGCTTCATCGTCGACGCCGGCAGCATCGGCCGGCTCGCGTTCCATGCAATGAGCGGCTCGGGATCGCCGACGCGCTCGACGACCACGCTCATCGCCGAAGCCGGCACCTTCGCGCGCTGCAGCGCGACGAGCACAGACGCGGGCAGGCCGGCGGCGCGCGCGGCGGGCGACACGATCGCTGTCTTGCGTGCTTCCTTGTGGGATTTCTTGCGAGCCTGCGCGGGCGGCGCGAATGCGAGGGCCGTGCAGGTGGCGACGACGGCGGCCGCGCGCAGGCAGACGCGGGCACGCGGGACGAAGCGGGCGGAAAGAGCGGAAATCGGCATGTGCGAATACGGGAAAAGCGCAGGGTCGGGGGCAGGGCGCGCGCGGCGCCGGAGCGCACATTGTAGAGACAACTGCGCGCACGGCCGCCGCAAACTGCCTTTCTGTTGCATTGCAGGGAGCACCCGGGATTCGCGGCGCTACAATGGTCGCCATGTTTCACTCGTCCCATGGGTTCCGGTTCCGATGCGGATTCTGCTAGTTGAAGACGATCGAATGATTGCCGAGGGCGTGCGCAAGGCGCTGCGCGCCGACGGCTTCGCGGTCGACTGGGTGCAGGACGGCGACGCCGCGCTCACGGCGCTCGGCGGCGAAACGTACGACCTGCTGCTGCTCGACCTTGGCCTGCCGAAGCGCGACGGCATCGACGTGCTGCGCACGCTGCGCGCGCGCGGGTTGTCGCTGCCGGTGCTGATCGTCACGGCGCGCGACGCGGTGGCCGATCGCGTGAAGGGCCTCGACGCGGGCGCCGACGACTACCTGGTCAAGCCGTTCGACCTCGACGAGCTCGGCGCGCGGATGCGCGCGCTGATCCGCCGCCAGGCCGGCCGCAGCGAGTCGCTGATCCGCCACGGCGCGTTGACGCTCGACCCGGCGTCGCACCAGGTGACGCTCGACGGCGCGCCCGTCGCGCTGTCCGCGCGCGAATTCGCGCTGCTCGAGGCGCTGCTCGCGCGGCCGGGCGCGGTGCTGTCCAAGAGCCAGCTCGAGGAGAAGATGTACGGCTGGGGCGAGGAGATCGGCAGCAACACCGTGGAGGTCTACATTCACGCGCTGCGCAAGAAGCTCGGGTCGGACCTGATCCGCAACGTGCGCGGGCTCGGCTACATGGTCGTCAAGGAAAGCTGACGCGTGAGGTCGATTCGTCATCAATTGCTGGTCTGGCTGCTCGCGATCGTCGTCGCGGGCGTGTGCGCCGCGGGCTGGCTGATCTACCGGCAGGCGCTCGCCGAAGCGAACGAACTGTTCGACTACCAGTTGCAGGAAATCGCCGCGGCGCTGCCGTCGGAACCGTTCTCGCAGGTGTTCGGCTCGCGCACCAACGGCGACGAAGGCATCGTGATCCAGATCTGGAACCGCAACGGTGTGCTGATGTACTTCTCGCATCCGCGCGCGCCGATCGCGCCGCGCGCGGAACTCGGCTTTTCGACCGAGCGCACCGATCGCGGCGAATGGCGCGTGTACGGCGCGATCGTCGGCGACAACGTCGTGCAGCTCGCGCAGCCTCTGTCGGTGCGCAACCGGCTCGCCGCAAACGTCGCGCTGCGCACGCTGTGGCCGCTGATCGTGCTGCTGCCGTTCCTCGGCGCGGCAGTCTGGATGATCGTCGGTCGCGGGCTCGCGCCGCTCGGCCGCGTGACGCGCGCGGTCGAGGCGCGCCGCCCGGAAGCGCTCGATCCGCTGCCCGACGCGCGGCTGCCGCTCGAGGTGCAGCCGCTCGTGCGCGCGCTGAACGGGCTGCTCGCGCGCTTGTCGGCGGCCCTCGATACGCAGAAGGCGTTCGTCGCCGATGCCGCGCACGAACTGCGCACGCCGCTCGCGGCCGTGCAGATCCAGGCGCAGCTCGTCGCACGCGCGAAGGACGACGCATCGCGCCGCGAGGCGGTCGCGGATCTGCAGGACGGCGTCACGCGCGCGACGCGCCTCACCGAACAGCTGCTCGCGCTCGCGCGCGCGGAGCCCGACGGCGCGACCGTGCGCGAGCCGGTCGACCTGCACGCGCTGCTCGCCGAATGCGTGGCCGCGCACGCGCCGCTCGCGCAGCGGCGCGGCATCGACCTCGGCTTCGAGGAGGCGCGCGCGGCGACCGTCAGCGCGGACATCAGCGCGCTGCGCGTGATGTTCGGCAACCTGCTCGACAACGCGGTGAAATACACGCCGGACGGCGGGCGCATCGACGTGTCGCTGACGCGCGATGCGGCCGGCCGCGCATGCGTGCAGATTGCCGACAGCGGGCCCGGCATCCCGCCCGACGAGCGCGAGCGCGTGTTCGACCGGTTCTACCGCGACAGCTCAGCACGCGCGCGCGCCGACGTGTCGGGCAGCGGACTCGGGCTCGCGATCGTCAAGCGAGTCGCGGCGCAGCAGGGCGCGACGGTGTCGCTCGGCGACGCAGCCGCGGGCGGGCTGCTCGTTAGCGTCGTGTTCCGCGACGCGGAGATGCCGCAGCCGGCGCCGCAAGCGTCCGAATCGGCGTGAGCTGCCGCAGTCGGCGCCGCAAGCGTCCGAATCGGCGTGAGCTGCCGCTCCGGCAGCGGCTTAAGCCCCGCTTAAGGCCGATTAAGCCTCCTTTAAGTCAGGGTCGTTACGCTGCGACCTAACAAAGAGGAGGTCCTACGATGAACACCCGATTCCTTGCGCGCGGCGCCGTCGCGGTCGCCGTGGCGGCCGCGCTGTCCGCCGGTTATGTCGCGGGTACCCGCCATGCCGATCCGCAGATCATCACGCCTGCGCAGGCTGCCGCGCTGATGCCGGCCGAAGCCGCGGCGAAGACCGGTATCCCCGATTTCTCCGGGCTGGTCGAAACCTACGGCCCGGCGGTCGTGAACATCAGCGCGAAGCACGTCGTGAAGCAGGTGTCGCGGCGCGTGCAGCAGCCGCAGCTGCCGATGGATCCGAGCGATCCGTTCTACCAGTTCTTCAAGCACTTCTACGGTCAGGTGCCGGGAATGGGCGGCGACGCGCAGCCGGACGACCAGCCGAGCGCGAGCCTCGGTTCGGGATTCATCGTCAGCTCCGACGGTTACATCCTCACCAACGCGCACGTGATCGACGGTGCGAACGTCGTCACGGTGAAGCTGACCGACAAGCGCGAATACAAGGCGAAGGTCGTCGGCTCCGACAAGCAGTCCGACGTCGCGGTGCTGAAGATCGACGCGAGCGGCTTGCCGACGGTGAAGATCGGCGATCCGGCGCAGAGCAAGGTCGGCCAGTGGGTCGTCGCGATCGGTTCGCCGTACGGCTTCGACAATACCGTCACGTCGGGCATCATCAGCGCGAAGTCGCGCTCGCTGCCCGACGAGAATTACACGCCGTTCATCCAGACCGACGTGCCGGTGAACCCCGGCAACTCGGGCGGCCCGCTGTTCAACCTGCAGGGCGAGGTGATCGGCATCAACTCGATGATCTACTCGCAGACGGGCGGCTTCCAGGGCTTGTCGTTCGCGATTCCGATCAACGAGGCGATCAAGGTCAAGGACGAGCTCGTGAAGACGGGCCACGTGAGCCGCGGCCGCCTCGGCGTCGCCGTGCAGGGGCTGAACCAGACGCTCGCGAGTTCGTTCGGTCTGCAGAAGCCCGACGGCGCGCTCGTCAGCTCGGTCGATCCGAACGGCCCGGCCGCGAAGGCCGGCCTGCAGCCGGGCGATGTGATCCTTGCAGTCAACGGCTCGCCGGTCGCCGATTCGACGTCGCTGCCCGCGCAGATCGCAAACCTGAAGCCGGGCTCGAAGGCCGAACTGCAGGTGTGGCGCGACAAGGCGAAGAAGTCGATCAGCGTGACGCTCGGCGCGATGAGCGACGCGAAGGTGGCGTCGAACGACGGCGGCCCCGTCGAGCAGGGGCGCCTCGGTGTCGCGGTGCGACCGCTGACGCCTCAGGAGCGCAGCGCAACGAATCTGTCGCACGGGCTGATCGTGCAGCAGGCCGGCGGCCCGGCCGCCAGCGCGGGCATCCAGCCGGGCGACGTGATTCTCGCGGTGAACGGCCGTCCGGTCACGAGCCCCGAGCAGTTGCGCGAGGCGGTCAAGGGAGCGGGCAACAGTCTTGCTCTTTTGATCCAGCGCGATAATGCACAGATCTTCGTGCCGGTCGACCTGAGCTGACCGGCGGCCGCAACGGGCCGGCCCGGCCGGCCCACGCGGGCGCCGCCGGCGTTCGGCGCCGAGATGTTGTGTTCCGACCCGAAAGGAGAGAGCCATGCAATATCTACGCAACGTGTCCCGATTTGCCGCCGCGGCGGCACTGGCCGCCGGCCTGGCGGTCGCCGTGCCGGCCGCGTACGCGCAATCGTCAGACGGCTTGCCCGAAGCGAGCCAGCAGGGCGATGTCAGCTTTGTGTCAGGCGGCATCGGCAAGGATCAGTCGACGGCGTTCGAGCGCAACGAAGCGGCATGGCCGCTGGCGCTGCGCTTCACCGGCAAGGGCGGTGAATATCTCGCGGACGTCCATGTGCGGATCGTCGACGGCAAGGGTAGCGAATTGCTGAAGACCGATGCGCGCGGGCCGTACATGCTCGTGAAGCTGCCGCCGGGGCGCTACACGGTGCACGCGTCGTATCAGGGCAGCGACGAGACGCGCGCGGTCACCGTCGGCGCGAAGGGCGGCGCGAAGGCCGCGTTCCAGTGGAGCGCCCAGTAACGCACCGTGCGTAGGCCCGCGGCGGGTAGCGCAATCGGATTAACTTTCGCCCATAATGAGAGCCACGGCTTCGTGCCGTGGCTTTTTCGTTTCCGCGCCCGGTGTGCCCGCCGGCGCTGCCCGGAGGAGAAACGATGTCCGATGCCGCCGACCCTCGCCTCGAAATCGTGCCGAACCGCCATCGCGTGCGCGTGATCCATCGCGGCATCACGTATGCCGACTCGCACGGCGCGCTGACGGTGCGCGAGGCGGGCCTGCCGGACATTCATTATCTGCCGCGCGGCGACGTCAACATGCGCAGGCTCGTGAAGTCGAGCGTCACGACGGCGTGTCCGCTGAGGGGGCAGGCCGTCTACTTCGACCTGCAGACCGAAGACGGCGTGATCGAGAACGCCGCATGGAGTTATGAAGAACCGGCGGAGGCGGCGGCCGCGCTCGCGCACTACGTTGCCTTCGATGCCGCACGGATCGACAGTCTCGTCGAGACGTCCTGATGCGGCGCGCGTTCATCGGGGAGGCGTCATGGAACTGAACGACACGTTGCGCGTACCGCTCGCGCCGGCCGTCGTGCGCGAGGCGCTGGAGGATCTCGCACTGCTGCGCGCGAGCTTCGATCATTGCGAGTCGTTCGAGAAGCTCGCGCACGGGGAATTCGCGCTGACGATCACGGTGCCGCTCGGCCCGCTGCGCGCGCGCTACGACGTGCGTGCCCATTCGGCGGGCGAACAGGGCGATGCGCAAGGGCTGCCGCGCCGCCTGCTGAACTTCAAGGCTCGGGCCGATGGTCTGGGCGCTCTGCGCGGCCAGGTCGAACTCGTGCTGCTGCGTGAACAAGGCGACGCCGAGGCGACGCGCATCGACTACGTGGTGTGGGCGACGGCGAGCGGGCCGCTCGCCGAACTGCCGGCGCGACAGATCGAAAATGCGCTGCGTGAATGGACCGACGATTTCTTCCGCGAATTCAGCGCGGTCGTGCAGGCGAAGCACGGTCTCGTGCCAAACCGCGCGCGGACGAATGCGCCGCGCCGGCAGCACGTGTTCCTGCGTCCCGCGTCGCTGATGGCCGCGGCGAAGCGTCCGCTGCCGCATCTCGGCGGCGCGCTGAGCGGCCGGGCCGCGAGCGTCGTGCATCATCGCGAATCCGGTCCGCTGTCCGGCTGGGCGTGGGCGGCGATCGTCGTGTTCGTCGCGCTGCTGCTGTACGCGGCGCGCTGGATCAACGGCGCCTGAGCATCCGCGGCCGCTCGCGCGTTGTCTGCGAGCCGGCCATCTGCGCGCCGGCCGTCAGCGCAATGCGTCGGGCCCGGCGCCGCGAAATTCCTTCCGATAAGCCGACGGCGACGTGCCGAGTGCGCTCGCGAAATGCTGGCGCAGCGACACGCTCGACCCATAGCCGGCCGCCTGCGCGATCGCGTCGATCGATTGTCCGGTGGTCTCCAGCAGATGCTGTGCGCGCGTGAGCCGCTCGGCCTGCAGCCATGCGGTCACGGTGGTGCCCGTCGCCTGGCGGAAGTGCCGCGTGAAGGTGCGCCGGCTCATCAGCACGCGCCCGGCGAGCGAATCCACGCTGTGCGCGACGTCGAGATGCGCGCGCACCCAGTCGAGCAGCCCCGCCAGCCGGGCGTCGCGCGGATGCGCGGCGACCGGCTGCGGCACGTATTGCGCCTGACCGCCCTGGCGGTGCGGCGGGATCACGAGGCGGCGCGCGATCCGGTTTGCGGCGTCCGAGCCGAAGCGCCGCCGCACGACGTGCAGGCAGCAGTCGAGCCCCGCGGCCGTGCCGGCCGATGTCATCAGGTTGCCGTCGTCGACGTACAGCACGTCGGGGTCGAGCTTCACACGCGGAAACCGCTGCGCGAAATCGTCGGCCCACGCCCAGTGCGTCGTGGCCGGACGTCCGTCGAGCAACCCGGCCGCTGCGAGCACGTAAGCGCCGAGGCACAGGCCGACGACCTGCGCGCCGCGCGCGGCCGCCGTGCGCACCGCGTCGACCATCGCGGCCGGCGGCGCTTCGTCCGGGTCGCGCCATGCCGGCACGATGACGATGTCCGCGTCGTCGAGCGCGTCGAGCCCGTACGGCGCGGTGATCGTGAATCCGCCCGTGGTCGACAGCGGGCCGCGCTCGGCCGAACAGACGCGGAAATCGAACGCGGGCGTGGCCGCGGCGTCGCGCTCCTTGCCGAACACGACGGACGGCACCGACAAATGGAACGGGCTGATACCGTCGTATGCGATCACGGCGACGATGGTCGGGGCGAGGGCGGCGGACGACGCGGTGACGCGCATGGGCGGACTCGGGCATGGTGATGGCCCGATTCTATCGAATATTGGCTATCGGGCCACTGTCCGCATGCGCGGTGCGATCCGACAATGCATCGCATCGCGCCGCTGTCCGTTCCGCTCCGGAGCGGGGCGGCGCAGTCCAACCGGGAGTCCTGCCATGTCGAATGCCGTGTCGTCGTCTTCTGCCGTTTCCGCTTCCCGCCGTGCACTGATCGTCATCGACGTGCAGAACGAGTACGTCACGGGCGGCCTGCCTGTCGAATATCCGCCGGTCGACGCATCGCTCGCGAACATTGGCCGCGCGATCGACGCCGCGCATGCGGCCGGCGTGCCGGTGATCGTCGTGCAGCACGTCGCGCCGGCCGGTGCGCCGATCTTCGCGCCCGGGACGGACGGTGTCGCGTTGCACCCGGTCGTTGCCGGCAGGCCCCATGCGCACCTGATCGTGAAGGCGCAGGCCAGCGCGTTCGCCGGCACCGATCTCGCCGCGTGGCTCGATGCGCACGAAATCGACACGCTCGCCGTCGCCGGCTACATGACGCACAACTGCAATGCGTCGACGGTGTATCACGCGGTGCATGCCGGGCTGACCGTCGAGTACCTCGCGGATGCGACCGGCGCGGTGCCGTACGAGAACGAAGCAGGAGCGGCGAGCGCCGAGGAGATTCACCGAGCGTACTCGGTGGTGTTCCAGTCGAACTTCGCGGCGGTGATGTCGACCGATGCGTGGATCGCCGGCATCGGCGGCGCGGCGATGCCGGCGCGCGATTCCGTCGCCGCGTCGAACCGGCGGGCCCGCGCCGGGCGCGCGAAGGCGGCGTGACGGACGCGCGCGGCGGGAAGGTCAAGAATTCGATCGGGTGGCGCATCGACCGCGTGCGGCCGGTCCATCCGGCCGCCGGCGATGAAACCGCACGCGGCGGCGTCGGCGGCGCGCTGGCCCGTCAGCCCGCTTTCAGCATCGCAGGGCTGTAACGCATCATGTCGAAGCAACCGTCGACGAGCTGCTCCGCGTGCTGCTCGGCGTCGATCTCGTCCGGCAGCATCAGCATGTCGCGCACGAAGCCGCTGACGAGCGTGTGCAGCATCAGCGTCGCGCGCCACGTGTCGAGCCGCTCGGGCAGCAGCTTGAGCTGCACGGCCGCCGCGAGATCGGCGTCGATCGCGTGCAGCGCTTCGCTCATGCCCGCGCGATTGCGTTGCAGCAGCGGCTCCATGTCCGCGACGTATTCGCATTTCATGAACAGGATGCTGAACACGCGCCGCAACTGCGAGTCGCGCTGCACGCCGAGCAGGCACCAGATCAGGATCTTGCGGATCTTCTCGAGCGGATTGCCGCCGGGCGCGTCGAGCGGCGTGCGCTTGAGCTCGTCGATCGGCAGGAACACGCGGTCGAACATCGCATCGAACAATTCGCTCTTGTTCGCGAAATGCCAGTAGATCGCGCCGCGCGTCACGCCGGCATGCTGCGCGATGTCCGCGAGCGACGTGTGCGACACGCCCTTCTCGAAGAACACGTGCTCGGCGGCGTCGAGAATGCGGTTGCGCGTCTCGAGCGCCTCCTCCTTGGTGCGTCTGACCATGTGCAGGCCTGAATGGATCGATCGTCGGTGAATATGGGTCTGTAACGCTCGCCGCCGCCGCGCCGAGCCGCTATGCTTGCGATTGGTAATAATTCGTAAGACTGAACGGGCGGGGGCGGGCGAGCGGGCTTTTTACATACATTCGTGAATGTATATACAATACCACCCTACGATCGAATGACCCAAGTGGCAATCAGTTAATATCCCACTCTGCTGATTCCCGCCCTAGTACAAGTCCGCAGTTCGCGGCATCTCGTCGGCATGGAGGTCTCGTGCCGACTTGCTGTATCCAGTAGTCCAGCAATTCAGGTGTTCGATCAGCGCCGCGAGGCGCATCCGTGTGGCGCTCCGTCCGGGCGCCGCACTCATTCCATTGGTTATACACAGAGGTCGCTCCATGCGCGTCGAACGGGTTCCATACCGCTTACTCACTGTCGCGACGGCCGCCGTTTTCCTGGCCGCGTGCGGGAAAAAAGAATCGGCACCGCCGCCGCAAACGCCGGAAGTCGGCGTCGTCACCGTCCAGCCGCAAGCCGTACCGGTCTTCACCGAACTGCCGGGCCGCACCAGTGCATTCCTCGTCGCGCAGGTCCGCGCGCGGGTCGACGGCATCGTGCTGCGTCGTGAATTCACCGAAGGCAGCGACGTCAAGGCCGGCCAGCGCCTCTACAAGATCGATCCCGCGCCGTACCTCGCGCAGTTGAACAGCGCGAAGGCGACGCTCGCGAAGGCGCAGGCGAACCTCGTCACGCAAAACGCGCTGGTCGCGCGCTACAAGGTGCTGGTTGCCGCGAATGCGGTCAGCAAGCAGGACTACGACAACGCGGTCGCCACGCAAGGGCAGGCGGCGGCGGACGTCGCAGCCGGCAAGGCAGCGGTCGAGACCGCGCAGATCAACCTCGGCTATACGGACGTCGTTTCGCCGATCACCGGCCGCGTCGGCATTTCGCAGGTGACGCCGGGCGCGTACGTGCAGGCGAGCCAGGCGACGCTGATGTCGACGGTGCAGCAGCTCGATCCGGTCTATGTCGACCTCACGCAGTCGAGCCTAGACGGGCTGAAACTGCGTCAGGACGTGCAGAGCGGCCGCCTGAAGACGAGCGGCCCGGGTGCGGCGAAGGTGTCGCTGATTCTCGAGGACGGCAAGACGTACTCGGAGCCGGGCAAGCTGCAGTTCTCCGATGTGACCGTCGACCAGACGACCGGTTCGGTCACGATCCGCGCGGTGTTTCCGAACCCGGGCCGCGTGTTGCTGCCGGGGATGTTCGTGCGCGCACGCATCGAGGAAGGCGTGAACGAGAACGCGTTCCTGGTGCCGCAGATCGGCGTCACGCACGACCAGAAGGGCCAGGCGATCGCGATGGTCGTGAACGCGAGCAACAAGGTCGAGCCGCGTCCGTTGAAGACGACCGGCATCCAGGGGCAGAACTGGATCGTCGAGGGCGGTCTGCAGGCGGGCGACCGCGTGATCGTGCAGGGCGTCGACAAGGTGCGTCCGGGTGCGACCGTGAAGTCGGTTCCGGCGCAGCTGCCGGCCGCCTCGGCGGCATCGGGCGTTGCAGCCGCATCCGCGGCGCCGGCCGCGGCCGGTTCGGGTGCCGCCGCCTCGGGCGCAGCACCGGCGAGCGCCGCCGCTGCGTCGAGCGCGCAATAACAGGGAGCCTGTTTCATGGCAAAGTTTTTTATCGATCGCCCGATCTTCGCGTGGGTGATCGCCATCATCCTGATGCTGGCCGGGGTTGCGGCGATCTTCACGCTGCCGATCGCGCAGTATCCGACGATCGCGCCGCCGTCGATCCAGATCACCGCGAACTACCCGGGCGCTTCCGCCAAGACGGTGGAAGACACGGTGACGCAGGTGATCGAGCAGCAGATGAGCGGTCTCGACAACTTCCTGTACATGTCGTCGACGAGTGACGACTCGGGCAACGCGACCATCACGCTCACGTTCGCGCCGGGCACCAACGCCGACATCGCGCAGGTTCAGGTGCAGAACAAGCTGTCGCTCGCGACGCCGGTTCTGCCGCAGGTCGTGCAGCAGCTCGGTCTGTCGGTGACGAAGTCGAGCAGCAGCTTCCTGCTGGTGCTCGCATTCAACTCCGAAGACGGCAGCATGAACAAGTACGACCTCGCGAACTTTGTCGCGTCGCACGTGAAGGATCCGATCAGCCGCCTGAACGGCGTCGGTACCGTCACGCTGTTCGGCTCGCAGTACGCGATGCGGATCTGGCTCGATCCGAACCGCCTGACGAACTACGGCCTCACGCCGGTCGACGTGACGAGCGCGATCACCGCGCAGAACGTGCAGATCGCGGGCGGCCAGATCGGCGGCACGCCGGCGAAGCCGGGCACCGTGCTGCAGGCGACGATCACCGAATCGACGCTGCTGCAGACGCCCGAGCAGTTCGGCAACATCCTGCTGAAGGTCAACCAGGACGGCTCGCAGGTTCGCCTGAAGGACGTCGCGCAGATCGGCCTCGGCGGTGAAAACTACAACTTCGATACGAAGTACAACGGTCAGCCGACCGCGGCACTCGGTATCCAGCTCGCGACCAACGCGAACGCGCTCGCGACCGCGAAGGCCGTGCGCGCGAAGATCGACGAGCTCGCACCGTTCTTCCCGCACGGCCTCGTCGTCAAGTATCCGTACGACACGACGCCGTTCGTGAAGCTGTCGATCGAGGAAGTGGTCAAGACGCTGCTCGAAGGTATCGTGCTCGTGTTCCTCGTGATGTATCTGTTCCTGCAGAACCTGCGAGCGACGATCATCCCGACGATCGCGGTGCCGGTCGTGCTGCTCGGCACGTTCGCGATCATGTCGCTGGTCGGCTTCTCGATCAACACGCTGTCGATGTTCGGCCTCGTGCTCGCGATCGGTCTGCTGGTGGACGATGCGATCGTGGTGGTCGAGAACGTCGAGCGCGTGATGGCGGAAGAAGGGCTGTCGCCCAAGGAGGCGACCCGCAAGGCGATGGGCCAGATCACCGGCGCACTCGTCGGCGTCGCGCTCGTGCTGTCGGCGGTGTTCGTGCCGGTCGCTTTCTCCGGCGGTTCGGTGGGCGCGATCTATCGGCAGTTCTCGCTGACGATCGTGTCCGCGATGGTGCTGTCGGTGCTCGTCGCGTTGATTCTGACGCCCGCACTCTGCGCGACGATCCTCAAGCCGATCCCGCAGGGCCATCACGAAGAGAAGAAGGGCTTCTTCGGCTGGTTCAACCGCACGTTCAACAACAGCCGCGACAAGTACCACGTCGGCGTGCACCACGTGATCAAGCGCTCGGGCCGCTGGCTCATCATCTATCTGGTCGTGATCGTCGCGGTCGGGCTGCTGTTCGTGCGCCTGCCGAAGTCGTTCCTGCCCGATGAGGACCAGGGCCTGATGTTCGTGATCGTGCAGACGCCGTCGGGTTCGACGCAGGAAACGACTGCGCGCACGCTCGCGAACATTTCCGACTACCTGCTGAAGGACGAGAAGGAAATCGTCGAATCGGCGTTCACGGTCAACGGCTTCAGTTTTGCCGGCCGCGGCCAGAACTCCGGTCTCGTGTTCGTGAAGCTGAAGGACTACTCGCAGCGTCAGCACGCGAACCAGAAGGTCCAGGCGCTGATCGGCCGGATGTTCGGCCGCTACGGCAGCTACAAGGACGCGATCGTGATCCCGTTCAACCCGCCGTCGATTCCGGAACTCGGCACGGCCGCCGGCTTCGACTTCGAGCTGACGGACAACGCCGGTCTCGGCCACGACGCGCTGATGGCCGCGCGCAACCAGTTGCTGGGGATGGCCGCGAAGGATCCGACGCTGCAGGGCGTGCGTCCGAACGGGCTGAACGATACGCCGCAGTACAAAGTCGACATCGACCGCGAGAAGGCGAACGCGCTCGGCGTGAGCGCGGATGCGATCGACCAGACGTTCTCGATCGCGTGGGCGTCGAAGTACGTGAACAACTTCCTCGACACCGACGGCCGGATCAAGAAGGTGTACGTGCAGGCCGACGCACCGTTCCGGATGACGCCGGAGGACATGAACATCTGGTACGTGCGCAACGGGTCGGGCGGGATGGTGCCGTTCAGCGCGTTCGCGACCGGTCACTGGACGTACGGTTCGCCGAAGCTCGAGCGTTACAACGGCGTATCGGCAATGGAAATCCAGGGTCAGGCCGCACCGGGCAAGTCGACGGGCCAGGCGATGACCGCGATGGAAGGGCTCGCGAAGAAGCTGCCGGTCGGTATCGGCTACTCGTGGACGGGCCTGTCGTTCCAGGAAATCCAGTCGGGCTCGCAGGCGCCGGTGCTGTACGCGATTTCGATCCTCGTGGTGTTCCTGTGTCTCGCCGCACTGTATGAAAGCTGGTCGATTCCGTTCTCGGTGATCATGGTGGTGCCGCTCGGCGTGATCGGTGCACTGCTCGCGGCGACGATGCGCGGCCTCGAGAACGACGTGTTCTTCCAGGTCGGTCTGCTGACCACCGTGGGCTTGTCCGCGAAGAACGCGATCCTGATCGTGGAATTCGCGCGCGAACTGCAGATGACGGAGAAGATGGGGCCGATCGAGGCCGCGCTGGAAGCGGCGCGCCTGCGGCTGCGTCCGATCCTGATGACGTCGCTCGCGTTCATTCTCGGCGTGATGCCGCTCGCGATCAGCAACGGCGCGGGTTCGGCGAGCCAGCACGCGATCGGTACCGGCGTGATCGGCGGGATGATCACCGCGACGTTCCTCGCGATCTTCATGATCCCGATGTTCTTCGTGAAGATTCGTGCGATCTTCAGCGGCGAGAAGGAAGACGTCGACGAGGCGCTGCGCCTGGCTCAGGAGCACTCGCATCACGAAGAGAAACCGGGCAACGGCGACGAAGGCAACAAGGGACAGTGATGATGCAAAAACACGCTTTGACTGCAATCGCAGTCGCGCTCCTGGCCGCGGGCTGCACGCTGGCGCCGCATTACACGCGGCCCGACGCGCCCGTCGCGCAGGCATACCCGTCGGGCGGCGTCTATGCGACGCAGCCCGGCGCTGCCGGCGCGCGCAGCGCGAACGGCCAGGCGGCGACCGCCATCGGCTGGCGCGAATTCTTCGTCGATCCGCGCCTGCAGCGGCTGATCGAGATCGCGCTGAAGAACAACCGCGACCTGCGCGTCGCGGTGCTGAACATCGAGGCGTCGCGCGCGCAGTACCAGATCACGCGCGCGGGCCTGTTCCCGACGCTCGACGGTACGGGCACCGGCAACATCCAGCGCGTGCCGCGCGGCGTGTCGCAGACCGGCGCGCCGTACATCTCGCGCACCTACAACGTCGGGCTGTCCGCGTCGTGGGAGCTCGACCTGTTCGGCCGCGTGCAGAGCCTGAAGGACCAGGCGCTCGCACAGTATCTGGCAACGTCGTACGCGCGTCAGGCGACCGAGATCTCGCTCGTGTCGCAGGTCGCGGACCAATATCTGACGCTGCTGTCGACCGAGGATCTGCTGAAGGTCACGGAAAACACGCTGAAGACCGCGCAGGCGTCGTACGACCTGACGAAGCTGCAGTTCGACAACGGTACGGGCTCCGAGCTCGACCTGCGTCAGGCGCAGACGGTCGTCGAAACGGCGCTCGCGAACCAGCAGGCGCAGGCGCGTGCGCGTGCGCAGGCGCTGAACGCGCTGGTGCTGCTGATCGGCGAGCCGCTGCCGGACGATCTGCCGGCGGGCATGCCGCTCGACGCGCAGAACCTGCTCACGGACGTGCCGGCGGGCCTGCCGTCGGATCTGCTCACGCGTCGCCCCGACGTGATGCAGGCCGAGCAGACGCTGCTTGCCGCGAACGCGAACATCGGCGCGGCGCGCGCGGCGTTCTTCCCGCGCATCTCGCTGACGGGCGCGTTCGGCACTGCAAGCCCGACGCTTGGCGGGCTGTTCAAGGCCGGCACGGCGGCGTGGTCGTTCGCGCCGCAGATCACGATGCCGATCTTCGAAGGCGGGCAGAACATCGCGAACCTGAATCTCGCGAACGTGCAAAAGCGCATCGAGATCGCGAACTACGAGAAGGCGATCCAGTCGGCGTTCCGCGAAGTGTCTGACGGGCTGGCAGCACGCGGCACGTACGACCAGCAGATCGCGGCGCTCGAGCGCAACGAGCACGCGCAGCAGCGCCGCTTCGACTTGTCGGACCTGCGCTACAAGAACGGCGTCGACAGCTATCTGTCGGTGCTGACCGCGCAGACCGATCTCTACTCGGCGCAGCAGACGCTGATCAGCGCACGGCTCGCACGCTGGACGAACCTCGTCGACCTGTATCGCGCACTGGGCGGCGGCTGGATCCAACGTGCCGGCGAGACGCCGCGAGCGCCTGACGAGACGGCCGGCTACGACAAGGCGGCCGCACCGGCGAGCGCGTCGGCAACCGCGACGAACGGGTAAGCACGGCGGCGGACACGGGCGGGGAACCGCTCCGCGTCGCCTCAGCTGCAGCACCTTCGATGCGACAACGCCACGGACGTTCGTCCGTGGCGTTTTTTTTGGGTGCGGTCGATGGATGCGAGCCGTGTGCGGCGAAGGCGGATCGTCGCCCGCGTCGCACGCATCGCCGCCGCCGTCGCGGGCCCGCTCCGCAAAGCAAAACGCCACGGCAGGCCGTGGCGTTTTATCCTTCACCGCAGCATTCGGCTGCGGCCGCTGCAAGACCAATCAGTGATGCACGTCGGCCGGACGTCCGTCGAAGTCGTGCCCTGCGCGGCGGATTTCGCAACGCGCTTCTTTTTCGCCCTTCACGCCGTTGAACACGATGTTCAGGATCACGGCCGTGGCCGATGCAAGCAGGATGCCGCTGTGCAGGATCGGCGCGAGCGCCGGCGGCAACTTCGAGAAGAAGTGCGGCGACACGACCGGCACGAGGCCCATGCCGACGCTCACGGCGACGATGAACAGGTTGTGCGCGTTGGTCACGAAGTCGACCTTCGACAGCACCTTGATGCCGTTCGCGGCGACCATCCCGAACATCACGATGCCTGCGCCGCCGAGCACGAACGGCGGCACCGATGCGACGACCTGCGCCATCTTCGGGAACAGCCCGAGCAGGACCAGGATCACGCCGCCGGTCGCGCAGACGAACCGGCTCTTGACGCCGGTCACGCCGATCAGGCCGACGTTCTGCGAGAACGACGTATGCGGGAACGAGTTGAAGATGCCGCCGATCAGCGTACCGAGGCCGTCGACACGCAGGCCGCGCACGAGGCGCTCCTGATTGACCGGACGATCGACCATGTCGCCGACCGCGAGGAACATCCCCGTCGATTCGATGAACGTGACGAACATTACCGTGACCATCGTCGCGATCGACAGCGGGTCGAAGTGCGGCATGCCGAAGTGGAACGGCATCACGAAGCCGACCCACGGCGCAAGCGCGACGCCGTCCGTGTTCACGCGGCCGATCGCGAACGCGATCACGAAGCCGGCGACGATGCCGAGCAGCACCGAGATGTTCGCGATGAAGCCGCGACCGTACTTGTTGATCAGCAGGATCAGCGTGAGCACGAGCAGCGACAGGCCGAGGTAGACGGGACTACCGTATTCGGGATTGCCGACGCCGCCGGCCGCCCAGTTGATCCCGACTTCCATCAGCGACAGCCCGATCACCGCGATCACCGTGCCGACGACGACGGGCGGGAAGAATCGCAACAGCCTGCCGATCATCGGCGCGAGCACGATGCCGATGATGCCGGCCGCGATCGTCGAGCCGAAGATGTCGAGAATGCCGAGGCCGGGATTGGTGCCGATCGCGATCATCGGGCCGACTGCCGCGAACGTGCAGCCCATGATCACCGGCAGCCGGATCCCGAAGATCCACAGGCCGAGCGTCTGGATCAGCGTCGCGATACCGCATGAAAACAGATCGGCGCTGATCAGGAACGCGATCTGGTCTTTGGGCAGCTTCAGCGCGCCGCCGACGATGAGCGGCACGGCGACGGCGCCGGCGTACATGACGAGGACGTGTTGCAGACCAAGCGTTACAAGCTTGCCGGTCGGCAGCACCTCATCGCACGGATGGACCGTGTTCGATTGCATCTGTCTCACTCCATGATCTTGTTTTCAGGGTGGTACGAAGTTATGCGGAATACCACATCGCAACAAGAGCGCTGGGTCCTATTCCGTTCTTTGCTGGTTCGATATGCCATTTCGGCATGAAGGGCGGTGTCGATCATCGGGAAACTGCCGCTGGAGTGAGGTTCCCCGGTTTTATAGCCGTCCAAAATAGCGCGGACCCCCGTGTCAAATATCGGTGTCTTTATGGTGTGTATCGCGACCTCGGCATAGTGGCAAAAACGACCGGTGGAAAATCGCGCCGGGTTAACCCGCGGGCACGCGTTCGCGCCGGCACGGTGCATCCCGGTGGAACCTGCCCGGCAGCCGCGTTCGTGCATCGTCGCGGCTACAAAAGACGCTGCGCCGATCGGGCCGCATGTCGCGATCCCGCTATCATCGGGATCCGTTTACTCGAATACGCGACCCGTCATGCGCCTGCTCGGAATCGACCTCGGCACCGGCTCCATCAAACTCGTCACGCTCGATGCCGATGGCGTCGAGCGCGCAGTCGCGAGCGAATCTTATGCGTTGTCGTCACCGCAGCCCGGCTGGGCGGAAATTGCGCCGGACGTGTGGTGGCACGCGCTCGTGCGCGCCGCTGCGCGGCTGCCGGCCGGCGAGCGCGAGCAGGTCGCCGCAATCGGGTTCTCGGGCCAGATGCACGGCGTCGTAGCGATCGATGCGGCCGGGCAGCCGGTGCGGCCCGCGATGCTGTGGCCCGATACGCGCGCGGTGCGCGAAGCGGACGCGGCCGCCTGGAACGACGCCGGCGTGTCCGTCGCAGGTGCGCCCGTTGCCCCAAATCCCGTCGCGCCGGGGATGGCGGGGCCGCTGTTGCGCTGGCTGGCCGCACATGAACCGGATGCGCTGCAGGCAGCGCGCTGGGTCGTACAGCCGAAGGAGTGGCTGCGGGTCGCGCTCGGCGGCGACGTCGCCGCCGATCCGAGCGATGCGTGCGCGACCGCACTCGCGACGCCGGACGGGGCATGGGATACGGCGCTGATCGACAGGTTCGGCCTGCCGCGAGACCGCTTTGCGCCGGTGCGCGCATCGAGCGCGCGCTGCGGCGTGCTCGACGCGAAGGCGGCCGCGGCACTCGGGCTGCCGGCCGGCGTGCCGCTTGCAACCGGTGCGGGCGATACCGCGTGCGCGGCGCTCGGCAGCGGGCTCGTCGCAGCCGGCGACGCGCTGCTGACGACCGGCAGCGGCGGCCAGATCGTCGTGCTCGCGCACGCTTTGCCTCCCGCGCGGCGCGGGCTGCATCGCTATCGGACGGCAGCGGGCGGCGGCTATTACACGATGGCCGCGATGCAGAACGTCGGGCTCGCGCTCGAAGCCGTGCGCGGCTGGCTCGGCTATGCGCGGTGGGCGGACGCATACGACGAAGCGTTCGCGCAGCCGGCGTCCGAGCGGTTGTGCTTTTTGCCGTACCTGACGGGCGAGCGCTCGCCGTGGATGAACCCCGATGCGCGCGGCGGCTGGCTCGGGCTCGGCCTCGGCGACACGCGCGGCGCGATGATGCGTGCCGCATTCGAAGGTGTCGCATTCGCGTTGCGCGCGGGGCTCGACGCAATCCGCGATGCGAACCGCACCGATCCGGTGACGACGCTGCGTCTGGCCGGCGGCGGTTCGGTCGATCCGCGCTGGCGCCAGTTGCTTGCGGATGCGCTCGGCGCATCGCTCGACGCGGTCAATTGCCCCAACGCCGCGACGCGCGGCGCGGCGCTGCTCGCCGGCGTCGCGATCGGGCACTGGCGCGAGGACGCGCTGCGCGCGCTGGCCCCGGCCGCGTCGTCGGTCGCCGTACCGCGCGACGATCGGGCGCTCGCCGCCCGTCACGCGCGTTTCGTCGATCTGTATGCGCGAACCGACGCATGGTTCACGACCGGCGATTAAACTCGGGCACGTGGCGCTTTGCAGCGGCGATGACGCATCGCGGCAAGCCGGCGGCTGTTTCGCGTGCGCGATGCGCGGCGCGATCGGCGATCATGGCGGGCACGCCGCGGCTTCGACGTGCCGCATCCGGGCCTGCGTCGCGGCATGGTGCGACCCGATCGTGCGCGTGCCGGCCGAGACGTGCCGCGGCAGCGCCGATCCGATGAAGAAGGGCGAATCGTTTCGCCCGAACGTGCTGTATTGAACGGAAGGGAATCCCATGCTCGAACTCGTTTCTTCGCATGCTTGCCACGGCGGCGAGCAACGCTTCTATCGCCACGATTCGACGGCCATCGGCCTGCCGATGAAATTCTCCGTGTACCTGCCGCCGCAGGCCGCGCACGGCCGCGTGCCGGCGCTGTTCTATCTCGCGGGGCTCACGTGTACCGACGAGACGTTCGCGATCAAGGGCGGCGCGCAGCAGTATGCGGCGCAACACGGTGTCGCGCTCGTGATGCCCGATACGAGCCCGCGCGGCGCTGGCGTGCCCGGCGAAGCCGATGCGTGGGATTTCGGCGTCGGCGCGGGCTTTTACGTGGACGCGACGCAGGCGCCGTGGTCCACGCATTACCGGATGGAGTCGTACGTGACCGGCGAGTTGCGCGAGCTCGTCACGACCGCTTTGCCGATTGACGGCGCGCGCCTCGGGATCTTCGGACATTCGATGGGCGGGCATGGCGCGCTGACGCTCGCGCTGCGTCATCCCGAGCTGTATCGCTCGGTGTCGGCGTTCGCGCCGATCGCCGCACCGACGCGTTGCCCGTGGGGCGAGAAGGCGTTCGCGGGCTACCTCGGCGACGATCGCGACGCATGGAAGCAGCACGACGCGAGCGAACTCGTCGCGCGCGCGGATGCGCCGAAGTTCGCGGACGGCATCCTCGTCGACCAGGGTCTCGCCGACCAGTTTCTCGCGAACCAGCTGAATCCGGACGTCTTCGAAGCCGCGTGCGAACAGGCAGGCCAGCCGCTGACGCTGCGCCGCCATGAAGGCTACGATCACGGCTACTACTTCATCTCGACGTTCATCGCCGATCACATTGCGCATCATGCGCGCGTGCTGGCCCGATGAGCGCGTCAAGCAGGTAACGCACATTTCGCGCGGCGAAGCGCGCGCAAAAAAACGCCGGCGTTGCCCATCGGGCACGCCGGCGTTTTCGTTATTGCCGCTCGACGTTCAGGGGCGCCGCAACAAACTCGCCCCATACACCAGCGCCGACAACGCCGTAATCCAGAAACTCGTCGGCCAGTCGGTGTGATAGGCGAGCGCGATGCCAACCCACGCTTCGAACAGCGCGAACAGCGCGGCGAGCGCGACGCCGGTCGACAGCCGCGTCGACACGTTCTGCGCGGCCGCCGCCGGCCCGACGAGCAGCGTGAACACGAGCAGCACGCCGACGATCTGGGTGGCCGCGGCCACCGCGAGCGCACACACCGCGAGGAACAACATCGACACCGTGCGCAGCGACACGCCTTTCGCTTCGGCCAGCTCCGGCTGCAGCGACGCGAACAGCAGCGGCCGCGCGATCAGCGCGAGCGCGACGAGGCTCACCGCGCCGATGCCGGCCAGCACCGCGAGGGTGTCGTGGCTCACCGCGAGCACGTTGCCGAACAGCAGCGCGGTGACCTGCGTCGCGAACGACGTGTAGAAGTGCAGAAACAACAGGCCGAAGCCGAGTGCGCCCGACAGGATCACGCCGATCGCGACGTCGCGACCCGCGAGCCGTTCGCCGAGCGCGCCCATTCCGATGCCGGCCGCGAGCGTGAAACCAACCATTCCCCAGATCGGCGAGATGCCGAGCAGCACCGCGCCGGTTGCGCCGGTGAAGCCGACGTGCGACAGCGCATGGCCGGCGAACGTTTGTCCGCGCAGCACCAGGAAATAACCGACGATGCCCGCGAGCACCGCGACGATCCCCGACGCGGCGAACGCGTTGATCATGAAATCGTATTCAAACATCGTGCGAATGCCCGGGATGAGCGTGTCCGTGGTGGTGATGGCCGTGGCCGCCGCCGCCGTGCGAGTGGCCGTCGTCTTCCTCGTGTTCGTGATCGTGCTTCTCGATCTCGACGTCGCCGGACATCACGAAGATCTTGCCGTTCACGCGCATCACGTCGATCGGCGACCCGTAAAGCCGCGACAGCACCGGCTTGGTGATCACCTCGTCGACGGTGCCGAGCGCCGCGACGCCGTTGCCGAGGTACAGCACGCGATCGAGCGCGTTCAGCAACGGATTCAGTTCGTGCGCGGAAAACAGCACGGTAATGCCGAGCTCCCGCTGCACATTGCGCACGAGTTCGACGACGCCGCGCTGATGATTCGGATCGAGGCTGATCAGCGGCTCGTCGAGCAGCAGCAGTTTCGGGCTGCCGAGCAGGCACTGCGCGAGCAGCAGCCGCTGCCGCTCGCCGCCCGACAGCTCGGACAGCGGCCGGCGCGCAAGCGCCGCGCCGCCGACGAGCTCGAGCACGCGATCGACGTCCCGCCGCGTTGCCGCGTTCGCGTGCGGCAACCCCCAGCGATGCCCGTCGGCGGCCATCGCGACGAAGTCGTAGCCGCGCATCCGGCGATTCGCGAGGCCGCTGCGGATCTGCGGCATGTAGCCGATCGACGCGTTGCCGCGCTCGACAGGCACGCCGCCGACCGACAGCGTGCCGCCCGTGACCGGAACGAGGCCGAGCACTGCGCGCATCAGCGTGGTCTTGCCTGCGCCGTTCGGTCCGAGCACGCCGACGAATTCGCCGGGTTCGATCGAGAAGCTCGCGTCGCGCAGGATAGTGCGACCGCCCAGTTCGAGCGTGACGCGATCGAGCGAGAGTGCGTGGGGAGTGGCGGTCATTTCTTGCTGGCGGAAAGCGCGGCCGCGAGCGCGTCGAGCTGGCCGGCCATCCATTGCTGGAAAGTCTTGCCGGCCGGCTGCGTCTCGGTGACGCTCACGCTCGGCACACCGCCGTCGCGCGCGATCTTCAGCAGGCGCCGGGTCATCGGCGCTTCGGCCTGGCTGTTGTAGATCAGCGCGCGCACCCGCTTGTTGCGAAGGTCGTTTTCGAATGCGGCGACGTCCTGCGCGCTCGCCTCGGTATCGTTCATCGTCGCGAGCTGGAAGCGCTGATTGCGCATGTCGAGGCCGATCGCGTCCGACATGTAGCCGAACACCGGCTCGGTGGCCGTCACCGGCACACCCTTGTACTGCGCGCGCAGCGCGGCAATCTTGTCGTCGACGGGCTTCAGCGATGCGATGAACTTCTGCAGGTTCGCGTCGTAGTCGGCCTTGTTCGCCGGGTCTGCGCGGCCCAACTCGGCCGCGATCGCGCGTGCGGCGACCGGCATCGTGGCCGGGTCGTACCACAGGTGCGGGTTGTCGCCGGCCTTCTTGCCGACCAGGTCGGCGACGACGATCGTCGCGCGTTTGGGCTGCTTCGACGCGGACAGCAGCTTGCTCATCCACGGATCGTAGTTCGCGCCGTTGTAGATCACGAGCTGCGCGCGCTGCAATGCGCGTGCGGTTTTCGGGCTCGCTTCGAACAGGTGCGGGTCCTGATCGGGATTGCTCAGGATGCTCGTTACCGCGACATGGCTGCCGCCAATCTGCGACGCGACGTCGCCATAGAAGTTCTCGGCGGCGACGACGTTGACGGCCGCGGCCTGCGCGACACCGGGTGCGGCGACCGACAGCATCGCAGCCGCGGCGGCTGCGGCCGCGAACAGGCGGGCAAGCGGCATGGCGCGCCGCGGCGCGCGCTTCAGGGCAATGGACATGAAACTCCTCGTTGGAAAGGGCGGCGCCGTGCGCCGCACGTGTGCGACGTCAGCGTTGGGCGGGCTTGCCCTTGCAGTGCCCGCACAGGCCGTTCAGCTCGACGACCTGATGGTGGACTTCGAACCCGTGCGCAGGCTCGCTCGCGGACAGTTGCTTCGCGAGGTCGCTGCCCGGGATCTCGACGGTCTCGCCGCATGAATCGCAGATCAGGAACTGGCCTTCGTGCGGCACGCCGATCTCGCAGCACGCGAAGAACGCGTTCTTCGATTCGATCCGGTGGATGAAGCCGTGCTCGACGAGGAAATCCAGCGCGCGATAGACGGTGGTCGGCGGCACGCGGCCGCGCTGCGGCTCGAGTTCGGCGAGCAGGTCGTATGCGCCGATCGGGCGCTGCGCGGCCAGCACGCGTTCGTAGACCTGGCGGCGCAGCGGCGTCCACGCGAGCCCGTGCTCGGCGGCGAATGCGTCGGCCCGGGACAGCCGGGCGTCGATGGGCGATGAGGTAGCCATGGCGGGAGGCGGCCAATGAAACGAAGTATCGCGATGATATAACGTATCTCCGCGCCGTGCAGCGCCGATTCCGTGTCGCGCGCCTGCTGCGCCCCTCGTCGCCACTTCAGCCGCGCCGCACCCAGCGCGTGACGCCTTGCGGCACGTGGCGTCCCGGCCGGCAGCCGATGCCGCCGTGCCGCAGCGCATCATCGAAAGCCGGCCCGCCGCCTTGACAGCGTCAATCGCGTATCCGATCATTCGACCAATAACAGAGCAATTGATCGGTCGGCGAGCGTTCGCTCACCTCGCGATCTTCGTGCAGCAGAACGAACCGGAGACAACCAGTGAGACTGGCAGACAAGGTCGCGATCCTCACGGGCGCGGCAAGCGGCATCGGCGAAGCCGTCGCGCAACGCTATCTGGACGAGGGCGCGCGCTGCGTGCTGGTGGACCTGAAGCCCGCGAGCGGTTCGCTCGCACGGCTGGTCGAGGCCAATCCCGGCCGCGCGGCGGCCGTCACCGCCGACGTCACCCGCCGCGACGACATCGAGCGCATCGTCGCGACCGCCGTCGAGCGTTTCGGCGGCGTCGACATCCTGTTCAACAACGCGGCGCTGTTCGACATGCGCCCGATCCTCGACGAATCGTGGGACGTGTTCGACCGGCTGTTCGCGGTCAACGTCAAAGGGCTGTTCTTCCTGATGCAGGCCGTCGCACGCCGGATGGTCGAGCAGGGGCGCGGCGGCAAGATCGTCAACATGTCGTCGCAGGCGGGGCGTCGTGGCGAGGCGCTCGTCTCGCATTACTGCGCGACCAAGGCCGCGGTGATCAGCTACACGCAGTCGGCCGCGCTCGCGCTCGCGCCGCACCGGATCAACGTGAACGGCATCGCGCCGGGCGTGGTGGATACGCCGATGTGGGAGCAGGTCGATGCGCTCTTCGCACGCTACGAGAACCGGCCGCTCGGAGAAAAGAAGCGGCTCGTCGGCGAAGCGGTGCCGCTTGGCCGCATGGGCGTGCCGGCCGACCTGACGGGCGCCGCGCTGTTCCTGGCGTCGGCCGACGCCGACTACATCACCGCCCAGACGCTGAACGTCGACGGCGGCAACTGGATGAGCTGAGATGCCGCCGCTCGTAAGCGCAACCCCGGTGGGTCCGCCGCGCGCGGCCGCCGCCGAACGAGGGCATGCCTGATGGCCGAGATCGTGGTTGCCGGCGAACTGCTGGCCGAATTCGTCGCCGCCGAGCGCGGCCAGGGCTTCGACGCGCCGGGCATGTTCGCGGGGCCGTTTCCGAGCGGTGCGCCGGCGATCTTCGCCGATCAGGCTGCGCGGCTCGGTGCGCGCGTCGCGTATGCGGGCTGTGTCGGCCGCGATGCGTTCGGCGACGCGATCGTCGCACGTCTCGAACGCGACGGCGTCGACGTCACGCGCATTCGCCGTGTTGCGCGCCCGACCGGCACCGCGTTCGTCGCGTATCGCGACGACGGTTCGCGCAGTTTCGTGTTCAGCCTGTCGACCAGCGCAGCCGCGTGCGTGGACGCGTCCGATGTCGACACGCCGATGTTCGACGGCTGCCGCTACTTCCACGTGATGGGGTCGTCGCTGACGAGCGAATCGGCGATCGCGGCCGTGCAGCGCGGCGTGATCGAAGCGGCGCACGCGGGCGCGAAGGTGTCGTTCGACCCCAACGTGCGGCCCGAGATGCTGAGCTTCCGGCCGATGCGCGCGGCGCTCGACGCAATGCTCGCCGCGTGCCACCTGTTCCTGCCGAGCGAGGCCGACTTGCCGTTCTTCTGCGGACCGCAGCCGGCCGAACGCGCGATCGCCGGGCTGCTCGCGACTCATCCGCTGCTCGAGCGCGTCGTGCTCAAGCGCGGCGCGGCCGGCAGTGTCGCGTTCGATCGGGCGAGCCGCGTCGATGCGCAGGCCTACCGTATTGACGAACTCGATCCGACCGGCGCGGGAGACTGCTTCGGCGGCACGCTGGTCGCGAGCCTCGTCGCGGGCCTGCCGATCGACGTCGCGCTGCGCCGCGCGAACGCGGCCGGCGCGATCGCGGTCACGCGGCGCGGCCCGATGGAGGGTAACAGCAGCGCGGCCGAGATCGACCGCTTCCTGACCGAACGAGGTGTCGCATGCCCGGCCTGACGAGCATCGCGGAGCACGCGCGCACCGCGCACGCTGGGACCGTGCTGCGGATGATCTTCGACGAGAACCGCGCGGATGCCCAGCGCGGCATCTACTCGATCTGCAGCGCGCACCGGCTCGTGCTGGAAGCCGCATGCGAAGCCGCGCGCGTCGACGGTTCGCCGCTGCTGATCGAGGCGACCTGCAACCAGGTCAACCATCTCGGCGGCTATACCGGCATGACGCCCGCGGACTTCCGGCGCGACGTCGATGCGATCGCGCAACGCTGCGGGCTTGCGCCGTCGGCGCTCGTGCTCGGCGGCGATCATCTCGGGCCGAACCCGTGGCGGCACCGCCGCGCGGCCGACGCAATGCGCGAAGCGGCCGCGATGGTCGCCGCGTATGTCGAAGCCGGGTTCGAGAAGATCCATCTCGACGCGAGCATGGCGTGCGCGGACGATCCGGTGCGGCTCGACGATCGCACAATCGCCGCGCGCGCGGCCGAGCTGTGCCGGGCCGCGGAGGATGCCGCGGCGCGCGCGGGCGTTGCGCCCGTCTACGTGATCGGCACCGAGGTGCCGACGCCGGGCGGCGAAGTCGCCGGCGACGGCGATGCGGACGGCGCCGCGATCGCGCGGATCGCGGTCACGCGCAGCGACAGCATCGCCGCGACGCTCGACGCGCACCGCAGCGCGTTCGCCGCGGCAGGGCTCGACGACGCATGGACGCGCGTCGTTGCGATCGTCGCGCAGCCGGGCGTCGATTTCGACGATCGTCATGTGCTCGACTACGACAGCGCGAAGGCGGCGTCGCTCGGCGCGAGCATCCTGCGCACACCGCGCCTCGTGTTCGAGGCGCATTCGACCGACTACCAGACCGAAGCCGCGCTTGCCGCGCTCGTGCGCGATCATTTCGCGGTGCTGAAGGTCGGCCCCGCGCTGACCTTCGCGCTGCGCGAGGCGCTGTTCGCACTCACGTTCATCGAGGATGCGCTGATCGACGACGTCGCGCAGCGCTCGCGCCTGCGCGACGTCGTCGACGCCGCGATGCGCGCGCAGCCGGAACACTGGGCGCCGTACTATCGAGGCGACGAGGCCGAGCAGCGGCTCGCGCGCCAGTTCAGCTACAGCGACCGGATCCGCTACTACTGGCTGCAGCCGGCCGTTGCGGCGGCAGTCGAGCAATTGTTCGGCAACCTCGCGCGGCAGCCGGTGCCGGAAACGCTCGTCGCGCAGTGGCTGCCGGACGTGTACGCGGCGTGCCGCGCGGGCGGCCTCGCACGGGAACCGCGCGCGTGGGTGCGCCACCGGATACGCGACGTGATCGCGCACTACGCGCGCGCGTGCGGGATGCAGCGGCCGGCATGACGGGCCGCGAAGGAAACGCGGCAACGCGACATACGCACTACGCAACACGCAATACCGACGACAGTTCGAACAATCACAGGAGACATGCCATGCAACGAAAGATGCTCGATGCCGCCGTACGCTGCTTCGCCGGAGCCGCGCTTGCGACGGCCGCGTGTGCGGCGTCCGCCGGCACGCTGACGATCGCGACGCTGAACAACCCGGACATGATCGAGTTGAAGAAGCTGTCGCCGGCGTTCGAGAAGGCGAACCCCGACATCAAGCTGAACTGGGTGATCCTCGAGGAAAACGTGCTGCGCCAGCGCGCGACCACCGACATCACGACCGGCAGCGGCCAGTTCGACGTGATGGCGATCGGCACCTACGAGACGCCGCAGTGGGGCAAGCGCGGCTGGCTCGCGCCGATGACGGGCCTGCCCGCCGACTACGACCTGAACGACATCGTCAAGACCGCCCGCGACAGCCTGTCGTACAACGGCCAGCTCTACGCGCTGCCGTTCTACGTCGAAAGCTCGATGACGTTTTACCGCAAGGACCTGTTCGCCGCGAAGGGGCTCAAGATGCCCGACCAGCCGACCTACGACCAGATCGCCGAATTCGCGGACAAGCTCACCGACAAGTCGAAGGGCACCTACGGGATCTGCCTGCGCGGCAAGGCCGGATGGGGCGAGAACATGGCGTACGTGTCGACGGTCGTGAACACGTTCGGCGGACGCTGGTTCGACGAGAACTGGAACGCGCAGCTCACGTCGCCCGAATGGAAGAAGGCGATCAATTTCTACGTGAACCTGCTGAAGAAGAACGGGCCGCCGGGAGCGAGCTCGAACGGGTTCAACGAGAACCTGACGCTCACCGCATCGGGCAAGTGCGCGATGTGGATCGACGCGACGGTCGCCGCCGGGATGCTCTACAACAAGCAGCAGTCGCAGGTCGCCGACAAGATCGGTTTCGCGGCCGCGCCGGTCGCCGTCACGCCGAAGGGCTCGCACTGGCTGTGGGCGTGGGCGCTCGCCGTGCCGAAGACGTCGAAGCAGCAGGACGCCGCGCGCAAGTTCATCGCGTGGGCGACGTCGAAGCAGTACGTCGAAATGGTCGGCAAGGACGAAGGCTGGGCGTCGGTGCCGCCGGGCACCCGCTCGTCGACGTATCAGCGCGCCGAGTACAAGGCCGCCGCGCCGTTCTCGGACTTCGTGCTGAAGGCGATCGAGACGGCTGACCCGAACGATCCGTCGCTGAAGAAGGTCCCGTACACGGGCGTGCAGTACGTCGGGATTCCTGAATTCCAGTCGTTCGGCACGGTGGTCGGGCAGGCGATCGCCGGTGCGGTGGCCGGCCAGATGTCGGTCGACCAGGCGCTCGCCGCGGGCCAGGCGGCCGCCGATCGTGCGGTGCGGCAGGCCGGCTACAAGAAGTAACGCCGGAAGTCACGCGGCGCGCACCGTGTGCGGCAGCGCGCACGATGCGCGCCGCCGAAGCAGCAATGCGGGCAGGCCGTTCGCGCCCGCGCATCAACCGGAGGGACTCCGATCATGCGTCATTTACGTCTTCCCCTGGGCCACGCGCCGTCGGTCGGCGACGCGTCGACGCCGCTCGCGCCGCGCCGCGCGCGCGGCGCGAGCTGGCTCGTGTCGCCGTCCGTCGCGGTGCTGCTGCTGTGGATGTCGATTCCGCTCGCGATGACGATCTGGTATTCGCTGTCGCGCTACAACCTGCTGAACCCGGACGTGAAGGGTTTCGCCGGGCTCGACAACTACCGCTTTCTCGCGACGGATCCGTCGTTCCTGCCCGCGATCTGGCACACGCTCGTGCTGATCGGCGCGGTGCTCGCGATCACGGTGATCGGCGGCGTGCTGATGGCCGTGCTGTTCGACCGCAAGTTCTACGGGCAGGGCATTGCACGGCTGCTGGCCATTGCGCCGTTCTTCGTGATGCCGACGGTCGCCGCGCTGATCTGGAAGAACATGATCCTGCATCCGGTGTACGGGCTCGTCGCGAATGCGATGCGCGCGTTCGGGATGACGCCGGTCGACTGGTTCGCCGATTACCCGCTCACCGCGGTGATCATGATCGTCGCGTGGCAGTGGCTGCCGTTCGCGTTCCTGATCCTGTTCACGGCGATCCAGTCGCTCGACCAGGAACAGAAGGAAGCCGCGCGCATCGACGGCGCGGGCCCGATCGCGATGTTCTTCTACATCACGCTGCCGCACCTGAAGCGCGCGATTGCCGTCGTCGTGATGATGGAGACGATTTTCCTGCTGTCGATCTTCGCGGAGATCTACACGACGACGGGCGGCGGCCCGGGCAATGCGACGACCAACCTGTCGTACCTGATTTACGCGCTCGGCCTGCAGCAGTTCGACGTCGGGCTCGCATCCGCGGGCGGGATCATTGCCGTCGTGGTCGCGAACGTCGTGTCGTTCTTCCTGGTGCGGATGCTCGCGCGCAACCTGAAGGGGGAGTACGAGTCATGAGCGACCTGACCATCGAAGGCCGGCGCGCGCCGGCCCCATTCGACCTCGTGCGGCGCGCGCTGCCCGGCGCGCTCGCGTGGCTGATCGCGCTGCTGCTGTTTTTCCCGATCTTCTGGATGGCGATCACCGCGTTCAAGACCGAGCAGCAGGCGTATGCGTCGACGCTGTTCTTCATGCCGACGCTCGACAGCTTCCGCGAGGTTTTCGCGCGCAGCAACTACTTCGCATTCGCGTGGAATTCGGTGCTGATTTCGGCGGGCGTCACGGCGATCTCGCTGCTGCTCGCGGTGCCGGCCGCGTACGCAATGGCGTTCTTTCCGAACCGCCGCACGCAGAAGGTGCTGCTGTGGATGCTGTCGACCAAGATGATGCCGTCGGTCGGCGTGCTCGTGCCGATCTATCTGCTCTGGAAGAACGCGGGGCTGCTCGATACCGTGTCCGGCCTCGTGATCGTGTACACGTTGATCAACCTGCCGATCGCGGTGTGGATGACGTTCACGTATTTCAACGAGATTCCGAAGGACATCCTCGAAGCCGGCCGCATCGACGGCGCATCGACGTGGCAGGAGATCGTCTATCTGCTGATGCCGATGGCGCTGCCGGGGCTCGCGTCGACCGCGCTGCTGCTCGTGATCCTGTCGTGGAACGAGGCGTTCTGGAGCATCAACCTGTCGAGCTCGAACGCGGCACCGCTGACCGTGTTCATCGCGTCGTATTCGAGCCCTGAAGGCTTGTTCTGGGCGAAGCTGTCCGCGGCGTCGCTGCTCGCGGTCGCGCCGATCCTGATCGTCGGCTGGCTGTCGCAGAAGCAGCTGGTGCGCGGGCTCACGTTCGGGGCGGTCAAATGAGCGCGGCCGGCGAAGGTGCGGCCGGCAAGCGCGCGGTCGGTCATGGCGTGAACGTGCTGATCTGCGATTGCGACGGCGTGCTGATCGACAGCGAGGCCGTCGCCGCCGACGTGATCGTGCGCGAACTCGATGCGCGCTGGCCGGGCGTCGATGCGCGGCCGGCGGTGATGCCGCTGCTCGGGCTGCGCATCGAGCGTGTGCTGGCCGGTGCGAGCGAAGCCGTCGGCCGTACGCTGTCGGCCGACGACGTCGATGCGATCCGCCGCGCGGTCGAAGCGGCGGCTGTCAACGCGCCGATGGTGGACGGCATCGATACGGCGCTTGCGGCGATCGAGCTGACGACCGCGTGCGCGAGCAACAGCTACCGCGCGTACGTCGAAGCGGCGCTCGCGCGCACCGGCCTCGCGCGCTTCTTCGGCGACCGGCTGTTCTGCGCGGACGCCGTCGCGCGGCCGAAACCGGCGCCCGACGTGTATCTGGCGGCCGCGCGCGCGCTCGGTGCGGTGCCCGCGCAGTGCCTTGTCGTCGAGGACAGCGTGACCGGCATCACCGCGGCCGCGGCGGCCGGCATGACCGTGCTCGGCTTCGTCGGCGGCGGGCATGCGTCGGCCGCGCAGATCGACGCGCTGCGAGGCATCGGCGCGCGGCACGTGTTCGACGACATGCGCGAGCTGCCCGACTACGTTGCGCGCTGGCAGGCGACGGGCGCCGTGCTGCCGGGCTAACGGCGAAAGACGATCGCGCGCGGCGTCGCCGCGGCGCACGATACATCAAGCATCACGAACGAACGGAGACAGACCATGGCAAGCGTGCTCCTGCGCAATATCGCGAAGCGCTACGACGACACCGAAGTGCTGCGCAACGTGAACCTCGACATCGCCGACGGCGAATTCGTCGTGTTCGTCGGCCCGAGCGGCTGCGGCAAATCCACGCTGATGAGGATGATCGCCGGGCTCGAGGACATCTCGAGCGGCGATCTGCTGATCGACGGTGCGAAGGTCAACGACGTGCCGAGCGCGAAGCGCGGCATCGCGATGGTGTTTCAGTCGTATGCGCTGTATCCGCACATGACGCTGTACGACAACATGGCGTTCGGCCTCAAGCTCGCGGGCGCGAAGAAGCCCGAGATCGACCAGGCTGTGAAGCAGGCCGCGAAGATCCTGCATATCGATCATCTGCTCGACCGCAAGCCGAAGCAGCTGTCGGGCGGGCAGCGACAGCGCGTCGCGATCGGCCGGGCGATCACGCGCAAGCCGAAGGTGTTTCTGTTCGACGAGCCGCTGTCGAATCTCGACGCCGCGCTGCGCGTGAAGATGCGGCTCGAATTCGCACGGCTGCACGACGAGCTGAAGACGACGATGATCTACGTGACGCACGATCAGGTCGAGGCGATGACGCTCGCCGACAAGATCGTCGTGCTGTCGGGCGGCGACGTGCAGCAGGTCGGCACGCCGAACGCCCTGTACCACGCGCCCGCGAACCAGTTCGTCGCGGGCTTCATCGGCTCGCCGAAGATGAATTTCCTGAAAGGGGCGGTCGAGTCGGCCGATGCGGGCGGCGTGCTCGTGCGCTTCGACAGCGGCGACATGCAGCGTGTCGCGGTCGACGCGGCCGGATTGCAGCGCGGTGCGCCGGTGACCGTCGGCGTGCGGCCGGAGCATCTGCTCGTCGGCGCGGCGGCGCAACATGTGACTGCGAAAACGATGGCCGTCGAGTCGCTCGGCGACGCGGCGTATCTGTATGCGGAGTCGTCGGCCGCACCGGACGGGCTGATCGCGCGAATCCCGCCGCTCGACACGTACCGTACCGGCGAGGTGCTGCAGATGCATGCGGATGCCGAGCACTGCCATCTGTTCGATGAGCACGGCCATGCGTTCCCGCGGCTCGGCGTGCACGCGAAGGCGGCGTGAGCGCAGGCCGGTCCCACGACGTTGCGTGATGCAACCGCCGGCGCGCGCGGCCGGTTACGGCACGTATCGAACGAGCCGTCGAGCGGTGACGGCGGCCGATAGCCCGGTACGGCGGATTGAAACCGGCTGCGCCGGTTTGGCGTCTTCGTTTTGCACGACCTCCATCGGCGCCATTACGCGTCGAGCGCCGCGCGTGCGCACGTCTCGTCGGTCACGAGCCCCGACACCCAGCCGCCGCGCAGCGCTGCGATCACCGCGTTGCGCTTCTTCGGGCCGCCCGCGAACGCGATCGTCGGCCGCTTCGGCGGCGTCGCGAGCGGCACGCTGGTCACACGCGCGCTCGTCGATACTTCGACGAGCCGGCCCTGCGCGTCGATCGGCACGCCGAGCAGCTCGGCCACCGCACCGCGCGCGATCATTTCGTCGCGCTCCTGTCCGGTGATGAAGCCGTCTTCGTACAGCGGGCAGTGCGGGCCGATGTTGCCGATTCCGACGAACGCGACGTCGGCCTGCGCCGACAGCGCGTCGACGATCCGGTACAGCCGGTGATTGCACCACTGCGCGCGCTCGGCGTCGCTGTCGGCGAACAGCGGCGCGGGCAACAGGAAATGCTTGCCGCCCGTTTTTTCGGAAATGTACTGCGCGACGTCGTAGCGGTTCGACGAGCCGTCGGCCGCGATCGCGCCGACCATCGACACGAGTCGATGCTGCGGCCGCTCGATCTGCGCGATCTGCGCGACCGCCGCCTTCAGCGTGCGGCCGCTGCTGACTGCGATCACCATCGGCCGCGTCTCGTTCAGATAGCGCTCCATCACCTGCGCGCCGGCAACGGCCAGCTTGCGGTCGATCGCATCGGGCGCGTCGGCATCGACGGGCACGACTTCGCACATCGCGAGCCCGTAACGTTTCGACAGCTGCGCGCCGAGATCGAGACAGTCGGCGAGCCGGTGATCGACGCGCACGCGGATCAGGTTCTTCTCGACCGCGAACGCGACCAGGCGCTGCGCGACGGGGCGCGACACCTGGAGCTTTTCGGCGATTTCGTTCTGCGTGTCGCCGGCTACGTAGTAGAGCCACGCGGCGCGCGTGGCGAGATCGAGTTTTTCTGAGGATTTGGACACGATAGCGGTTCGGTTCGAATCTGGGCCGGCCGTCAGGCGGCGCAACGACATCCACTGTAACGCATGCCCGGCGGCGGCCGACGCACTCGGCGCGCCGCAGCAGCGCGTTACGCGAGCCGCGCGCGCGACGGCTCGTAAAGCGGGCGCACGTGCCGATACAACGTGCGGAACGCATCGAGGCGCTCGTGCAGCGCCGCATGGCGGGACGGATTCGGCGCGTATTCGGCGCGCACCGGCGGCTTGGTCAGCACCGTATGCGGATCGCCGCCGACGGCGAGCCAGCCGAGGCGCGCGGCGCCGAGCGCTGCACCGGTTTCTCCGCCGCCGTGCTGGCGCGTGCGCACGTTCAGCGCGTCGGCGATCAGCTGCGCCCAGAACGCGCTGCGCGCGCCGCCGCCGATCAGCGACAGGCGATCGGTTTCGACGCCGGCCGCATGCAGGGCGTCGAGGCCGTCGGCCAGGCCGAGCGTCACGCCTTCGAGCACCGCGTAGCCGAGATGCGCGCGCTCGGTTGCATGTGTCATCCCGAAGAACACGCCTTGCGCATATGGATCGTTGTGCGGCGTACGCTCGCCGGACAGATACGGCAGAAACAGCGGGGCAGTGGCGAGCGCGCCGGCATCGAGCGCCTCGATTTCGGCGAGAAGTGCCGGCTCGTCGGTGCCCGTCAGCTTGCAGACCCAGCGCAGGCAACTGGCGGCCGACAGCACGACGCTCATCAATTGCCAGCGATCGGGAATCGCGTGACAGAACGCGTGCACGGCCGACGCGGGGTTCGGCATGAAGCGGTCGCCAACCACGCTCAGCACGCCCGACGTGCCGAGCGACACGAAGCCGTCGCCCGCATGAATCGCGCCGATGCCGAGTGCGCTCGTCGCGTTGTCGCCGCCGCCGCCCGCGACCACCACCGCCTCCGACAGCCCCAGCGCGCGCGCGACGTCCGCGCGCAGCGTGCCGGACGGCGCATTGCCTTCGACGATGCGCGGCATCTGCGCGCGCGTCATCCCGCAGGCGGCGAGCAGCGCGTCGGACCAGTCGCGGCGCGCGACGTCGAGCCACAGCGTGCCGGCCGCGTCCGACGGGTCGGACACTTTCGCGCCGGTGAGCCGGAACCGCAGGTAATCCTTCGGCATCAGCACGCACGCGGTCGCGGCGAACACGTCGGGTTCATGCTTCGCAACCCATAGCAGCTTCGGCGCGGTGAAGCCGGGCATCGCCAGATTGCCGGCGAGCGCGTGCAGATCGGGCGCGCGTTCGGTAAGCAGCGCGCATTCGTCGGCGCTGCGCATGTCGTTCCACAGGATCGCGGGGCGCAGCACGCGGTCGTCGCGGCCGAGCAGCACCGCACCGTGCATCTGCCCGGACAGGCCGATTCCGCGCACCTGCGCGAACGCTTCACGGTGCCGCTCGCGCAGTACCGCGAGCGCGGCGAGCGTGCCTTGCCACCAGTCCTCCGGATGCTGTTCCGCCCAGCGCGGGTGCGGCCGCGACACGCTGAACGGCGTGCCTGCGGTGCCGACCACGGTGCCGTCCGGGGCCAGCAGCAGCACCTTCACTTCCGAAGTGCCGAGGTCGATGCCGAGATACATGAGCGATCCGTTCCGTCAGAGAGGAGCCGCTACTTTAGCCGTACGCACGCACCGATGCCAACGCAGGTTGGCCCCGATGCAAGGCCGCGTGCGCGCGGCAGCCGCCGGAACCGGCGCCGCGCATCAGCGCTGCGCGAGCCATGCATCCACGCGGGCGAGCCCGGCGCGTAGCGCGTCGTGCAGCGCCGCGTTGCCGGCGACCGAGCCCCACAGCGCGCGGCTTGCGCACAGCGCGGCGGCCGGATCGTCGGCGTCGACGATCGCGCGTGCGGCGCTTTCGTCCATCACGCCGTCCTGGTACGCATACGGCAGCAGGCCGCGCGCCCAGCGTTCGAGAAAGCGCAGGAACAGCGCCGGAAGCACGGCGGTCGCGACAGGCGCGCGGCCGCGCGCGAACGACTCGACGAGCGTCGGGGCGATGAAGCCGGGAATCTTCGAGAAGCCGTCGGCCGCGACGCGCTGGTTCGTATCGAGCACGTACGGATTGCCGAAGCGTTCGAGCACGACGTCGCGATAGCGCGCGAGATCGAGCGGGCTCGGCGTCAGGCACGGCATCACGTCCTGCGTTACGTAATCGTGCGCGAAGCGGCGGATCGCCGCGTCGTGCGTGCCCTCGTGGATATACGTGTAGCCCGCGAGCGTGCCGGCCCACGCGATGCAGCTGTGCGTCGCGTTCAGGATGCGGATCTTCGCTTCCTCGTACGGGTGCACGTCGCCGACCAGTTCGGCTCCCGCCAGCTCCCAGCGCGGCCGGCCGGCCGCGAAACGGTCCTCGATCACCCACTGAATGAACGACTCGCCCATCACCGGACACGCATCGTCGACGCCGGTGGCCGCGCGCACGCGCTCGCGCACGTCGGCGGTCGGGCGCGGCGTGATGCGGTCGACCATCGCGCTCGGCGTCGCAACGTGCGCATCGAACCACGCGAGCAGGCCGCCTTCGCCGCGCCGTTCGAGGAATTCGCGCATGCCCGCGCGAAAGCGCGCGCCGTTGTTGCGCAGGTTGTCGCAGCTTTGCAGCGTGAGCGGGCCCGCGCCGCGCTGCACGCGTTCGGCGAGCAGCGCGGCGAGCGCGCCGTACAGCGTCGTGCGTGCGCCTTGCAGGTCCGCCGCGAGATCGGCATTCGCGACGTCGAGGCGGTTGTGTTCGTCGAGGTAATAGCCGCCTTCGGTGACGGTGAACGACACGATCCGGCACGCCGGGTCGGCGCCTGCATCGATCAGCGCGGCGAGGTCGACCGACCACGGCAGCACGCGCGAGATCGCTTGAATCGTCTCGTACGCGCGCTCGCCTTGCGGCGTGACGGTTTCGAGCGTGTATGCGCCGTGCTGCGCGGCGAGCGCGTCCATCGTCGCGCGCATGTCGTCGCGGATGTTGCCGACGGTCAGCGTCCAGCGCTCGTCGGCCGGCACGGCCGCGTTCACGCGGTGCAGGTACCACGCCTGATGCGCGCGATGAAACGAGCCTGCACCGATGTGCAGCAGCACGGGCGTGCGGGCGGAGGGCGAGTCGGTCATCCGGTGTCTCCTGTCGCGATCGGAGCGCGCGCAGCTGCGGCGCGGCATCCGCGATCGTTGCTGTCTAATACGATCATTTGCTCTTCATGTGAGCGAATGATCGTATTCGGAGGCGCGAAAGTCAAGGCGCGGACATGGCATTTCGATGGTGCGATGCGGCGGGGAGGGCTGGCGCCGGAGCCGCGAGCGCGGAGGGGCGGAGGGCGAGTGCCGCAGTAATGGCCGCAATGCGCCGGCGGCAAGCGCGGCCGGACACACCGGGCACGGCAGCGCTCACCCCGCGTCGCGCGTCAACGCGACGAGCTCGTCGAGGAGCTTCCCGGCCGGCCCCGGCAGGATGCCGTGACGCCGCCGGAACGCGGTCAGCGTGCGTATCGCGACGACCTCGCGCACCGGCAGCGTATCGATCGTGCCTGCCCGCCGTTCGGCGCCGTACATCGGTTCGGCCATCCAGCTCAGGAAGCCCGCATGCGCGACGAGGCCCTTCAGCGTCGTGACCGAGCGCGTCTCGACCGCGATGTCGGGCAGCGCGAGCCCGTGCGCGTCGAAGGTCGCGCGCATGTGGTCGAACGGTGCGGTGCCGCGCGGCGGAATCGCCCAGCGTGCGTGCAGCGTGTCGGCAAGCGTCGGCGCGCGGCCGAGCGCGCGGAGCGGATGGTGCGGCGCCGCAACGATATGGCTGCGATCTTCCCAGCGGCACTCCGGAATCGCGACGATCTCGTCCGTGTCGGGACCGTAAGCGGACAGCGCGAGATCGATCTCGTGTTTGGTGAGCCCTTCGGCGAGCCGGTCCCACACGCCTTCGATGATCTCGACACGCAGGTTCGGCCAGCGGTCCAGCACGCGGCCGACCGCGACCGGCAAAACCAGGCTTGCGATGCTGCCCACGGTGCCGACCTTGATCGTGCCCTTCGCGAAGCCGCGCATCGCGTCGAGTTCCTCGCGCGCGTGCTCGGCCTCGTGCTGCAGCAGCGTCGCGTGCGGCAGCAGCGCGTCGCCGAACGCGGTCAGCTGGACGCCTTTCGAGTGGCGTTCGAACAGCGGCGCGCCGACCTGGTCCTCGAGCCGCTTCAGGATCCGGCTCAGCGCCGGCTGTGTCACGTGCAGCGCTTCGGCTGCGCGGCCGAGACTTCCGCACGCGACGATGGTCGTGAATGCCCGCAATTGTCGAAGGTCGAAAGTCATGCCAAATCGTTATGGCTTTTCGCAAAAAATACAGTATCCGCGAATGGATCGCGCTTCGATACTGTGGAAACCGCCAAGCCACCGAGGAGACGCCCGAGCATGTCCGGCACCCCGTCCCGATCCGCCACGTCTGCGGCGGCCGCTACACCCGTGACCGTCCGCGGAGCCGTCATCGACCTGTTTCGCCAGTTCGGGATCGACCGCGTGTTCGGCAATCCCGGCTCGACCGAATTGCCGATGTTTCGCGATTTCCCGGCCGACTTCCAGTACGTGCTCGGCCTGCAGGAGGCCATCGTGGTCGGCATGGCCGACGGTTATGCGCAGGCCACCGGCAATGCGGCGGTCGTCAATCTGCATTCGGCGGCCGGCGTCGGCAACGCGATGGGCAACCTGTTCACCGCGTTCAAGAACCGGACGCCGCTGATCGTCACCGCTGGCCAGCAGGCGCGTGCAATCTTGCCGTTCGATCCGTTCCTGGGCTCGACGCAGGCCGCCGAGCTGCCGAAGCCGTACGTGAAGTGGAGCATCGAGCCCGCGCGCGCGCAGGACGTGCCGGCTGCGATCGCGCGTGCGTACCGGATCGCGATGCAGGAGCCGCGCGGGCCGGTGTTCGTGTCCATCCCGGTCGACGACTGGGATCAGCCGGCCGAGCTGCTGCCACGCCGCGACGTGAGCAGCGTCGTGCGGCCCGATCCCGACGCGCTCGCGCGGCTCGGCGACGCGCTCGATGCCGCGCGGCGGCCGGCGCTCGTGGTCGGCGCGGCCGTCGATCGTGCCGGCGCGTGGGACGACGTCGTGCGGCTCGCCGAGCGGCACCGGGCGAGCGTGTATGCCGCGCCGATGTCGGGACGCTGCAGCTTTCCCGAGGACCATCCGCTGTTCGCCGGCTTCCTGCCGGCGATTCGCGAGAAGATCGTTGCGCGGCTCGACGGGCACGACCTCGTGTTGGCGTTCGGCGCACCCGCGTTCACCTATCACATCGAAGGTTTCGGTCCGCACGTGCCGCCGGGCGCGACCCTCGTGCAGCTCGTCGACGATCCGGGCGTCGCAGCATGGACGCCGTCGGGCGACGCGGTCGTCGGCAATCTGCGGCTCGCGGCTCGCGACCTGCTCGCGCGGCCGGCACCGCCCGAGCGGCCGATGCCCACGCCGCGTCCGGCGCGTGCGCGCGTTGCAGCGCCGGGCGGCGGCGAGCGGATGTCGGTCGCATTCGCGCTGCAGACGCTCGCCGACGTGCGCGAGCCGCACGACATCGTCGTCGAGGAAGCGCCGAGCGCGCGGCCGGTGATGCAGGACTACCTTCCGTTCACGCACAGCGGCACGTTCTACACGATGGACAGCGGCGGGCTCGGGTACGGGATGCCGGCCGCGGTCGGTGTCGCGCTCGCGCGGCGCGGCCAGCGTGTGATCGCGCTGATCGGCGACGGCTCGAGCCTGTATTCGATCCAGGCGCTGTGGAGCGCCGCGCAGCTGAAGCTGCCGATCGCGTTCGTGATCCTCAACAATCGCCGTTACGCCGCGCTGCAGGATTTCGCGCCGGTGTTCGGTTTCGGCCCCGGCGATCCGGTGCAGGGCACCGATCTGCCCGACCTGGATTTCGTCGCGCTTGCGCAGGGAATGCGGTGCCGCGCAGTGCGCGTCGCCGACGCCTCGCGGCTGCGCGCGACATTGACCGATGTGCTCGCCGACGCGCTGCGGGCCGATACGCCCGTCGTCGTCGACGTCGAGGTTGCCTGACGCGCCACGCGTCTTCCGGAGAATCCATGCAAACCGTATCGATGCTGATCGGCGGCGAACGCCGCCATTCGTCCAGCGGAGTGACGTTCTTGCGCCGCAATCCGCTCGACGGAGACGTCGCGTCGTCGGCGCCCGCGTGCACGGTCGACGATGCGCGCGCGGCGGCCGACGCGGCGGCATGCGCGTTTCCCGAATGGGCCGCGCTCGGCCCCGGCGCGCGCCGCGCGCTGTTGCTGAAAGCGGCCGCTGCGCTCGAAGCGAAGCACGAGCAGTTCGTGGCCGCGATGGCGGCCGAAACCGGCGCGTCCGCGCTGTGGGCCGGTTTCAACGTTCAGCTGGCCGCCAGCGGGCTCGTCGAGGCCGCATCGCTGACCACGCAGATCGGCGGCGAGCTGATTCCGTCCGACGTGCCCGGCTCGCTCGCGATGGGTGTGCGGCAGCCGGCCGGCGTCGTGCTCGGCATCGCGCCGTGGAACGCGCCGGTGATCCTCGCGGCGCGTGCGCTCGCGCTGCCGCTCGCCTGCGGCAACACGGTCGTGCTGAAGGGCTCCGAACTGTGTCCGGTCACGCACGGATTGATCGTCGAGGCGCTGCATGAGGCCGGGTTGCCGCCGGGTGTCGTCAACTTCGTCACGAACGCGCCCGAGGATGCGGGCACCGTGGTCGACGCGCTGATCGCCCATCCGGCCGTGCGGCGCGTGAATTTCACCGGTTCGACGCGCGTCGGGCGGATCGTCGCGCAAGCGTGCGCGCAGTACCTGAAACCGGCGGTGCTCGAACTCGGCGGGAAGGCGCCGTTCGTCGTGCTCGACGACGCGGATCTCGACGCGGCGGTCGCGGCCGCCGCATTCGGTGCGTTCGCGAATTCCGGGCAGATCTGCATGTCGACCGAGCGGATCGTCGTCGACGAAGCAATTGCCGACGCATTCGTCGCGAAGCTTGCCGCCCGCGCGTCGTCGCTGCCGCTCGGCGACCCGCGCGACGGCCCCGTCGTGCTCGGCTCGCTGATCGACACGAATGCCGTCGAACGCTGCAACGCGCTGATCGACGATGCGCTCGCGCACGGCGCGACGCTCGTGTGCGGCGGCAAGTCGGGCAGCACGCTATTCCCGGCGACGCTGCTCGACCATGTGACGCCCGCGATGCGCATCTACGCGGAGGAATCGTTCGGGCCGGTGAAGCCGATCGTGCGCGTCGCCGGCGAAGCGGCCGCGATCCGGTGCGCGAACGACAACGCGTTCGGGCTCGCGTCGGCCGTGTTCAGCCGCGATGTGGCGCGCGCGATGCGCGTGGCCGCGCGGATCGAATCGGGCATCTGCCACGTGAACGGTCCGACCGTCCACGACGAGGCGCAGATGCCGTTCGGCGGCGTGAAGGAAAGCGGCTTCGGCCATTTCGGCGGCAAGGCCGGCATCGCCGCGTTCACGGACCTGCGCTGGATCACCGTGCAGACCGCGCCGCGTCATTACCCGTTCTGAGGAGGCGCGGACGATGAGGATCGCGATTCTGGGCGCCGGTGCGATGGGTTCGCTGTTCGGCGCGCTGCTCGCCGAGCGCGGCGAAGCGGTCACGTTGATCGACGTGAACGATGCGCATCTCGATGCGATCCGGCGCGACGGCTTGCGCATCGACGACGATCGCGGCGAACGCCGCGTCCGCGCGTTGCAGGCCGTCCGGCCCGAAGCGGCGAACGCGGCGGCGTGCGCGGCGCCCGACACATCGTTCGACCTGCTGATCGTGTTCACGAAGTCGCTGCACACGCGTACCGCGCTCAACGGCGTGCGCGCTTTGCTTACGCCGCGCACGTCGGTGCTGACGCTGCAGAACGGGCTCGGCAATGTCGAGACGCTGAGCGCGTTCGTGCCGCTCGAATGCATTCTGGTCGGCGTCACGACATGGCCGGCCGATTTCGCCGGGCCCGGCCACATACGATCGCACGGTGCGGGCACGATCCGCATGATGACGGCCGACGGTGCAGCGCGCCCGTTCGCAGCAGCCGTGGCCGACGTGCTGTCGCGTGCCGGGCTTGCGTGCTCGCTTGATGCGGATGTGTGGGCCGCGATCTGGGAGAAGGTCGCATTCAACGCGGCACTGAACACGCTGTGCGCGGCGACGGGCTGCACGGTCGATCAGCTCGCCTGTGTGCCCGACGGGCCACGGCTTGCGCTCGCGATCGCGGCGGAAACGGCTGCCGTCGCGCGCGCGAAAGGGATCGCCGTGGACGGCGCGCGCATCGCACGCAACGTCGAGCATGCGATTCATGCGCACCGCGGTCACCGGCCGTCGATGCTGCAGGACGTGCTCGCCGGGCGCCGCACCGAGATTGACGCGATCAACGGCCAGGTCGTCGCAGCCGCACGCGAGACGGGCGTCGCGGTGCCGCACGCGGACACGCTGCTTGCACTGGTGAGGCTGATCGACGCGCGGCGCGACTGAATGTCAGGCCTGCGGCCGGCGAGCGCCGCACGACGGGAAATGCGCCGCGCATCGCCGACGGCGCCCGACCGACGCGAACGGAACAGCAGACGGCGCCGGCGCGCACGCGTTGACGGCGCCGGTGCAGCACGAGATCCGGCACGCGCGTGCGCGCGAGCCCGGACAACTGGAGACGCGATGAAAGCCAGCAAATGCCGTTGTCTTGCCGTGCGCCGTTCGCGCACGTTGCCGCCGATGTGTTCGTTAGCGTCGTTGCCTTCGATACCGCCGATGCGCGGTGCACGGGAAGTCGGATGAGCACGCGCGATACATTGCCGCCGCCGTCGGTCGACATCGGCGCGACGCTCGACGAAGGGCCGTTCACGACGATGCAGCGGTGCGTCGTACTGCTTGCCGCGCTCGCGATCGTGCTGGACGGGTTCGACGGGCAACTCATCGGCTTTGCGATTCCGGTGCTGATCCGCGAATGGGGGATCACGCGCAGCGCATTCGCGCCCGCGGTGGCCGCCGGGCTGATCGGGATGGGAATCGGCAGTGCCTGCGCGGGACTCGCCGCGGACCGGTTCGGCCGCCGCCACGCAGTGATCGGCAGCGTATTCCTGTTCGGCGTCGCGACCTGTGCGATCGGTTTCGCGCCGGACGTCGCGACGATCGCGCTGTTGCGCTTCTGCGCGGGGCTCGGAATCGGCGGCGCGCTGCCGACCGCCACCACGATGACGGCCGAATACACGCCCGCGCGGCGACGCACGATGATGGTGACGGCGACGATCGTCTGCGTGCCGCTCGGCGGGATGCTGGCGGGCCTGTTCGCACACGAGGTGCTGCCGCGCTACGGCTGGCGCGCGCTGTTCTTCGCGGGGGGCGCGCTGCCGCTCGTGCTCGGCTTCGTGCTGGTGCGCGCGCTGCCCGAGTCGCCACGCTATCTCGCGCGCCGCCCCGCGCGCTGGCCGGAACTCGGCGCACTGCTCGGGCGCATGCAGCGGCCCGTGGCGCCGGGCACTGCGTTCACCGATCTGCGCGACGCACGCTCGCCCGGCGCGCGCGGCGGCTTCGGCGCGCTGTTTGCCGACGGCCACGCGCGCGACACGATCGCCCTTTGGTGCGCGTTCTTCATGTGTTTGCTCGCCGTGTATGCAGCGTTCAGCTGGCTGCCGACGATGCTGGCCGCGAGCGGCCTCAGCGTATCGGTCGCGGGTTCGGGGCTCACCGCGTACAACCTCGGCGGCGTGATCGGCGCGCTGCTGTGCGCATGGGCGATCGCGCATGCGGGTTCGCGCTGGCCGCTCGCGCTGTGCGGTATCGGCGGCGCGGCGAGCGCGGTGTGGCTGATCGGCGTCGACGCCGGACGCCACACGGGCTGGCTGCTCGTCGGGCTCGGTCTGCACGGGTTGTTCGTCAACGCAGTGCAGTCGACGATGTATGCGCTCTGCGCGTATATCTATCCGACCGCGGTCCGCGCGACCGGCACCGCGAGCGCGCTCGCGTTCGGGAGGCTCGGCGCGATTCTCAGCGCGTTCGCGGGCGCGCTCGTGATCACCGCGGGCGGTGCGACCGCGTACCTGACGCTGCTGGCCGTCGCGATGGGGGTGGTGTGCGTCGCGCTGCTCGCGGTGCAGCGGCACATTCCGCGGCTCGTGCGCGACGGCGAACCGGCGCGAGAAGGGAAGGTGGCCCGCACGTCGTCGTGACCGGCGGGCACCTCGCGCGGATGTTACAACGTGGTGCGCACGTGCCAGAGCTCGGGGAACAGCACGACATCGAGCATCTTGCGCAGATACGGCGCGCCGCTCGTGCCGCCGGTGCCCTGCTTGAAGCCGATGATGCGCTCGACGGTCGTCACATGCCGGAAGCGCCACTGGCGGAATGCATCTTCGAGATCGACGAGTTCCTCGGCCATCTCATACAGCTCCCAGTGCTGCTGCGGATGACGATAAACCTCGAGCCACGCGGCCTCGACGGTTTCGTCGTGACGCATCGGCTGCGTCCAGTCGCGCTCGAGCCGCTCGGGCGCGATCGGGAAACCGCGGCGCGCGAGCAGACGCACGACCTCGTCGTAGAACGACGGCGCCTCCAGCGTCGCGCGCACCTGTTCGAGAATGTCGGGCCGGTGCGCATGCGGCTGCAGCATCTGCACGTTCTTGTTGCCGAGCAGGAATTCGAGCTGCCGGTACTGGTACGACTGGAAGCCCGACGACTGGCCGAGATACGGCCGCATCGCCGAATACTCGGACGGCGTCATCGTGGACAGCACGTTCCACGCCTGCACGAGCTGCTCGAGAATGCGCGACACGCGCGCGAGCATCTTGAACGCGGGCGGCAGCGCGTCGGTGCGCACTGCATCCAGCGCGCCGCGCAGTTCGAACAGCGCGAGCTTCATCCACAGCTCGCTCGTCTGATGCTGAATGATGAACAGCATCTCGTTGTGATCGGGCGACAGCGGATGCTGTGCGTTGAGGATCGAATTGAGCGACAGGTAGTCGCCGTAGCTCATCGACTTCGAGAAATCGAGTTGCGCGTTGTGCCAGCCGGCTTGGCCCACGGCATCGCCGCCCGGCACGTGGGGCGCTTCGTGGGCGGGCTGGGCCGCACGTGCGCCCGAGAACGGGCAGCCCGCCGGCGCGTCGCCGCCGGGTGGCTGCATATGACCAGAATTCACGACCTTCTCCAGATTTGAATGACGGGGGGCGCGGCGCGCGATCCACTCGCAACCGCGGCGCGCGCCGGACGGTACCGATCAGGTCACCGCGCCGCGTTCGGCGAATTCGGGCGCCTTCCACGCATCGGTGGCGAGGATGTCGCGCAGCGTCTCGACGGCATCCCACACGTCGACGAAGCGCGTATAGAGCGGCGTGAAGCCGAAGCGCAGCACGTACGGCTCGCGGTAGTCGCCGATCACGCCGCGCGCGATCAGCGCCTGCATCACCTCGTAGCCGTGCGGGTGCTCGAAGCTCGCCTGCGAGCCGCGCTGGTGATGCGCGCGCGGCGTGACGAGCTTCAGCGACAGGCCCGCGCAGCGATGCTCGACGAGCGCGATGAACGCGTCGGTCAGCGCAAGCGACTTGCGACGGATCGCCTGCATGTCCGTCTGCAGGAACACGTCGAGCCCGCACTCGACCATCGACATCGACACGATCGGCTGCGTGCCGCACAGAAAGCGCGCGATACCCGGATCGGGTGCGAAGCCCGGCTCCATCGCGAACGGCGCGCGATGACCCCACCAGCCCGACAACGGCTGCGAGAAGTGCGCGAGATGGCGCTGCGGCACCCACACGAACGCCGGCGAACCGGGGCCGCCGTTCAGGTACTTGTACGTGCAGCCGACCGCGCCGTCCGCACGCGCGCCGTTCAGGTCGACCGGCACGGCGCCGGCCGAGTGCGCGAGATCCCACAGCATCAGCGCGCCCGCGTCGTGCACGAGCTGCGTGACAGCCGGCATGTCGTGCATGTAGCCGGTGCGGTAGTTCACGTGCGTGATCATCGCGACCGCCGTGTCCGCGCCGAGCGCGTCGGGCAGTTCGGCCGGATCGTCGATCAGGCGCAGCTCGTAGTTGCCGCCGAGCTGCGCGATCAGCCCTTGCGCGATGTAGAGGTCGGTCGGGAAGTTCGAGCGCTCCGACACGATCACGCGGCGTTCCGGCGCGCGTTCGGCCTGATGGCGCAGCATCGCCGACAGCAGCTTGAACAGATTGATCGAGATGGTGTCGGTGACGACCGTCTCGCCGGGCGCGCCGCCGATCAGCGTCGCGAGCTTGTCGCCGAGGCGGCGCGGCAGCGCGAACCAGCCGGCGGTGTTCCAGCTGCGGATCAGGCCTTCGCCCCATTCGGCGCCGATCACCTGTTGTGCGCGCGCGGCCGATGCGCGCGGCTGCGCGCCAAGCGAGTTGCCGTCGAGATAGATCACGCCGTCGGGCAGCGCGAACTGGTCGCGCAGCGCGGCGAGCGGGTCGTCGCGATCGAGTGCGAGCGCGTCTTCACGGGTGTTGATCATGATGTGAGTTCGTAGGTCGGGGTAATCAGGAGGCATGCGCGGGCAGCGCGCGCAGCACCGCGCGCACGGGGCTCGCATCGAGCGTCGCGAACTTCAGCGGCAGCGCGATCAGCTCGTAGTCGCCGGCAGGGACGTCGTCGAGCACGATCCCTTCGAGGATCGCCATCCGGTGCGCGCGCACGCGGTGATGCGCGTCCATCGTCTTCGATTCCTGCGGGTCGAGCGACGGCGTATCGATGCCGATCAGCTTCACGCCGTGCGCGGCGAGCAGGTCGACGGTCTCGGGCGCGACCGCGCAGAAGCCGCTGTCCCATCGTTCGACCGAGGCGCGCGCGTACGTGCGCAGCAGCACCCGCGGCGGCACGCCGCCGAGCGCGCTTTCGACGTCGGCCGGGCGCACGACCGGCGACGTGCCGATGCAGTGGATCACGCGGCACGGGCCGAGATAGGTATCGAGCGGCACCGCGCCGATCGGCGCGCCTTCGGCGTCGTAATGCAGCGGCGCGTCGCAGTGCGCGCCCGTGTGCGGCGACAGTGTCACGCGGCCGACGTTGACCGGCGAGCCGGCTTCCATCCGCCACACGCGTTCGATGGAAACCGGCGTATCGCCTGGCCACACGGGGGTGGCAGGGCTGACGGGCGGCGAGATGTCCCAGAGTGTGTCCATGGCATGACGAATCGGTAAATCGATCCTTCGAATGATAGGTGGACGCTCGCAAAAAGTGCTTGCGAAATAACCATGGACAATCGGCCCGATTGGCAGATAATTCGAATCAGAGGGAAAAGGGGGACCAAAAATGCACGCGATCACGCTCGACGCCACCGACTGCCGGATTCTCGCGGTACTGCAGGAGGAGGGCAGAATCAGCAATCTCGACCTGGCCGAACGCATCTCGCTTTCGCCGTCCGCTTGTTTGCGCCGGATGCGGCTGCTCGAGGAGCAGGGCGTGATCGAGCACTATCGCGCGTGCCTGAGCCGCGAGAAGCTCGGCTTCGAGCTCGAGGCGTTCGTCCAGGTGTCGATGCGCAACGAGGAGAATCAATGGCACGAGCGCTTCGCGGAAGCGCTGCGCGAATGGCCGGAGGTGGTCGGCGCGTTCGTCGTGACGGGCGAGAGCCACTATCTGCTGCGCGTGCTCGCGCACAACCTCAAGCACTATTCGGATTTCGTGCTGAACCGGCTGTACAAGGCGCCGGGCGTAATGGACATCCGTTCGAACATCGTGCTGCAGACGCTCAAGGACGAAGCGGGCGCGCCGGTCGGGCTGGCGCGCACCGGGGCGATCAAAGCGGTGTGAGGCCGTGGAAGCCGCCGCCGTGGAACACGAGCGGCGGCGCGCCTTCCGACGCGGGCCGCACGCCGCAGCGTTCCACTTCGCCGACGAAGATCACGTGGTCGCCTTCGTCGTAGCGGCTGCGGTTGTGGCATTCGAACCATGCGAGCGCTCCGTCGAGCACGGGCATGCCCGAGTTGCCGGCCACATGCGCGATCCCTTCGAACCGATCGCCCTTGTAGGTCGAGAAGCGCTTGCACAGGTCGAGCTGCGATGCCGCGAGCACGTTCACGACGTAATGGCTGTTGCTGCGGAACACCGGCGTCGACGCCGATTTGTGCGCGAGGCTCCACAGCACGAGCGGCGGATCGAGCGAAACCGAGTTGAACGAGCTCGCGGTGATGCCGATCAACTGTCCGGACGGCGCGCGCGTCGTGATGACGGTGACGCCGGTCGCGAACTGGCCGAGCGCCTGGCGAAAGGCGCCCGAATCGAAATCGGGCGGTGTGGCGTGGTTCATCGGGCGGCCATCCGGAACGAGACGGACGGGCGCGGCGCGCGGCGGATGCAACAGGCGCGGCGGACGAAGGGCGACAAGGCCGGGGCGGTCGGTTGGAAAGTGGTGCGCATGGCCCGATTTTAGCGGAATCGCGACCGCCGGGCCCGCGCGGACGGCGGATTGCGGGCCGAGCGTGAGGTAGCGAACATTGCCGCGCGACGCCCCTATCGCGCCGCCGCGAACCCCAGCGCCAGCGCGCCCGTCACGATCAGGCTCGACGCCCAGACCGCGTCGAGGTTGAACCAGCTCCGCGCGACGAACCTCAGCCCGAGATAGCGGTACACGAGCCACGCGAGCACGCCGCCGGCCGCGATCATCGCCGCCGCATGCGCGGCTGCGACGACGAGTGCCATCCCGACATGCGCGTGGACGAGCGCGGCCGCCGCGCGATGGCCGGCATCGCGGTCGAGGCCGCACAGCCCGAGATAGATCGGCACCAGCATCAACCCGGCGCCATGCGCGAGCGCGATCGCGAACGACCACAGCCCGAGCCGCGCGGGCGGAATCCGCGCGAGCGCACGCGGGTGGCGCCGCCGGATCAGCAATGCGGCACCGAAGCCGATCACGAGCGCGCTCGCGCCGATCCGGATCGCCGTCTGCCACGCGAGCAGCGCGGCGAGGAGGCCGAATGGCAGCATCACCATGAATACCGCAAGTGCGTGCCCGAGCGCCAGATAGCCGAGCGCCGCGACGAGCGCACTGCCGCGGCGCGCCATCAGCGCGTTCGATACCGCGAGCGGCCAGCCCATCGCCGGATTGAGCCCGTGATAGACGCCGCTCGCGAGCACCGCAGCCCAGAGCGCAAGCGGTGCGGTAGCGCCGGCGCTCAACGCTTGACCGACGGGTAGCAGAACGAGTCGGTCGAGCAGTCGCCACCCTCGAGCCGGATCTGGTGCGCGCGATAGCCGTCGGGAAACTCGACCCAGTAGTCGTCGGCAAGCGTCAGGCCGCCGTCCGGCCCCGCATGCGCGAGCACCTGCGCAGCCGGGAGGCCATCCGGATAGAACTGGTCGTCCCACGTCGAGTACAGCGAGTTGGTCCAGTACACGCGGCGGCCGTCGCGGCTGATCTCGACCATCTGCGGGCCGCCGGCGAACGCGCGGCCGTTCGGGTGCGGCGCACGGCGCACGATCCCGCCGATGCGCACCGACCCCGCGAGCACGGGGTGGTGAGGATCCGACACGTCGTACTGGCGCATTTCGCCGGTGCCCCAGCACGATACGTACAGGAAGCGGTCGTCGAGCGACAGGTCGATGTCGGTCACGAGCGGCGGCACCGCGCCGAAACCCTTCAGCAGCGGCGGCAGCTCGTCGGCCGCGGCCGGCTCGGGCGGGATCGTTGCGGTCTTCTTCACATGGAACTGGCCGCCTTCGCGCCACCAGGTCCAGATCGACCCTTCGAGATTGGTCGTATCGACCACGACGCCGACGAATCCGTATTCGCGCACCGGATCGTGCGCGGGGCGCACCTCCAGCGCCATCTGGTGCTGCGCGCCGAGATCGATCGTCTGCACGTTGCGGCGCGCGCGCAGATCCCAGAAATGCAGCCGGTGGCCGTACCGGTTCGCGAGCAGGTCGTCCGGCACGATGCCGTTCTCGAACTGCGGCGGCAGCGCCCATTCGCTCGACACCATGTAGTCGCGCGGCAGGTTCCACCAGAAGTCGTAATGCTTGTCCTGCGGGCCGCGATCGATTTCCCAGCGGCCGAGCACGTCGAACGTCTCGCAGTCCATGATGAAGATGCCCGGCGCGCCGTCCGTGCCGTCTTTGCCGGCCCCGCCGAGCGTGCTCACGTAGATGCCCTCGGGGCCGCAGTGCACCGTGTGCGGCCGCGAATAGCCGGTCTTCGCGAAGATTTCGTCGGGCTCGATGATCTTGTGGATGCGCGCCTGCGTCGGGTGCGGCTTCGTGTCGATCACGTAGATGCGCGACGAACGCAGCCCGGGGATGATCAGGAAGCGGCGTTCGAGAAATGCGTGCCCGGTCAGCGGCGACAGCGACGACGAGCACGCATTCCAGCCGAAGTGATGAAACTCGTCGCCGGTGTTCGGCATCGTCACCGTGTGCACGATTTTTCCGTAGGTCGACGAGCCGGGTTTCACGTCGATCACGGCGAGCGCGTCGGGTCTGGAAAAATCGGGGCTCAGCAACAACGTATATGCAAACTCCTCGGCCGGCGCCTGCATCGCAAGTTCCGGCGAAGCGTGAAAGGTTGGGTCGGGCCGCATGCTCATGGGGTGCCTCTCTCGGTTGTATCGGATCGCGGGCGCACGGCCGTCCGCTGCGGACGTGCGGGTCGGTGGGATGTGCAGCGGCCGCAAGCGGTTGCGGCACGCGGGCGCTCGTGCATCAGGTCGGCAAAGCGGGCAAGCTGGGTGAGCCGGATCGCGGTACAGGCCGTGCGGCGGGCACGCGGCCGCGCGACGGTGCGATGGCCGCGGCGGCGTGTGTGACACCCGTGGTGCGGCCGGCAATGCGGATGGAGTCTGCTGTGGCGTACATATCGATGTTCCGGCAGATGATGTTGGCATCAGGGCGGGCGTGCATCGGACGCTGCGTGCGGCCGGACGGTGTGCCGTCGCGGCGAAGCGTGCCTAAGTGTAGTCGAGAAACGCGCGTCGGGTCGGGCGCGGTACGCGCGCGATCCTGCCGGATTCATGCGCGAGTGAGATACTTGAACGCGTGCCGCTTCGCGCCGGGCAACCGGCCAGCGGCGATACGTAACGGCGGCCGCCGGCGCGCGAAGGCGTACCGGTCGCCATCATCAACGAGGTGCAGACTTCATGGGGAACGACATGCTTGAAACCGCGACGCTTGGCGGCGGATGCTTCTGGTGCACGGAGGCCGTGTTCCTCGACGTCGACGGCGTGACGGCCGTCCAGTCGGGATATGCGGGCGGCCATACGCGCAATCCCGGCTATCGCGACGTGTGCGAAGGCGACACCGGACACGCGGAGGTCGTGAGCGTGACCTTCGATCCGGCGCGCATCGGCTATCGCGAGATCCTCGAGATCTTCTTCGCGACGCACGATCCGACGCAGCTGAACCGGCAGGGCAACGACGTCGGCACGCAATATCGTTCGGTGGTGTTCACGCATTCGGACGCGCAGCGCGACATCGCGCTCGACGTGATTCGCGAGCTGGAGCGCGAGCAGGTATTCGGGCAGCCGATCGTCACGCAGGTCGTGCCGCTTGACGACAACTACTGGCCTGCCGAGGACTATCACCAGAATTATTACGCCCGCAATCCGGGGCAAGGCTATTGCTCGGTCGTGATCGGGCCGAAGCTCGCGAAATTCCGCCAGAAGTTCTCGCACCGGCTGAAGTCGCAGCGCGGCGCGTGATCGCGTCCAGCGCATTGCGCGCGGAAATCATCCGCGTATAACCGGCGTGCGCGCCAGCACGCGTCGCGTGCAGTGAAGTCCTTACGCCGCCTCGCTGCGCCAGTGCGCGCACGCGGCGGCGATTTCCCGCGCCAGCGCGATGCAGGAAAGCGGCGCAGACCCTTCCGCCTTGTTGTTGATCGTGATGATCACCGGCTGTCCGGCCAACGCGTAGCGCGCGGCCAGCTCGGCGAGCGCGGAGCGCGTGGCCGGATCCTCGTCGACGAGCTTGTCGAACGGCTCGTACTTCGCCTTCGCCTGTTCGTATTTGAACCCGCCGTGCAGGCTCCAGCGCACGATCAGCGGGCCCGGCGCGTCGCCGTCGAGCAATGCGAGCGCGGCCGCCTGACGCAGCGGGTCGGGCATCCGCGCATGCAGCCCGACGCAGTAGCGCACGCCGAGCGCGGCCAGCGCGCGGATGAAGCGCGGCGTGAGCAGGCACGCGTCGCGGATTTCGATCGCGTAGCGCGTGCCGTCGGGATCAGGCGGCAACGGCGGCAGCGCCGCGAAGAACGCCGACAGCCGGTCGATCAGTGCGGCTGGTTCGGCGAGCAGCTGATCGGGCATCGGCGAAAACTGGAACACGAGCACGCCGGCTTTCTTGCCGAGCCCGTCGATGCAGGGCTGCACGAACTCCTGTGTTGCCAGCTGCGCGTCGAGAAACGTCGGGTTCGGGCCGGACGGCTCGCCGCGCCGGCCGCGCACAACCGCGTCGGTGACGGACGCCGGCGCTTTCACGACGAACCGGAAGTCGTCGGGCACCTGTTGCGCATAGCGCAAATAATCGGCCACCGACAGCGGGCTGTAGAACGACCGGTCGAGGCTGACGCTTTTCAGCAGCGGATGCGCACCGTACGCTTCGAGCCCCTCGCGGGACAGCTTCGTCTGCGCGAACTCGCCGTCGTAGACGATGCCGTCCCAGCCGGGGAAATACCACGACGACGTGCCCAGCCGCACGTTCGGCGGCAGCGCGGCCGCCGCGTCGGCGACTTCGGCGGACACCGGGGCCGGCGGCACGCCGCGCCGGCCCCGGCCTTTCTTCGACGGCGCGGCGGGCGGCGACGGTTCGTCCCATAGCAGGCCGGAGGAGGGCGCAGGCTCCGGTTCGCGATCCGACGAAGCGCGGGACGGTGCGCGGCCGGCGCGCGCCGGCGATTTCGCCGGGCGCGCAGTGCCGTGTTCGTCCGGCGTGGCGTACGCGCCGGCGCCTGCGGGGTGATCGTCGTTCGCACGCGCGTCGCCGGGCGCGCCGAACAGGTCGAACTGCCCGTCGGCGTGCGACTCGTCCGGTCCGTCGCGTTGCTGTCGTTGCGGCGGCGCGTTGCGCCGCGTGCTGCCGTCACCCATGCATGCCCAGCGTGAAGCGCCGCCTAGCGCGGCAGCGGGTTTTCGTACATGTAGCGCCGCGACCACGGCAGCGTTTTCGCGCTGCGGCCGGCCTTGCGGCACACGATCTGGAAGATCGATACGTCGTCGTGCTCGAACGCATACGCGCAGCCGGCCAGATAGACGCGCCAGATGCGGAATTTTTCGTCGTCGACGAGCGCACGCGCCTGTTCCGCCTTCGCCTCGAAGTTCTCGGTCCAGATGTCGAGCGTGCGCGCATAGTGTCGCCGCAGGCTTTCGATGTCAATCGCTTCGAGCCCGCCGCGCTGCGCCGCTTCGAGCGCGAGGCTGATGTGCGGCAGCTCGCCGTCCGGGAACACGTAGCGGTCGATGAATTCGCCGCCGCCGAGCGCGGTCTCGCCGCTCTCCGCGTCGGTCGACGTGATCCCGTGGTTCATCGCGATGCCGTCGTCCGTCAGCAGTTCGCGGATGCGCGAGAAATAGAGCGGCAGGTTCTTGCGCCCGACGTGCTCGAACATCCCGACGCTCGTGATGCGATCGAACTGGCCTTCGACCTCGCGATAGTCCTGCAGGCGGATCTCGATCTTGTCTTCGAGCCCGGCCGCCTTCACGCGCGCGGTTGCCAGGTCGAACTGGTTCTGCGACAGCGTCACGCCGAGGCACGTCGCGCCGAACTTCTGCGCGGCCCGCAGCACGAGCGCGCCCCAGCCGCAGCCGATGTCGAGCAGGCGCTGGCCCGGCTCCAGCCGGATCTTGGTGAGGATGTGGTCGATCTTCTTGATCTGCGCGGTAGCGAGATCTTCGTCGCCGTTCTCGAAGTACGCACACGAGTACACCATGTTCTCGTCGAGCCACAGCTGGTAGAACTCGTTCGAGACGTCGTAGTGGTACTGGATCGCCTTCTTGTCGCTGCTCTTCGTGTGGTTGAAGTAGCGCTTCACCCGCGCGAGCTTGCTTGCGCTCGTCACGGTACTCCGTGCGAGCGAGTACCCGATGTTGATGATGTCCGACAGCTTGCCTTCGATGTCGATCTTGCCCTTCACGTACGCCTCGCCGAGATTGTCGAGGCTCGGTTCGAGCAAAAGCGGCAACGCGGACGCGCTGTTGACCTTCAGCGTGACCTGCGGCGCGCTGAACGTGCCGAAATCGAGTTGATCGCCGTTCCACAGCACGAGGCGCGCCGGTATGTTCGCTTTCGCCCGTACATCGTCCGCCCACTGCGCCAGCTTCTTTTCCCAGAACATTTGGATTCTCCGTTTGTTCGTTGAATCGAATACAGCCGAGTTTCTTGACGGCGCCAGCCCTTGCGGCACGGGCGCCCGGATGCAACACGAAGTACGGCCGGCACGCGCCGGCGCCGCTGCGGCCGGTTGTTTACGGCGACAGGCGCGAGATCGTCCAGCCCGACGCCGCCGCTGCGTCGCGCGTATAGAGCAGCCGGTCGTGCAGCCGCGACGGGCGGCCCTGCCAGAACTCGATCGCGTCGGGCACGACACGGTAGCCGCCCCAGTGCGGCGGGCGCGGCGGGTTCTCGCCGTAGCGCTCGGCCACGGCCTTCTCGCGCGCTTCGAGCGTCGCGCGGCTGTCGATCACCGCGCTCTGCTCGGACGCCCACGCGCCGATGCGCGAGCCGAGCGGGCGCGACGCGAAATAGCGGTCGCTTTCGTCGGCGCTGGTTTTCTCGATACGGCCCTCGATGCGCACCTGGCGCTCGAGTTCGATCCAGTAAAACAGCAGCGCCGCGTACGGATGGGCGGCGAGGTCGCGGCCCTTGCGGCTTTCGTAATTGGTAAAGAAGACGAACCCGCGTTCGTCGACGCCCTTGATGAGCACGATTCGGGCCGACGGGCGGCCGTCGTCGCCGACGGTTGCCAGCGTCATCGTATTGGGCTCGGGAAGTTTGGCGTCGAGCGCCTCCTTGAACCAGCGATCGAACTGCGCGAACGGGTCCGGGGCGGCGTCGGCTTCGTCGAGCGAAGCACGCGAATAGTTGATGCGGAGATCGGCGAGTGTCGTCATGTTATGCAAACGCTTCAATCGGGGGCCAGTATAGCGAACGCGCGGGAATCGTGCGTGCGCGGTGCCGCGTGCGGGCGGGGACTTCAGGCAAAATAGAGGGCTGCACGACTTACGTTTTCCTTGCTGCCATGTCTGCCGCCGACGCCGCCCCGCACAGTTCCTCTGATCTTACCCCGACCCCGACGATCCAGCTTGACGTGGATCGCGAGCGCCGCTTCGGCGGTATTGCGCGGTTGTACGGCGCACCGGCGCTCGCCGCGTTCGAGCGCGCACACGTGGCCGTGATCGGCATCGGCGGCGTCGGGTCGTGGACGGCCGAGGCGCTCGCGCGCAGCGCGATCGGCACACTCACGCTGATCGATCTCGACAACGTCGCGGAAAGCAATACGAACCGGCAGATCCACGCGCTCGACGGCAATTACGGAAAGCCGAAGGTCGACGCGATGGCCGAGCGCATCGCGCTGATCGACCCCGCGTGCCGCGTGAACAGGATCGAGGATTTCGCGGAGCCCGACAATTTCGATGCGCTGCTCGGCGGCGGCTTCGACTACGTGATCGACGCGATCGACAGCGTGCGCACGAAGGTCGCGCTGATCGCATGGTGCGTCGCGAAGGGGCAGCCGCTCGTCACGGTTGGCGGCGCGGGCGGCCAGCTCGATCCGACGCGCATCCGCATCGACGATCTCGCGCTGACGATCCAGGATCCGCTGCTGTCGAAGGTGCGCGCGCAGTTGCGCAAGCAGCACGGCTTCCCGCGCGGGCCGAAAGCGCGCTTCAGGATCAGCGCCGTGTATTCGGACGAGCCGCTGATCTATCCGGAGGCGGCCGCTTGCGACATCGAGGATGGTGCGGAGCCGTCCACCGCCGCGCATGTCGCGGGGCTCAACTGCGCGGGGTTCGGGTCGAGCGTGTGCGTGACCGCGAGCTTCGGGTTCGCGGCGGCCGCGCACGCATTGCGCGCAATTGCGGCGCGCGCTGCCGGCTGATCGGGGCAGCTCGGGCCGCGAACGGGAATGGTGCGTGCGGTACGGCGGCGGCGCCGCCGTACGTTCGCGAACCGGCCAGGCCGTTGCGGCCGGCCGTTCGGACAATCAATTGAGCGCCATGCTCAGCTTGCGCCGCCACGCGGCGACGAGCTCGGGCCGATCGCCCGCCAGTTCGAACACCGAAATCATCGTGCGGCGGCCGAGATCGTCGCCATACGTGCGGTCGCGCAACACGATTTCCAGCAACTGCTCGAGTGCGCCTTCGTACGCGCGTCGAGCGATCAGGGTCTGCGCGAGGTCGAAGCGCGCTTCGAGATCGGCGGGATTGGCGGCGATGCGTGCTTCGAGCGCGTCGGTCGGCGGCAGGTCGGCCGTTGCATCGAGCGCATCGAAACGGGTCTTGATCGCCTGGTAGCGCGGATCCGCGCCCTGAAGCGTCTGCGGCGACAGGCGTTCGGCTTCGGCGCGTGCGGCGTCCACGTCGTTGCGCGCGAGCAGCAGCTCGATCAGGTCAAGCCGTGCATCCTCGAAGCCGGGGTTCAGCGCGAGCGCGGCTTCGAGGTGCGCGAGTGCATCGTCGTAGCGGGATTCGGCGATCGCATCTTGTGCGGCGCGGCGCTCCGCTTCGTCGGGCGCCGGCAGCAGCCGGTCGAGAAACGCGCGCAACTGTCCTTCCGGCAGCACGCCGATGAACTGGTCGACCGGGCGGCCGTCCGCGAATGCGATCACGTGCGGAATGCTGCGCGTCTGGAAATGCGCGGCGAGTTCCTGATTCTCGTCGACGTTAACCTTCACGAGCTTCCAGCGCCCTTCGTAGTCGGCTTCGAGCTTTTCGAGCAGCGGGCCGAGCGTCTTGCACGGGCCGCACCACGGCGCCCAGAAGTCGACCAGCACGGGCGTGTCCAGCGACGCCTCTATGACGTCTCTTTCGAAAGTGGCAAGCGTGGTATCCATGTCGTTCTCTTCCGTTCGAATGTCGTCAGGGTGGGGGCGGCGCGCGCTTTTTCAACGCGGCTTCGATTCGGGCAGCGGAATCCACTCGGTTTCGCCGGGCACCTTGCCCATTTCCTGGTTCGTCCATGCCCGCTTCGCGCGCTCGATCGCGTCGCGGCTGCTGGCAACGAAATTCCATTCGATGAAGCGCTCGCCGTCGATCTTGTCGCCGCCGAGCAGCATCGCGCGTGCGCCATGGGCGCTCGCGAGCGTGACCGTCGCACCCGGCGCGAGCACGGCCATCTGCTCGGCCGGCACGCTCGTGCCGTCGATCGTCAGGTCACCGTCGACCACATAGACGGCGCGCTCCTGATGCGACGCATCGAGCTCGACGCGGCCGCCGGCCGCGAATTCGGCGGCGACGTACAGCGTGCGCGAGAACGTCTTGACGGGCGAGCGCAGGCCGAATGCGTCGCCGGCGATCACGGTCAGCGCGACCCCGTTTTCTTGATGCTTGGGCAGCGTGTCGGCCGGATGGTGCTCGAACGACGGCTCCGTGGTCTCGTGCGCGACCGGCAGTGCGACCCAGGTCTGGATACCGTGGACGGTATGGCCGCTCGCGCGCTGCGCGTCGGGCGTGCGCTCCGAGTGCACGATCCCGCGTCCGGCGGTCATCCAGTTCACGTCGCCCGGCACGATTTCCTGCAGCGAGCCCAGGCTGTCGCGGTGCAGGATCGCACCGTCGAACAGGTACGTGACGGTCGCGAGCCCGATGTGCGGATGCGGGCGCACGTCGAGCCCGGTGCCGGCCGGCAGCGCGGCGGGGCCCATGTGATCGAAGAAGATGAACGGGCCGACGAGGCGTGCGGCGAGCGCGGGCAGCGTGCGGCGCACCTGCAGGTTGCCGATGTCGCGGATGTGCGGCTTCAGCAGGGCTTTGATCGGGTCGGTCATGGGGGGCCTCGTGGGGGACGGCAGGTTTGCCGGTCATTGTACCGGCGGCACAGCCGCGCGGGCGACGGGGAACGCGGCGTGCCGGCGGTGCGATGGAGCGAGCCGACGCGGTGCGTGTTGCGCTGCAGCGGCCGCAGGCATGCGGCGTGCCCGGTCCGGGGAGCCCCGCACGCCCGCGCGCGCGCCGATTCCATTCGCGCCGCGCGGGTATCGGGCGGTGCGGCGAAACCCGGTAGACTGAGCGCCTTTCGAACTCATCCGACAATCGAGGAGACGCCGATGATGGCCCCGAAGGACCTGCTGCTCGCGCTGGTCGTGATCCTCGCGTGGGGTGTGAACTTTGTCGTGATCAAGGTCGGCCTGCACGGCATGCCGCCGATGCTGCTCGGTGCGCTGCGTTTCACGCTCGCGGCGGTGCCTGCGGTGTTCTTCGTGCGCCGCCCGCAGATTCCATGGCGCATGCTGCTGCTGTACGGCGCGACGATCCAGCTCGGCCAGTTCGTGTTCCTGTTCACCGGCATGTACGTCGGCATGCCGGCCGGCCTTGCGTCGCTGGTGCTGCAGTCGCAGGCGTTCTTCACGCTTGTGTTCGCGATGCTGTTCCTCGGCGAGCGGCTGCGCGTGCAGAACCTGGTCGGCCTGGCGATCGCCGCGGCCGGGCTCGTCGTGATCGCCGTGCAGGGCGGCAGCGCGATGACGCTCGCGGGCTTCCTGCTGACCATCGGCTCGGCCGCGATGTGGGCGTTCGGCAATATCGTCACGAAGAAAGTCGGCAACGCGAACCTGGTCTCGCTCGTCGTGTGGGCGAGCCTCGTGCCGCCCGTGCCGTTCTTCGTGCTGTCGCTGTGGTTCGAGGGGCCGCAGCGGATCGGCGCCGCGCTGGCCGGGCTCGACCGCGCATCGATTTTCGCGGTCGTGTATCTGGCGTTCGTTGCAACGCTGCTCGGCTACGGATTATGGAGCCGCCTGATGTCGCGCTATCCGGCTGCGCAGGTCGCTCAGTTCTCGCTGCTGGTGCCGATCGTCGGGCTCGCGTCGTCGGCGCTGCTGCTCGACGAGCACCTGAGCCACGCGCAGCTGATCGGCGCGGCGCTCGTGCTGGCTGGCCTTGCGGTGAACGTGTTCGGCGGGAAGCTGATACGCCGTTTCGCGGCGTCGTGACGCGCCGGCACGCGGCGCGTGCCGGCGGCGCGGGAGAGGGCGCTCGCGCGTGCGGCCGTCAGGCCATCCGGTTCTTCGCGAGCGGCGGATTCGCGGCGAAGTAGCGCTTGATGCCGCGGAAGATCGCGTCGGCCATCTCGTCGCGATAGCTGTCGTCGTTGAGTTTGCGCTCTTCGTCCGGATTGCTGATGAACGCGGTCTCGACCAGAATCGACGGAATGTCCGGCGCTTTCAGCACCGCGAATCCGGCCTGCTCGACCGAGCCTTTGTGCAGCTTGTTGATGCCGCCGACTTCCTTCAGCACGTAATTGCCGTAACGCAGCGAATCGCGGATCTGCGCGGTCGTCGACATGTCGAACAGCGCGCGGCTCACGGCCGCGTCTTGCGTCTTGATGTTGATGCCGCCGATCAGGTCCGACGCGTTTTCCTTGTTCGCGAGCCAGCGCGCGGCCGCGCTCGACGCACCGTGATCCGACAGTGCGAACACCGACGAGCCGCTCGCGGACGGCGTCGTAAACGCATCCGCATGGATCGACACGAACAAATCGGCGCCCACGCGGCGCGCCTTCTGCACGCGCACGTTCAGCGGCACGAAGAAGTCGGCATCGCGCGTCATCATTGCGCGCATGTTCGGCGCGCCGTCGATCTTCGCGCGCAGCTTCTTCGCGATGTCGAGTGCGATGTGTTTCTCGTACGTACCGCCGCCGCCGATCGCGCCGGGATCCTCGCCGCCGTGGCCCGGATCGATCGCGACCGTCAACAGGCGCATGGTGCCGCCCTTGCCCGACTTCGGCGCGGTGAACTTGTAGGTGTCGCCGTCGTCGTCGCTGTCGTCGCGGCGCGCGATGACGGCCGGCGGCTTGACGGCCGGCTTCGCCGGTGCCGACGGTGTGGCCGCGGCCGGCGGCGTGCGCGGCGTCGCCGGAGCGTTCTGCGCGAAGCGCTGGAAGAACGCGTCGCTGTTGTCTGCCGCCGAGGGCGGCGGTGCGGCCGGGCCCGCGAGCGTGGTCGGCGGCTGCATCTGCTGCGCACGCGCGGTGTCGTTGAGCGCCTGTTCCTTGCGTTCGGTCTGCGCGATCAGATCGGCCAGCGGATCGGGCGCGACGGCCGGATAGAGGTCGAACACGAGCCGGTACTTGTAGGTGCCGACCGGCGGCAGCGTGAAAACCTGCGGCTTCACCGAGCCCTTCAGGTCGAACACCATCCGCACGACATGCGGCTGATACTGGCCGACGCGCACCGACTGGATCTGCGGATCGTTCGGTGCGATCTTCGACACGAGGTCGCGCAGCGCCTGGTCGAGCTCGAGGCCGGTCAGGTCGACGACGAGGCGGTCGGGAGCCTGCAAGAGCTGTTGGCTATTCTGCAGCGGCTGGTCGGATTCGATCGTGACGCGCGTGTAATCGCGGGCGGGCCACACGCGCACGCCGAGCACCGACGACGCATGCGCGAGCCGCGGCGCGGCGAGGCCGAGCACCAGCGTCGACGCGCCCGCGCGCAGGATCTGACGGCGCCGCCAGTTGTGCGTCGCGGTGGCCGCCGATTCGATCGAGCGGAACGGTTTGATCAACATCTTTCGAGACATGCCTTTCCTGAAGCGCTGTACGCCCGGACGGTGAGGGCGCGGCCTTCGCCGTCCACGTCGAGCGAGAAAACCAGATCGGGCACGCCGAGCAGGGTGCCCGCCTGTTGCGGCCATTCGACGAGGCAGATCGCGCTGGAATTGAAGTATTCGCGAAAGCCTGCATCGGACCATTCGGCCGGATCGTTGAATCGATACAGATCGAAGTGATAGACCTCAAGTTCCCCGTCGTCGCGTGCGAACGCGTACGGTTCGACGAGCGTGTAGGTCGGGCTGCGCACGCGGCCGGCATGGCCGAGGCCGCGCAGGACCGCGCGCACGAGGGTCGTTTTGCCCGCGCCGAGATCGCCGAGCAGCTGAATCTGCAGCCCCTCGAACGCGTGCGCTCGGGCGAGTTCGGTGCGCGCCGCGTCGAGCGCGTGCGCGAAGCGGGCGCCGAAGGCTTCGGTCGCCGCTTCGTCGGCGAGTGCGATTACGCGCTCCGCGAGCGGGGCGGGCAGCGTGTCGGCGTGACGCGTATGGGGCGTGGCTGGCATTCTCGTAAAATAGTGCGATGAACCGATTACCGGAACTCGCCGCATCCGACACCCCTTCGACTCGTGCCGAAGGCGCGGCGCCGTGCGCGCTCGATGATGCGACGTTGACTGCGCTCGCCGCTCGCATCAGGGCGTGGGGGCGCGAATTGGGTTTCGGGGCAATCGGCATCAGCGACACCGATCTCTCGGATGCCGAAGCGGGCCTCGCCGCCTGGCTGGAAGCCGGGTACCACGGCGAAATGGATTATATGGCCAAACACGGGATGAAACGCGCGCGGCCGGCCGAACTTGTGGCCGGCACGCGACGCGTGATTTCCGCACGGCTCGCGTATCTGCCGGCCGAAACGCTGGCCGCCGACGCGCCCGATGCGGCGGCAGGCGCGCTCGCGCCGCACGACTGGCGCGCACGCGAGCGCGCGCGCGTCGACGATCCGCAGGCGGCCGTCGTGTCGATCTACGCGCGCGGCCGCGACTATCACAAGGTGCTGCGCAACCGGCTGCAGACGCTCGCGGAGCGCATCGAGCGCGAGATCGGCGGATTCGGCTACCGCGTGTTCACCGATTCCGCGCCGGTGCTCGAGGTCGAGCTCGCGCAGAAGGCCGGGGTCGGCTGGCGCGGCAAGCATACGTTGCTGTTGCAGCGCGACGCGGGCTCGCTGTTCTTTCTCGGAGAAATCTACGTCGACATTCCGCTGCCGACCGACGCGCAGACGGCGCCCGGCACCGCGCCCGAGACGCCCGGCGCGCACTGCGGCAGCTGCACGCGCTGCATCGACGCGTGCCCGACCGGCGCGATCGTCGAACCGTATCGCGTCGACGCGCGCCGCTGTATCTCGTATCTGACGATCGAACTGAAAGGCAGCATTCCCGAACCGCTGCGGCCGCTGATCGGCAACCGCGTGTACGGCTGCGACGACTGCCAGCTCGTGTGTCCGTGGAACAAGTTCGCGCAGGCGGCGCCGGTCGCCGATTTCGACGTGCGGCACGGACTCGATCGCGCGACGCTCGTCGAGCTGTTCGATTGGGATGCCGACACGTTCGAGACGCGGATGCAGGGCAGCGCGATCCGGCGCATCGGGCATGAAAGCTGGCTGCGCAATCTCGCGGTCGGCCTCGGCAATGCGCTGCGCGCGCCGCGCGATCGACTCGCGCCGGATGCGCGCGACGCGATCGTCGCCGCGTTGCGCGCGCGCGCCGAGGATCCGTCGCCGGTCGTGCGCGAGCACGTCGAATGGGCGCTGCGTGCCGCGTGAAGGCGGCGTAGAGTGTCGGCGCGGCGCCGCACGTTGCACCGGTAAGGAGAAGCTCATGTTCAACGCAGTCATCGACGCGCCATTCGGCAAGGTCGGCATTCGCACCGATGCCGCGGTGGTGCGCGAAATCGTTTATCTGCCGGAGTCGATCGCAACGGTCGCGCCCGATTCGCCGCTCGCGAAGCGGGCAGTCGAGCAGATCGAACGTTATTTCGAGCGCGCGTCGGCGCGCTTCGACCTGCCGCTCGCGCAGGTCGGCAGCGCGTTTCAGCACCGAGTGTGGGGCGTGATCAGCGACATTCCGCCAGGCACGGTGCTGACGTACGGGCAGGTCGCGAAGCGCATCGGCAGCGCGCCGCGCGCGGTCGGCCAGGCGTGCGGCGCGAACTATTTCCCGCTCGTGATTCCATGCCATCGCGTCGTCGCGGCGGGCGGCCTCGGCGGCTTCGCGAATCACGACGACGGTGGCTACTACCAGAAAGTAAAGCGCTGGCTGCTTGCGCACGAGGGTGTGCCGTACAAATGACCGAACCGCTGCTGTCCCCCGATTCCGATGCGGGTTCCATTGCCGACGCGTCGCCCGCGCTGCTCGCGAGCCGTGCGTCGATCGACGTGTTCTGCGATGCGCTGTGGCTCGAGCACGGGCTTGCGCGCAATACGCTCGATGCGTACCGGCGCGACCTGATGCTGTTTTCGCAATGGCTGGCCGCGACGCACGGCGCGCCGCTCGACGCGGCCGACGAGGCAATGGTGACCGGCTACATCGCCGCGCGCAGCGACGGCAAGGCGACGTCGTCGAACCGGCGGCTGTCGGTGTTCCGCCGTTATTACGGCTGGGCCGTGCGCGAGCATCGCGCGACCGCGGACCCGACGCTGCGGATCACGTCTGCGAAGCAGGGCACGCGGTTCCCGTCGACGCTGTCGGAGGCCCAGGTCGAGGCGCTGCTCGGCGCGCCCGACATCGCGACGCCGCTCGGCCTGCGCGATCGCACGATGCTGGAGCTGATGTATGCGAGCGGGCTGCGCGTCAGCGAGCTCGTCACGCTGAAGACGGTCGAAGTCGGATTGAACGAAGGCGTCGTGCGCGTGATGGGCAAGGGTTCGAAGGAGCGGCTCGTGCCGTTCGGCGAAGTCGCGCACGGCTGGATCGAACGCTATCTGCGCGACGCGCGGCCGGCGCTGCTCGGCGCGCGCGCGGCCGACGCGCTGTTCGTGACCGCGCGCGGCGATGGAATGACGCGCCAGCAATTCTGGAACATCATCAAGCGCCATGCGCTGAAGGCCGACGTGCGCGCGCACCTGTCGCCGCATACGCTGCGGCACGCGTTCGCGACGCACCTGCTGAACCACGGCGCCGACCTGCGCGTCGTGCAGCTGCTGCTCGGCCACAGCGACATCTCGACCACGCAGATCTACACGCACGTCGCGCGCGAACGGTTGAAGACGCTGCATGCGCAGCATCATCCGCGCGGCTAGGTTCACGCGGCGCGTGCGCCGGCTCGCAGGCCGCGGGGCCGGCGCCGAGCGTTACCCGAGTTCGCGCAGCTTGTGCTTCAGCACCTTGCCGGTCGACGCGGCCGGCAGCGCGTCGAGCACGCGGATGCGGGCCGGGCGCTTGTAAGGCGCGAGTCGTTGCGCGCACCATGCGTGCAGCTCGGCCTCCGTCGCCGTCGCATCTGGCACCAGTTCGACGAATGCAAGCACTTCCTCGTTGCCGTCGACTGCACGGCCGACAACTGCCGCCTGCACGACGTCCGCGTGCGCGTTCAGCACCTGTTCGACTTCCACCGGATACACGTTGAAGCCCGAGCGGATGATCAGCTCCTTGCTGCGGCCGGCGATCGTTACCGAGCCGTCGGCGTCCTGCCGCGCGAGATCGCCGGTGGCGAGCCAGCCGTCTTGCGACACCGCCGCGTGCGTCGCGTCCGCATTCCGGTAATAGCCGAGCATCACGTTCGGCCCGCGCACGCGGATCTCGCCGACCTCGCCGCGCGGCACGTCGGTGCCGTCGGGCGCGACGATCCGCATCTCCACGCCGGGGATCGGCATGCCGACGGAGCAGTCGGCGCGCGGTGCGTCGAGCGGCGTCTGCGTGATCGTCGGGCTGCTTTCGGTCATCCCGTAGCCGTTGTGCAGCGGCACGCCGTACATGCGTTCGACGCGCGCCTTCAGGTCGGCATCGAGCGGCGAGCCGCCCGAATACGCGAAGCGCAGTCGCGGCGCGTGCCACGCGTGTGCGTGCGTGTGCAGATGCTCGAGCAGCTTTGCGTGCATCGCGGGCACGCCCTGGAGGATCGTCACGCCTTCGTCCGCGAGCGCGACCCGCACGGCCTCCGGCGAAAACCGCGGTGCGAGCCGCAGCGTCGCGCCGGCATACAGGCTGCCGAGGCACACCGATGCGAGCCCATATACGTGCGATACCGGCAGCACCGTATAAACGACATCGTCGGGCGACACGCGACGCAGTGCGCTCGACGTCGCCGCGATGAACAGCAGGTTGCGATGCGACAGCATCACGCCCTTCGGCGTGCCGGTCGTGCCGGTCGTATAGATGAGCGCCGCGCATTGCGCGGCGCCGTCGGCCGCGACCGGCTCGGCGGGCGCGCGCGCGTCGACGTGGTGCGACCACGCGCCGATGTCGACGGACAGCGCGTCGGCGGGCGTTGCGCCGTACCGCGCGGCGTGCGCGCGCGCATCGGGTGACGCTTCCGTCGTAAACGCGATCAGCTTCGGGCGCGCGTGCGCGGCGATCGCGTCGAGCTCGCCGGCCGACAGCCGCGCGTTCGACATGAGCGCCCAGGCGTCGATGCGCGCGGCCGCGAACAGCAGCACGATCTGCGCGACGCTGTTTTCCGCGACGATCATCACGCGATCGCCGCCGCGCACGCCAAGGGCGGCGAGCCGTTGGGCGGCCGCGTCGACGGCTTGCGCGAGCTCGCCGTACGACAGCCGGCGTGCATCCTCGATCAGCGCCGGCTGCGCGGGCGCATGCGCGGCCCGGCGGGCAGGCACGTCGGCGATGCGGTCGGGCAATGCGGCGAGCAGCGCCGCGACATCGAGCGGCGTGGCCGGGCGGACAGCAGGGATCATGGCGTCTCCAGAAGAAGGGCCGGGCAACCGCGCGGCGAGATTTGCGAACGATCGTGCCATGACGGCGCACGCGCCACAATCGGGCAATCGGGCAATAGCGCTTCGCGATGTGCGCAATGATGACGGACGCGACGACGGGCATGCTCGCCCGCGCCTGAAGGGCCGCGAGTATACCGCCGGTGCGCGAGCCGCAGGCGCGGACACCGAACAAGCGCATGCCGGCGCGATCGTGGGCTCCCGCCGCTCGTTCGCCATTAAAATGCGGCCATGAGCAAATCCAGACACGTGTCCGAGACACCGGCGACCCAGCTGCTGCGCCGCCACGGCATCGCATTCGGCGAGCATCCGTACGATTACGTCGAGCACGGCGGCACCGGCGAGTCGGCGCGCCAGCTTGGCGTCGACGAACACTGCGTCGTGAAGACGCTCGTGATGGAGGACGAGCACGCGAAGCCGCTGATCGTGCTGATGCACGGCGACCGCACGGTGTCGACCAAGAATCTCGCGCGGCAGATCGGCGCAAAACGCGTCGAGCCATGCAAGCCCGACGTCGCGAACCGCCATTCAGGCTATCTGGTCGGCGGCACGTCGCCGTTCGGCACGCGCAAGACGATGCCCGTGTACGTCGAGTCTACGATCCTCGAATTGCCGACGATCTACCTGAACGGCGGCCGCCGCGGCTATCTCGTGAGCCTCGCGCCCGCGGTGCTCACGACGCTGCTCGGCGCGACGCCCGTGCAGTGCGCGAGCGCCGACTGAGGGTTTCACCTTCGTGGCAGGCCGCGTTCGTTCGGTAGAATGGGCGCCGTTTTGGCCGGTCGGCCCGCACGGCCGGCCGAAACGGCCTGCCGGCGCTCCGCCGCGGCGGCGCCCGTCGCAACCGGTCGGGATGCCGCTCCCGGCCGTCCCTTCACCGATACGTTGAAAGAAGAGTTCTCCGCATGCAGATCCTGCTCGCCGCACTTGTTGCCTACCTGATCGGTTCGGTGTCGTTCGCCGTCGTCGTCAGCGCCGCGATGGGCCTGGCCGATCCCCGTTCGTACGGGTCGAAGAATCCCGGCGCGACCAACGTGCTGCGCAGCGGCAACAAGAAGGCCGCGATCCTGACGCTCGTCGGCGACGCGTTCAAGGGCTGGCTCGCGGTGTGGCTCGCGCGGCACTTCGGACTGTCAGACGTGGCCGTCGCATGGGTCGCAATCGCCGTATTTCTCGGCCACCTGTATCCGGTGTTCTTCCGCTTCCAGGGCGGCAAGGGCGTCGCGACAGCCGCCGGCGTGCTGCTCTCGGTGCACCCGGTGCTCGGGCTCGCGACCGCGCTGACCTGGCTGATCGTCGCGTTCTTCTTCCGCTATTCGTCGCTCGCGGCGCTGGTCGCGGCCGTGTTCGCACCGGTGTTCGACGTGTTCCTGTTCGGCACCGGCCACAATCCGGTCGCATGGGCCGTGCTGGCGATGAGCGTGCTGCTCGTATGGCGTCACCGCGGCAACATCTCGAAGCTGCTGGCGGGGCAGGAGAGCCGGATCGGCGACAAGAAGAAGGCGGCCGACGGCGGCGCGCAGGACGGCGGCAAGGCCTGAGAAAGGTACTGCCGGATGGCCCGGCCGCCGGGGCGCTGCTGCGTGCGGGCGCCGGCGGCGCGGGACGGCCGGTCGACGGCGTCGATCAGTCGCGGAAGTTGTTGAAGTCGAGCGGGGTGTCGGTCACGTCCTTGCGCAGCATCGCGATCACGCTCTGCAGGTCGTCGCGCTTGGTGCCGGCCACGCGCACCGCGTCGCCCTGGATGCTCGCCTGCACCTTGATCTTGCTGTCTTTCACGAGCCTGACGATCTTCTTCGCGAGATCGCCGGTCACGCCCTTCTTCACGGTGACGACCTGCTTGACCTTGTCGCCGCCGATCTTTTCGACCTTGCCGTAGTCGAGGAAGCGCACGTCGACGTTGCGCTTCGCGAGTTTGCTGATCAGTACGTCCTTGACCTGCCCGAGCTTGAAATCGTCGTCGGCGAACAGCGTCAGCTCGCGCTCCTTCTGCTCGACGCGCGCGTCGGAGCCCTTGAAGTCGAAGCGCGTCGAAATTTCCTTGTTCGACTGCTCGATGGCGTTTTTCACTTCGATCATGTTCGCTTCGGAAACGACGTCGAACGATGGCATGGCATTCTCCCTTGAGGTGCGGGCGCCCGGCTCGCGCGCGGGTACTCGCTATAATTGCGGACTGTTTGCCATTTTACCGATGCCCCTCCGTTTGCCCAAGGCCGGCCATGCGCGCGCCTGGCGGACGTGACCGCCAATGCCGATGCCCCCTGACGAATCCGCCCTGTCGCTGCTTCCCGACCATCCGCTCGCCGCACACAACACGTTCGGCATTGCCGCGAACGCGCGCTTCGCCGCGCGCATCACGCACGCGGCGCAGTTCGAGGCGCTGCACCGCGACCCGCGCGTCGCGTCGCTGCCAAAGCTCGTGCTCGGCGGCGGCAGCAACGTCGTGTTCACGCGCGATTTCGACGGCGTCGTGCTGCTCGACCAGATCGCCGGCCGCCGCGTCGTTCATGAGGACGACGATGCGTGGTACGTCGAGGCCGGCGGCGGCGAGACCTGGCACGAATTCGTTGCATGGACGCTCGAGCACGGAATGCCCGGCCTCGAGAATCTCGCGCTGATTCCGGGCACCGTCGGCGCCGCGCCGATCCAAAACATCGGCGCGTACGGCCTCGAGATGAAGACGCACTTCCACTCGCTGCACGCAATCGAACTCGCGACCGGACGCACCGAACGTTTCGATGCGGCGCGCTGCGCATTCGGCTATCGCGACAGCTTCTTCAAGCGGGACGGGCGCGGCCGCTTCGCGATCGTCGCGGTGACGTTCCGGCTGCCGAAGCAATGGACGCCGCGGCTCGGCTACGCGGACGTCACGCGCGAGCTCGACGCGCGCGGCATCGCCCCCGATGCCGCAACGCCGCGCGACGTGTTCGACGCGGTCGTCGCGATCCGTCGCGCGAAGCTGCCCGACCCGCTCGTGCTCGGCAACGCCGGCAGCTTCTTCAAGAATCCGGTGATCGACGGCGCGCAGTTCGATGCGCTGCGCGCGCGTGCGCCGGACGTCGTGTCGTATCCGCAGCCGGACGGGCACGTGAAGCTCGCGGCCGGCTGGCTCATCGATCAGTGCGGCTGGAAGGGGCGCGCGCTCGGCGCGGCGGCCGTGCACGACCGGCAGGCGCTCGTGCTGGTGAATCGCGGCGGCGCGACGGGGGGCGACGTGCTCGCGCTCGCGCGCGCGATCCAGGCCGACGTGCGCAAGCGGTTCGGCGTCGAGCTCGAGCCCGAGCCGGTGTGCATGTAACGCGGTCGCCCGCGCCGGCTTCACCCACGCAAACAAAAAGCGCCGATCGATGACCGGCGCTTTTTTTTTATCCGCGCGCGTGCGCGCGGGCGGTTGCCGCGATTAGTGCTTGAGGCGGCCGAGCAGCAGGAACTCCATTAGCGCCTTCTGCACGTGCAGGCGGTTCTCCGCCTCGTCCCACACGACGCTCTGCGGGCCGTCGATCACGCCGGCCGTCACTTCCTCGCCGCGATGCGCGGGCAGACAGTGCATGAAGAGCGCGTCCGGGTTCGCGTGACCCATCATTTCCTCGTCGACGCACCAGTCGGCAAACGCCTGCTTGCGTGCGTCGTTCTCGGCTTCGAAGCCCATGCTCGTCCACACGTCGGTGGTGACGAGATCGGCGCCCTTGCACGCTTCGTTCGGATCGTCGAACACTTCGTAGAACGGTGCGCTGTCCGGCGACACGAGCTTCATGTCGAGCGCATAGCCAGGCGGCGTCGACAGGCGCAGCTTGAAGCCGAGGATCTGCGCGGCTTCGATCCAGGTGTACAGCATGTTGTTCGCATCGCCGACCCACGCGACCGTCTTGCCGGCGATCGGGCCGCGGTGCTCGTAGTACGTGAAGATGTCGGCGAGCACCTGGCACGGGTGGTATTCGTTGGTCAGCCCGTTGATCACCGGCACGCGCGAATTCTGCGCGAAGCGTGTGATCACGTCCTGTTCGAACGTGCGGATCATGATGATGTCGACCATCCGCGAGATCACCTGCGCGGAATCCTCGACGGGCTCGCCGCGGCCGAGCTGCGTGTCGCGCGTGCTCATGAACACCGCGTGGCCGCCGAGCTGGAAGATGCCCGCTTCGAACGACAGCCGCGTGCGGGTCGAGCTCTTTTCGAAGATCATCGCGAGCGTGCGGTCGTGCAGCGGGTGATAGGTCTCGTAGTTCTTGAACTTGCGCTTCAGGATACCCGTGCGTTCGAGCACGTACTCGTAGTCTTCCAGCGAGAAATCCTTGAACTGCAGGTAGTGACGAATGGTTTTGGCGGTCATGAAACGAAATACGGCGGGTCGGGACCGGCAGCGAGGCCGGACGGCGCCGCCGTCGGATGTGGATAACTCAAAGCAGCATAAAGGATTTTCCGTGCTTTGACGAGCCGCGCGCAGAAGCGGGGAGCGATCTCGACGGGCGGCGGCGCGCGTCGGAAGAGGGGCCGCGGCACGACGCGCGATGCCGCGCTGCGGTATAATTCAAAAGTTTTCTCCAGCCCGGCAGGCAAGCCGTTTCGCGCACTGCCGGACACAAGCCGTGCGCTGCACAAATCCGGTGCGGCGCGTCGGCGGCGCGCATCGACAGCCTGTTTTCGGGATATCGACGCGCATCTGCCGCTGTCCATTCCAGCTTTGTGTTCGCGTACCCAGGCGCCGTCGCCTGGACATCGCCGGGCCGTCACTTGGGTAACCACATGGCTGAAACCCCTCCGACCGAATTCTTCATCCAGGGCATCACGAAAGACGGGAAAAAGTTTCGCCCGAGCGACTGGTCGGAGCGTCTGGCCGGCGTGATGGCCTGCTTCGGGCCGGGTGCGAGCGGGCCGAACGCGCGTCTGAAATATTCTCTGTACGTGCGCCCGACGATGCTCGGCGACCTGAAATGCGTGATCCTCGATTCGCGGCTGCGCGACATCGAGCCGATGGCATTCGATTTCGTGCTGAACTTCGCGAAGGACAACAACCTCGTCGTTACCGAGGCATGCGAGTTGCCGGACTACAACGACAAGAAGTGAATCCGGCGGGGGCGAGCGCGCACGATGCGGGTTCGCCCGGTGGCCTCCGGCGCAGCGATGCCCGGACGACGCATGCAAAAAAGCCCGCCTAGGCGGGCTTTTTCGTGATCGCAGGAAACAGGAGCGCCCGCCGAAGCGGGCACGCCGGATTTACGCTGCTGCCTGCAGGCCCTTGACGGCTGCGGCGAGGCGGCTCTTGCTGCGAGCGGCCTTGTTCTTGTGAACGATCTTCTTGTCGGCGATCGTGTCGATCGTCTTCACGGCAGCCTTGAACAGCTCGGCAGCCTTTGCCTGGTCGCCGGCTTCAACAGCCTTGCGAACCGACTTGATCGCGGTGCGGAATTTCGAGCGCAGCGCCGAGTTGTGCGAATTTGCCTTCGCGGCTTGGCGGGCGCGCTTGCGTGCTTGTGCGGAGTTAGCCATGACGGTTCCTTATCCTGTCCTGTTTCCAGAGCTTGGAGCCTGACGGCCAAGCGCTGCTTTTCGATCCGTCCCCTGAGAACGATTGCCCAGGGGCGCATAAAAAAACGGTGATTTTAACCGAGGCCGAGACATGAAAACGACAGGCGCCGTGCATGTAACAGGCTCAGAAACCGGGGATTATAGCAACAAAATCAAGCGCGTGGCAAGTCCGACGTGACGTCGGGTGCTCAGGCGCGAGGGCGGCGTTTGGGCTTTTCGGCGTCCGTCCGTGCCGGGGCACGCAACGTCCGTATAATAAGCGCCCCATGAATCTATTCCGAGCCCTGCTGACGGTCAGCGGCTTCACGCTGCTGTCGCGCGTGACCGGACTGGCCCGCGAGACGCTGATCGCCCGTGCGTTCGGCGCCAGTCAATACACCGACGCGTTCTACGTCGCCTTCCGCATTCCGAACCTGCTGCGCCGCCTGTCCGCCGAGGGTGCGTTCTCGCAGGCGTTCGTGCCGATCCTCGCCGAGTTCAAGAACCAGCAAGGCCACGATGCGACCAAGGCGCTCGTCGACGCGATGTCGACCGTGCTCGCGTGGGCGCTCGCGGTGCTGTCGGTCGTCGGCATTGCCGGCGCGTCGTGGGTCGTGTTCGCGGTCGCGTCCGGCCTGCATACTGACGGGCAGGCGTTCCCGCTCGCGGTCACGATGACGCGGATCATGTTCCCGTACATCGTGTTCATCTCGCTGACGACGCTCGCATCCGGCGTGCTCAACACTTACAAAAGCTTCTCGCTGCCCGCGTTCGCGCCGGTGCTGCTGAACGTCGCGTTCATCGCCGCGGCCGTGTTCGTTGCGCCGCACCTGAAGGTGCCGGTATTCGCGCTCGCATGGGCGGTGATCGTCGGCGGCGTGCTGCAGTTCGCCGTGCAACTGCCGGGCCTGAAGAAGATCGACATGGTGCCGCTGATCGGGCTGAACCCGTTGCGTGCGCTGCGCCATCCGGGCGTGAAGCGCGTGCTCGCGAAGATGGTGCCCGCGACGTTCGCGGTGTCGGTCGCGCAGCTGTCGCTGATCATCAATACCAACATCGCGTCGCGGCTCGGGCAGGGCGCGGTGTCGTGGATCAACTATGCGGATCGCCTGATGGAATTCCCGACCGCGCTGCTCGGCGTCGCGCTCGGCACGATCCTGCTGCCGAGCCTGTCGAAGGCGCACGTCGACGCCGATACGCAAGAGTATTCGGCGCTGCTCGACTGGGGGCTGCGCGTCACGTTCCTGCTCGCGGCGCCGAGCGCGCTTGCGCTGTTCTTCTTCGCGACGCCGCTCACCGCGACGCTCTTCAACTACGGCAAGTTCGACGCGCACACCGTCACGATGGTCGCGCGCGCGCTCGCAACCTACGGGATCGGCCTCGTCGGCATCATCCTGATCAAGATCCTCGCGCCGGGCTTCTACGCGAAGCAGGACATCAAGACACCGGTGAAGATCGCAATCGGGGTGCTGATCGTCACGCAGCTGTCGAACTACGTGTTCGTGCCGCTGATCGGCCACGCGGGCCTCACGCTGAGCATCGGCGTCGGCGCGTGCCTGAACTCGCTGCTGCTGTTCTTCGGGCTGCGCAAGCGCGGCATCTATCAGCCGTCGCCGGGGTGGCTGCGCTTCTTCGTGCAGCTGGTCGGCGCGGCGCTCGTGCTCGCGGGCCTGATGCGCTGGTGCGCGATCAACTTCGACTGGACGGGCATGCGCGCGCAGCCGCTCGATCGCATCGCGCTGATGGCCGCGTGCCTCGTGCTGTTCGCTGCACTATATTTCGGTATGTTGTGGGTGATGGGCTTCAAATACGCTTACTTCAGAAGGCGCGCCAAGTGACGACCGCAATGACCCGCGTTCTCGACTACTTCAGCACGCTCGTGGCGGACGACGACAGTCTGCCCGTCACGGAAACCGCGCTGTCGCTCGCGCAGGACGCCTATCCCGACCTCGACCTGCAGGGCACGCTGGCCGAACTCGACATGCTGGCCGCGCGGCTGCGCCGCCGGCTCACCGACGATGCGGACCTGAAGGACCGCGTCGCCGCGCTGAACGAGTTCTTCTTTCGCGAACTCGGCTTCGCCTGCAATCACAACGATTACTACGACCCCGATAACAGCCATCTGAACGCGGTGCTGAAGCGGCGTCGCGGGATTCCGATCTCGCTGTCGGTGCTGTACCTGGAGCTCGCCGAACAGATCGGCGTGCCGGCGCGCGGCGTGTCGTTCCCCGGCCACTTTTTGCTGCGCGTGACGCTGCCGGACGGCGACCTGATCATCGACCCGACCAACGGCCATTCGCTGTCCGAAGCCGAGATGGTCGACATGCTCGAACCGTACGTCGCGCGCGCGGCGGGCGCGGTCGACAGCGCGTTGCGCGCGCTGCTTCAGCCGGCCACGAACCGCGAGATCATCGCTCGGATGCTGCGCAACCTGAAGACGATCTATTTGCAGACGGAGCGCTGGCAGCGCTTGCTCGCGGTGCAGCAGCGGCTCGTTATTCTGCTGCCGGAGCAGCTCGACGAAGTGCGCGATCGCGGCTTTGCGTATGCGCGGCTCGACTACCTGCGCCCGGCGCTCGAGGATCTGGAGCAGTATCTCGGCGAGCGCCCCGACGCGGAAGACGCGACCGTCGTCGAATCGCAGGTGACCGAACTGCGGCAGCGGATGCAGCGCGACGCCGACGATTGAGCCGCCGCCGGAAGCCCGCACCATGAAGAACGCCTGCATCGCAGGCGTTTTTTGTTTGCAGTTGTTTGCACTTATTTCGGCTGCATCCGGATCGCGCCGTCGAGGCGGATCACTTCGCCGTTGAGCATCGGATTCTCGAGGATCTGGCGCACCAGCAGCGCGTATTCGGCCGGCTTGCCGAGCCGCGGCGGGAACGGCACCATCGCGGCGAGCGCGTCCTGCACATCCTTCGGCATGCCGAGCAGCATCGGCGTCTCGAACAGCCCGGGCGCGATCGTCATCACACGGATGCCGCTGCGTGCGAGATCGCGCGCGATCGGCAGCGTCATGCCGGCGACGCCAGCCTTCGACGCCGCATATGCCGCTTGGCCGATCTGCCCGTCGTAAGCCGCGACCGACGCCGTGCTGACGATCACGCCGCGCTCGCCGCCGCCGTCCGGCGTGGTCGCGGCCATCGCGGCGGCGGCGACGCGGATCATGTTGAAGGTGCCGACGAGATTCACGTTGATCGTCTTCGCGAACACGTCGAGCGGATGGGGGCCGTCCTTGCCGACGGTCTTCGCAGCAGGCGCGATGCCCGCGCAGTTCACGAGCCCGCGCAGCGTGCCTGCGTGCGTCGCCGCGTCGACCGCGGCCTGCGCGTCGGCCTCGCTCGACACGTCGCAGCGCACGAACACGCCGCCCAGTTCGGACGCGAGCGCCGTGCCGGCCGCTTCGTTCAGGTCGGCGAGCACGACGTTGCCGCCGGCCTGCGCAAGCATGCGGGCCGTTCCCGCGCCGAGGCCCGATGCGCCGCCCGTGATCAGAAAGACGTTGCCGCGAATCTCCATCACTGTCTCCTTGGTTGGTCCGATGCCGGTCGATCGGAGGGTGCGCGCGCGGCGTCGCGTCACGGCGCCCGTGCGTCCGATCGATTGTACGGGCCGCCGCCGCGTGGGGCGACAGCGACACGGCGATGCGAATCCTGCCGCGCGAATCGGATCGAGTGGACGAAAAAAAGCCGCCCGGCAAGGGCGGCTCGCGCGTGCACGACGCGGTGCGTCGGTGCTTACTTCAGTGCGTCGAACGCACGCTCGCGGATTTCGTCCACGGTGCCGAGGCCGGAGATCTTGCGATACTGCGGGGCCTTCAGCCCGTTTTCCTCGCCGCGCTGCGCCCAGTCGCCGTAGTACGTGATCAGCGGCTTGGTTTGCGCCTCGTACACCTCGAGACGCTTCTTGACGGTTTCTTCCTTGTCGTCGTCGCGCTGGATCAGCGGTTCGCCCGTCACGTCGTCCTTGCCCTCGACCTTCGGCGGGTTGAACTTCACGTGATACGTGCGGCCCGATGCCGGGTGCGTGCGACGGCCGCTCATGCGCTCGATGATCTCCGAGAACGGGACGTCGATTTCGAGCACGTAGTCGATCGCGACGCCTGCTTCCTTCATCGCGTCAGCCTGCGCGATCGTGCGCGGGAAACCGTCGAACAGATAGCCGTTCGCACAGTCGGCTTCTTTCAGGCGCTCCTTCACGAGCCCGATGATCAGCGCGTCCGGCACGAGCTTGCCGGCGTCCATGTAGCCCTTTGCCTCGACGCCGAGCGGCGAGCCTGCCTTGACGGCCGCGCGCAGCATGTCGCCGGTCGAGATCTGCGGGATGCCGAACTTTTCCTTGATGAAGTTTGCCTGGGTGCCCTTTCCCGCGCCGGGCGCGCCCAACAGGATCAAACGCATGGTGATATCTCCAGTATGTAGATTCGTCTGGCGAGACGCAAAGCGTCGGCGACAGCGTGCGCGGGGCTTGTCTGCCGCGCGGCGCACCGGTCTGACGCGGCGCGCGGCGAAAAGCGGCGCGCGGCTGCCGGGGCGGGCCGTGGCGGGTCAAGCGAGAACGCGCGGGTCGCGGACGGCTCGCACAATCGCCTGATTATGCCACGGGTTATTTTGAACCCGGCCGAAAAAGGGCCTGCACGCGAGCGAGATCAGCCGGCGTGTCGATCCCCGCTTCGGGCGCATGCTCGGTGATCCGCACCGCGATGCGTTCGCCGTGCCACATCGCGCGCAGCTGCTCGAGCTGCTCGGCCTGCTCGATCGGAGCCTGCGCGAGCGACGGATACGTGCGCAGGAAACGCGCGCGATACGCATAGAGGCCGATGTGGCGATGGACCGGAAACGCCGGTGCGGGCATCGATGCGACGTCGGGCCAGTGCGGCTGGTACGCGTCGCGGCTCCACGGAATCGGCGCGCGCGAGAAGTACATCGCGACGTTGCGCGCGTCGAGCGCGACCTTCACGATGTTCGGGTTGAACACGTCGGCCGCGTCATGGATTGGATGCGCGGCGGTCGCGATCGCGCAGTCCGGATGCGCGGCGAGGTGCGACGCTACGTCGCGCACCAGTTCGGGGTCGATCAGCGGTTCGTCGCCCTGCACGTTGACGACGACGGTGTCGTCGCTCCACCCGAACGTCGCGGCGACTTCCGCGAGCCGGTCGGTGCCGGACGGATGGTCGGCGCGCGTGAGCACCGCGTCAAAGCCGTGCTCGCGTGCCGCATCGAGCACGCTCTGTGCGTCGGATGCGACGAGCACCTGCTGCGCACCCGCTTCGCGCGCGCGCTCGGCGACGCGCACGACCATCGGCTTGCCGCCGAGATCGGCGAGCGGCTTGTTCGGCAAGCGCGTCGACGCGAGCCGGGCAGGAATGACGGCGATGAAGGGTTGCGAATGAGTCATCTGGACTGGGCGGGGGGAAAGGCAGGGACGAGGCCGGCGGTTTGAGCGGCCGGCACGTTTGGCGCGCCCGGCGCGGCCGCGGAAATCCCGAGGCCATGCGCCGGTGCGGCGGCGTTCAGCTGGCCGGACCGGCCGGATCGACCGGCGTGCCTTCGACGGTCTGCCGCGCTTCGTCGACGAGCATCACGGGGATGCCGTCGCGGATCGGATACGCGAGCTTGTCCGCGTTGCAGATCAGCTCCTGCGCGGCGCGGTCATGGTGGAGCGGGCCTTTGCAGATAGGGCACACAAGGATTTCAAGCAGGCGAGCGTCCACGGAGTTTCTCCACAACGAGGGCAATGAGGCGAGGATCGAGCGCGGCTTCGACGGGGACGACCCACAGCCGAGCATCGCGCCAGGAAGCGCCCAATTTTACTGCATCCTTCTCGGTGATCAGGATCGCGTCGACCGCGTCGTCGACGAACGGATTGTCGGCGAACGCGTAATGGTCGGGCAGCGCGCGGGTCGCCGGCGCCAGGCCGGCCGCGCGCAATGTCGCGAAGAAGCGTTCCGGCGCGCCGATCCCCGCCGCGGCGAGCACGCGCTCGTTCGCGAACTGCGACAGCGGGCGGCGCAGCGCCGGCTGGTCGAGATGCCATGCGGCGCCCGGCGTCAGCGCGAGCGCGTAGGTGTCGGGCCACGGCGGCAGTGCGCCGCTGTACGGATCGTTGACGAGCGTCGCGTCGCGACGGCGCGACAGCGGCTCGCGCAGCGGGCCCGCGGGCAGCAGGAAGCCGTTGCCGCCGAGCCGGTGATCGAACACGACGAGCTCGACGGTGCGCGCGAGGCGATAGTGCTGCAGGCCGTCGTCGCTGACGATCACGTCGACGTTCGGATGCGCGGCACGCAGCGCCTGCGCGGCGGCGACGCGGTCCGGGCACACCCACACCGGCGCACCGGTGCGGCGCGCGATCAGCAGCGGCTCGTCACCGGCCGCGCTCGCGCGCGATGCCGGCGTGACCGCGGTCGGTGCCTGCACGTTCGCGCCGTAACCGCGCGATACGACGCCCGGCGTGAAGCCGGCCGCGCGCAACGCATCGACGAGCGCGATCACGGTCGGGGTCTTGCCGGTGCCGCCGACGGTCACGTTGCCGACCACGACGACGGGCACGCCGACGTCGACCGGCTTTTTCCAGCCTTGCGCGTACGCGGCGCGGCGCAGCGCCGCGCACGCGCCGAACACGCACGCGAGCGGCGTGAGCGCCCATGCGAGCGCACCGCGCCGCTGCCATTCGCGCGTGAGCCGCGCTTCGAGGCGCGCGAGCGGGCCGCCGGGCGCGCTCATCGGGCCGGACGCGGCGCGCCGTGCGCCGCGACGTGGGACGGATTCGTCAACACGGATTCTCCGTTGGGCGGCACTTGCCGCAAGGTGTTCGGAAGGCGGCACTCTAGCGTGCCGCACGCGGGCGCGGCAAGCGGCCTCCGTGACAACGACGAAGGGGCCGGATCGGCGCGCACTGTGGATAACTCTGTGAAAAACTCCGCGCCCGTGAGCGCCAGATGCCCGCCGGACGGACATCGTGTCGGAAGTGAAGAATGCCGTAAGGTTTAAAAGTTCATTGAAATCAATGTGTTATGGGGAATCGTCTGGATTTTCCCGCGGTTTTCCAAGGTTTTTGCTGGACGATTGACAGAGTGTGGACACATTCCGGGTGCAGCAACGCCCGAACGTCGGCGCTGGACGCCGCGCGCGCGTCGGACTATCGTGTCGCCGCCAGCATTCATTCGACCGCCCATGCTTTCCGACTCTCCCTTTTCCGCTCCCGGCGCGACCCGCGGCGGTGACGAAGTGATTCCCGTTTCGGCGCTCAATCGCGCGATTTCGTCGATGCTCGAGCGCTCGTTTCCGCTGCTGTGGATCTCGGGTGAAGTGTCGAATTTCACGCGCGCCGCGAGCGGTCACTGGTACTTCTCGATCAAGGACCAGCAGGCGCAGATGCGTTGCGTGATGTTTCGCGGCCGTGCGCAGTATGCGGAATTCACGCCGCGCGAAGGCGACCGGATCGAGGTGCGCGCAGTCGTCACGATGTACGAGCCGCGCGGCGAAGTGCAGCTCAACGTCGAGGCCGTGCGGCGCACCGGTCAGGGGCGTCTGTACGAGGCGTTCCTCCGCCTGAAGGCGCAGCTCGAGGCCGAAGGACTCTTTGCGCCCGAACGCAAGCGGCCGCTGCCGGCCCATCCGCGCGCAATCGGCATCGTCACGTCGCTGCAGGCCGCCGCGCTGCGCGACGTGCTGACCACGCTCGCACGCCGCGCGCCGCACATTCCGGTGGTCGTCTATCCCGCGCCCGTGCAGGGGGCCGGCTCGGCGGAGAAACTCGTCGCTGCGGTGCAGACGGCGAACGCACGGCGCGAGGTCGACGTGCTGCTCGTCTGTCGCGGCGGCGGGTCCATCGAAGATCTGTGGTCGTTCAACGACGAAGCGCTTGCGCGTGCGATCGCGGCGAGCGAACTGCCGGTCGTCAGCGGTGTCGGCCACGAAACCGATTTCACGATCGCGGATTTCGCAGCCGACTTGCGCGCGCCGACGCCCACCGGCGCAGCGGAGCTCGCGAGCCCGCAGCGCGCCTTGCTGCTGCGCGAGCTCGGTGATCGTCAGCGCGCCCTGGCGCGCTGTCTGGAGCGCGGGCTCGAGCAGCGTGCGCAGCAGCTCGACTGGCTCGCGCGCCGGCTCGTCAGCCCGGGCGAACGGCTGAAGCGGCAGCGCGTTCACGTCGAGCAGCTCGCGGTGCGGCTCGCGTCGGTGGCGTCGCGGCCGGTGCGCGATGCGCGTGCGCGTTTTGCGCTCGCGCAATTGCGCTGGCAGCGCGCGCGGCCCGACCCGACGCAGGCGCGGCATGCACTCGCCGGGCTGTCGCAACGTCTTGCGCTCGCGCTGCGGCGCCGTCACGAGCGCGACACCGCGCGTGTGTCGGCGTGCGCGGCTCGGCTCGAGGTGCTGAGCCCGCAGCGCACGCTCGAGCGCGGCTACGCGGCGCTGATCGACACGCAGACCGGCCGCGCGGTGCGGGCGCCGAGCGCGCTGAAGCCGCAGCGCCGGCTGACCGTCCATCTCGCCGAAGGCTCGGCCGACGTGTCGCTCGCCGACGTGCAGCCGCGCCTGACCGATACGATCTGACGACACCGCGTAAGCGAAACGAAGGTCGCGCGCGCGGCCGCCCACCGGCGCGTCGCGGCGCGCCCGGGAATGGATGCTGCGCGCGGCCGTGTCGTCCTGCCGGGTGAAGCGCCAGCACCGATTTTCTGCATACCGCGGATAAATACCCGTGAGTTTGCGGGGATATTCGGAGTCGCCTACAATCGGACGCTCGGCAGCATTCAACACAGCCTCCCTACATACTCAACGAAGGAATCGCCATGGCTCATACGCTCCCGCCGCTCCCGTACGCTGAAGACGCACTCGCGCCGACCATCTCGAAAGAGACGATCGAGTACCACTACGGCAAGCATCACCAGGCTTATGTGACGAACCTGAACAATCTGATCCCGGGCACGGAATTCGAAAACCTGTCGCTGGAAGAGATCATCAAGAAGTCGTCGGGCGGCATCTTCAACAACGCCGCGCAAATCTGGAATCACACGTTCTTCTGGAACAGCCTGTCGCCGAACGGCGGCGGCGCACCGTCGGGCGCGCTGGGCGACGCGATCAACGCGAAGTGGGGTTCGTACGACGCGTTCAAGGAAGCGTTCACGAAGGCAGCAGTCGGCACGTTCGGTTCGGGCTGGGCATGGCTCGTGAAAAAGGCCGACGGCTCGCTCGACATCGTGTCGACCAGCAACGCCGCCACGCCGCTGACGACGGCCGACAAGCCGCTGCTGACGATCGACGTGTGGGAACACGCTTACTACATCGACTACCGCAACGCACGTCCGAAGTTCGTCGAAGCGTTCTGGAACATCGTGAACTGGGACTTCGCAGCGAAGAACTTCGCGTAAGTCCACGCGCGCTGCGCGCCGCCGCGGCGCGCAGCGCGTCGAGAAAAAGCCCTCATTTCGAGGGCTTTTTTGTTTTTGCCCGCCGCGGCGCCGATTGCCGGATCACGCGATCATCGTCGACGCCCACCCGAGCGCCGCGCTTGCGATCACGACGGCCCATGGCGGCACGCGCCAGAACACGAGCGCAACAAATGCGACGAGCGCCGCCGCGAAATCACTCGGCGCGACGATCGTCTCGCTCCACACCGGGTAATAGAGCGCGGCGAGCAGCAGTCCGACGACGGCTGCATTCACGCCCGCGAGCGCTGCCTGCATGCGCGCGCTTCGGCGCAAGCGTTCCCAGAACGGCGCGGTGCCCGCAACGAGCAGAAACGACGGCGCGAAGATCGACACGAGCGCGATCGTCCCGCCGATCCAGCCGTTCGGCGCATCGCGCAGCGACGCACCGAGGAACGCGGAGAACGTGAACAGCGGCCCCGGCACGGCCTGCGCGACGCCGTAGCCGGCGAGGAACGCCGAATCGCCGATCCAGCCGGGCGTGACGACCGCGGCCTGCAGCAGCGGCAGCACCACGTGTCCGCCGCCGAACACGAGCGCCCCGGTGCGGAAGAACGCGTCGACCACGGCGAGCGCATGCGAATGAAGCGCAGCCGCGGCGATCGGCAGCGCGACGATCAGCGCGGCGAACAACGCGAGCCACAGCACGCCCGCGCGGTGCGACACATGCAGCGGCAACGGATCGTGCGCGCCGCTCGCGAGCCGCGGCAACAGCATGAGGCCGGCTGCGCCGGCCGCGACAATCACGACGACCTGCAGCCACGCGGCCGGCACGAGCAGCGCGATGCACGCCGCGATCGCCATCAGCGTCACGCGGCGGGCATCGGGGCACAGTGTGCGCGCCATCCCCCATACCGCCTGCGCGATCACCGCGACCGACACGATCCTCAGCCCGTGCAGCGCGCCGGCTGCAACCGGCATGCCCGTCGCATGCACGCCGATCGCAAACAGCATCATCAGCAGCGCCGACGGCAGCGTGAAGCCGAGCCATGCGGCGAGCATGCCCGCGTAGCCGGCGCGCGAAAGACCGATTGCCATTCCGACCTGGCTGCTCGCCGGCCCAGGCAGGAACTGGCACAGCCCGACGAGATCCGCGTATGCGCGTTCGGTCAGCCAGCCGCGACGCGTGACGAACGCATCGCGGAAATAGCCGAGATGCGCGACGGGGCCGCCGAACGACGTGAGCCCGAGCCGCAGGAACGCGACGAACACGGGCCATGCATGGCGGGAAGGAGCGGTGACAGTCGATGTGCTCAAGTGCGTGTGCAGGAAAGGGCCTGAGGAAAGCGGTGCGAGCCGTCACGATAGCGCGATGCGATGACGGCGCAAACCCGGCGTTGCAGCGCCGTTGTATTCGCGACGTTGGCGCGTAATTGGTGCTGCGTCAGCTCGTGCGATCGGGCAGCCCGCTCGCGCGGCGCAGTGCGTCGACGTCGACGAGTTCGATCTCGCCGACGTGCAAGCGCACGACGCCGTCTGTCTCCAGCGCCTTCAGCAACTGGTTGGCGGTCTGCCGCGTCAGCGACAGCATCGCCGCGAGCTTCTCCTGCGACAGCCGAATACGGGTGCGGCCGGCGCTGATCCCGCCATATCCGTCGGCGATCATCAGCAGCCGCGCGGCGAGCCGTTGCGCGGCGGGCATCACGCTCATCGATTCGACGGTCAGGAAGCTGAGACGCAGCTTTTGCGCCATCAGCAGCGCGAACTGCCGCCAATATTGCGGTGTCGCGTCGAGCATCGCGAGCAACTCGGCCTGCGGCACATGCAACAGCAGCGTGTCGTCGAGCGCGATCGCATCGTGCGTGCGCGGCTGGCCGTCGAACAGCGCGATCTCGCCGAACCACGTGACGGGTTCGGCAACCGTCAGCAGCGCTTCCTTGCCTTGCGGATCGACCGCGCCTATCGTCACGGAACCGGCGAGCACCGCATACAGCCCGCACGGCGGATCGCCGCGCCGGAACAGCGCGTGGCCGGCAGGCAGGCGCCGCAACGTCGCGCGCGCGAGCAAGGCGTCGCGCAACGCGGACGGTAGCGCGGCGAACCACGGGCTCGCTTCGATCTCCGGCAAGTAGGGGGCAAGCTGCGACGGCATGGGCGCGCGATGTCGGGTAGCTGACAGAGGTTCTCGGGTTTGACGCGCATGATAGCGCTCAATGATCGTCCAGGAGACGCGATGAAAACGCTCGAAGATCACCTTTCCCAGTATGCGGCTTACCATCGCGACGCGCGCAACATCGCGACGCATCTGGTCGGCATCCCGATGATCGTGTTCGCGGTCGAGGTGCTGCTGTCGCGGCCGGCGCTCGGTACGCTGGCCGGCGTCGCGCTGTCGCCGGCGCTCGTGCTCGCCGCCGCGTTCTCGGTGTTCTACCTGCGGTTGGACCTGCGTTTCGGCGTCGTGATGACCGCGCTGTTCGCGCTCGGGCTGTGGGCCGCGCAGACGCTCGCGCTGCGGCCGACCGCGCAATGGCTCGCAATCGGCATCGGCGCGTTCGTGGTCGGCTGGGTCGTGCAGTTCGTCGGGCACTGGTTCGAGGGACGCAAGCCGGCGTTCGTCGACGACCTGGTCGGCCTGATGGTCGGGCCGCTGTTCGTCGTTGCCGAAGTTGCGTTCTTCGCAGGCCTGCGCGGCGACGTGCGTCGCGAAGTCGAGCGGCGCGCGGGCCCCGTGCGCGGCGGCGCGCATTCGCATGTGTGACGCGCCGGCCGGGGCGTCCGGCACGCGATTCCTGTGAACCGGTTGATGTCGGGCGCCGCCGCGGCCGGCCGGGGCTCGTGCTCGTTGTGGTCAATCGGCGCGTGACGATGCGGCGGCGGCCTGGCCGGCGTGCGGCGCGCCGCACCACGCGCGACGCGCAACGGCTAAGATGCGGGGTGCGTCATTCGACGTACACATCCGCGGAGTAACCGCCATGGCAGATCGCCTGACCCTCGATGCCTACGAAGCCCATGCCGCGCAATACGCGCAGGACTGGCTCGACCAGGCCGCCCCCGACGACATGTATGCGCTGCTCGAGCAGCATTTCTCTCCCGGGCCGACGGCCGACGTCGGCTGCGGCGCGGGGCGCGACACAGCGTGGCTTGCGTCGCAGGGATTCGACGTGCGCGGCTACGACGCGAGCGCCGCGCTGCTCGCCGAGGCGCGCTTGCGGCACCCGTCGCTCACGTTCGAGCTGGCCGCGTTGCCGGCGCTGGCCGGCGTGCCGTCCGGCGCATTCCGGAACGTACTGTGCGAGACGGTCGTGATGCACCTGGAGCCTGCCGATGCGGCTGCGGCGGCGGCCCGGCTCGCCGCGCTGCTGATGCCGGGCGGCACGCTGTACCTGAGCTGGCGCGTCGGCGGAAACGGCACGCTGCGCGACGAGCGCGGCCGCTTGTACACGCCGCTCGATGCGGCGCGCATGCGTGCGGCGCTTGGTCCCGGCATCCGCGTGATCGACGAACATGAGGTGGTCAGCGCCGCGTCCGGCAAGCGCGTGCATCGGCTGATCGCGCGTCGCGACGACGCCACCCCGGCCGCAGCGGGCGCCGCGTGAGCGCGGCGCGGGGCTTCATTCGCGGCTGAGCGCCGCTTCCCAGTTGATGTCCACGCACAGCACCTGCATGCCGGCCGCGGCCGGCGCGGCGATCGACGCGGTCACGCACAGATGCGCCTCGTTGATCGACAGGTACGGCGGCGTCAGGTGCACGCGGCCCGGCGCGCGCATTGCGTGAATGAAGTAAGGCCGGCGTTCCCAGCTCGCGCCTTCCGAGTGCAGCAGCGGTCGAAAGCGCTTCGCCCGCTGCGATATGCTGCCGCGCGCGAGCACGTTGTCGCCGATCTGGCGGCCCGATGCATCGAGCAGGAAGCAGCGCGCGGTTTCCGGCAAGCCGAGCACGGCGCCGGCGGCGTCGATCAGCGTTTCTCCGGCCGCGAGCTTCTGGCTCGCTTCCTCCAGCGCGGCAACATACGGCGCGAGGCGTTCGGCCTGCGTGCGTTCGCGCTGCGCGACACGCAGCCGCAACGCGGCCGACAGCGTATCCATGCAACCCGCGGCCGCCTGCGGTTGCACCGGGTCGACGCTCGGCCCCGCAAAATACTGCCCTTGCACGAAATCGACGTCGCATTCGAGCGCGATCAGCGCGTCGCGCTCGGTCGACAGGCCGCCCATCAGCACGAGTTGGCCGGATTCGTGCAGCAGCGACACGAGCCCCGGCAGCACGCGCTCCAGATGTGAGTGCTCGCTCGCCTGCGCGAGAATCCCGCGGTCCAGCGTGACGATGTCGGGGTGCAGGTGCCACACGCGGTCGATGTTCGAGTGCTTCGCACCGAAGCCGCCAAGCGCGATCAGGAAGCCGGCCTTGCGCAGCCCGTCGACGATCGCTGCATAGCGCGGCGTTTCGCCGCCCGCCTGTTCGGGCACCTCGAGGACCACGCGATGCGGCGGCAGGCCGAGTGCCTTGAGGTTGGCGAGCAGCGCATCGCCGTAGACGGTGTCCATCAGCGCGGCCGGGTGCAGGCTCAGGAAGAGCCATTCGTCGTGGCTGTCGAACGCATGGAAGTTGCCGAGATGCAGCGATTCGGCGAGCCTGCCGAGTTCGAGCAGGTCGCCGCGCCGCGCCGCCTGCGTGAATACCTCGTGCGACGCGACCTGGCGGCCGTCCTCGTCGTGCGCGCGCAGCGACGCGTGGTAGCCGATCGCGCGGCGGTGCGACACCGAGAAAACGGGCTGAAACACGCTGAACACGGTGTATGCGCCGTACAGCACGGTGCGCCGCTTGCCGTCGTCGCCCGCGACGGGGCGGGGCGGCTGGAAGCCGGGGGGATCGATGTCGATCATGCTCATGATGTCGGCCGAAGGAATACTGCAAGTTTACCTACAGAATAGGCCAGCAAGAAGCATGCACGGCAGCGTATCGCGTGCGGCTGCCCGCCGCAGCCGTCCCCCGTCCGCCGAAGCGCCGCGCGGCGCAGCGCCGCTGCACCGACATGGTGCGCGCCGCGCCGCCGTGGCCGCTGCACCGGCGCGCATCGCGCACATTACGTGCATGCCGGGGTCATGCGCGTTCGGAAGGATCGGTCTTCTGCTGCGCGCGGCCGCGGATCTCGGGCGCGAGCTGTGCGAAGATCCACGCGGACGCTGCCGTGATGATCCCGACGCAGATGAAGGTCGCGTGGAATGCGGGCAGCGTGTTGCTCGGCGTAACCGTGCGCAGCATGCCGGTGAAAGTCGCCAGCAGCGCGCCCGCGACCGTGACGCCGAGGCTCATCGACAGCATTTGCACGAGCGAGAACAGGCTGTTGCCGCTGCTCGCGCCGCCCGTGCCGAGATCCTTCAGCGTCAGCGTGTTCATCGCGGTGAACTGCATCGAGTTGAAGCCGCCGAACAGCGCGAGGTGGACGATCTTTACCCAGACCGGCACCGTGTCGCGCATCAGCGCGAAGCTCGCCATCATCACGCCGACCATGATCGTGTTCGCGAGCAGCACCTTCCGGTAGCCGTGCCGGGTGATCAGGTGCGTGATGATCCGCTTCGAGAACATCCCGGCCGCCGCGACCGGCAGCATCATCAGTCCCGCCTCGAACGCCGAATAGCCGAGGCTCACCTGCAGCAGCAGCGGAATCAGGTACGGCATCGCGCCGCTGCCGATCCGCGCGAACAGGTTGCCGAGCAGCCCCACGCTGAACGTGTGGATCTTGAACAGCTCGAGCGAGAAGATCGGCTGCGGCGCACGCACCGCGTACAGCCCGTATGCGACGAAGCACGCGAGGCTCAGGATCAGCAGCACGAGCACGGCCGCGTGCTGCATTCCGAGATCGGCGAGGCCGTCGAGCGACAGCGAGATCGCCACCATCCCGATCGTCAGCAGCAGATAGCCCTTGATGTCGAAGCGGCCGACGGCCGGATTGCGCGCGTCCGGCATCGAGTAGAAAGTCGCGACGCAGCCGGCGATGCCGACCGGCACGTTGATCAGGAAAATCCAGTGCCATGACGCGATCTTCACGAGCCAGCCGCCGAGCGTCGGCCCGATCAGCGGTCCGATCAGCCCGGGTATCGCGACGAACGACAGCGCGGGCAGATAGCGTTCCGCCGGAAACGTGCGTAGCACGGCGAGCCGTCCGACCGGCAGCAGCATCGCGCCACCGACGCCCTGCACGACGCGGAACGCGACGAGCTGTTGCAGCGTATGCGCGTTCGCACACAGCAGCGAACCGAGCGAGAACACCAGGATCGCGCTGAAGAACACGCGCCGCGTGCCGAAGGTGTCGGCGAGCCAGCCCGACACCGGGATCATCACCGCCATCGTCAGCGAGTATGCGATCACGACCGACTGCATTCGCAGTGGCGATTCGCCGAGGCTCACGGCCATCGACGGCAGTGCCGTGTTGACGATCGTCGCGTCGAGCGTCTGCATGAAGAAGCCCGTCGCAACGAGCCAGAGCATTACGGTGAGGTTCTTTTCGCCGGGAGCGGCGGCGGGGGGGCTTTGGAACATGACGGGGCCGGTGGCGCAAGACAGCCGTCATTGTAGGCAAAGCTGCCGTGCCGCGCAGGAGGGGTGCCCCTATGTGTTTCGTCAAGCGTTAGGGGCTGACTTGGGTTGGTAAATGGTGCCGTCGCGCAGCATGGCGAACAGAACGTCGCAGCGTCGCCGCGCGAGCGCGATGAGCGCTTGGTTATGACGCTTGCCTTGCTGGATCTTGCGCGAGTAATAGGCCCGTGAGACTGGGTCCCGCAAGGCCGCGAAGGCGGATAGGAACAAGGCGCGCTTGAGCACCTTGTTGCCGCGTCTGGATGGATGTTCACCGCGTATCGATGAACCTGAGCGTCGGGTAACCGGCGCGAGGCCGGCGTAGGCCGCCAGATGCGCAGCCGAAGCGAACGCCTTATGGGCGACCTCGGTCAGGAGTCTGGCGGCGGTCCTGACGCCGACTCCCGGCATGCTGGTCAGGACCGGCCAAAGAGGGTGAGCAAGCACCAGTCGTTCCACTTCGACAGCGACCTCGTCGCGCTGCTGACGCAAGGCTGCAAGCTGCTGGGCTAAACGGGGCATGACGATGGTGGCGGCTTGCGTGCCGGGCACGGTCACGGCTTGTTCGCTCAGTGCCTGAACGATTTCGGCCGCTAGGCCTTTGCCCATGCGCGGAGCGAGCTTGGTCAGGCGATTGGCGAGCGTCTTCTCGCCGGTGCCGGCAAGCGCGGCGGGCGACGGATAGCGCTCAAGCAGATCGAGTACCGCTGGATGGTCAAGGCGCGGTCCGAGAACACGCTCGAGCGCCGGATGGATCTGGGTAAGCAGGCCGCGAATGCGGTTGCTGGTTTGCGTGACCTGAGCGGCGAGGTCGTCATCGAAGCCGCAGAGCATGGTGAGTTCGGCGAGTTGCTCGTCGGCCAGTCGAAGCGAGCGCAGCGTATGCGGCATCGATCGAGCGGCTTCGGCGATGATCGCGGCGTCGCGGGCATCGGTCTTGGCTTCGCCGGCGTGCAAATCAGCGATGCGGCGCATGGCCAGTCCGGGCAGATAGGCGACGAGTACGCCTTCAGCGCGGGCGACGGCTACAGGAAGCGCGCCGATGGTGGAAGGCTGATCGACGACGAACAGCAGTCGACCGTGAGTCTTGAGTTCGGCGATGAGGGCGCGCAGCTTGGCCTCGTCGTTGGGTAGCGCCTTGTTGTACAGGCGCTTACCGTTCCGATCGAGTGCCACGGCGTGATGGTGGCCCTTACCGACATCGACGCCGACAAAGACATCGACGGCGTCACGTTGTTGAGTGTCTTGCATCGAAGTTTATGCAGAGTGAACGGATTGGCCTGCAACAACGGTGGCAAGTCTCGGCATCCACGTTACGGACGGCGTCGGGATATCCCGGCCAAACCCCTATCAGCGATCACCAGCCACCCACCAGGCCCGGTGACAACACCCCCCGGATCATGACTGCGACTGGGGGCGAGAACCATGCCGGGCCTGGCTGGCCATAGCCCCGATTATCGAGGCGTGAAGATAGTAACGGGGGCGCCCGCGTGTCCCCGGCCCACCCGATCAGGCGGACGCCCGTCCGTCCGCGGGCCGGTACAGTTCAGCCAAAAGTCTTCGAAGGCGTATCTGTCCGCTTGCTGCCGCCGTCCGAAATACTGGTGCCATCGAACCCACGCGATCTGGAGGCCGCCATGCGCGAATTGCGACTCTACGAGATGGACGGCAACGAGCCGGCCGGACGCTGGCGGATCGTCGATCGCACCGTGCTGCAGGTCGCGGACGGCGGCCTGTGGGCGACGGTCGAAGGCCGGCCGGACGATCATTGGCTGCGCGCCGGCGAGTCACTGCTGCTGGAGCCCGGCATGCGCGTGTGGATCAGCGCGGCTGCGGGCGGCGCGGTGTTCGCGTTCGGCCCGCAGGCGGCGCCGGCCGTGCAGGTGGCCCCTACGGCGTGGCGCCGGCTCGCCGCGTGGCGCGGCGGCCGCCCTCAGGCGGCCGCGACGCTGCCCACGTAGCGCGCGCGAGGCCGAATCAGCTTGCCGTCCGCATATTGTTCGAGCGCATGCGCGATCCAGCCGGCTGTGCGGCCTGCCGCGAACAGCGTGAACGCGGCGCCGTCCGGCAGCGCGAGCGTGCGTTCCAGCACCGCAAGCGCGAAATCGATCGTCGGCCGCAGCCCCGTCGCCGTCTCGACGCGAACGGCAAGTGCGCGGGCCATGCGTAGCGGCGCGCGGTCGGGCACTGCGGCGTGCAGCGCATCGAGCAGCGCGCGAGCGCGCGGATCGCCGTCGGGATAGAGCGGATGCGCGAAGCCGGACAGCACCGTGCGCGCACCGTCGGCCCGCTCGTCGTGCGCGACGCGCAGCGCGAGATAGCGGTCGAGATCGGCGGCGCGCGCCGCTTCGTCGAGCAGCGCGCCCGCGCGGAACGTCTCGCCGCCGTGACGCGGGCCCGACAGCGCGGCGAGTCCGCCGGCGACCGCGCCGAACAGATGCGTGCCGGTCGATGCGATGCAGCGCACCGCAAAGGTCGACGGGTTCAGTTCGTGATCGGCGCACAGCACGAGCGCGCGGCGCAGCAGGTCCGCTTCGTCGCGCCGCCGAATGCGCCACGCGGCGGCGAGTTGCCGATGCACGGGCGCGTTGCCGGGGGCGGCGCCCGCGAGCGCGGCTGCCGTTATGCGCAGCAGCAGCGCGGCCGTATCGAACTGCGCATCGCGCTCCAGCGCCCAAAGGCGCGGCAGCGATGCAGCGGCGGCGGGCAGCAGCACCAGCGCGCGCTCGAGCGGTGGCAGATGCATCCACCGACGAGTCCAGTCGCCCCACTGGGCGGCGTCGAAGCCGCCAGCCGCAAGCGACGTCGCCGCGAGCCGTGCCGGCGGACAATCCCATAATCGGGCGGCCGTTTCTTCGAGCGTCGCACTGTTCGCGAGCACGACCGCATCGACGCCGCGATAGCGCAGGCGGCCGTCGGCAATCTGCGTGATTCGCGACTCGAGCACCGGCACGCCCCAGTCGAGCGAACGTTCGGCGACGCCGCCCGCGCGTTTCGCATCGGCGCGGCGACGCGCGAGCAGACGCACCTCGTCCGCGTCGTAGCGGCGGCGCTTGCTCGCACCGTCGGGCAGCGAGCGCAGCAGGCCACGGCTCACGTACGCGTAAAGGGTGCTCACGCTGACACCAAGAATGCCGGCGGCTTCCGGTGCGCTGACTGACGTCATGCCGATCGCTCCTGTCGGGGCGCATGAAGCGCGGCCCGGTTACAACTATTCGTTATGCATTGATTCCCGCGATCAAGATTGATCGCACGTGCAGCGGATTCTAGACTCGTTTGCGTGTTCACGACGGCTATCCACCATGACACCCGAATTCGCATTGACCCGCTTGTGGCAGCTCGCGCGCGGCGAGGCCGGCGCACTCGCACGCGTGACCGTGACGGGGCAGGACCCGACGCTCCCGTCGACGTTCCATGTCGGCACGCTCGCCGCGGCGACGATCGCCGCGGCCGGCCTTGCGGCGGCCGAATGCCATCGCCTGCGCTCGGGTGTCGCGCAGCGCGTCGACGTGTCGGTGCGCGACGCGCTCGTCGCATTCCGCAGCGAGCGCTACCTGCGGGTGGACGGCGGGCCGCCGCCCGAGCCGCGCCATCCGGTGACGGGTTTCTACGACACCCGCGACGGGCGCTGGATCCAGCTGCATGCGAATTTTCCGCATCACCTGCACGGAATTCTCGACGTGCTCGGCTGCGGCCCGCAGCGCGACGACGTTGCGACGGCGATCCGCACGTGGGACGGCGCGATACTCGATACCGCGCTGGCCGACGCGGGGCTCTGCGCGGCATTGATCAGAAGCCCTGAAGAATGGGCCGCGCACGAGCAGGCGCGTGCACTTGCTTCGCTGCCGCTGTTCGAGATAGAACGGATCGGCGACGCGCCCGTCGAGGCGATCGGACGCGGCGAGCCGGACCAGCCGCTCGCGGGCGTGCGCGTGCTCGATCTCACGCGCATCATCGCGGGGCCGGTCGCGGGCCGCACGCTGGCGTCGCACGGTGCGCAGACGCTGCTCGTCAACGGCCCGCACCTGCCGAACATCGCATCGCTCGTGATCGACAACGGGCGCGGCAAGCGCTCGACTTGGATCGACCTGCGCGATGCCGCAGGCATCGCCGCATTGCGCGAACTTGCACGCGGCGCGGACGTGTTCCTGCAGGCGTACCGTCCCGGCGCGCTCGCGGCGCGCGGATTCTCGCCGCAGGCGCTCGCCGAGTTGCGGCCGGGCATCGTATGCGTGTCGGTGTCTGCGTATGGCCACGCGGGGCCATGGGCGATGCGGCGCGGCTTCGACAGCCTCGTGCAGTCGGCGAGCGGCATCGCGTGGCAGGAGCAGCACGCTGCGCACGCGGACGGCCCGCGCCATCTGCCTTGCCAGGCGCTCGATCATGCGACGGGCTATCTCGCGGCGTTCGGCGCGATGATCGCGCTCGCGCGCCGCGCGACGGAAGGAGGCAGCTGGCATGTGCGCCTGTCGCTCGCGCAGACGGGGCGCTGGCTGCAATCGTTCGGTGCGGTACCGGACGGCCTGCACGCAGCGGATTTCACGGCTGACGACGTGCGGGACCGGCTCGACCGGACCGCATCGCCGTTCGGCATGATCGATGCCGTGCGTGCGGCCGAGCGCCTGTCGGCAACCCCGGCGCGATTCGTGCGGCCGCCCGTGCCGCTCGGCACCGACGCTGCGCGCTGGCTGTAGGCGGGGCCGCCTGGCAGCGCGCGCTACTTGCGCAGTTCGACGACGAAATCGTAGTAGTCGTTGCGGCAGTAGGTGTCGGTGAGCTCGATCGCGCGCTGGTCGGCCGTATAGCCGATCCGCGTGATCAGCAGCAACGCGTCGTGCGGTGCGATGCCCATCTGCTGCGCGATCTCGTCGGTTGCATTGACTGCGCGGAAATGCTGCAGCGCGCGTACGATCGGCGTGCCGCGCGCTTCGAGATAGCTGTACAGCGAACCGGCGATTGCCTGCGGATCGGGAATGAGGGTGGCGGGGAACGTCGAGTTCTCCACCGCCATCACGATGCCATCGGCGAGGCGCAGGCGCTTCAGCCGTGTAACGGATGCTGCCGGCGACAGGCCGAGTTGAATTACTTCGTCGCGGTTCGCCGGCTGGATCTCGCGTTCGAGCCATTGCGAACTCGGCTTGAAGCCACGCCGCTCGAGCATCTCGCTGAAGCTCGACAGGCGCGACAGCGGATCCTCGTAGCGCGGCTGGATGAAATTGCCCGCGCCTTGCGTGCGGCGGATGAGGCCTTGCTCGACGAGCAGCGCGATCGCCTTGCGTGCGGTAATGCGCGACACGCCGAGCGCTTCGGACAGTACGCGTTCGGACGGCAGCGCCTCGCCGGCTGCCCAGCGATTGTCGTGGATCGCGTCGCCGAGCTTGCGCGCGAGCTGCAGATAGAGCGGCGTGTCGTTGTCGGGGTCGGGGCGCAGGTCCTGCCAGCGGTCGTCCGTGGGTGCCTTCATGGAATGGGTATCGATCAGGTTGCCGGCCATTCTAAGTCATCACGCGGCGCCGTTATAGCCGGTTTTTGCCGTGCGATAGGCGGGCAGCGCCCCGATTGACTACACTGGCCGATGCTTCGGCCGCGGTGCGCGGCCGTCTATCCGACGTGAGGAGCGCATGACAGACACGATCGCCACGGTCGTCCTGCCGGACGGCGAAACGATTCCGAAGCTTGGCCTCGGGACTTGGGAAATGGGTGAGCGGCCTGCGCGGCGCGCGGACGAAATCGCCGCACTGCGCGAAGGGATCGCGCTCGGGATGACGCTCGTCGATACCGCCGAGATGTACGGCGACGGCGCGACCGAGGAACTCGTCGGCGAAGCGTTGAGCGGCCTGCGCGACGACGTGTTCGTCGTCAGCAAGGTCTATCCGCATCATGCGAGCCGGCGCGGCGTGGTCGCCGCGTGCGACGCGAGCCTCAAGCGCCTGCGCACCGATCGCATCGATCTGTATCTGCTGCACTGGCGCGGCTCGGTGCCGCTGGAGGAGACGGTCGAAGGCTTCGAGTCGCTGCGGCGTGCGGGCAAGATCCGTCACTGGGGCGTCAGCAATTTCGACACGGCCGATATGGTCGAACTCGTCGACGAAGCGGGTGGTGGTGCGTGTGCGACCAACCAGATCCTCTACAACCTCGCGCGCCGCGGCCCGGAATTCGACCTGCTGCCGTGGCTTGCCGATCACCGCATCCCGGCGATGGCCTACAGTCCTGTGGATCACGGGCGGCTGCCGCAGCGTTCGCCGCTTGATGAAATCGCGCGTCAGCGAGGCGTTTCGGTCATGCGTGTCGCACTCGCGTGGGTGCTGGCGCAGCCGCACGTGTTCGCGATTCCGAAGGCATCGCGAATCGAGCACGTCCGCGACAACCGCGCGGCGCTCGACGTCGTGCTCAGTGATGACGAGCGCGCGCAGCTGGACGGGTACTTCCGTCCGCCGCGCAGCAAGCGCGCGCTCGAAATGCTCTGACAGCATCGGGTCAGGCGGTGCGTCGGTCAGTGGCCATGGCCGCCGTTACCGCCGGCGCTGCCGCTACCGTTGCCATTGCCGACGCCGTTGGCGCCACCGTTGCCGGCGCCGCCGCTCCCGTTGCCGCTGCCATTGCCACCACCGTTTCCGTGGCCGCCGGTGCCATGACCGCCGCCGCCGGAACCGCCGCCGGAGCCGCCGCCGGAGCCGCCACCCGAACCACCGCCGGAGCCGCCGCCGGAGCCGCCGCCGGAACCACCGCCGGAGCCGCCGCCGGAGCCGCCACCCGAACCACCGCCGGAGCCACCGCCGGAACCGCCACCGGAGCCGCCACCGGAGCCGCCACCGGAGCCGCCACCGGAGCCGCCACCGGAGCCGCCACCGGAGCCGCCACCGGAACCGCCACCGTGACCGCCGCCGGAGCCGCCGCCGGAGCCGCCGCCGGAGCCGCCACCGGAGCCGCCACCGTGACCGCCACCGGAACCACCGCCCGAGCCACCTCCGGAACCGCCACCAGAGCCGCCACCAGAGCCGCCACCAGAGCCGCCACCGTGACCGCCACCGGAACCACCGCCGGAACCACCGCCGGAACCACCACCGGAACCACCACCGGAACCACCACCGGAACCACCGCCGGAGCCGCCACCGTGACCGCCGCCGGAACCGCCCCCGGAACCACCGCCGGAACCACCGCCGGAACCACCGCCGGAACCACCGCCGGAACCACCGCCGGAGCCGCCGCCGGAGCCGCCACCGGAACCGCCACCGGAGCCGCCACCGGAACCGCCACCGGCGCCACCCCCCGAACCGCCGCCGGAGCCGCCGCCGGAGCCGCCGCCGGAGCCGCCGCCGGAGCCGCCGCCGCCGGAGCCACCGCCGGAACCACCGCCGGAACCACCGCCGGAACCACCGCCGGAACCACCGCCGGAACCACCGCCGGAACCACCGCCGGAACCACCGCCAGAGCCGCCACCGGAGCCACCTCCGGAACCGCCACCGGAGCCGCCACCGTGACCACCGCCGGAACCACCGCCGGAACCACCGCCGGAACCACCGCCGGAACCACCGCCGGAACCACCGCCGGAACCGCCGCCGGAACCACCGCCGGAACCGCCGCCGGAACCACCGCCGGAACCACCGCCGGAACCACCGCCGGAACCACCGCCGGAACCACCGCCTGAACCGCCGCCTGAGCCGCCGCCTGAGCCACCACCGGAGCCACCACCGGAACCACCACCGGAACCACCACCGGAACCACCGCTGGAGCCGCCACCCCCTCCATGTCCACCACCGCCGTCGCCGCCACCCGAAGCCCCGCCCCCGGAAGTGCCACCTGAACCCCCACTGCCGGAGGCATTGCCCCCGCGGCCTGTACCGCCGGAACCGTTCGTCCCGCCGACGCCGGCCGGGCCCACGGCGCCGTTGCCGTTGTTGCCACCGCTGCCCGTGCTGCCACCCGAGCTGCCTCCTCCGCTGCCACCGGCCCCGTTGCCGACACCGCGGCCGGCATACACGTGTACCGCACAAGCAGCGGGATTGGCACCGCACGTCGCCGCGTTCTCGGCCAGCATCATCACGGCGTCCGCGCCGCTGTCCGCATTGGCTGCGGCATCGGGCACCTGGGTTGACGGGGTAGTCGAGGAGCCGTTATCCGGCAGTACAGTCACCGGAACCACGGCTGTCGCGTCCTGCGCGCTGGCATACGAGCAGCACGCAATCGCGGCTGCGGCCAGCAGGGTCATGCGATAGCATCGTCCCGTCACGCGGGACGATTGTTTCGTTATGCTCATCATTGGCCTCCCGATGCGCGCGATGCCTCGTCACGCGCGTTCATCAACGTGTGATGCAGGGGACCAGCAACGATGCATTGTCGTTTCGGCAGCCGACACGTATCGGACCGGCACAGGAGGCCCGTCGCTAACACGAGTCGGCACGCGGGCCCGCCGTGCGAATCCGTTACCGCGAGATTCGTGCCATCGGCTCGCTATGCCCACGGCGCAAGGCGCGGCCGGATCCCTGGCAACCGGGGGAAGTGCCGTGTCGGGTTTTTGTTTCGGAAGTGAAACGTCTGACTACGGTCAGCGTGCCGTCGCATCGGCAGCGCGCAGCCACCGGTGGCACAGGATCGATGCGATCCAGCCGATCAGAAACAGCGCGACGATGCCGTAACCGATGGTGCCGAAATGCTCGCCAAGCGCATCGAGCGCGTCGCGCACGGGGCCCGTCAGCGACAGCTTGTCCGCGAGCAGGCCGGCCGCCTCGATTCCGCCGACCGCGAGCGCGACGGCGGCGGACACGAGCGTGATGCTCGCGTTGTAGAGCAGCTTGCGCTGCGGATCGTCCATTGCCCAACCGTATGCATGAATCATCAGCACGTTGTCGGTGGAGTCGATTAGCGTCATGCCGGCCGCGAACAGCGCGGGAAACAGCATGATCGTGTAGACCGGCAGCGCATGGGTCGCCTGAGCGGCCGCGATCGCGAGCAGCGCGATTTCCGTTGCAGTATCGAAACCGAGGCCGAACAGTACGCCGACGGGATACATGTGCCAGCTCTTCGACACGAACCGGAACAGCGGGCGCAGCAGCCGCGCCACCAGGCCGCCCGTGCGATGCGTGTGGGCGGCGCCGTGCGCGTGGCCCGGCGCGCCGCGATAGCGTCGCCATACGTCGCGCAGGATCGCGAGGTTCATCCCCGCGAGCACCAGCAGGAACGTCGCGGACACCGCCGTGCCGATCGTGCCGCCGATCGCGCGGAATGCGTCGAAGCGATCGCGCAGCGCGAATGCGGTCAGCGCGATGCCGAGCGTCGCGGCGATCACGATCGTCGAGTGGCCGAGCGAGAAGAACAGGCCGACGGTCATCGGGCGCTGCCCGTCCTGCATCAGCTTGCGCGTCGCGACGTCGATCGCGGCGATGTGATCGGCATCGACCGCATGACGCAGCCCGAGGCCGTATGCGATCGCCGCGGTACCGAGCAGCAGCGGATGGTCGCGCAGCACCGCGAGCGCCCACAGCCAGACGGCGGCGTTCGCGGCGATCAGGCCGGCATACAGCATCAGCAGCCGGCGCAGGGCAGGGGTGGTCGGCATCGGGGCGTTTCCATCGGACGAATCACGATGGATTGTGTCATGCGAAAAAAAATGCCGGCGTGGCGGCCAAAAAGACCGCCCGTGCGGTAGACGAAAAAAAGCCCATCCGGAACCGGACGGGCTTCGACTAACGGCAGCGTACTGCCCCGTGCTTACTTCGCCTTCGCACTGATCACCGCTTCCGACACGTTCGTCGGCGTTTCCGCGTAGTGCTTGAACTCCATCGTGTAGGTGGCGCGCCCCTGCGTCGCGGAGCGCAGCGATGTCGAATAGCCGAACATCTCGGCGAGCGGCACCTCGGCGCGCACGAGCTTGCCGCCGCCGCCGGCGATGTCGTCCATTCCCTGCACGATGCCGCGCCGGCTCGACAGGTCGCCCATCACGTTGCCCATGAAGTCCTCGGGCGTTTCGACCTCCACCGCCATCATCGGCTCGAGCAGCACCGGCTTCGCCTTGCGCATCGCTTCCTTGAACGCCATCGAGCCGGCCATCCGGAACGCGTTTTCGTTCGAGTCGACGTCGTGGTACGACCCGAACGTCAAGTGCACCTTCACGTCGACGACCGGGTAGCCCGCAAGCACACCCGACTTCAGCGTGTCCTGGATGCCCTTGTCGACCGCCGGGATGTATTCGCGAGGAATCACGCCGCCCTTGATCTCGTCGAGGAACTCGTAGCCTTTGCCCGGGTTCGGCTCGAGCGTGATCACCGCATGCCCGTACTGGCCGCGGCCGCCCGACTGCTTGACGAACTTGCCTTCGACGTCGGCCGCCGTCGTGCGCACCGTTTCGCGATACGCGACCTGCGGTTTGCCGACCGTCGCCTCGACGCCGAACTCGCGCTTCATCCGGTCGACCAGGATTTCGAGGTGGAGCTCGCCCATCCCCGAAATGATCGTCTGGCCGGATTCCTCGTCGGTCTGCACGCGGAACGACGGGTCTTCCTGCGCGAGGCGGTTCAGCGCGAGGCCCATCTTTTCCTGGTCGGCCTTCGTTTTCGGCTCGACGGCCTGAGAGATCACCGGCTCGGGGAATTCCATCTTCTCGAGGATGATCGGTTTGGCCGGATCGCACAGCGTGTCGCCCGTCGTCGCTTCCTTCAGGCCGACTGCCGCCGCGATGTCGCCCGCGCGCACTTCCTTGATTTCCTTGCGCTCGTTCGCGTGCATCTGCAGGATCCGGCCGAGCCGTTCCTTCTTGTCCTTCGTCGCGTTCAGCACCGTGTCGCCCGATTCGACGACGCCCGAATACACGCGGAAGAAAATCAGCTGGCCGACGAACGGGTCGGTCATGATCTTGAACGCGAGCGACGAGAACGGCTCGTCATCGCTCGGATGACGTTCCGCCGGCTTTTCCGGATCGGCGAAGTCGTGGCCGAGAATCGCGGGCACGTCGACCGGCGACGGCAGGTAGTCGATCACCGCGTCGAGCATCGCTTGCACGCCCTTGTTCTTGAACGCGCTGCCGCACAGCATCGGCACGATCTCGTTGGCGATCGTGCGCTGGCGCAGCGCGGCCTTGATCTCGTCCTCGGTCAGCGATTCATGGTCGTGCAGATACTTCTCGAGCAGTTCCTCGCTCGCTTCGGCTGCGGCCTCGACCATCTTCTCGCGCCATTCGTGCGCGAGATCGACAAGATTCGCCGGGATGTCCTCGTACGTGAATTTCACGCCCTGGCTTTCGTCGTCCCACACGATTGCCTTCATCTTCACGAGATCGACGACGCCCTGGAAATGATCTTCCGCGCCGATCGGAATCTGGATCGGCACGGCGACGCCCTTCAGGCGCTCGCCGATCTGCTTCTGAACGCGGAAGAAGTCGGCGCCGACGCGGTCCATCTTGTTGACGAACGCGATGCGCGGCACCTTGTACTTGTTCGCCTGACGCCACACTGTTTCGGACTGAGGCTGCACGCCGCCGACCGAGTCGTAGACCATGCACGCGCCGTCGAGCACGCGCATCGAGCGCTCGACCTCGATCGTGAAGTCGACGTGCCCGGGGGTGTCGATGATGTTGATCCGGTGTTCCGGATAATTGCCGGCCATGCCTTTCCAGAAGGCCGTGGTCGCGGCCGACGTGATCGTGATGCCGCGTTCCTGCTCCTGCTCCATCCAGTCCATCGTGGCCGCGCCGTCGTGCACTTCACCGATCTTGTGGCTCACGCCGGTGTAAAACAGGATGCGCTCGGTCGTCGTGGTCTTGCCGGCATCGATGTGAGCGCTGATCCCGATGTTGCGATAGCGCTCGATGGGGGTTTTGCGGGGCACGTGAACCTCCTGGTGGTTCGGATCGTAAGGGGACCGGCTGCGGCCGGCCCGGACGTGGAACAAGCGAGATTTAAAGGATAGCGCTTGTCGGTGGCTTTTGCAGATGCGGGCGCCGTCGGCCGAATCAAGGCGGCCGCCGCTGTCGGGCCGTAAAAAAAGCCGGCGCGCTGCGAGCGGCCGGCTTCGGTCGATGCGCGGGCGGCGCCGCCCCGTTCGCCGTTATTACGGCTTGGGCAGCCCGTCGAGCTTCATGCCCGGCTTGATCCCCTTCGCGGCGAACCAGCCCTTGCTCATCTCGAGCGCATAGACGCCATTGTTGCGCGGGCAGTGGTTGTCGGTCGTCTCGGCCTTCATCTCGTCGATGTCGGTAATCGTGCCGTCCGCGCGAATGAACGCGATCGACAGCGGAATCAGCGTGTTCTTCATCCAGAAGCAGTGCACGGCGTTCTCGTTGAATACGAACAGCATGCCTTCGTTCGGCGCGAGCTGTGACCGGTACATCAACCCCTGTTCGCGGTCGGCGTCGTTTGCGGCGACGGCCGCGTCGATCACGTACATGCCGGCGCGCAACTTCACGCGCGGGAATTCGCTCGGTTGCTTGGCGCCGGGCGGGATCTGCGCGTGGGCGGGCTGCATGCCGAGTGCGAGGACGGCGAGCGCGGCGGGAAACACGGCGGCGCGCGCAAGGCGGCCGAGCGACGAGCGCAGGGAGAATCGCACAGCAGGGCTCCTATCTGGAAAACAAGACCCGCATGGTACGCGAAGCGCGCCGGCGGGCACAAAAAGAAAAAGGCAGATCGCCTCGCGGTGATCTGCCTTTCAACGCCGTAAGAACGGCAAGACTGCGTGTTCTTGACTGCGTTATTACAACCAGCTTGCTTAGTTCGAAGCAGCTGCCGGAGCTTCGGCTTCGCTAGCAGCCTTCTTAGCTGCGTGGTGCTTCTTTGCGTGGTGCTTCTTGGCAGCCTTGTGCTTTGCCGGTGCCGAAGCAGCTGCCGGAGCAGCAGCCGAAGCAGCTTCCGGAGCCGAAGCTTGTGCGAAAGCAGCCGTTGCGAAGAGACCAGCGACCAGAGCAGCGATCAGTTTGTTCATGTTGTGTTCCTCAGCTTTAGTTAATTAACCAAATGACCCGGCAATAGGAGTCATGTCGTCTAACGGTGCCATCCACCTTTCGGTTGACAGACGCTTCGAGAAATTTCTCTTTGCGCTGCGGGCGCCGAATCGTATTCGAAGAAAGCGTCGCTTTCGTGACGCAAACACGCAAATACCGGTTCGGCTGCCAATGCCGGATAGCTAAGGGTGGCATCTGCGTGGTTTAACGCACGATGTTCGCCGGCGGTTGACGAAAAAGATGACGAAAAATCGCGCGTCGCCGGAACCGTCATCCAGCGTGTGCGAAACCGTCCCACGGCGCGCGCGGCGGCAGTGCGATTGTTTCGCCCGGTGCAATGCCGAGCGCGAATATGTCGAGTGCGCCGATGCCCACGCGCACGAGACGCAACGTCGGGAAGCCGACCGCGGCCGTCATCCGGCGCACCTGCCGATTCTTGCCTTCGGTGATGGCCAGCTCGATCCACGTCGTCGGAATCGCCGCGCGGTAGCGGATCGGCGGGTTGCGCGGCCACAGTGAGTCGGGCGGCTCGATGAATTCCGCCCGGCACGGACGTGTCACGTAATCGCCGAGATCGACGCCGCGCGCGAGCGCCTTCAGGTCGGCCGGCCCCGGTGCGCCGTCGACCTGCGCCCAGTAGCGCTTCACGAGCTTGTGGCGGGGTTCCGCGATGCGCGCCTGCAGCGCGCCGTCGTCGGTGAGCAGCAGCAGGCCCTCGCTGTCCGCGTCGAGCCGGCCGGCCGGGTAGACGCCGGGCGTTTTTACCCAGTCGCCGAGCGACGGCCGCGTCTCGTGAGCGGAAAACTGGCAAATGGTGCCGAACGGCTTGTTGAGGGCGATCAGGGGCATGGCGGGGCGCGCCCGGCGTGCCGCCGGAGGCGGCGCGGGCGGTCTATGGCAAATGGCGGAATCTTAATGCATAATACGGAACGGCAAGTCCTCTGTCTTATATAAGACATAAGGGAAGACTTGATACGCAGCGTCGCGCTTCGTGCCGCCGCGCCCGGTTGGGGCGCTAGAATAGCGGCTCGCTGTTGCCGTCACGAGGGTGGCGAAGGCCGCCCCGCGGCGCGCGCAGTTTCGACCAGCATCACCTGCTCAGCCACGTCACTGGAGTCGATCATGCCGTATCAGCACATCAAGGTTCCGGAGGGCGGTGACAAGATCACCGTCAACAAGGACTTCTCGCTCAACGTTTCCGATCAGCCGATCATTCCCTATATCGAAGGCGACGGTACGGGCTTCGATATCACGCCGGTCATGATCAAGGTGGTCGACGCGGCTGTCGCGCATGCATACAAGGGCAAGCGCAAGATCCACTGGATGGAGATCTTCGCGGGCGAGAAGGCGACGAAGGTGTACGGTCCGGACGTGTGGCTGCCGGACGAAACGCTGCAAGTGCTGAAGGAATACGTGGTGTCGATCAAGGGGCCGCTCACGACGCCGGTCGGCGGCGGCATCCGTTCGCTGAACGTCGCGCTGCGCCAGGAACTCGACCTCTACGTGTGCCTGCGCCCGGTCCAGTACTTCAAGGGCGTGCCGTCGCCGGTGCGCGAGCCGCAGAAGATCGACATGGTGATTTTCCGCGAGAACTCGGAAGATATTTACGCCGGTATCGAATGGGCCGCGGGCTCCGAGCAGGCGAAGAAGGTGATCAAGTTCCTGCAGGACGAGATGGGCGTGAAGAAAATCCGCTTCCCGGAAACCTCCGGGATCGGCGTGAAGCCCGTGTCGACCGAAGGCACCGAGCGTCTCGTGCGCAAGGCGATCCAGTACGCGATCGACAACGACCGCAAGTCCGTCACGCTCGTGCACAAGGGCAACATCATGAAGTTCACGGAAGGCCTGTTCCGTGACGCCGGCTACGCGCTCGCGCAGAAGGAATTCGGCGGCGAACTGATCGACGGCGGCCCGTGGATGCGCGTGAAGAACCCGAAGACGGGCAGCGAGATCGTCATCAAGGATTCGATCGCCGACGCATTCCTGCAGCAAATCCTGCTGCGCCCGGCCGAATACGACGTGATCGCGACGCTGAACCTGAACGGCGACTACATCTCCGACGCGCTGGCCGCGCAGGTCGGCGGCATCGGGATCGCGCCGGGCGCGAACCTGTCGGACTCGGTCGCGATGTTCGAGGCAACCCATGGCACGGCGCCGAAGTATGCGGGCAAGGATTACGTGAACCCCGGTTCCGAGATCCTGTCGGCGGAAATGATGCTGCGCCACCTCGGCTGGACGGAAGCGGCCGATACGATCATCGCCGCGATGGAAAAGTCGATCCTGCAGAAGCGCGTCACGTACGACTTCGCACGCCTGATGGAAGGTGCGACGCAGGTTTCGTGCTCCGGTTTCGGCGAAGTGCTGATCGAGAACATGTAAGTCCCCTTCCGGGGTAGGCCGGCGTAGAGCCGGCCGCCCCGGCGCCTGCTGCCGGGCGCCGGGGCGTTTCGTGAACGGCAGGTTTGTTGGCAGGGCGGTCCGGCGTGCGGGCCGCGGCGCCGCGATGCGGCCCGGATGCCCTGCAAGGTAGAACATGACGGCCCTCGCAACACCGCCGCCCGGCTGAGCCGGCGCGCCCCTTTCGCGACCGACCCGGTCGCTCCCCGCCGGTTACCGCCGGCGCTCTTCAGTCAAAAATTTTCACGTAGCAACGCATCGACCATGTCCACTTCGCCCAAGATCATCTACACCCTCACCGACGAAGCGCCCGCGCTCGCGACCTATTCGCTGCTGCCGATCGTCAAGGCTTTCACGCGCTCGTCCGGCGTCGCCGTCGAAACGCGCGACATTTCGCTCGCCGGCCGCATCATTGCGGCATTCGCCGACGTCCTGCCGCCGGAGCAGAAGGGTTCGGACGATCTGGCCGAACTGGGCCAGCTCACGCTGAAGCCTGAAGCGAACATCATCAAGCTGCCGAACATCAGCGCATCGGTGCCGCAGCTGAAAGCCGCGATCGCCGAACTGCAGGCGCAGGGCTACAAGCTGCCGGCGTACCCGGAAGAGCCGGCGACCGAAGAAGAGAAGGCCGTCAAGGCACGCTACGACAAGATCAAGGGCAGCGCGGTGAACCCGGTGCTGCGCGAAGGCAACTCGGACCGCCGCGCGCCGCTGTCGGTCAAGAACTACGCGCGCAAGCACCCGCACAAGATGGGCGCGTGGAAGCCGACGTCGAAGGCGCACGTCGCGCACATGACCGAAGGCGACTTCTACGGCAGCGAGAAGTCGGCGCTGATCGCCGATGCCGGCAGCGTGAAGATCGAACTCACGACAACCGACGGCGTGAAGAAGGTGCTGAAGGAGAAGACGGCGGTGAAGGCCGGTGAAATCATCGACGCATCGGTGATGAGCCGCAAGGCGCTGCGCAGCTTCATCGAAGCGCAGATCGCCGACGCGAAGGCGCAGGACGTGCTGTTCTCGGTGCACCTGAAGGCGACCATGATGAAGGTCTCGGATCCGATCCTGTTCGGTCACTTCGTGTCGGTGTTCTACCGCGACGCGCTCGCGAAGCACGCGGACGTTCTCGCACAGGCCGGTTTCAACCCGAACAACGGGATCGGCGACCTGTACGCGCGCCTGAAAGACCTGCCGGCCGACACGCGCGAAGCGATCGAAGCCGACGTGAAGGCCGAATACGCGGTGCGTCCGCGCCTCGCGATGGTCAACTCGGACAAGGGCATCACGAACCTGCACGTGCCGAGCGACGTGATCGTCGACGCGTCGATGCCGGCGATGATCCGCGAGTCGGGCTGCATGTGGGGCCCGGACGGCGAACTGCACGACGCGAAGGCCGTGATTCCGGACCGCTGCTACGCAGGCGTCTACCAGGCTGTGATCGAGGACTGCAAGCAGCATGGCGCGTTCGACCCCGTCACGATGGGCAGCGTGCCGAACGTCGGCCTGATGGCGCAGGCGGCCGAGGAATACGGTTCGCACGACAAGACGTTCCTGATCCCGGCTGACGGTGTCGTGCGCGTTATCGACGAAGCCGGCAACGTGCTGCTCGAGCATGCGGTCGAGTCGGGCGACATCTGGCGCATGTGCCAGACGAAGGACGCGCCGGTGCAGGACTGGGTCAAGCTCGCTGTGAACCGCGCGCGCGCGACCGGCGCGCCGGCCGTGTTCTGGCTCGATCCGGCACGCGCGCACGACGCGCAGATCATCGCGAAGGTCGAACGCTATCTGAAGGACCACGACACGAACGGCCTCGACATTCGCATCATGACGCCGGTCGACGCGACGCGGTTCTCGCTCGAGCGCATCCGCGCGGGCAAGGACACGATTTCGGTCACCGGCAACGTGCTGCGCGACTATCTGACCGACCTGTTCCCGATCATGGAGCTCGGCACCAGCGCGAAGATGCTGTCGATCGTGCCGCTGATGGCCGGCGGCGGGATGTTCGAAACGGGTGCGGGCGGTTCTGCGCCGAAGCACGTGCAGCAGTTCGTCGAGGAAGGCTTCCTGCGCTGGGATTCGCTCGGTGAATTCCTTGCGCTGGCCGCGTCGCTCGAGCATCTCGGCCACGCTTACCAGAACCCGAAGGCGCTCGTGCTCGCGAAGACTCTCGACCAGGCAACCGGCAAGTTCCTTGACGAGAACAAGTCGCCCGCGCGCAAGGTCGGCGGCCTCGACAACCGCGGCAGCCACTTCTACCTGTGCATGTACTGGGCGCAGGCGCTCGCCGAGCAAACCGAGGACGCGGCGCTGAAGGCGCAGTTCGAAGGTGTCGCGAAAGCGTTGTCCGACAACGAGGCGCGCATTCTGGAAGAGCTGTCGGCCGCGCAGGGCGCCGCGCAAGCGATCGGCGGCTACTACCGTCCGAGCGTCGAACTCACGAGCCGGGCGATGCGCCCGAGCGCCACGCTGAACGGCATCGTCGACGCGCTCGCCTGACGCCGGCCGCGCCACGGCGCGGGCCACGTCGACAGCGGCAGCCGATACGGCGGGCTTCGCGGCTCGCCGTCGCGCCGAACATGACAACGCCCCGGTCGCCCGGGGCGTTGTTCGTTGCAGGCGTGCCATTCAGACGTGAACGATTTCCCATTCGGCGATTTCGTCCGGCACTTCGAGGGTGGCGGTGTCCAGTTCGGACGGCTGCGCACAGTCGCCGCGCGAGATGCGCTCGGCCGCCACTTCCGGGCACGAGAACGCGCCGAGCGAAGCATTGCCGAACGTCGCTTCCCAGCCGCCGTTGGCCGGCAGAATGTAGAACGACCCGAGCGCTGAACCAAAGCGAAATCCCTTCATTTCCGTTCTCCCTTTCAGATCAAAAGCAATTCTGGTGTGCGGCCCGCCGGTTCGTCCGGCTGTGGTCCGACGGATTGCTTGCGCCGGATTCCGTACCGAACCGCGTACGAAGCGTCAGTGCATGGAACAAAGTCTACGTCCGCGGCCGGTGTCGATGGTGCAGGTAGAACGGATTCTCAAAACAAAAATTTCCTTTGAAAAACAAGCATATATTTTGTGCGTTTTGTATTGCGGAACGTTTTTTGGCATCGCGAAACAGCGAATTTGTGCCCTGCACCACGAATTTTTATAACGCAGAGACTTGTTGCACATCGTGAAAAATCGGCGACTCCACGCGTGGGTGCCGCGGGGGCGTGCAAATGGCGGCGTCGGCGGCCGGTCAAAAGTGTCGTTGAGGGGCGGCGGCGAAATCGGCGGACCGAACGCTGCAATCGCCATTGCGGCGCGTGCGGCAGCATCGGTCACAGCATTCCCCGCTTGGGGAAAGCGCGCCGGCGATGGCGCGCGAGCCGGGTTGCGCGGCCGGTACTGCGACGAATCGACGCTCGTTGGGTGCCGCGCCTTATCGCCCGCGGGCTGCGGTTATGATGACGCGGGCCATGAGTCACCGCGTCGCGCACGGGCGCTGGTCCGGAGCCGATTGGCGCGGCTGTCGCGACGATCGCGCGACCTGGTACGAATAACGAGGAACGATTGATGATACGGAGAACCTTCCTGGCGCGCGCCATCGGCGTGGCGGCCGCATCGCTGTTCGCACGCACGGCGTCGGCGCAGCACGCCGGTCACGCTGGCATGGCCGGCATGGAGATGGACGACATGCCGGGCATGTCCGGGATGGCTGCGCACCCGCAGCACGCGAAGCCCGCGCCCGCCACGCTCGCGTCCGCTGATGCGCTGCCGGCCGGCGCGCCGCTCGCATCGCTGCGGACGCTCGCGAACGAAAGCCGAGAGCCCGGCACGTTCCGCGCGACGCTGGTCGCACAGCCGGTCGCGCGGCCGCTGCTGCACGGCGCGCGTCCGACGACGTTCTGGCAATTCGGCACCGGCACGCAAGGGCCGGTCGTCGGTGCGCTGATCGACGTGCGCGAGGGCGATACGGTCGAAATCCGTTTCGTGAACAAGCTGCCGCAACCGTCGACGCTCCACTGGCACGGCCTGCCGGTGCCGCCCGACCAGGACGGCAACCCGGCCGATCCCGTCGCGCCGGGCGCGTCGCGCGTGTATCGCTTCACGTTGCCGAAGGGAAGTGCCGGCACCTACTGGTATCACCCACATCCGCACATGATGACGGCCGAGCAGGTGTTCCGCGGCCTCGCCGGCCCGTTCATCGTGCGTGCGGCCGACGATCCGCTCGCCGGCTGGCCGGAACGCAACCTGTTCGTGTCCGACCTCAAGCTCGCGCGCGACGGCACGATTCCGCCGAACGACATGATGGACTGGATGAACGGCCGCGAAGGGCAGTTCGTGCTGGTCAACGGCGCGCGCCGGCCGCGGATCGACCTCGCGGGCGACGAGCGCTGGCGCATATGGAACGCATGCAGCGCGCGCTATCTGCGCATCGCGTTCGACGACGGCCGCGCATTCGAGCACGTCGGCACCGACGGCGGGCTGTTCGACGCGCCGCGCGGCGTGACGTCGCTGCTGCTCGCGCCGGGCGAGCGTGCGGAACTGCTTGTGCGCGCCGGCGACCGCGCGTCACGCGCAGTGCTGCAAGCGGCCGAATACGACCGCCGCAAGATGGCGATGTCGCACGACAACGGTCATGGCAGCCTGCCGCCCGATCCGGCAGTTCCGCTGGCCGATGTTGCGTTTGCGCCGGCCGCTGCGCGCCCGCTGCCCGCGCTTCTGCGTGCGGTACCCGCGCTGGGCACGCCGGTGGCGGATAAGACGGTGGCATTCGGCGAAGAAATGGACATGGACGCGATGATGGCGGGGCCCGCGCACGGCCGCCCGGCGGGGATGCGATTCACGGTGAACGGCGACGTGTACGCCGCACATCGGGCGACATTGACGAGCCGCGCCGGCGACGTCGAGCGCTGGACGATCCGCAACGACACCGACATGGACCACCCGTTTCATGTGCATGGCACGCAATTCCAGGTGGTCGAGCGCGCAGCAGGCGGAACGCGCACGCCCGAGCCGTTCCGTGCATGGCGCGACACGGTGAACGTACGCAGCGGCGAGACGGTGACGATCCACGTCATGCAAGACATGCCCGGCGAGCGCATGTTTCACTGCCATATTCTCGAACACGAGGATCTCGGCATGATGGGGACGCTGAAGGTCGTGTAACCGGCAATCTAATATGTTTCACGCGTATGTCCGCATTCGATTTGCGCACGCGACGAGACAATGTATGTTCAATTATCGGGATTGAACGAAAAGGCCGGCCAATCGAATAAACGATTGGCCGGCCTGAAAAAAAAAGAAACCCGGCGCGGTGCCGGGTTTCTTCGTCTGATATCCGGTGCCTTTATGCGGCCTGGATGTTCGACGCTTGCTTGCCCTTCGGGCCTTGGACGACCTCGAAGCTCACCTTCTGGCCTTCCTTCAGGGTCTTGAAGCCCTGCATGTTGATGGCCGAGAAGTGCGCAAACAGATCTTCACCGCCCTCGTCGGGAGTGATGAAACCGAAGCCCTTCGCGTCGTTGAACCACTTAACGATACCAGTTGCCATTTCCTACTTCCCCTGTCACACAGTCGCTGCTACTTACCACGAGCACGCTCGAAAAGCTAAACGACCGGAAAATACAGCCGTTCCCCCCTCACAAGCTCACCATCGGCCTCTTTCATCTCGCCGTCAGACGAATTGAAAAAAGTGCCAGCTTGATTGTTGGCGCTCTTTATTTGAGTGTCAAGCGGAATTTTGAGACGTTTGGAGGGCCGTTGTAAAGAATCCATTTTCAGGGTTTTTCCGGCTTTGCTTTGCAGCATGCCGCCAAGCGCGCCGACTTGAAAAGTCGCATAATCGGCTCATATACCAGGCTCGAGTGACACGCGATCGAGTCGTCCGGCTTGTGGGATACTGGATGCGGATGCGACGGTCCGGTGCGGTCTCCCCCTGACGGTTCGTGTTCCGCGCCACGCGTGAAAGCCGGCACCGCAGCCGGCTTTCGTATGGCACGAAGACGATCGCGCATCGTCGGGAACCAGGGAGGGCGCCGGCCGGTCGGTCGGGTAATGGCAGGATTGCGGGCCTGTCCGAGTTGTTTAGAATGGGTGTATGGCGATTATCCCGGACAAGCAGGACAGCACCGTCCTGGAACGCAAGCAGCAGAAGCTCAAGCCGCCTTCGATGTACAAGGTGGTGCTGCTGAACGACGACTTCACCCCGATGGAGTTCGTCGTGATGGTCGTACAGGAGTATTTCAAGAAGGATCGCGAGACGGCCACGCAGATCATGCTGAAGGTCCATCGCGAGGGGCGAGGGGTATGTGGGGTCTATACGCGGGACATCGCGTCGACCAAAGTTGAGCAAGTCGTTACCCATGCGCGGCAGGCCGGGCATCCGCTGCAGTGCGTGATGGAGGAAGCATGATTGCCCAGGAATTGGAAGTCAGCCTGCACATGGCGTTCATGGAAGCACGCCAGGCGCGCCATGAGTTCATTACGGTCGAGCATTTGCTGCTGGCCCTGCTGGATAATCCGACGGCAGCCGAGGTGTTGCGCGCGTGCGCGGCAAACATCGAGGACCTCCGTCAGAACCTGCGCAATTTCATCCACGACAACACACCTACCGTCCCGGGCACCGACGATGTCGATACCCAGCCGACGCTCGGTTTCCAGCGCGTGATCCAGCGCGCGATCATGCACGTCCAGTCGACGTCGAACGGCAAGAAGGAAGTCACCGGCGCGAACGTGCTGGTCGCGATCTTCGGCGAGAAGGACTCGCACGCGGTGTACTACCTGCAGCAGCAGGGCGTCACGCGCCTCGACGTCGTGAACTTCATTTCGCACGGCATCGCAAAGACGAACGGCGGCGAAGCCGCGAAGTCGTCGGATGCGAACGCGGAAAGCGAAGACGCGAATGCGCAGAAGGAAACGCCGCTCGCGCAATTCACGCAGAACCTGAACCAGATGGCGAAGGATGGCCGCATCGATCCGCTGATCGGACGCGAGCCGGAGGTCGAGCGCGTCGTGCAGGTGCTGTGCCGCCGCCGCAAGAACAATCCGCTGCTTGTCGGTGAGGCCGGTGTCGGCAAGACGGCGATTGCCGAAGGGCTCGCCTATCGCATCACGCGCGGCGAAGTGCCGGACATCCTTGCGAACGCGCAGGTGTATTCGCTCGACATGGGCGCGCTGCTCGCGGGCACCAAGTATCGCGGCGACTTCGAGCAGCGCCTGAAGACGGTGCTGAAGGAACTGAAGGAGCGCCCGCATGCGATCCTGTTCATCGACGAGATCCACACGCTGATCGGCGCGGGCGCCGCATCGGGCGGCACGCTCGACGCATCGAATCTGCTGAAGCCGGCGCTGTCGTCGGGCACGCTCAAGTGCATCGGCGCGACCACGTTCACCGAATATCGCGGCATCTTCGAGAAGGATGCGGCGCTGTCGCGGCGCTTCCAGAAGGTCGACGTGACGGAGCCGACCGTCGAGCAGACGGTCGCGATCCTGCGCGGGCTGAAGTCGCGCTTCGAGGAGCACCATGGCGTCAAGTATTCGTCGGGCGCGCTGTCGGCCGCGGCGGAGTTGTCGGCACGCTTCATCACCGATCGGCATCTGCCGGACAAGGCGATCGACGTGATCGACGAGGCGGGCGCCGCGCAGCGCATCCTGCCGAAGTCGAAGCAGAAGAAGACGATCGGCAAGAGCGAGATCGAGGAAATCATTTCGAAGATCGCGCGCGTGCCGGCGCAAAGCGTGTCGCAAGACGATCGCAGCAAGCTGCAGACGCTCGATCGCGACCTGAAGAGCGTCGTGTTCGGCCAGGATCCGGCGATCGATGCACTCGCCGCGTCGATCAAGATGGCGCGCGCGGGCCTCGGCAAGATGGACAAGCCGATCGGCGCATTCCTGTTCTCCGGCCCGACCGGCGTCGGCAAGACCGAAGTGGCGCGCCAGCTCGCGTTCACGCTCGGTATCGAGCTGATCCGCTTCGACATGTCGGAATACATGGAGCGGCACGCGGTGAGCCGACTGATCGGCGCGCCGCCGGGCTACGTCGGGTTCGACCAGGGCGGCCTCCTGACCGAAGCCGTCACGAAGAAGCCGCATTGCGTGCTGCTGCTCGACGAAATCGAGAAGGCGCATCCGGACATCTTCAACGTGCTGCTGCAGGTGATGGACCACGGCACGCTGACGGACAACAACGGCCGCAAGGCGGATTTCCGCAACGTCATCATCATCATGACGACGAACGCCGGCGCCGAGTCGATGCAAAAGGCGACGATCGGTTTCACGACGCGTCGCGAAACCGGCGACGAGATGACCGACATCAAGCGCCTGTTCACGCCGGAGTTCCGCAACCGTCTGGACGCGATCATCAGCTTCCGCTCGCTCGATGAGGAAATCATCATGCGCGTGGTCGACAAGTTCCTGATCCAGCTCGAGGAGCAACTGCACGAGAAGAAGGTCGACGCGCTTTTCACCGACGCGTTGCGCAAGCATCTCGCGAAGCACGGCTTCGACCCGCTGATGGGCGCGCGGCCGATGCAGCGGTTGATCCAGGACACCATCCGCCGTGCGCTCGCCGACGAGTTGCTGTTCGGCAAGCTGCTGAACGGCGGTCACGTGACGGTCGACGTCGACGAAGCCGACAAGGTGCAGTTGTCGTTCGACAAGCTGGCGAATCCGCCGCACAAGCCGAACGAAGAGACGGTCGAAGTCGAGTAAGCGATAATTGGTTGTTCATGCGAACGGCGCGGGAAGTCCTCCGCGCCGTTTCGTTTTATCTGGCGCCGGCGGCGCGATGGTGGTGCAGGGGAGTGGCAACGCAGTGACACAACAACAACGGTCGTTCGACAACATCGTCGCGCGCGAACAAGGGTTGCGCCATGCGCTGACGTCCGGGCAGATGGCGATGATCGCAATCGGCGGCGCGATCGGCACGGGCCTGTTTCTCGGCAGCGGGTTCGCGATCGGGCTCGCCGGGCCGAGCGTGCTCGTTTCGTATGCGATCGGCGCGCTGATCGCGCTGCTGCTGATGGGCGCGCTCGCGGAAATGACGGTCGCGCATCCGACGGCCGGCTCGTTCGGCGCTTACGCCGAGCACTACGTCGGTCCGCTGGCGGGCTTTCTCGTGCGCTATGCGTACTGGTTCGCGGTGGTGTTCGCGATCGGCACCGAAATCAGTGCGATCGCCGTGTTCATGAAGTACTGGTTCCCGTCCGTGCCCGGCTGGTATTGGGTGATTGGCTTCTCGGCGCTGCTGATCGCGGTGAATCTTGCGAGCGTCACGCTGTACGGAACGGTCGAATATGCGTTCTCGCTGCTGAAGATCGCGGCGATCGTCGTGTTCATCGTGCTGGGCGCCTATCTCGTATGGTCCGCGCCCGCGGATACCGGCATCGGCTTCGCGAACTACACCGCGCACGGCGGCTTCATGCCGAAAGGCCCCTGGGGCACCTGGGTCGCGGTGATCGTCGCAATTTTCAGCTACATGAGCATCGAGGCGGTCGCGATCGCTGCCGGCGAGGCGCGCGATCCGCAGCATGCGGTCACGCGCGCGTTCCGCTCGACGGTGTTCCGGCTCGTTTTGTTCTACCTGCTGACGCTCGCGCTGATGCTCGCGATCGTTCCGTGGACGCAGGCCGGTACCGACGAAAGCCCGTTCGTGAAGGTGATGGCCGCGACACACGTGCCGTATGCGGCCGGCGTAATCAACTTCGTGCTGTTGATCGCGGCGCTGTCCGCGATGAACAGCCAGCTGTACGTGACGACGCGGATGATGTTCAGCCTGTCGCGCGCACGGCTCGCGCCGGCCGTGTTCGGCCGCCTCGGCAGCAACGGCGTGCCGCGCGCGGCATTGTGGATCTCGACGAGCGGCGTCGCGGTCGCGGCCGTGCTGGTCGCGCTGTCGCCCGACACCGCATTTACGGTGATGATGGCGATCGCGATGTTCGGCGCGCTGTTCACGTGGCTGATGATTTTTGTCACGCATCTGCGGTTCCGTGCACGCTACAGCGGTCCCGTGCTCGCATTCCGGATGTGGGGTCATCCGTTCGGCAGCCTGCTCGGCGCAGCGCTCGTCGGCGCGATTTTGCTCACGACCGCGTTCACGCGCGAATTCCGGATGACGATGGTGGTCGGCGTGGTGTTCGTCGTGCTGTTGACGCTCGCGTACGCGCTGCATTACCGGCACGCACACGCGCGTTGAATGCGCATTGATGTGCGGGGCCGCCGCCGAGTGAGAGCGCCCGCCGTCGCTTTTCGACGCCGCTAAGGTTGCGTTAAGCCGCCGACGGCTACATTCGAACCTGTCCGCATTGCCGGGGGCGGCCGATGCAGGCCCCGCGGCTTATCTGTACAAGGGGTTCGAATGAACAAACTTCCCGAAATCACGCTCGCGTTCTGGATCATGAAGATCTGCGCGACGACGCTTGGCGAAACCGGCGGCGACCTGCTGTCGATGACCTTGAACGTCGGCTACGCCGTGAGTTCGATCCTGCTGTTCGGGTTCTTCGTCGTCACGCTCGGTGCACAGCTCCGCACGACCGGCTATCGTCCGGCGATCTACTGGGCAGTGATCGTCGCGACCAGCACGGCCGGGACGACGATGTCCGATTTCATGGATCGCACGCTCGGCCTCGGTTATGCGGCCGGCTCGTCGATCCTCGTCGCGATCCTGCTGGCGATTTTCGCGGTGTGGCGCCTGAGCGGCGAATCGCTGTCGGTCGACCTGATCCGCACGCGCAAGGTTGAATTGCTGTACTGGATCGCGATCCTGTTTTCGAACACGCTCGGCACCGCGCTCGGCGATTTCCTCGCGGACAGCTCGGGCCTCGGCTTCGGCGGCGGCGCGCTGTTGATCGGCGGATTGCTCGTGGCAATCGTGCTCGCGCACTATTTCACGCGCATCTCCGGCGTACTGCTGTTCTGGGCGGCGTTCGTGCTCACGCGGCCGTTTGGCGCGACGGTCGGCGATCTGCTGACGAAACCTGTCGCGAAGGGCGGGCTCGCACTCGGCACGGTCGGGTCGTCCGCGGTGCTGCTGGGCGTGCTGATCGCGATGGTGATCTACGCGACGATTGTGCAGGCGCGGCGACGCGAACTCGCACCGGCGCGCATTGCGCAGACCGCCAACCGTTGAGCCGTAACGGAAGAAGAAGGGGCCGCGGCCCCTTTTTTACGCTGTGCGGCTCAGTGGCGGCCGGTGCTGCCGAAGCCGCCTTCGCCGCGATCGCTCTGCGCGAAGTCGCTGACGATGTTGAATTGCGCCTGCACGACCGGCACGATCACGAGCTGCGCAAGGCGCTCGAACGGGTTCAGCACGAACTCGCTCTGACCGCGGTTCCACGTCGACACCATCAGCTGCCCCTGATAGTCGGAATCGATCAGGCCGACGAGGTTGCCGAGCACGATCCCGTGCTTGTGGCCGAGGCCGGAGCGCGGCAGGATCAGCGCCGCGTAGCCCGGGTCGGCGAGGTGGATCGCCAGGCCGGTCGGCACCAGCGTCGTTTCACCGGGCTGCAACGTGACGGGCGCGTCGAGGCATGCGCGCAGGTCGAGGCCGGCGCTGCCGGTGGTTGCATACGCGGGCAGGTAGTCGCGCATGCGCGCGTCGAGAATCTTCAGGTCGAGTTTCATGCAGTCGTCGAATCGGTCGGGAAGGGCGCGGCGGCGCGTGCAGCCGCGCAAAGGATCAGATCAGGCGGTTGTCTGGCAGGCGCTTCGCGATTTCGGCCACAAGCGCGTGCGCGAGTTCGTCCTTGGGCGCGCGCGGCAGGCGCGTGAGGCCGGCCGCCTCGAACAGCACGACTTCGTTGTCGTCGCGGCCGAACGTCAGCGGGCCGAGATTGCCGACCAGCAGCGGCACGTTCTTGCGCTTGCGCTTCTCGTCGCCATGCACGTCGAGATCGCCGCTCTCGGCCGCGAAGCCGACGCAGAACGGCGCGTCGGGCAACGCCGCGACCGACGCGAGGATGTCGGGGTTCTCGACGAACGCGAGCGCGGGCATCTTGCGATCGGCGGTCTTTTTCATCTTGTGCTCGGCGGGGTGCTCGACGCGCCAATCGGCGACCGCGGCGACCGCGATGAAGATGTCCGCGTCGGACACCGCATGCATGACAGCGTCGTACATCTGCTGGGCCGTCTGCACGTCCTGGCGGTACACACCCCACGGCGTGTCGAGCGCGACCGGCCCGGCGACCAGATGCACGTCGGCGCCAGCCTGCTGCGCGGCGCGCGCGAGCGCGAAGCCCATCTTGCCGCTCGAACGGTTCGTGAGGCCGCGCACCGGATCCAGCGGCTCGAACGTCGGGCCGGCCGTGATCAGCACGCGGCGGTGCGCGAGCACCTTCGGCGCAAAGTGCGACACGATGGCTTCGTAGATCGCGTCGGGTTCGAGCATGCGGCCGTCACCGACTTCGCCGCACGCCTGCGCGCCCGAGTCGGGGCCGAGCACCGACACACCGTCGGCGCGCAGCTGCGCTGCATTGCGCTGCGTGGCCGGGTTCTGCCACATCTGGCGGTTCATCGCCGGCACGACGAGCAGCGGACAGTCGCGTGCGACGCACAGCGTCGATAGCAGATCGTCGGCGAAGCCGTGCGCGAGCTTCGCGAGGAAATCCGTCGACGCCGGTGCGATCACGATGGCGTCGGCTTCGCGCGACAGGTCGATGTGCGCCATGTTGTTGCCGACGCGTGCGTCCCATTGGCTCGTGTAGACGGGCCGGCCGGACAGTGCCTGCATCGTGACCGGTGTGATGAACTGGGTGGCGGCTTCGGTCATCACGACCTGCACGGTCGCGCCGGCCTTCACGAGCAGCCGTGTGAGCTCGGCGATCTTGTAGCAGGCGATGCCGCCCGTCAGGCCGAGAACGAGGTGTTTTCCTGCGAGTTCTGCGTGTGCCAACTCAGGCCTCCTGGGGTCAAACGGAACGGCCGGCGCGAAGCCGGCCGCCGACGCCGAGTATGCGCGTTCAGCGCGAGCCGCGCACGCGACGCAGTTCGTCGTAGATCAGCAGCACCGCGCCGATCGTGATCGCGGAGTCGGCGAGGTTGAACGCCGGGAAGTGCCACGCACCGACGTGGAAATCGAGAAAGTCGATCACGTGGCCGTAGACGAGCCGGTCGATCACGTTGCCGAGTGCGCCGCCGAGGATCAGCGCGAGCGACAGGCTGAACAGCCGCTGCTGACCGTGACGGCGAAGCAGGTAGCAGATCACGAGCGTCGCGCCGATGCCGAGCGCGGTGAACGCCCAGCGCTGCCAGCCGCTTGCGGTCGACAGGAAACCGAATGCGGCACCGCGGTTGTACACCAGCACGAGGTTGAAGAACGACGTGAGCGCATGCTGCGCGCCGTACGCGAACGTTTTGAGGATCGCGATCTTCGACAGCTGATCGAAGAGGATCACGATCAGCGAAATGCCGAGCCAGGGCGCGAGCGCGCCGCTGGCCGGTTTCGACAAGGTTTTCGCCATGGTCAAGCAGCGCTCCGGATTTCGCCGTTTTCAAACAGGTTCGAGAAGCAGCGGCCGCACAGCGTCGGGTGATCGGCATGTGCGCCGACATCGTCGCGGTAGTGCCAGCAGCGTTCGCACTTCTGGTACTTCGACGCGGCCACGTCGACGCTTTCCTGCGCTTCGTGGTCGACCTTTACGACAGTCGCCGCCGACGTGATCAGCACGAATTTCAGGTCGTCGCCGAGGCTGGTCAGCGCATCGTAGCGCGCGCCGCTCGCATGCACGGCCACTTCGGCCTGCAGCGACGAACCGATACGGTTCGCGGTGCGCGCTTCCTCGAGCGCCTTCGTCACGTTGCCGCGGACTTCGCGCAGGAGCGCCCACTTCGCGATCAGCGCGGCCGAGCCGGCGACTTCCGGATACGCGTAGTAGGTTTCTGTGAACACGGTGTCGCTGGCCGGCTGGAACACCTTCCACGCCTCTTCTGCGGTGAACGACAGGAACGGCGCGAGTACGCGCAGCAGCCCTTGCGTCAGGTGGTACAGCGCGGTCTGCGCGGAGCGGCGCGCGCGCGAATCGGGCGCGCTCGTGTACAGGCGGTCCTTCAGCACGTCGAGATAGAAGCCGCCGAGATCTTCCGAGCAGTACGTTTGCAACTTCGCGACGACCGGGTGGAATTCATACTTCTCGTAGTGCCCGAGCAGTTCCGTCTGCAACTGCGCGGAGAACGCGACCGCGTAGCGGTCGATCTCGAGCCATTCGTCGACCGGCACCGCGTGCTGCGCGAAGTCGAAGTCGGACAGGTTCGCGAGCAGGAAGCGCAGCGTGTTGCGGATCCGGCGATAGCCCTCCGTCACGCGCTTCAGGATTTCCTCGGAAATCGCGAGTTCGCCCGAATAATCGGTCGACGCGATCCACAGGCGGATGATTTCCGCGCCGAGGCGGTTCGCGACTTCGTGCGGATCGATGCCGTTACCGAGCGACTTGCTCATCTTGCGGCCTTCGCCGTCGACCGTGAAGCCGTGCGTGAGGAGACCCTTGTACGGCGCGCGGCCGTCGATCATCGATGCGGTAAGCAGCGACGAATGGAACCAGCCGCGGTGCTGGTCCGAGCCTTCGAGGTACAGATCGGCCGGGAACTGCAGCTGATCCTTGTGCGAGCCGCGCAGCACGTGCCAATGCGTCGTGCCCGAGTCGAACCACACGTCCAGCGTGTCGCGGTTCTTTTCGTACATGTTCGCGTCGTCGCCGATCAGTTCGCGCGGATCGAGCGACTGCCACGCCTCGATGCCCGACTGCTCGACGCGCTTCGCGACTTCCTCGAGCAGTTCGAGCGTGCGCGGGTGCAACTCGCCGGTTTCCTTGTGCACGAAGAACGCCATCGGCACGCCCCACTGGCGCTGGCGCGACAGCGTCCAGTCCGGGCGGTTCGCGATCATGCTGAACAGGCGCTGCTTGCCCCACGACGGGTAGAACGCGGTTGCATCGACGCCTTCGAGCGCTGTTTCGCGCAACGTCTTGCCGCCGTCGCGCGGCGTCACGTCCATGCCGGCGAACCACTGCGACGTCGCGCGGTAGATGATCGGCGTCTTGTGGCGCCAGCAGTGCATGTAGCTGTGCGTGTACTTCTCGCTGCGCAGCAGCGAGCCGGCCGCGTTCAGCGCGTCGACGATCTTCGGGTTCGCGTCCCAGATCGACAGGCCGCCGAACAGCGGCAGCGATTCGATGTAGCGGCCGTCGCCCATCACCGGGTTGATGATGTCCGAGTCGGTCATTCCGTGCGCCTTGCACGACACGAAGTCTTCGATACCGTACGCAGGCGACGAGTGCACGACGCCGGTACCCGTGTCGGTCGTCACGTAGTCGCCGAGGTAGACCGGGGCGGTGCGCTTGTAGCCGGGGTGGGCCGACGCGAGCGGGTGGTGGAAGCGCAGGTTCGCGAGCTTCACGCCCGGCGCGGTCGCGACGACGCGGCCGGTCAGCTTGAAGTCGGCCATGCACGCTTCGACGCGCTCTTGCGCGATGATCAGCAGTCCGCGCTCGGTGTCGACCAGCGCGTAGACGATTTCCGGATGGAGGTTCAGCGCCTGGTTGGCGGGAATCGTCCACGGCGTGGTGGTCCAGATCACGATGCCGCCGTCGGTGCGCGGCAGCGCCGCCAGGCCGAACGCCTGCGCGGTCTTTTCCGGCTCCGCGAATGCGAACATCACGTCGATCGTCGGATCGGTGCGGTCCTTGTACTCGACTTCCGCCTCGGCGAGCGCCGAGCCGCAGTCGAAGCACCAGTTCACCGGCTTCAGGCCGCGATACACGAAGCCCTTTTCGATGATCTTGCCGAGCGCGCGAATCTCTTCCGCTTCGTTTACGAAGTTCATCGTCTTGTACGGATTCGCCCAGTCGCCGAGCACGCCGAGGCGCTTGAAGCCGACCTTCTGCTTCTCGATCTGCTCGGTCGCGTATGCGCGCGCCTTGCTCATCACTTCGGCGGCCGGCAGCGACTTGCCGAACTGCTTTTCGATCTGGATCTCGATCGGCATCCCGTGGCAATCCCAGCCGGGCACGTACGGCGCGTCGAAGCCGGCCATGTTGCGCGACTTCACGACGATGTCCTTCAGGATCTTGTTCACCGCGTGGCCGAGGTGGATGTCGCCGTTCGCATACGGAGGGCCGTCGTGCAGGATGAACTTCGGCCGGCCCTTGCTGGCCGCGCGGATCTTCTCGTAGATGCCGCGCTCTTCCCACTCCTTGACCCACTGCGGCTCGCGCTTCGGCAAGTCGCCGCGCATCGGGAACGGCGTGTCGAGCAGGTTGACCGGATACTTGGCCTGCGGTTTCGAATCGGCTTTCTTGTTGCTCATGATGGGATCGCTATCTAAATCGGGGGACGCTCGTGCGTCGTGAATCGGGGATGCGCGCGTGTCGGCGGCGCGAGGGCGCGGCGCGGGGCGCCGCCGGCCGGATCAGCTAATTCGGTCGGTGGCCGACGTCGCGAAGCCGGTCGCGCTGCTGCCCGGCGCGCGGTCGCGCTCCGCGAAGTACGCGCGCGCATTCGCGACGTCGAGTGCGATCGCGCGCGACAGCGCTTCGAGATCGTCGAACTTCGCTTCGTCGCGCAGCTTCTTCAGGAATTCGACGCGGATCAGCTTGCCGTATGCGTTGCCGTGCCAGTCGAGCAGGTGGACTTCGAGCAGCGTGCGGCCGGAATCGTCGACGGTCGGCCGCAGCCCGAGGCTCGCGACGCCCGGCAGCGGGGTAGGGGCAAGGCCGTGCACCTGGACGACGAAGATGCCCTTGAGCGCCGGACGCTTGTGGGCGATCGGCAGATTCAGCGTCGGAAAGCCGAGGTCGCGGCCGAGCTTGAGCCCGTGTGCGACGTGGCCGCTGATCAGGTAGCCGTGGCCGAGCGCCTGCGCGGCCGCGTCGAGGTCGCCCGCGGCGAGCGCCGCGCGCACGCCGGAGCTCGAGATGCGCGTGCCGTCGCTGCCGGCGACGGTGCCCATCTGCTCGACTTCGAAGCCGTACCGTTCGCCCGCTGCCTTCAGCGTGTCGAACGTGCCTGCGCGTTTCGCGCCGTAGCAGAAATCGTCGCCGACCATCATCCAGCGCGTGTGCAACCCGCCGACCAGCGTGCGTTCGACGAACGCCTGCGGCGACTGGCTCGCGAACGTGTGGTTGAAGTGCTCGACGACGACGCGGTCGACGCCGTGGTCGCGCAGCGCCTCGAGCTTGTCGCGCAGCATCGCGATCCGCGGCGGTGCGCCGGCCGGATTGAAGAATTCGCGCGGGTGCGGCTCGAACGTCATCACGCAAACGGGCAGGCCACGCGCGTCCGCTGCCGCGCGCACGCGCGCGAGCAGGGCCTGGTGGCCGCGATGGACACCGTCGAAGTTGCCGATCGTCAGCGCGCACGGCGCGCGGCTCTCGGCATTGGGCAGGCCGCGGAAGACTTTCACGATAGCGGATGCAGCGTCGGGGAATGGGCGGTGGGATGCCGCAAAGCAGAAGATTATAAACGTTCGGGCGGCCCGGCGGCCGAGAAGGCGGGAAACGCGGGGGCGAATGGTAAAATTCGCGGATGAAAAAACTCGTGATCCTGATTTCCGGTCGCGGCAGCAACATGGAGGCCATCGTCCGCGCGTGCGCGCAGGAACGCTGGCCGGCCGAGGTTGCCGCCGTGATCGCCAACCGGCCCGACGCGGCCGGCCTGGCTTTTGCCGCGTCGCACGGGGTGGCGACCGCGGTGGTCGACCATCGAGCGTTCGATGGCCGCGACAGCTTCGACGCGGCGCTCGCCGCCGAGATCGACCGCTTCGCGCCCGATCTCGTCGTGCTCGCCGGCTTCATGCGCATCCTTACGCCCGCATTCGTCAGACGATACGAAGGCCGATTGCTGAACATCCACCCGTCGCTGCTGCCGAGCTTCAAGGGCATCCACACGCACCAGCAGGCGCTTGATGCCGGCGTCGCGCTGCACGGCGCGAGCGTGCATTTCGTGATTCCCGAACTCGACAGCGGCGCGATCGTCGCGCAGGGCGCGGTGCCCGTGCGCGCGGGCGACGACGCGGCGGCGCTCGCGCAGCGTGTGCTGGCGGTCGAGCACGTGCTGTATCCGCGCGCGGTGCGGTGGTTCGTCGAAGGGCGCTTGCGTCTCGAGGACGGCCGCGCCGTGGTCGCACCGGGCGAGGCGCGCTGGATTTTCGCGGATCAACCGCAAACCGAAACGAACGAGGGCGTATGAAGCTGCACGGATTCCTGATTGGCCAGACCGAAACCCTGCTCGCCGAGGTGCTGAAGTTCGCCGGCCCCGCCGACGCAACGACGAGCCGGTTCTTCCGCGCCCATCCGAAGCTCGGGCATGCGGAGCGCGGCGTGATCGCCGAGGCGGTGTTCGCGGTGCTGCGCCGGAAGATGGAGTTTTCGCATCTCGCCGAGAGCGGCACGGGCAGCCCGGCGAGGCGCCTCACGCTGCTCGGCCTGATGCAGACGCTCGGCCGCAACGCGCTGAAGCCGTTCGTGTCAGAGACGGAAGCCGCGTGGCTCGAGCACGTGTCGAAGATCGATCCGGCGAGCCTGCCGGTGCGCGTGCGCACGAACCTGCCCGACTGGATCTACCAGGCGCTGTCGGCCCGTTTCGACGCCGAGGAACTCGCGCAGCTCGCCGCCGCGCTCAACTATCCGGCGCCGCTCGACCTGCGCGCGAACGTGCAGAAGGCGACGCGCGACCAGGTGATCGACGCGCTCCGCGCGAACGGCATCGACGCGGGCGAGACGCCGTTCGCGCCCAACGGCGTGCGCGTGGTCGGCAAGCCGGCGCTCACGCGCCTGAAGCTGTTCGAGGAAGGCCAGATCGAGGTGCAGGACGAGGGGAGCCAACTGCTGTGCTCGCTCGTTGCGCCGCGCCGCGGCGAGATGGTCGTCGATTTCTGCGCGGGCGCCGGCGGCAAGACGCTGGCGCTCGGCGCAATGATGCGTTCGACCGGGCGGCTCTACGCATTCGACGTATCCGAAAAGCGGCTCGCAAAGCTCAAGCCGCGCCTCGCGCGCAGCGGGCTGTCGAACGTGAACCCGGTGCTGATCGACAGCGAGCACGACGCGAAGATCAAGCGGCTTGCCGGCAAGATCGATCGCGTTCTGGTCGACGCGCCGTGCAGCGGCCTCGGCACGCTGCGCCGCAACCCGGACCTGAAGTGGCGTCAAACGCGGACGTCGATCGACGAGCTCGCGCCGAAGCAGGCGTCGATCCTCGCGAGCGCCGCGCGGCTCGTGAAAAAGGGCGGCCGGCTCGTCTATGCGACCTGCAGCGTGCTCGACGCCGAAAACGAGGCGATCGTCGAGCAATTCCTCGCCGATCACCCCGACTTCGTGCTGGTGCCCGCGCAGAAGGTGCTGGCCGACCAGCGCATCGCCCTCGAGACCGGCGACTGCCTGTCGTTGTGGCCGCACCGCCATGCAACCGACGGCTTCTTCGCCGCGGTGCTCGAGCGGCGCGCGCAGTAACGACGGTCGGGACGGACGATGGAGAATCTGCAGAGCCGCCTGCTGTCGCACCGGCTGGCATCGGTGATCCGCGATTTCCACCAGCCGGTGATGATCTGGCAGGCGGCGGTGCTCGTCGGCGCGCTCTGTTTCGCGTGGGTGGCCGCGCGCTTCGTCCATGGCCGCATCGACGCGCGCCGCCGGGCTGCCGGGCGCGCGCCCGGCGCAGGTGCGCACAGCCTGAAGCGCGCGTTGTTCCCGCTGTTCGGCGGCGTCTTCGTGGGGATCGCGCAATTCGCGTTCGATCCGTTCATGTCGACGTCGCTGCTGTCGCTCGCGCTTGTGCCGCTGTTCGGTATCGGGCTGATTTACGTGCTGTTCTTCTTTGCGCGGCGCGTATTTGCGCGCGACGGGCACACGCACGCATGGCTGTCGATCGTCGAGAAGATCGTGTCGACCGTCGTGTGGATCGCGATGGCGCTGACCGTGCTGGGCATTCAGCGCGACGTGCTCGGCTGGCTCGACAGTGTGCAGTTTCGCGTCGCCAACGCGCATCTGACGCTGCTGTCGGTAATTTCCGGCGCGCTGTGGGTGTGCGTGACGCTGATGGTCGCGATGTGGCTGGGCTCGGTGCTCGAAGAGCGCCTGACGCGCGCTACCACGCTCGATGCGAACCTGAAGGTCGTGCTGTCGCGGGTCGGCCGCGCGCTGCTGGTGTTCGCGGCGATCCTGATCGGGCTCTCGCTCGTCGGGATCGACGTGACGGTGCTCGGCGTGTTCGGCGGCGCGGTCGGCGTCGGCCTCGGCTTCGGGCTGCAGAAGATCGCAAGCAACTACGTGTCGGGCTTCATCATCCTGCTCGACCGCTCGCTGCGGCTCGGCGACGCGATCAGCGTCGGCGGGCTGCAGGGCGTCGTCACGCAGATCCGCACCCGCTACACGGTGGTGCGTGGCCTCGACGGCAACGAGACACTGATTCCGAACGAAAAGCTGATCACCGACGTGGTGCAGAACCAGTCGTCATACCTGACGCGCGGTTATGCGAAGGTCGCGGTGCAGGTTGCTTATACCAGCGATGTCGAGCAGGCACTTGCGTTGCTCGCGCAAGCTGCGGACGGCGTGCCGCGCGTACTGACGGAGCCGGCGCCGACGCCGTACCTCGTCGCTTTCGGCGCGGACGGCATCGATCTCGAACTCGGATTCTGGATCGAGGACGCGGCGAAGGGTACGTCCGGCGTGCGTTCGGCGGTGAACCGCAACATCTGGCGCCTCTTCAGCGAGCACGGGGTCTCGATCCCGTTCCCGCAGCGCGAAGTCCGCGTGGTCGGGCTGCCGGAGGGCTTTGCCGCGACCGGCGTGGTGGCGGAAGGGGGGCCCGCGGCCGGCGACGGCGCGGCTCGCGGTCGGGCTTCGGCCGCGTAGCGGCGGCCGGCGGCGCCGAACGCGCGGGCGATTCGGGCAATTCGCGCGCTCGCGCGGCCCGCAGGCAGCCGCTGGGCGGCCAGAACCGGATCGGGGGCCTTTGCGGGTCCGCCGATGGACTATCGGCGTTGCGTCATGACAAGAAAATATTCATTTTTTACAAAGACTTGGAACGGTTGAAGTAAAATTTCGGTCTACACGCGGTATGCTTTCATTTTTATGACGTCGGCCTGCGCCGGCGTCGCTCTCACCACAGGTAACTGCCTTGTTGAATTCCCTGCTCGATTTTCTTTCCCACGGGCTTCTGCGTTTTTCCTGGTGGCAGGTCGCGCTGTTCGCGCTGGCCGTCACGCACGTCACGATCATCGGCGTGACGGTCTATCTGCACCGCTGCCAGGCGCACCGTGCGCTGGAGCTGCATCCGATCGCGAGCCACTTCTTCCGTGCATGGCTGTGGATGACCACCGGCATGCTGACCGGCCAGTGGGCCGCGATCCATCGCAAGCACCACGCGAAGTGCGAAACCGAGGAAGATCCGCACAGCCCGCAGACGCGCGGCATCTGGAAGGTGTTCCTCGAAGGCGCCGAGCTGTATCGCGCGGAAGCGAAGAATGAAGAAACGATGCGCAAGTTCAGCCACGGCACGCCGAATGACTGGATCGAGCGCAATGTGTACTCGAAGTATCCGATCCTCGGCGTGAGCCTGATGATGGTGATCGACGTCGCGCTGTTCGGCGTGCTCGGCCTCACCGTGTGGGCCGTGCAGATGGTGTGGATTCCGTTCTGGGCCGCCGGTGTCGTGAACGGTTTCGGCCACTTCTGGGGCTACCGCAACTTCAACTCGGCCGATGCGAGCACGAATCTGTTCCCGTGGGGCATCGTGATCGGCGGCGAAGAACTGCACAACAACCACCACACGTTCGCGACGTCCGCGAAGCTGTCGAACAAGTGGTACGAGTTCGACATCGGCTGGATGTACATCCGCATCATGTCGGCGTTCGGCTTGGCGAAGGTGAAGAAGGTTGCGCCCACGCCGCGTCTGAACAAGCCGAAGACGGTGCTCGACCAGGAAACGCTGCAGGCCGTGCTGTCGAACCGCTACGAAGTGATGGCGCGCTACGGCAAGGCGGTGAAGCGTGCGTACCGGCAGGAGCTCGCGCATCTGAAGGAGCTCGGTTCGAGCGAGAAGTACCAGCTGATGCGCAGCGCGCGCAAGTGGTTCCACAAGGATGCCGACGGCCTCGACGAGCCGCAGAAGAAGCTGTTGCCCGAGATTTTCGCGAACAGCCAGAAGCTGCAGACGTATTTCCAGCTGCGCCAGGATCTGGCCGCGATCTGGGATCGTTCGACTGCGTCGCGCGAACAGCTGCTTGCCCAATTGCAGGATTGGTGCCACCGCGCGGAACAAAGCGGCATCAAGGCGCTGCAGGAATTTGCGATGCGCCTGCGCCGCTACGCCTGATTCGAAATCGATTAGAATCTCAGGACGTCAAAAACCCCGCGTTGGCGGGGTTTTTTCATTTCGGCGGCCGGTTTTTTGTGGAATCGGACGTGCCGGAATTCGTATGAGGCTTGGGGCGGTCAGTGACCGCGAAGCGTGGGATCGGAGCGGTAAGCGCTCGGGCGCCAACTTGGGCCGACCGCGTAGCATGGGACCCGAGTAAGCGCTAAAGCGCCAACTCTGGCCGACCGCGAAGCATGGGGCCCAAGTAAGTGCTGAAGCACTAACTTGGGCCGACAGGAGATATGGAGATGCAATCGACGATCAAATCCGTCGAGTACGACCGGCCGGTCTCGGCAGGAACCGTCTGTGGCGTCGGCCAGGCATGGGCGAAGGTGCCCGATGCGCCATCGGCCGAAGAACGCGCCGCGCTGAAGGCGCGCATCAAGGCGCTGCTCGCACGTGAGAAGGCCGTGCTCGTCGCGCACTACTACGTGGATGCCGAACTGCAGGAACTCGCCGACGAAACCGGCGGCTGTGTCGCCGACTCGCTCGAAATGGCCCGCTTCGGCCGCGATCACGACGCGCAGACGCTCGTCGTCGCCGGCGTGCGCTTCATGGGCGAAACCGCGAAGATCCTGAGCCCCGGCAAACGCGTGCTGATGCCCGATCTCGATGCGACCTGCTCGCTCGATCTCGGCTGCCCGGCCGACGAATTCTCCGCGTTCTGCGATGCGCACCCGGACCGCACGGTCGTCGTCTACGCAAACACCAGCGCTGCCGTGAAGGCGCGCGCGGACTGGATGGTCACGTCGTCGATCGGCCTCGAGATCGTGGCCGACCTCCACGCGCGCGGCGAGAAGATCATCTGGGCTCCCGATCGCCATCTCGGCAGCTACATCCAGAAGAAAACCGGCGCGGACATGCTGCTGTGGCAGGGCTCATGTCTGGTCCACGACGAATTCAAGGGCATCGAGCTCGACCTGCTGCGCGCCGAATATCCGCATGCGAAGGTGCTCGTGCACCCGGAGTCTCCGGAAAACGTGGTCGCACAGGCGGACGTCGTCGGCTCGACCACGCAGCTGATCGACGCAGCCGTGAAGTTCGACGCGACACACTTCATCGTCGCAACCGACCTCGGCATCCTGCACAAGATGCAGCTCGCGGCTCCTGGCAAGACCTTCATCGCCGCGCCGACCGCAGGCAACAGCGCGACCTGCAAGAGCTGCGCGCACTGCCCGTGGATGGCGATGAACGGTCTCGCGAACCTCGCCGACGTGCTCGAGCGCGGCCACAACGAAATCTTTGTCGATCCCGCGATTGGCGTGCGCGCGCGCGTGCCGATCGACCGGATGCTCGATTTCGCGGCCGCACACAAGAAGCGCGTGCAAGCCAGCGGCGATCTGCAGCGCGACCAGCAACTGTTCGCGAACGTGGGGGCCGCATGACCAGCGCGGTTTCTCCGTTGTTCGAAGCCGTCCGCGCGCAATACGGTGCGGCATTCGACGAAGCGATCGCCCGCAACGTCGCCGACGCGATCGCGGAAGACGTGGGCCCCGGCGATCAGACCGGCCGCCTCGTGCCGGCCGGCGAACGCCGCCGTGCGCGCATCATCGTGCGCGAGCAAGCGGTGCTGTGCGGCGTGCCGTGGTTCGAAGCGGTGATCGCGCGGATCGATCCGTCGATCGTCGTGAAATGGCACTATCGCGAAGGCGACCGGATGACGGCGGACTCGATCGTCTGCGAACTCGATGGGCCGGCGCGTGCATTGTTGACTGCGGAGCGCAACGGCCTGAACTTCCTGCAACTGCTGTCCGGCGTCGCGAGCGCGACGCGCCGTTACGTCGACCGCGTCGAAGGCACGCGCGCGAAGATCCTCGATACGCGCAAGACGCTGCCGGGGCTGCGGCTCGCGCAGAAGTACGCAGTGCGGGTCGGCGGCGGCGAAAACCAGCGTCTCGCGCTGTACGACGGGATCCTGATCAAGGAAAACCACATCGCCGCAGCAGGCGGCGTCGGCGAAGCGCTCGATGCGGCGTTCGCGCTCGAAGCGGGCGTGCCCGTGCAGGTCGAAGTCGAGACGCTGGCGCAGCTCGATACGGCGCTCGCGCATGGCGCGCAGTCGGTGCTGCTCGACAACTTCACGCTGGACATGATGCGCGAAGCGGTGCGGGTCGCGGCCGGCAAAGCCGTGCTCGAAGTGTCGGGCGGCGTCAATTTCGACACGGTTCGCACGTTCGCGGAGACCGGCGTCGACCGTATCTCGATCGGTGCACTGACCAAGGACGTGCGCGCAACCGACTACTCGATGCGAATCGTCGACTGAGCGTTTATCGTATCTCGTCCATCTGACGAAAAAGCCGCTGGCGCGCAAACGCCAGCGGCTTTTTTCATTCGACGGCGGCCGCCGCGAACGGCGTGCCGCTCAGCGGCGCGAGCGCGGCGTAAGCACGCTCGGCAGCGCCTTCGGCAGCGTGTGCGGCCAGTCGCGGCTGTAGTGGAGTCCGCGGCTTTCGCGGCGCGAGTACGCGCTCTTCACGATCAGCGTCGCGACGTCGACGAGGTTGCGCAGCTCGAGCAGGTCGCGTGTCACGCGGAAGTTCGCGTAGTACTCGTGGATCTCGTCGCGCAGCAACGACAACCGGTGCTTCGCGCGTTCAAGACGCTTGTCGGTGCGCACGATGCCGACGTAGTTCCACATCAGCCGGCGCAGTTCGTCCCAGTTGTGCGCGACGACGACTTCCTCGTCCGCATCCGACACGCGGCTTTCGTCCCATGCGGGCAGCGCCTTCGGCGTTTCGGCGTCGAAGCCGGCCGCCTCGATTGCCTCGGCGGCCGCGCGGCCGATCACCAGGCATTCGAGCAGCGAATTGCTCGCGAGCCGGTTCGCGCCATGCAGGCCGGTGTACGAAGTTTCGCCGACCGCGTACAGGCCAGCCAGGTCGGTGCGCCCCGCGAGATCGGTGACGACGCCGCCGCACGTATAGTGAGCGGCCGGCACGACCGGAATCGGCTGCTTCGCGATGTCGATGCCGAATTCGAGGCAGCGCGCGTGGATCGTCGGGAAGTGTTCGCGCAGGAAAGCTTCCGGCTGATGGCTGATGTCGAGATATACGCAGTCGATCCCGCGCTTCTTGATCTCGAAGTCGATCGCGCGCGCGACGATGTCGCGCGGCGCGAGCTCCGCGCGAGGGTCGTGCGCGGGCATGAAGCGTGTGCCGTCAGGCAGCTTCAGCAAGCCGCCTTCGCCGCGCACGGCCTCCGAAATCAGAAACGACTTCGCATATGGATGGAACAGGCAGGTCGGGTGGAACTGGATGAATTCCATGTTCGACACGCGACAGCCCGCGCGCCACGCCATCGCGATGCCGTCGCCGGTCGCGGTGTCCGGGTTCGTCGTGTACAGGTAGACCTTGCCGGCGCCGCCGGTCGCGAGCACCGTGTGCGGCGCCTCGATCGTGATCGTGCGGTCGTTGTCGACGTCGAGCGCGTACAGCCCGTGACAGCGGCGGCCGGGCAGGCCGAGACGGTCCGACGTGATCAGGTCGATCGCGTGGTGGTTCTCGAAGAACGTGATGTTCGGATGCTGGCGCGCGCGCTCGGACAGCGTCGCGAGTACCGCATGGCCGGTCGCGTCGGCCGCGTGGATGATCCGGCGGTGGCTGTGGCCGCCTTCGCGCGTCAGATGGAAGCCGAGCTCGGCGGCGTCGTCCTTCGTGAACGGCACGCCCTGCGAGATCAGCCATTCGATCGCTTCGCGGCCGTGTTCGACGATGTAGCGGGTCGCGCCTTCATCGCATAGCCCGCCGCCGGCGACCAGCGTGTCGTCGACATGATTCTCGATGCTGTCCGCGGAGTCGAGGACGGCCGCGATGCCGCCCTGCGCGTGGTCGCTTGCACCCTCCATCATCGAACGTTTCGCGATCAGCGCGACACGCCGCGTGTCGGCCAGGTTCAGTGCGACCGACAGGCCCGCGAGGCCGCTGCCGACGATCGCCACGTCGAATTTCATGCTGCATCTCCATCGTTACGCTTTTCGATCCTGCGTTCCGTCGGTTGTCACCGCGGAAAGGGGAGAGCATACCGCGTCGAGGGCCTGCGCGTACGCGCAAAACAAAAAGCCCCGCATGTGCGGGGCTTTTCGGTCGCCGTCAGGCTGGCAGAAACCGGAGATTACTTGATCTTGGTTTCTTTGTATTCCACATGCTTGCGGACGACGGGATCGAACTTCTTGATCGCCATCTTTTCCGGCATGTTGCGCTTGTTCTTCGTGGTCGTGTAGAAGTGACCCGTACCAGCGGTCGACTCGAGCTTGATCTTGTCGCGTGCGCCTTTTGCCATGATTGTGCTCCTTGGGCTTAGGCTTCGCCGCGTGCGCGCAGGTCAGCGAGCACGGAATCGATGCCGTTCTTGTCGATCAGGCGCAGGCCGGCGTTCGAGACGCGCAGACGCACCCAGCGGTTTTCGCTCTCCACCCAGAACCGGCGGTTTTGCAGGTTCGGCAGGAAGCGACGCTTCGTCTTGTTGTTGGCGTGGGAAACGTTGTTGCCGCTCATCGGCGCTTTCCCAGTTACTTGGCATACGCGTGCCATGAGAGCACTCCTAATACGCTAAATTCGGGGTTCGATCGCCGATGAAGGTTCCATCGTACCGCCACGTGATCCATGGCTGCACTCAGAACGCCGAAGCCCATACAGACAAGGCCCTTCGATGGCTAGAACTGGTTGGAAAAAAGACAGACGACGATTCTAGCAGAAAAAGCTCAGAAAAATCAAACCCAATTTCGCTTCGTCGTTGCGGCGCCACCGGGGCGGGGCGCCGCCGCACAGTCTACAGCCAACCGGCGCGCGCGAACGAAAATGTATCGGCGGTGCCGACGACGATGTGATCGAGCAGCGTCGCGTCCACCAGCGTCAGCGCCTCGCGCAGCACCCGCGTAAGCCGGCGGTCTTCCGCGCTCGGCTGCACGGCGCCCGACGGATGATTGTGCGCGATGATCAGCGACGCGGCGTTCAGCATGAGCGCGCGCCGCACGATCTCGCGCGGATACACCGCCATCCGCGTGAGCGAGCCGCGTGCGCTTTCCTCCACGTCGATGAGGCCGTGGCGCGCATCCAGGTACAGCGTGACGAACACCTCGTACGGACGCATGCCGATCCGCAGTCGCAGATAGTCCTCCACCGCACCCGGCGAGTCGATCTGCATCCGCTCGCGCGCCTTTTCGACCAGGGCGCGCCGCACGATCTCGGTGACCGCGATCAGCACGGCCGAGCGCGCGGCGCCGATGCCGGGGTGCGTTGCGAAGACGCCGGGCTCCGCATCCAGCATGTCGCGCAGCGAATCGCCAAAGCGCGCAAGCAGCGCTCGTGCGCTGGCGAACACGTCGCGGCCGCCTCCGCCGGTGCCGAGCAGCAGCGCGACGAGCTCGGCGTCGGTCAGTGCGGCCGGCCCGCGTTCGAGCAGCCTCTCGCGGGGCAAGTGCGGTTTCCAGTTCCGCGGGCGCCGCTTGCGCGGCCCTGCGGGCCCGGCCCGGCGTGCCGGATCGGCCCGCGTGTCGGCGACGTCGCGACATTCCGTCGCCGGGGCGGCGACGCAGATTGACAGCATGATCGGCACTCCATTGGCGGCGGCCGCACGCGCGACGTTGTCGCACTTTCAGCCTTGCTCGCTCAGGTGACTTACAATATTGGCTTTGCGCCGGGCTTTTCGCCCAGTTCGGGCGCCGACGAACACGAGTCATTCATGAGCATCATCGATCTATCCGAAGTGAAGCCCGGTTCCCATGTGACGCTGCATTACCGGCTTGCACTGGCCGACGGCGCCGACATCGTCAACACCTTCTCCGACAAGCCCGCCACGCTGCTGCTCGGCGCCGGGCAGCTGGCGCCCTCGCTGGAACAGATTCTGCTGGGGCTGCGGGTCGGCGACCATTCGACTTTTCAGCTAACGCCGGAGCAGGGGTTCGGTCCCCGCAATCCCGACATGCTTCAGCGCGTGACGCTGTCGACGCTGCGCGAGAACGGGATGGTCGGCGACGATTTCACGCCCGGCGACCTGATCGAGTTCAACGCACCGGACGGCGGCCGTTATGCGGGCGTGCTGAAGGAAGTCAGCGAAACCTCGGCGCTGTTCGATTTCAATCATCCGCTCGCGGGCCAAGCGCTCACGTTCGAAGTGAAAATCATCGGAATCCTGTAATCATGAGCACCACCGATACGCTGTCCGGACAGACCGTCGCCGCCGACGCCGAAATCCTGCTCGCCCAGCCGCGCGGTTTCTGCGCGGGGGTCGATCGCGCGATCGAGATCGTCGAGCGCGCAATCGCGATGCATGGCGCGCCGATCTACGTTCGTCACGAGATCGTCCACAACAAGTACGTGGTCGAGGATCTCAAGAAGAAAGGCGCGATCTTCGTCGAGGAGCTTGAAGAAGTGCCGGCCGGCAACACCGTCATCTTCAGCGCGCACGGCGTGTCGAAGGCCGTGCGCGACGAGGCCGACGTGCGCGGGCTGCGCATTTACGACGCGACGTGCCCGCTCGTCACGAAGGTGCACGTCGAAGTGGCGAAGATGCGTCAGGACGGCGTCGACATCGTGATGATCGGCCACAAGGGTCACCCGGAAGTCGAGGGCACGATGGGGCAGGTTGAGCGCGGCATGCATCTCGTCGAGAGCGTCGAGGACGTGCAGAAGCTCGAGCTCGCCGATCCGGAGCGCATCGCGCTCGTCACGCAGACGACGCTGTCCGTCGACGACGCCGCCGAGATCATCGGTGCGCTGAAGGCGAAATATCCGAAGATCCGCGAGCCGAAGAAACAGGACATCTGCTACGCGACGCAGAACCGCCAGGACGCGGTGAAGTTCATGGCGCCGCAGTGCGACGTCGTGATCGTCGTCGGCAGCCCGAACAGCTCGAATTCGAGCCGGCTGCGCGAAGTGGCCGAGAAGCGCGGCGTGGCTGCGTACATGGTCGATGCACCCGAGCAGATCGATCCGGCGTGGGTGGCCGGCAAGCGCCGTATCGGCGTGACGGCCGGCGCGTCGGCGCCGGAGGTGCTCGCCCAGGCCGTGATCGCGCGGCTGCGTGAGCTCGGCGTGCGCAACGTTCGCGCGCTGGAAGGCATCGAGGAGAACGTGTCGTTTCCGCTGCCCCGAGGGCTGAATTTGCCGCCCGCCGCGTGAGTGCGGCGTCGCACCCGCGGTACCCCGAAGCGCGCCTGCCGGCGCGCTTTTTTTTGCGCTGCGAAAATCCGGGCGCAACCATTATTCATATTAAGGTTGCAACCGGGTTGCTATCGTCGTGTTCAGCCGTCTCTCAAAATTGGTTGCAATGCAGGAAAACCCCATCGAATCAGGATTATTGGCGGCCCGTAAATGGAGTTACAATGCGCCCGTTTTCAGGCCGGAATGGCTTTGAAATCGGGTTCTGGCAAGGCGCGGGAGACCTATTCGATGCATGTGAAGTTGGCTTACGCCACGTACGTCGCCGCACCGGTTGCAATGTTGGCCGGTGACGGGAAAACGAGCGACGGCAGGGCGGGCAGGATGGCTGCGGGTTACGCGTTACCGGCGGCCAGCGACATGCGCACTGCGAGAACCGGCCGTGCGGCGCCGTCGGCGTGCCGCATTGCGCAATCGGACAGTGACAAGGACAACGGGGCACGTTTGGCAATCGACGCATTCAACGCGCAGGGCTCGACGATCGGCATGCATTCGACACGGCACGAAGTTCGGGCCGGCGGCGTGGCGCTCGACCGCGCGACGGGCACACGGGGTGCCCGACAACGAGCCGCCGGACGTCAGGCGGCAGCAGCGCGCGTCGAACGACGGGCGCTCGGGTTTCGGGGCAACGCAGGCAACGTGCAGATGGCGCTGATCCCCTTTCATTTCGATTCGACGAAGCAGGACGTCGCTGCGGCTTCCATCATCGCGGCGGGCGGAATGCTTCGTCTCACGAATTCCGATGCAGTCCTGACGAAAGTTGGGCGCCACTCTCGCGTTGCCCTTTCGGGCGCCGCGCGGACGGCGGACGGCATCGGAGCGCAAACCCTTGGCGACAACGGCATGTGCGCCGTCAAGGTGGTCGAGCCCGCGGGCGACGCGGCGCGGAACCTGATCTGCCCGGACGCGGGTTTCGCCCCGGCCCGGACGGAAAAAGGCACGGAAGCCGGGAAACCGGACGCCGGCCGTTTCGGCACGCTGCCCTACGACTTCAAGGAGGCCAAGACCACCGTCCTCGATGTCGTGACGATTTAGCGACGGGACTCGTGATGGCACCGGAACAGTGCGGTGCCGTTTTTGTATCCGCTCCGGCGGCAGGTCCGGCCGTACAGGCCGGGCGGCGCGCGCCGGGACGATCCACCCTTACCGGTATTGACTAGTACCCGCAGTGTCGCCGAGAAGGCGCGATTCCTCGCTTACCGGCGGGGCGCAACGTCCTCCGGCAGCATGGGCCAAGGAGCTTTAAATGGATATTTTCGTCCAGCAGATCCTCAACGGGCTGGTGCTCGGCAGTGTGTACGCCATCATCGCGTTGGGTTACACGATGGTGTACGGCATTCTCGGCATCATCAACTTCGCGCACGGCGACGTGCTGATGATCGGCGCGATGGTCGCCCTGTCCGCGATCACCGTGCTGCAGAACCACTTCCCGCAACTCGGCAACGTCGCGACGCTGACGATCGGTCTCGGCATCGCCGCGATCGTCTGCGCGTTCGTCGGCTTCACGATCGAACGCGTCGCGTACCGGCCGCTGCGCCGCGCGCCGCGTCTCGCACCGCTGATCACCGCGATCGGCGTGTCGATCCTGCTGCAGACGGCCGCGATGATCATCTGGTCGCGCAACCCGCTGCCGTTCCCGCAATTGCTGCCGACCGATCCGATCAACGTGATCAAGGCGACCGACACGACGCCCGGCGCCGTGATCTCGATCACCGAAATCGTGATCATCGCGGTCGCGTTCATCGTGATGGGCGGCCTGCTGCTGCTCGTGCACAAGACCAAGCTCGGCCGCGCGATGCGCGCGATCGCCGAAAGCCCGAATACGGCGAGCCTGATGGGCGTGAACCCGAACTTCGTGATCTCCGCGACGTTCATGATCGGCTCCGCGCTCGCCGCGCTGGCCGGCGTGATGATCGCGTCCGAATACGGCAACGTGCACTTCTACATGGGCTTCATCCCCGGCATGAAGGCGTTCACGGCCGCGGTGCTCGGCGGGATCGGCAACCTGGGCGGTGCGATGGTCGGCGGCGTGCTGCTCGGCCTGATCGAGCAGCTCGGCGCGGGCTACATCGGCAACCTCACGGGCGGCGTGTTCGGCAGCAACTACCAGGACGTGTTCGCATTCATCGTGCTGATCATCGTGCTGGTGTTCCGTCCGTCGGGCCTGCTGGGCGAACGTGTCGCGGACCGCGCGTAACGGAAGGGGAGCAAACAACATGACATCCATTCAACCGATCGAATCGTCGACGTCGCTCGTCGAAGAGCGCAACACCACCAAGACCGTCATCATCGGCATCCTCACCGCGGCCTTCGTGATCGCGGCGCCGATCATCATCGGCTCGGCCGGCGGCAACTACTGGGTCCGCGTGCTCGACTTCGCGATGCTGTACGTGATGCTCGCGCTGGGCCTGAACGTCGTGGTCGGCTTCGCCGGCCTGCTCGACCTCGGCTACATCGCGTTCTACGCGGTGGGCGCGTACACGGCGGCGCTGTTGAGCTCGCCGCACCTGACCTCGCAGTTCGAGTGGATCGCGGCGCTCGCGCCGAACGGGTTGCACGTGCCGTTCCTGATCATCGTGCCGATCGCGATGGCATTGGCGGCGACCTTCGGGATCCTGCTCGGTGCGCCGACGCTGCGCCTGCGCGGCGACTACCTGGCGATCGTCACGCTCGGCTTCGGTGAAATCGTCCGGATCTTCATGAACAACCTCGACCGTCCGGTGAACATCACCAACGGCCCGAAGGGGATCACGGGCATCGATCCGGTGCACGTCGGCGGATTCAACCTGTCGCAGACGCACACGATCTTCGGCTTCCAGCTGCCGTCGGTCTACATGTACTACTACCTGTTCGTGCTGTGCGCGCTGCTGGTGATCTGGGTCTGTACGCGCCTGCAGCACTCGCGTATCGGCCGTGCATGGGCGGCGATCCGCGAAGACGAAATCGCCGCGAAGGCGATGGGCATCAACACCCGCAACGTGAAGCTGCTCGCGTTCGCGATGGGCGCGTCGTTCGGCGGTCTGTCGGGCGCGATGTTCGGCGCGTTCCAGGGCTTCGTGTCGCCCGAGTCGTTCACGTTCTGGGAATCGATCGTCGTGCTGGCCTGCGTGGTGCTCGGCGGCATGGGCCACATCCCGGGCGTGATCCTCGGCGCGGTGCTGCTCGCGATCTTCCCGGAATTCCTGCGCTCGACGATGAGCCCGCTGCAGCACGCGCTGTTCGGTCACGACATCGTCGACACCGAAGTGATCCGTCAGGCGCTGTACGGCCTCGCGATGGTCGTCATCATGCTGTACCGCTCGGAAGGCCTGTGGCCCGCGCCGAAGCATGAGGACAAGATCGCTAAACTGGCGAAGCGCAACAGCAAGAAGCCGGTGCGCGCTTAACCAACGGACAAGGGGATATCACACATGAGCGACAAGCAAATCCGACTGTCCGTCACGGGCGTGAACAAGCGCTTCGGCGGGCTGCAGGCGCTGTCCGATGTCGGCCTGCAGATCAAGGAAGGCGAGATCTATGGGCTGATCGGCCCGAACGGCGCGGGCAAGACCACGTTCTTCAACGTGATCACGGGCCTCTACACGCCGGACTCCGGCGACTTCAAGCTGGACGGCGAGAATTACACGCCGACGGCGGTGCACCAGGTCGCGAAGGCCGGCATCGCGCGCACGTTCCAGAACATTCGCCTGTTCGGCGGGATGACGGCGCTGGAGAACGTGATGGTGGGCCGCCACGTGCGCACCAAGCACGGGCTGCTCGGCGCGGTGTTCCAGACGCCGGCCGAACGCCAGGAAGAGCGCGAGATCAAGGAGCGCGCGATCGAGCTGCTCGAATACGTCGGCGTGTTGCAATACGCGGACTACACGTCGCGCAACCTGTCGTACGGCCACCAGCGTCGCCTGGAAATCGCGCGCGCGCTCGCGACCGACCCGAAGCTGCTCGCGCTCGACGAGCCGGCGGCCGGGATGAACGCGACCGAGAAGGTCGAACTCACGCGCCTGCTCGACAAGATCCGCTCGGACGGCCGCACGATTCTGCTGATCGAGCACGACGTGAAGCTCGTGATGGGATTGTGCAACCGGATGACGGTGCTCGATTACGGCAAGGTGATCGCCGAGGGTCTGCCGCAGGACGTGCAGAAGAATCCGAAGGTGATTGAGGCATATCTCGGCGCAGGGGTGCACTGATGGCAGCGGCAATGTTGAAAATCAAGGGCTTGCAGGTCAACTACGGCGGCATCCAGGCCGTCAAGGGCGTTGACATGGAAGTCCGCCAGGGCGAACTCGTGACGCTGATCGGCGCAAACGGTGCCGGCAAGACCACGACGATGAAGGCGATCACGGGTCTCAAGCCGTACTCGGCCGGCGACATCGAGTACGACGGCAAGTCGATCAAGGGCATTCCGCCGCACGAGTTGCTCAAGCGCGGCCTCGCGATGGTGCCGGAAGGCCGCGGGATCTTCGCGCGGATGTCGATCATCGAGAACATGCAGATGGGCGCGTACCTGCGCAACGACAACGAGCAGATCAAGAAGGACGTCGACCGGATGTTCGGCTTCTTTCCGCGCCTGAAGGAGCGTGCGACGCAGCTCGCGGGCACGCTGTCGGGCGGCGAGCAGCAGATGCTCGCGATGTCGCGCGCGATTCTGAGCAAGCCGAAGCTGCTGCTGCTCGACGAGCCGTCGATGGGGCTGTCGCCGATCATGGTCGAGAAGATCTTCGAAGTGGTGCGCGAGATCTCGAAGGAGGGCATCACGGTGCTGCTCGTCGAACAGAACGCGCGCCTCGCGCTGCAGGCGGCCGACCGTGGCTACGTGATGGATTCGGGCACGGTCACGATGGAAGGCGACGCGAAGCAGATGCTCGACGATCCGAAGGTGCGGGCCGCGTATCTGGGTGAATAAACGGGCCCGGTGCGGCGCGGCGGCGGACGCCGGCGTGCCGTGCAAAGGCTTGCGAGGGCTGTCACGGGTTCCCGTGGCAGCCTTTTTTCATTTTGCGCGCCCGGCGGCGAACCGCGCGCGGACGCGACTCCATTTCTTCGAGCGGGGCATCGGCGATGCGGGCCGGAATGCGGCGGCGTGAATGCGGTACGTCAGCGGCCCTTCGCCAGCGGCCCTCCGCAAACCGTCACGCGGAACGCGTACCATGATTGATCCATCGTGACAGGGAGAGCGCGCATGAGTCTCGACTACGGTTTCGTCAAGGCGAAGGTGACGTCGGTCGCACGGCTGAAGGGTTCGCCGCACGGCAGCGAGATCCAGTATCACATCCACCTGACGCTCGCGTTGCCGACCGGCGACTGGGACGTCGCGATCAACGTCGGCACCAACGACGCGGACGATCTGCTGAACTACAAGCTCGTCTACGATTTTCATCATCCGGTCACGGCGACGCTCGCGGCGGCGGCCGAAGGCTATACCGACCTGACCGGACACACCGCGCTGCCGGCGCTCGACTACCTGCGCAGCGACATCCTGAACGAGACGGGGGCATGGCGCGCGAGCGCGGTGATGGACGGTACCGAGCACGCGGAGCCGATCCCGTCGCTATTGCGGCTCGTCAACGCCGCGCAGTCGCAGGGGCTCGACGTCGTCGTGTTCGGCCGCACGTATTCGGAGGGCAACGGCATCCACGACACGCACATGAACCAGGGGTCGACCGGCGCGAATTACCTGCACCGCGCCGGCGACGACCACAACGATCACAACGACGTGTGGCAGGACGGCGCGCTGATCGTGCGCGTGAGCGACACGCAATGGGCCGCGTATTTCGCGGCGTTCGAGAAGCAGGCCGTGCCGACCGACGCACTCGGCAATCCGCTGCCGGACGCGGGGCCGATCACGCGCTGATCGTGAAGGTGGCGGCGGCGAGTGTCGGCGGCGGCGTCATGCGGCCGGCAGCGCCTTGCCGAACGAGATGCGTTCCTCGACCCGATAGCCGAGCGCCGCATAGAAGCGGCACGCATCGTCGTTGCCCGGCAGCACCTGCAGATTGATCTTCAGGCAGCCGCGCGCGGCGAGCGCGCGTTCCGCATGCGCGATCAGCGCGCGGCCGATGCCGAGCCGCCGCGCATCGTTCGCTACGCCGAACGAGTAGAGCCAGCCGCGATGTCCGTCGAAGCCCGCCATCAGCGTGCCGACGATCCGCGCGCCGCACGTTGCGACGAAGAACAGCTCCGGCTGCGTCGCGAGCTTCAGCTCGATCGATCGCCGCGGATCGCGGTGCGGCGGCGCACCGGCTTCGTCGTACTGCGGGAACGCGTCGCGCCAGACCGCCAGCACGGCATCGGTGTCGGCGCGTTCGAACGGGCGAATAACGAGGGCATCGGCGGCGGCATCCATCGCGGCACGCTCCTTACAGCGTGTCGAGGATCGACCGCAGCATCGCCATCATCTGGTCGATCTCCTCGGTCGACACGTTCAGTGCGGGCATGAAGCGCAGCAGGTTCGGGCGCGCCGCGTTCAGCAGCAGGCCGTCGGGCTGCATGTCGCGCGCCTTCTCGACGATCTGCGGGCCGATATCCTTGCCGAGCAGCAGCGCGCGCAGCAGGCCTTCGCCGCGTTCACCCTCGAAACCGCGCTCCTCCGACAGCTCGAGCAGCTTGCGCTTCAGATACTCGCCGCGCGCGCGCACGCCCTCGAGGAAGCCGGGGGCGACGAGCTGCGAGATCACCGAATGGCCGACTGCCGTCATCAGCGGGTTGCCGTTGTACGTGCCGCCCTGGTCGCCGGCCTCGAACACCGCGACGTCGGCCTTCGACAGCAGCGCGCCGAGCGGCACGCCGCCGCCGATACCCTTCGCGAGCGTCATGACGTCCGGCTCGATACCCGACAGCTCGTACGCGAACAGCGTGCCCGCGCGGCCGCAGCCGCTCTGCACTTCGTCGACGATCAGCAGCAGGTTGTGCTGCTTCGTCAGCGCGCGCAGCGCCTGCATGAATTCGCGCGTTGCCGGGATCACGCCGCCTTCGCCCTGGATCGGCTCGAGCATCACGGCGACGGTCTTGTCGGTGATCAGCTTTTCGACCGAGTCGATGTTGTTCAGCTCGGCTTTCGGGAAGCCCGGCACCTGCGGTGCGTAGATCGTGTCCCAGCCCGGCTTGCCGCTCGCCGACATCGTCGCGAGCGTGCGGCCGTGAAAGCTGTGATCGAACGTGATGATCTCGTACGCGCCGTTCTTGAACTTGCGGCCCCATTTGCGCGCGAGCTTGATCGCGCCTTCGTTTGCTTCCGCGCCGCTGTTCGTGAAGAACACCTTGTCGAACACGCTGTGCTGCGTGAGCAGCCCCGCGAGCTTTGCCATCGGCTCGTTGTAGAACGCCGGCGACGGGTTCAGCAGCTTTTCGGCCTGCGTTTTCAGCGCTTCGACGATGCCGTCGTTGCAGTGGCCGAGGCTGTTGACGGCCCAGCCCTGGATGAAGTCGAGATAGCGCTTGCCCGTGTGATCGTAGAGCCACGAACCTTTGCCGTGCGTGAACACGATGTCGGGGCGGTTCGTGATGTACATCAGCGAGTCGATCGGGTAATCGTTCAGGGGCATGGCAGCAGACTCCAGCGGACGTTGAAAGGGAAACGGGCAATAAAAAAGCCACGGAAGGCCGTGGCTGGTGGGTCGAACAGCTTGTGCGTAACCGGTGAAGCGGAGGAGGGTTACGCGCGAGTCCGTGACGAGCCGGCGGCATCCGGGAGGAGCGGCGAGCGGCGACGTCGGAAAGCGGACAGGAAACGGTTCATGTGCGCAAGCATAAGGCATCCCGCGCCCCACTGTAAACCGCCGCGATGCCACGGATGTGACACGGCGGCGCGCAGCGGGGCGCGTTCACGCATGCGGTGCTCAGACCGGATGCGCGAGATCGGCGGCACTCGTGAAAGAGTCAGCGTAGAACTCGTCGGCCGGCAGCGCGTGGTGTTGCGTGAAGTCGCGCTGGGCGGATTCGACCATCACCGGCGCGCCGCACGCATATACCTGGTGACCGGACAGATCGGGCAGATCCTCGATCACCGCGCGGTGGACGAAGCCGGTGCGGCCGGTCCATTGGTCGGCGTCGTCCGGCTCGGACAGCACCGGCACGTACTTGAAGTTCGGGATCTCGCGCGCCCACTGCTCGGCGAGCTCGCCGAGGTAGATGTCTTTCTTGCGGCGGGCGCCCCAGTAGAGCGTCATCGGACGCGTGATGCCCGCGTGCTTCACGTGCTCGATGATCGCCTTGATTGGTGCGAAGCCGGTGCCGGACGCGAGCAGCACGATCGGCTTGTCGGAATCCTCGCGCAGGAAGAACGTGCCGAGCGGGCCTTCGAAGCGCAGGATGTCGCGCTCCTTCATCGCGCCAAATACGTGGTCGGTGAACTTGCCGCCCGGCATGTGGCGGATGTGCAGCTCGATCGGGCCTTCCTCGTGCGGCGCGTTCGCCATCGAGTAGCTGCGGCGCGAGCCGTCCTTCAGGATGAATTCGATGTACTGGCCGGCGAGGTATTGCAGGCGTTCGTTGGCCGGCAGCTGCAGCTTCACGATCATCACGTCGTCGGCGCGGCGCTCGAGCGCCGCGATCCGGCACGGCAGCTTCTTCACCTGCACGCCGTCGACGCCGGCGATCTCACGCACGTCGATCTCGAGATCGCATTGCGCCTTCGAGCAGCACAGCAGCGCGAGGCCGCGCGTGCGTTCGTCGTTGGACAATGCCGACGCGGCATGGGGCCCCTGTTCGATCTGGCCCGACACGATCTGGCCCTTGCACGAGCCGCACGCACCGTTCTTGCACCCGTACGGCAGGTGCACGTTCTGGCGCAGCGCCGCCGCCAGCACGGTTTCGTCCGACTCGACCTGGAACTGCCGGCCGCTTTGCTTGAGAGTAACGTTGAATGCCATAGAACCAAATAGAACAAGATGTGGGGACCGTGCATTTCACGCACGGCAGCTACAATGCAAGCCCGTTGCGCGCCGCGCAACGTTGCAACTGATTTCGCAACCAACATGATCGCGACTCGAATCCTGCGCCGCCCGCGCGCACTGATCGTCGGCTGCGGCGACGTCGGCCTGCGCTGCGTCGCGCAATGGCGCGAAGCCCGCCCGGAGCTGCGCATCGTCGCGCTGACGAGCCATCCGGGCCGCTGCGACGAATTGCGCGCGGCGGGCGCGGCCCCGCTCGTCGGCAATCTCGATCGGCGCGCAACGCTTTCGCGAATCGCCGGTCTTGCCCGCACGATTCTGCATCTCGCGCCTCCGCAAGCCGAGGGCCGCGACGATCGCCGCACGCGCGCGCTGATCGCCGCATTGTCCGTGCCCGCACGACGGCCGTCCGCACCGGCCGTTGCCGCGGTCGGCCGGCTGCGCACGCTGCGGGGCGCGACGCGGCAGGCCGGCGGGCCGGTTCGGGCAGCGCGTATTGTACCCGACGCCCTTCGCGCGCCGACGCTCGTCTACGCGAGCACGACCGGCGTCTACGGCGATTGCGGAGGCGCCCGCATCGATGAAACGCAGCCGCTGCGCCCCGGTAATCCGCGCGCCTTCCGGCGCGTGTCGGCCGAGCGTCAACTGCGGGCGGCGACGGTGCGACGCGTGCTGTCCGCGCGCATCGTACGGATTCCCGGCATCTATGCGGCGAACCGGCTGCCGCTCGCGCGGCTCGAGCGTGGCACGCCGGCGCTCGACGCGGCCGACGACGTCTACACGAACCACATCCACGCGGACGATCTCGCGGCGATCCTGCGCCGTGCGGCCGTGCGCGGCAAGCCGGCGCGCGCGGTGCACGCGTCGGACGACAGCGAACTGCGGATGGGAGAGTATTTCGACCGGGTTGCGCACGCGTTCGGCCTGCCGCCGCCGCCGCGCATCAGCCGCGCGGACGCCGAGCACCAGCTCGAGCCGACGCTGCTGTCGTTCATGCGTGAGTCCCGGCGCCTGTCGAATGCGCGGCTCAAGGCCGAATTGTGCGTGACGTTGCGCTATCCGACCGTAGACGAATTCCTTCAAACGCTCGCGCCGGGCGGCGCGTCAGGTCAAGGCCGGTAACGCTTCGATCAGCAGGAAGCACAGCAGCGCACCGATCATCGCGCCGATCAGGTTCGGATGATATTTGTGCTTCATGTGCATCGTGGCCAGCAGCGCGCCGATCACGATGGCACCCATGACCGCGAACGCGATCATCACGTAGGAAAGCTCGAAAGAATGGTTGGCGTTCATGATGTCTCCCCTGCATCGCTGCTCGTACAGCTTGTGATTTCAGTATAGCGGGGGAACGTGCGGCCGCGACGCGTGCCGACACCGAACGGTCGTGCGGATTTTCCCTTACAGGGTTTTGACGGAATTGCGCAGTGCCGCAAGGTCGCTGGTGTCGAGCCAGCGCCACGCGCCGGGCGCGAGATCGTCCGGAAGCCTGAAGCCGCCGATGCTTTCGCGGTGCAGCGCGTCGACGCGGTTGCTGGCCGCGGCGACCATGCGTTTCACTTGGTGATATTTGCCTTCGAGAACGGTCAGCGCGAGCGTGTGCGTGTCGCGCGCGTCCGCAGCCATCGCCGCGATCGGCTTCGGCTCGCCGTGCAGTTGCACGCCGGCGCGCAGCGCGTTCAGCTGGGCGTCGTCGAGCGGGTGGCGCACGGTCGCCACGTAGGTTTTCGGCACCTTGCGCTTCGGCGATGTGTATGCGTGTACGAACTGGCCGTCGTCGGACATCAGCAGCAGGCCCGTGGTGTCCTGGTCGAGACGGCCGACGCACTGCACGCCGCGCGCGACGAGCGGCGCCGGCAGCAGGCTGAACACGCTCGCATGGTGCTGCGGCTCGCGCGAGCACTCGTATCCGGCCGGCTTGTTCAGCGCGAGATACGCGCGGGCATGAAACGGCCAGGCGATGTCGTCGACGGTGAATACGAGACCGTCGGTGTCGAGGGTCGCGTCGGGGTCCGTCGCGCTCGCTCCCGCGATGGTGACGCGGCCCGTTTCGATCAGGCCGCGGCACTGGCGGCGCGAGCCGAAGCCCTGCGTGTAGAGAATGCTTTCGAGATCCATAGCGCGCGCATTCTATCAAGCGGCGCGGCGGCACTGGCACGGCAGATCGATGCGATGCCCTGCGCATGCTGACGCGCGCGCATGCGTTCGCGGTGTGACGGGTCCGGCCGAGCAGATTTCGCCACCGGCGTCGGTGCGGTACCTGACCATTACCACGCGCCGATTGGATCGCTTTTCTGGATAATCCATCCAGCCATGCGCGGCTGACCGCGCCCGTCCTGCGTGCCTACACTCCTAGCTTCATTCAACGCAAAAAGGAGTCGACCGTGGCTACTCACACGCTCGCAGACAAGGTCGTCCTGATCGCAGGCGGCGCCAAGAATCTCGGCGGGCTGATCGCCCGGGATCTGGCCGGCCACGGCGCGCAGGCGGTGGCGATTCACTACAACAGCGCGGCGTCGCAGGCGCAGGCAGAGGAGACGGCTGCCGCGGTGCGCGCAGCCGGCGCGCAAGCCGCGACGTTCCAGGCCGACCTGACGACGGCCGCCGCGGTCGAGAAGCTGTTCGGCGACGCGAAGCGGCGCTTCGGCAAGATCGACATCGCGATCAATACCGTCGGCAAGGTGTTGAAGAAGCCGATTACCGAAATCTCCGAAGCCGAATACGACGAGATGTTCGCGGTGAACAGCAAGTCGGCGTTCTTCTTCATCAAGGAAGCGGGGCGGCACCTCGAGGATCACGGCAAGCTCGTCACGCTCGTGACGTCGCTGCTCGGCGCATTCACGCCGTTCTATGCGGCGTACGAAGGGTCGAAGGCGCCGGTCGAGCACTTCACGCGCGCGGCGTCGAAAGAATACGGCGCGCGCGGCATCTCGGTGACGGCGGTCGGGCCGGGCCCGATGGACACGCCGTTCTTCTACCCGGCCGAAGGCGCCGACGCGGTCGCGTACCACAAGACGGCGGCGGCGCTCTCGCCGTTCAGCAAGACCGGGCTGACCGACATCGAGGACGTCGTGCCGTTCATCCGCCATCTCGTGACCGACGGCTGGTGGATCACGGGCCAGACGATCCTGATCAACGGCGGCTATACGACCAAGTAACACGCCGTTCGGGCGGTCGCAGCGCACGCGCGGCGCCGCAATGGAGCGTTTGCATGGACAATGGGCGGGTGCGCGAACACAAAGCCGCGCGCCCGTTTTTTTTGTGCCGGGGCTGGCCGCGACGCGCGGCGCTCGCCGGCGACGATCGCCCGAACCCACGTTTTCCGCTCGCCGATGGACAAGCTGGACCAGGTCAGAATCTTCCTTCAGGTTGCCGAGATGGGCAGCTTCATCAAGGCCGCGCATGCACTCGACGTGCCGCGCGCGACGGTCTCGGCGGCGGTCCAGCAACTGGAGGCGGGGCTCGGCACGCGGCTGCTGCATCGCACGACGCGGCAGGTGCAACTCACGGCCGACGGCGCGCTGCTGCTCGAGCGCGGCCGGCGGCTGCTCGCGGAGGCCGACGACCTCGATCGCCTGTTCCGCCGCCGCGAGCGCGACGTGATCGGACGCCTGAGCGTCGACGTGCCGAGCCGGATCGCGCGCCGCGTGATCGCGCCCGCGTTGCCGTCGCTGTTTCGCCGCTACCCGAAGCTCCAGCTGTCGCTCGGCTCGACGGACCGCTCGATCGATCTCGTGCAGGAGGGTGTCGACTGCGCGATCCGGGTTGGGCGGCTCGCGGACAGCAGCCTCGTGGTAAGGCCGCTCGGCCAGTTCGCGCTGATCAACTGCGCGAGCCCCGACTATCTGCGCGAATGCGGCGTGCCCGACCATCCGGATGCGCTCGCGCACGGGCACTGGGCGATCGGCTATGCATCGCCGACGACGGGGCGCGAACTCGCGTGGGAATACTGCACGGACGGCGACCGGCACGTGCTGACGCTGCCGAGTCGCGTGATCGTCAACAACGCGGAGACCTATATCGCCAGCTGCATCGCGGGGATGGGCCTGATCCAGATTCCGCGCTTCGATGTTCAGCATCTGCTCGACGGCGGCGCGCTCGTCGAGGTGATGCCCGGCTATCGCGCCGCGCCGATGGACGTGTCGGCCCTGTACCCGCACCGCCGGCACCGGTCGCGGCGCCTCAACGCGTTCGTCGACTGGTTCGGCGAATTGATGGCGGACGCGTTGAACGAGCCGGGGCCGACGAGCGAAGGCGACTGATCGCGCCCCGCACAGCTCGGGCCTGGCGCGGGCAGCTTTTCACGGAGCGCTGCGAGCGGGGAACGCTCGACGGGGTGGGGCACTTCCCGCAGCGCGAAGCCCCGGTGACGGACGCCGACGCGATCCGTGCGTTCCGCGCCGCCGGGCCGGCGCGCATGAGCCGTCCTGACGCGCTGCGGATCAGCCGCCGACGCGCGGCGCGAGCAGGTCGGCGAGGCCGATGTTCCTGAACATCTCGCGGCGGATGCGATCGCCGACGCGGAACACTTCCTCGGCGCCGTCCTGGGACGGATCGATGAACACGCGATACGGGCGCTTGCCGCGCGGCGCGGCGACGATGTCGACGATTGCCGTCGCGACGGCGCCGGCATCGGCGTCCGCCGGTTCGAGCGCCGCAAGCGCTGTCAGCGCCTGTGCGGCGACGCCCGTGTACGGGCCATGGTCGTAGTCGGCCTGGACGGCCGCAGCGGCCGGCCTGCCTGCGTGCGCGAAGTGATTGGTCCCCTGCGTGAACGCACCCGGCACGACGATCGACGTCTCGATCCCCCACCGCGCAAGCTCGGCCGCATAAGACACCGCGAGCGAATCCATCGCGGCCTTCGCGGCGAAGTAGGGGGCGAGGAACGGCGGCGTGCCGCCGCGTGCCGACGAGGACGACACCCACACGAGCAGGCCGCGGCCCTGGCGACGCAGGTGCGGCAGCGCCGCGCGGTTCACGCGCTGGGTCGACACGACGTTGACGTCGTAGAGCTGCGCGAGCTGGTCGGGCGTGAACGCTTCGGCGGGCCCCAACACCATGTGGCCGGCGTTGTGGACGACGACGTCGAGGCGGCCGTTGTCGGCGATCACGCGTTCGATCGCGCTGGCGACCGAGGTATCGTCGCTGACGTCGAGTTCGACGGTACGCAGATCCACACCGTGCTCTTGCGCATAGGTGGCGACCGCGGCGACGCACGGCGCGTTGCGGCCGGTACTCTCGCGCATCGACGCATAGACCGTATGGCCGGCGCGGGAAAGTGCCTGGGCGGTCAGCAGGCCGAAGCCGCTGGACGCGCCCGTGACGAGAATGACTTCCTTCATGATCGATCTCCGGAAAGCGGGTGAGGGAGGCTGTGTCGCGCGGTATCCCGGCGTGCCTCAGCACATACCGCCGTTGGCGCGCAGGATCTGGCCGTTGACCCACGCGCCGTCCGGGCCGGCGAGGAACGCGACGACGCCGGCGATGTCGTCGGGCTGGCCCAGCCGCTCGAGCGGGTTCAGTTTCGCCATGCGGTCGATGAGCTCCGGGCTCTTGCCGTGCAGGAACAGCTCGGTCGCGACCGGCCCCGGCGCGACGGCATTCACGTTGATGCGGCGGCCGCGCATTTCCTGCGCGAGCACCTGCGTCATCGCCTCGACGGCCGCCTTGGTCGCGATGTATGCGCCGTAGGTCGGCAGGCGCATGCCGATCACGCTCGACGTCAGGTTCACGATGCGACCGCCGTCGCGCACGCGCTTCGCGGCCTCGCGGCTGACGTTGAACGCACCCTTCAGGTTGATCGCGACGGTTTCGTCGAACACGGCGTCGCCGAGTTCGGCGAGGGGTGCGAGCTTCATGATGCCCGCACTGTTGACCACCACGTCGATGCGGCCGAATGCTTGCTCGGCTGCGTCGAACAGCGCGGCCACGGCGGCCGGATCGACGACGTCGGCTTGTACCGCGACGGCCTCGCCGCCGTCGGCGGCGATCGCGTCGACCACTTCGCGGGCCGCACCGGCGCTGCCCGCGTAGTTCACGACGACGCCGAAGCCGTCCCGGGCCAGACGACGCGCGATTTCCGCGCCGATGCCGCGCGACGAGCCCGTGACGAGGGCGACCTGTTTCGATGTGCTCATGTCCTGCTCCTTGGCGAGTAAGTGCCGGGGAATCCGGCGACAGGATTAATGTAGGCGCCCTCGATCAATAAAAATAATGAATAATGATCAGATCATGAATGACTAAAAGTATGTCTCATGGCATTCGACAGCAGACTTCTGAGCGGAATCGGCGTGCTTTCGGCGGTGATCGAGGCGGGCACCTTTGCACGTGCGGGCGAGGCGATGGGGCTCACGCAGCCGGCGGTGAGCCGGGCGGTCGCGCGGCTGGAGGAGCGCGTTGGCATCCGGATCTTCAACCGGACCGCGCGCGCGATCACGCTGACCGACGAAGGGCGGCGGTTCTACGAGGCAGTAGCGCCGCTGCTGGCCGGCATCGAGGAGGCCGCTGTCGACGCCGGTCGTTCGCGGGCGCGCGTCAGGGGGCGGTTGCGGGTCAACGTGGACGGCACCTTCGGCCATTACGTGCTGGCGCCGAGGATGGCCGAGTTCCTCGATCGTTTCCCCGAGCTGTCGGTGGAGATCAGCGTGCGCGACCGGATGGGCGACCTCGTGGCCGACGGATTCGACGTGGCCGTGCGCTTCGGCATTCCGGAGCCGTCGTCATACCGTGCGCGGCTGCTGCTGGAGACGCGCGTGCTTACCTGCGCGTCGCCCGGCTACGTCGCGCGTCACGGCGAGCCGGGCCACCCGCGGGATCTCGCGAGCGGCCATCGCTGCGTGCTGATCCGCGATCCGGTGACGGGGCGGCCGTACGACTGGGTATTCCATCGCGGCAAGGACGTGGTGCCGGTCGACGCGACCGGCCGGCTGATGGTCAACGATACGGGCGGGCTGCTCGGCGCGTGCCTGGGCGGCGAGGGCGTCGCGCAACTGCTGGCGCTCTACGCGCGGGACATCCTCGCCGACGGGCGACTGGTTCAACTGCTGCCGGAATGGGCGGACGAGACGTTTCCGCTATATGCGTATCACCACGCGTCGAACCTGGTTGCCGCGAAGGTCCGCGTGTTTCTCGACTTCGTGCGCGAACTGACGGCCTGAGCGCGCGCGGCGGCGCGACGCGCGGCGATCATTCGGTGCGGTGCGGGACGTCGTCCGGGAACGGATAGGGCGCATGCGGGCCCGGCCAGTCGGGCACGGGCGGGGCGGTCAGCACGTCGCATCCGCACAGCGCGAGCAGCAGCATGGCGGCGAGCATGCGGGCGCGCAGCGGGGATGACATCTTGCGGATGAACATGGGCTGCCTCGGTGCCGCGTATTCGTCATGATGCTTCGACCACCGCGCGCGGCCGCGCGTTGCGTCGCGTGGGGCGGAAAACAAAAAACCCGCGAAGCGGCGAGCTGCGCGGGTTTCGACAGGTGCAGCGCATGACGCTGCAGAAGAAATACTGGTGCCCAGGGCCGGAATCGAACCGGCACGCCTTGCGGCGGGGGATTTTGAGTCCCCTGCGTCTACCAATTTCACCACCTGGGCTTGCTTCCGGCCACGCATCCATCGATGCGGACTGTGCGCGGCGAAACGCGGATTATGGCGTAAAACCGGCCGCCGGGCAAGCAGCGCTGCCCGGCGGCGCACTACTGGCTCAAGTACACGAACTGCCCGTGCTTGACGATCCCCATTACGCTCGCGCGCTGATCGAGCCCGACGTGATCCTTGTCGCTCGTATTCACGACGCCGTTCGGCACGACGAGCTCATGCGCGCGTTCGAGTTCGCGCCGCAGCGCCGCGCGGAAGGCCGGCGTGCCGGGAGGCGCGCCCTTCAGCGCGCGGCCGACCGCGTCCGCGAGTCGCGGGTACACGCCCGCCGCGTCGCCCGCGAACTGCGTGACGGTACCCGCGCCGTATTTCGCTTCATATGCGTCGACGAACGCCAACGCGGCCTTACGTGCCGGATGATCGGCCGGCAGCGTGCGCGCGACGACGACCGGCTGCGTCGGGAACAGCGTCCCGTCGACGTCCTTGCCGCCGAGCTTGATGAATTCGGGCGTCGCAATTCCGTGCGTCTGGTAGATCGCGCCCTTGTAGCCGCGCTCGATCAGCGTGCGCTGCGGCAGCACGGCTGGCGTGCCCGAGCCCGCGATCAGAATCGCGTCGGGCTTCGCCGCGATCAGCTTCAGCGCCTGGCCGGTGACGCTCGCGTCGGTGCGGTTGAAGCGCTCCGTCGCGATCACGCGAATCTTGCGCACTTCCGCGAAGCGCGTGAACTCGTTCAGCCAGCTGTCGCCGTAACTGTCCGCGAACCCGATGAAGCCGACCGTCTTCACGCCATGGTTGGCCATGTAGCGCGTCATCACGTCGGCCATCGCGCTGTCGCTCTGCGCCATCTTGAACGCCCAGGTCCGCGCGCCTTCCTGCGGCTCGACGATCGCGCCCGAGCCGACCAGCGTGATCATCGGCGTCTGGGCGCCGGCCACCGCATCGAGCGCCGCCAGCGCGGCCGGCGTGATGTTCGGGCCGACGACGACGTCGACGTGATCCTCGTCGACCAGCTTGCGGATGTTGCGCACGGCAGTGCCCGGATCGGACGCATCGTCGAGCACCGTCACCTGCACCGGCTGCCCGGCGATCGTCTTCGGCCACATCAGGATCGCATTCTTGCTGGTGATGCCGATCGCCGCGGCCGGGCCGGTCGACGACAGGTCGACGCCGACCTTCAGGTCGGCATGCGCGGCCGCGCAGGCGAGCACGAGGGCGGCGCCGGCGGCGCGGCGCAACAGGGCGGGAAGCGTCATGCGGGTATCTCCTTCTGCGTCGGGCAACAAAAAAAGGGGCGCGATGTGCGCCCCGGTGTTCTTACCTGTCCGTCAAAGCTCGTACGATTCGGATTCGCCCTTGAGCGCCTGCTCGATCAGCTTCCGGTTCAGCGTCGGCGACAGCAGTTCGACGAGCGTATACACATAGCTGCGCAGGTAGGCCCCCTGCTTGAGCGCGACGCGCGTCACGTTGCTGCCGAACAGGTGGCCGACCGGAATCAGCCGCAGGTTGCGGTCGCGCTCGGGGTTGAACGCGATGTCGGCCATGATCCCGACGCCGAGACCCAGCTCGACGTAGGTCTTGATGACGTCCGCGTCGATCGCCTCGAGCACGATGTCGGGCGACAGCCCGCGCAGCGCGAACGCGTGATTGATCTTCTTGCGGCCGGCAAACGCGTCGTCGTACGTGATCAGCGGGTACTGCGCGAGATCGTCGAGCGTGACCGGCTTGCGCTCGAGCAGCGGGTGATCGGCCGGCACGACGGCCGCGTGATGCCACTGGAAGCAGGGCAGCGACACGAGTTCCTTATAGTCGGCGATCGCCTCGGTCGCGATCGCGAGATCGGCCTGGTCGTGGATCACCATCTCGGCGACCTGCGTGGGGCTCCCTTGCAGGATCGACAGGTGCACCTTCGGAAAGCGCTTCTTGAACTCGGCGATCGCTGCCGGCAGCGAGTAGCGCGCCTGCGTGTGGGTTGCCGCGATCGTCAGGTTGCCCTGATCCTGCGCCGCATAATCTTTCCCGACCCTTTTAAGGCTTTCGACCTCCTGCAGGATCCGCTCGACCGATGCGAGGATGATTCTGCCCGGCTCGGTCAGCGAGCGCACGCGCTTGCCGTGCCGTGTGAAGATCTCGACGCCGAGCTCGTCCTCCAGCTCGATGATCGCCTTCGATACCCCCGGCTGCGACGTGTACAGCGCCTTGGCGGCCTCGGTGAGATTGAAATTCTGCCGGACGGCCTCGCGCACGAAGCGAAATTGGTGCAGGTTCATTTATAACCCTTCCGCATATCAACAGAATTTTTTAGTCGTTTGAAATATAAGGGGAGTTTATTACGATTCACCGGAGTTTTTCAAATATGGATATCTGTTTTCGTCATTAGCAATCCAGTCGGGCCGCGGAAGGCTCGCGATAGCGGCGGAACGGAGATTCGGGCGCGACGTGGCTAGGACGTCGCGCGGTCACCACGAAAACCCTGGGGTCCCCGAATGTATCAGTACGACCAGTACGACCAGACGATCGTCGACGAGCGAGTCGCGCAGTACCGCGATCAGGTGCGCCGCCGCCTGTCGGGCGAATTGAGCGAAGACGAGTTCCGTCCGTTGCGCCTGCAGAACGGGCTGTACATGCAGCGCCACGCGTACATGCACCGCATCGCGATTCCGTACGGCAACCTGCGCAGTGAGCAGCTCCGCATGCTCGCGCGCATCGCGCGCGAGCACGACCGCGGCTACGGCCACTTCTCGACGCGCTCGAACATCCAGTTCAACTGGGTCGAACTCGAAGAGACGCCCGAGATCCTCGCGAAGCTGGCGTCGGTGCAGATGCACGCGATCCAGACGTCGGGCAACTGCATCCGCAACATCACGGCCGACCAGTTCGCCGGCGTCGCGCAGGACGAAGAGATCGATCCGCGCCCGTGGGCCGAGATCCTGCGGCAGTGGTCGACGTTCCATCCCGAGTTCGCGTGGCTGCCGCGCAAGTTCAAGATCGCCGTGTCGGGCTCGAAGCATGACCGTGCGGCCGTCCAGATCCACGACCTGGGCGTGTATCTGAAAAAGAACGCGCAGGGCGAAGTGGTCGCGAGCATCCTCGCGGGCGGCGGCCTCGGCCGTACGCCGATTGTCGGTGCGGTGATCAAGGAAGACCTGCCGTGGCAGCACCTGCTCACGTACTGCGAAGCAGTGCTCCGCGTATACAACCGCTACGGCCGCCGCGACAACCTGTACAAGGCGCGGATCAAGATCCTCGTGAAAGCGCTGTCGCCGGCGAAGTTCGCGCAACAGGTCGACGAAGAGTGGCAGCACCTGAAGGACGGCCCGTCGACGCTCACGCAGGCCGAAATCGACCGCGTGTCGCAATACTTCTTGCCGCCCGTCTACGAGAAGCTCGCCGACACCGACGCGTCGTTCGAACAGCACCTGCTCGAGAACAAGGCGTTCGCACGCTGGGTCGAGCGCAACGTCGCGCCGCACAAGGTGCCGGGCTATGCGGCGGTCACGCTGTCGCTGAAGGACCACCGCGTGGCCCCGGGCGACGCGACGGCCGAGCAGATGGACCTGGTGGCCGACTGGGCCGACGCATATTCGCTCGGCGAACTGCGCGTGTCGCACGAGCAGAACCTGATCCTCGCGAACGTGAAGAAGCGCGACCTGTTCGCGCTGTGGGAAAAGGCGAAGGCGGCCGGTTTCGCGACGCCGAATATCGGCCTGTTGACCGACATCATCGCGTGCCCGGGCGGCGACTTCTGCTCGCTCGCGAACGCGAAGTCGATCCCGATCGCGCTCGCGATCCAGCAGCGTTTCGACGATCTGGACTACGTGTACGACCTCGGCGACCTGTCGCTGAACATTTCCGGTTGCATGAACTCGTGCGGTCACCATCACGTGGGCAACATCGGCATTCTCGGCGTCGACAAGGACGGCGCCGAGTGGTATCAGGTGTCGCTCGGCGGTGAGCAGGGCACGGGCCGCAACGGCGCGCGCCTCGGCCGCGTGATCGGGCCGTCGTTCTCCGCCGAAGAGGTGCCGGACGTGATCGCGAAGCTGATCGACACGTTCGTCGAAGCGCGCATCGACGGCGAGCGCTTCATCGACACGTACGACCGCATCGGCATCGCGCCGTTCAAGGAGCGCGTGTATGCGGCGCGCCAGGCAGTGAACGCGTAACCAACCGGGTACAAGGAATTTGCAGATGGCTTCGATTATCAAGAACCGCGCAGTGATCGACGACGCATGGCAGGTCGTGCGCGCGGCTGAAGACGGCGCACTGCCCGCGGTCGACGCATTGCCGGCCGGCAAGGTGCTGGTGCCGTTCGCGCTGTGGCAGGCCGAGCGTGCGACGCTCGTCGCTGCGAAGACGAAGGACGAACTCGGCGTGTGGCTCGCGCCGGACAGCGAGCCGGCCGATCTGGTGGCCGACTTCGGTGCGATTTCGCTGATCGCCGTCGATTTCCCGCGCTTCGCGGACGGCCGCGGCTACAGCATCGCGCGCCTGCTGCGCGAGCGCCACGGCTGGACCGGCGAGTTGCGCGCGATCGGCGACGTGCTGCGCGACCAGCTGCTTTACATGTCGCGTTGCGGCTTCGACGCGTTCGCGGTGCGTGCCGACAAGGACATCCGCGACGCGCTGAACGCGTTCACGGAATTCACGCAGCGTTACCAGGGCGCGTTCGACGAGCCGGCGCCGCTGTTCCGCCGCCGTGCTGCCGCGGCCGATGCAGCGACGCCCGCTGCAAAGGTGAACGCATGAGCACCGCCAACGCACTCGCGCCCGAACTCGCCGCGAAGATCGAGCGCCTCGACACGCTGCTCGCGCAGATCGGCGCACGCCACGACAAGGTCAAGCTCGCGAGCAGCCTCGCCGCGGAAGACATGTTGCTCACGCACGCGATTCTGTCGAAGCAGGTGCCGATCGGCATCTTCTCGCTGAACACGGGCCGCCTGCATGCGGAGACGCTCGGCATGATCGACCGCGTGCGCGAGCGCTACGGCTACGAGATCGAGCAGTTTCACCCGCTGCAGGACGCGGTCGACCAGTACGTCGCCGAGCACGGTCTGAATGCGTTCTACGAAAGCGTCGAGCTGCGCAAGTCGTGCTGCCATATCCGCAAGGTCGAGCCGCTGAACCGTGCACTCGCCGACGTCGGCGCGTGGGTCACGGGACAGCGTCGCGAGCAGTCGGTCACGCGTGCGGAGCTGCACGAGGAAGAACAGGACGAAGCGCGCGGGATCGCGAAGTACAACCCGCTCGCCGACTGGACGGAAGCCGACGTGTGGGCGTACCTCAAAGCGTTCGACGTGCCGGTGAATCCGCTGCACGCGCGCGGCTATCCGAGCATCGGCTGCGAGCCGTGCACGCGTGCGATCCGCCCCGGCGAGGACAGCCGCGCGGGCCGCTGGTGGTGGGAGTCGCGCGACACGAAGGAATGCGGGCTGCACATCACGACGATCACGCCGATTCCCGCGAATGCCGAAGCCGGCGCCGCGCACTGAAAGCCGACAAGAAACCGAATATTGCGCCGCCTGCGACAGCGGGCGGCACGAACCCAGAAGAGAAGGACTGAAATCATGAGCACGACGCTCGAGCAATCCGCCTTTGCCCCGCCCGCCGGTGCCGACAACCGGATGGGACACCTCGACTGGCTCGAAGCCGAGTCGATCCACATCCTGCGCGAACTGGTCGCCGAGTGCAGCAAGCCGGCGCTGTTGTTCTCGGGCGGCAAGGACTCGGTCGTCGTGCTGCATCTCGCGCTGAAGGCATTCGGTCTCGGCGCGAACCGCAAGACGACGCTGCCGTTCCCGCTCGTGCACATCGACACGGGCCACAACTACGAGGAAGTGATCGCCTTCCGCGATCGCCGTGCGAAGGAACTCGGCGCCGAGCTGGTGATCGGCCACGTCGAGGACTCGATCAAGCGCGGCACGGTCGTGCTGCGCCGCGAAACCGATTCGCGCAACGCCGCGCAGGCCGTGACGCTGCTCGAGACGATCGAGCAACACGGCTACACCGCGCTGATCGGCGGCGCGCGCCGCGACGAAGAGAAGGCGCGCGCGAAGGAGCGGATCTTCTCGTTCCGCGACGAATTCGGCCAGTGGGATCCGAAAGCGCAGCGTCCGGAACTGTGGAGCCTGTACAACGCACGCCTGCACAACGGCGAGCACCTGCGCGTGTTTCCGATCTCCAACTGGACCGAACTCGACGTGTGGCAGTACATCGCGCGCGAAAACCTCGAACTGCCGTCGATCTACTACGCGCACCAGCGCGAGATCGTGCGCCGCAACGGGCTGCTCGTGCCGGTCACGCCGCTCACGCCGATGCGTGAAGGCGAGACGAGCGAGATCGCGCAGGTCCGCTTCCGCACGGTCGGCGACATCAGCTGCACGTGCCCGGTCGCGAGCGACGCGGACGACGTCGAGAAGATCATTGCCGAGACGGCGGTGACCGAGATCACCGAACGCGGCGCGACCCGGATGGACGACCAGGCGTCCGAAGCGGCGATGGAACAGCGCAAGAAGCAAGGTTATTTCTGAAGCACACGAGGACATTCACACCATGAGCATCATCGAGAACACCGAAGACCTCGGCGTGCTGCGTTTCATCACCGCGGGCAGCGTCGACGACGGCAAAAGCACGCTGATCGGCCGCCTGCTGTACGACAGCAAGGCCGTGCTGTCCGACCAGCTGTCCGCGCTGTCGCGCGCGAAGAACAAGCGCACCGTCGGCGACGAGATCGACCTCGCATTGCTGACGGACGGGCTCGAAGCCGAACGCGAGCAGGGCATCACGATCGACGTCGCGTACCGCTATTTCGCGACCGCGAAGCGCAAGTTCATCATCGCCGACACGCCGGGCCACGAGCAGTACACGCGCAACATGGTGACGGGCGCATCGACCGCGCACGCGGCGATCATCCTCGTCGACGCGACGCGCGTGACGGTCCAGAACGGCGTCGCCGAACTGCTGCCGCAGACGAAGCGCCACAGCGCGATCGTGAAGCTGCTCGCGCTGCAGCACGTGATCGTCGCGATCAACAAGATGGATCTCGTCGATTACAGCGAAGCGCGGTTCAACGAGATCCGCGACGCGTACGTCGCGCTCGCGAAGCAGCTCGGGCTGAATGACGTGCGCTTCGTACCGGTGTCCGCGCTGAAGGGCGACAACATCGTCGGCGCGAGCGAGCGCATGCCGTGGTACGCGGGCGAACCGCTGCTCGACGTGCTCGAATCGCTGCCGGTCGAGACGCAGGCGCACGATGCGCTGCGCTTCCCGGTGCAGTGGGTCGCGCGCCAGGACGGCAGTTCGGCCGACGATTTCCGCGGCTACATGGGCCGCATCGAGTCGGGCGAAGTGAAGGTCGGCGACACGATCGTCGTGCTGCCGTCGAACCGCACCGCGACGGTCGCCGAGATCATCGCGCCGGTGCCGGGCGGCACCGCGGCGGTCCCGCACGCGTTCGCGGGGCAGACGGTGACGATTCGCGTGGCGGAAGACGTCGACGTGTCGCGCGGCGACATGTTCGTGACGACCGCCGAGCCGGTCGCGCCGGCGAAGAAGCTCGAGGCGGACCTGTGCTGGTTCGACGAGACGCCGCTGTCGCCGCAGCGCAAGTACCTGCTGAAGCAGACCACCAGCACGGTGTTCGCGAAGATCGGCGCGGTGAAGGAAGTGCTCGACGTGCATACGCTGTCGCACGCGACCGACCGTCAGGAACTGAAAATGAACGACATCGGACGCGTGGCGCTGACGCTGCAGAAGCCGATCGTCTGCGATACGTACGATGCGCATCCGGGCACGGGCGCGTTCGTGTTGATCGACGAGGCGACGCACCATACGGTCGCCGCCGGCATGATCCGCGCGTTCTCCGCGTAAGCGGCATGACCGGCGTTGACCGCCGCCGTCGCGGCGGTGCGCGCCGGCTGCCATCGGCATGAGCAGGACGAGTGAAGCGACAAACATGGGCAAGGTGTATCTGATCGGCGCAGGGCCGGGCGCAGCGGACCTCATCACAGTGCGCGGGATGCGGCTGCTCGAGCAGGCCGACGTGGTGCTGCACGACGCGCTCGTCGAGCCGGCGATGCTCGACTACGCACCGAACGCGCGCAGGATCGCGGTCGGCAAGCGCTGCGGGCAGCGTTCGACCGCGCAGCACTTCATCAACAAGCAGATCGTCGATGCAGCCCGCGAGCATGCATGCGTCGTGCGGCTGAAGGGCGGCGATCCGATGTTGTTCGGTCGCGCCGAAGAGGAAATGCGCGCGCTGGAAGCGGCCGGCATCGACTACGAGATCGTGCCGGGCATCACCGCGGCGCTGGCCGGCGCGGCGACGCTCAAGCGTTCGCTCACGTTGCGCGGTGTGTCGCGCAGCGTGGCGTTTGCGACGCACAGCCGCGCGCCGGGGAGCGACGAGATCCGCGAGGCCGCGCGCGCCGATTCGATCGTCTACTACATGGGCCGCGACAGCGCGCCCGGCATTGCGCAGGAACTGATCGACGCCGGCCGTGCGCCCGCGACGCCCGTCGCGATCGTCGAGGCGTGCAGCACCGCACGCGAGCGCACGCTGACGCTGACGCTCGCGCAGATGGCCGCTGGCGACGCGCAGGCCTGGCTCGACCCGGCCGAACCGAGCCTGCTGATGATCGGCGATGCATTCGCCGAGCGCGCGCCGATCGCGAAATCGGGCGATGCGTTGCGCAATGCCGCTTGAATCGGCGGGGCGGTCCGATCGGCAAACGTCGCGGCGATGAGTCCGGCACGCAAAAAAAAGAGCGCTGGCTATGGAAGCCAGCGCTTTTTTGTTTGGGGTGGCCGGGTCGGGCCGCCGAGTCGCTTACGCGTCGCGCTCGACCTGCTCGATGCAGTAGCGTGCGATCGCATCGAGCACGCCGTCGTCCTCGCCGACCGCCGTCGCGCAGCGGATGTCGACGCCCGGATGCGCGGCGCGGCACGCGTCGACGAACTGCGGCAGGTCGCGGCGGACATGGCCGCCCTGGCCGAAGAACACCGGCACCACGGTGATGCGCGTGCATCCGGCCGCGACCTGCGCGGCGACGGCCGTGTCGAGCGACGGCGTCATCAGTTCGAGGAATGCGAGCGACACGTGCGGCGCGGGCGCGCCCGCGCCCCGCAGTCTTGCGGCCAGCCGTTCGAACGGGTCGGCCCAGCGCGGATCGCGCGCGCCATGGCCGAACAGGACGATGCCTTGCGAACTCATGTCGAAGCCTCCGTCGTGACGGCGCTCAATGCCGGTCGACCCACTTCAGCGCGAACAGGCCGAGCGCGAGATAGATGAGGCCCGGCGTGGCCGCGGTCAGCGGCGCCGGCCAGGTATTGAGCGTGCCGATGTGCGAGAACAGCGTGTTCAGCAGCTGGAAGCTCATCCCGAGCATGATGCCGCCGAACACCTTCACGCCGACCACGCCGGCGCGCGTATGCAGATACGCGAACGGCAGCGACAGCACGAGCATCACGAACACCGCGAACGGGTAGAGCAGCTTGCGCCACAGCGCGATGTCGTAGCGCTGCGTATCCTGCTGGTTCTCGCGCAAGTGCTGGATGTAGCGGAACAGGTTGATCAGCGACATGCGCTCCGGCGACACGAGCAGCACCGACAGAATCTGCGGCGTCAGATCCGAGCGCAGCCGGTATTCGGGCAGCGTCACCTGCTGCGACCGGTACACGGGGTTCAGCGCGTCGGCCGGCTCGCCGCTGACCGGCTTGATCGGCGTCAGTTCGGTTTCCGTCACGCCCTTGAGCAGCCAGTGGCCGGGCGGCTCATAGCTGCCCGTCTGCGCGATCCGCACGTTCTGCAGCTGGAATTTCGAATCGAACTCGTAGATGCGCACGTTGCTGATCGTCGAATCGGGCGACAGGCTGCCGACGTTCACGAAGCGCGTGACCTGATCGCCGTTCTCCCGGGCCGCGAGCGTGTCCTTCACCCACACGCCCGACTGGAAGTTCGACGACACCGACGCGCCGAGCGCCTGCAGTCTCACGCGTTCGGACAATTGATCGGCGTACGGGCCGACGAATTCGCCGATCAGGTAGGTGACGATCACGAGCGGAACGCCGATTTTCAGCAGCGAGCGCAGCGCCTGGTTGGTCGCGAGACCCGACACGCGGAAGATCGTGAATTCCGAGTTCGCGGCCATCTGCGCGAACACGTAGATCGCGCTGATCAGCGCGGCGACCGGGATGATCTCGTAGAAGCGCGACGGGGTTTGCAGCGCGACGCGCAACACCGCGTAGCCGAACTTGTAGTTGCCGTGCCCGACCGAGTTCAGTTCGTTGATCAGGTCGAAAAAGAAGAACAGGCCCGAGAACGCGAACAGGATGAAGACGAACGTGATGTAGATCTGCCGCGCGAAGTATTTTTCATAGAGCCGCATCGATCATGCTCCCGAGCGGCCGAACAGCGCGCGTGTAAACAGCGGACGATTGCGCACCCGCAACCAGAAAATGAACGCGACGATCGCCGCGACGATCACGTGCAGGCCGACGAGGCCGACGCCGAACGACATCTTGCCCTGTTCGATTTGCGCCTGCACGACGTTCAGCAGATTCGAATAGGTCAGGTAGATCAGCACGGCCATCACGAGGTTGATGGTACGGCTGCGGCGCGGGTTCTGGTACGACAGTGGAATGCCGAGCACCATCAGGTTGATCGCGATCAGCGGCAGCCCCGCGCGCCATGCGAATTCGGCGAGATTGTTGCGCGTCGGATCGCGCAGCAGGTCCGGCGTCGACGTGCTGTTGGTGGTCGGCACGTTGGTGACCGGCGTGCTCGTGATCTTCACGCCGTAGCGCTGGAATTCCATGATTTTGAAGTTCGGCTGGCCGGGCGTGCCGTCATAGCGGCGGCCGTCTTCCAGCACGACGAAACGGTCTCCGTCGCGCGTCTCGGTATGGCCCGTATGCGACACGACGACGTTGACCTTGCCGTTCTCGGTCGACGTGACGAACACGTTCTGGACCTTGCTCTGGTCCGGCGACATCTTTTCGATGAAGAACACGCGATGGTTCGACGCCGATTCGCGGAACTGGCCGGGCGCAAGCAGCGAGATTTCGTCGCGCTGCTGGAAGCGCGCCTTGATCATCTTGCTTTGCTGGTTCGACCACGGCCAGCCGACGAACGCGAAGAATGCGATCAGCAGGACGATCGGCGTCGCGAACACGCCGATCGGCTTGATCAGGCGCGTGAGGCTTACGCCCGACGCGAGCCAGACCACCATTTCGGAGTCCCGGTACCACCGGGTCAGCACGAACAGGATCGACACGAACAGCGTGACGACGAGCATCACGGCCAGATAGCCGATCACGGTCAGGCCGATCAGCACGAGCACGTCGCGCGGATCGATTTCGCCGGACGCGGCATAGCCGACGATGCGGATCATCATCGTCGTGAGCATGATCGTGAGCAGCACCATGAACACGGCGCCAGCCGTATACGCAAGCTCGCGCTGGAGGGAGCGTTCGAAGATCATTCTTGATGAGAAGAGGGCGGGAGGCTGCGCACGCGTGGTGGAGCGCTCGCGCCGCCACGGGAAAAATAGAGGATAATTGCGGCTTTCATCCTTAGCCCAGATTTTATCCGAGGACAAGCGCGATGGACTTTAGCATAAAAGGCTGTGATTGGAGCAAAGGCGAGGCCAAGGGGTTCCTGACCGGGAAGTCCGATTGCATCGTGCTCGGCATCTTCGAGGCGCAGACGCTCTCCGGTGCGGCGCTCGACATCGACACGGCGACCAAGGGGCTCATCTCGCGCGTGGTGAAGGCCGGCGACATGGACGGCAAGCGCGGCAAGACGCTGTTCCTGCATGAAGTGTCGGGCATCGGCGCATCGCGCGTGCTGCTGGTCGGCCTCGGCAAGCAGGATGCTTTCAATCAGAAAGCCTATAACGATGCGGTCACGGCCGCATGGCGCGCGCTGCTGGCGACCAAGGTCGTCCAGGTCACGTTCTCGCTCGCGCAACTGCCGGTCGACGAGCGCAGCTCCGACTGGGGCGTGCGCGCCGCGATCCTCGCGCTGCGCAACGAGACGTACCGCTTCACGCAGATGAAGAGCGAGCCGGAACCGGCGTCGCACACGCTCAAGCGCGTCGTGTTCAGTGTCGACCCGGCGGACGAAAAGGCTGCGAAGGTTGCGATCAAGCAGGCCGTCGCGCTCGCGAACGGGATGGACCTCACGCGCGACCTCGGCAACCTGCCCGGCAACGTGTGCACGCCGACCTATCTCGGCAACACCGCGAAGAAGATCGCGAAGGATTGGGGCCTGAAGGCCGAGGTGCTCGGGCTGAAGCAGATCCAGGCGCTGAAGATGGGTTCGTTCCTGTCGGTCGCGCGCGCGTCGGTCGAGCCGCCGCAGTTCATCGTGCTGCACTACCAGGGCGCTGGCGCGAAGGCCGCGCCGATCGTGCTGGTCGGCAAGGGCATCACGTTCGACACGGGCGGCATCTCGCTGAAGCCGGGCGAGGGCATGGACGAAATGAAGTACGACATGTGCGGCGCCGGTTCGGTGCTCGGCACGATGCGTGCGGTCGCCGAAATGGGCCTGAAGATCAACGTCGTCGCGATCGTGCCGACCTGCGAGAACATGCCGGGCGGCAACGCGACGAAGCCGGGCGACATCGTTACCAGCATGAAGGGGCTGACGATCGAGGTGTTGAACACCGATGCCGAAGGCCGCCTGATCCTGTGCGACGCGCTCACATATGCGGAACGCTTCAAGCCGGCAGCCGTGATCGACGTCGCGACGCTGACGGGCGCGTGCGTGATCGCGCTCGGCGCGCACAACAGCGGCCTGTTCTCGAAGGACGATGCGCTCGCGGGCGAACTGCTCGACGCATCGCGCGAAGCGAACGATCCGGCGTGGCGCATGCCGCTCGACGACGAATACCAGGAACAGCTGAAGTCGAATTTCGCGGACATCGCGAACATCGGCGGTCGTCCGGCCGGCGCCGTGACGGCCGCGTGCTTCCTGTCGCGCTTCACCGAGAGCTACCCGTGGGCGCACCTGGACATCGCGGGCACCGCGTGGAAGGGCGGCGCGGCGAAGGGGGCGACGGGACGTCCGGTGCCGCTGCTCGCGCAGTTCCTGATCGACCGCGCCGGCCAGTGATGGAGGCAGTCAAGACGATGCGGGCAAGCGGGCAATGACGCGAATCGATTTCCATTCGAACGTCGGCGATTCGCTTGCGTATGCATGCCGGCTGCTGCGCAAGGCCTATCAGGCAGGGCAGCCGGTCGTCGTGCTCGCGGAGCCCGCGCGCCTGCGCGCGCTGGACGAGCGGCTGTGGACGTTCTCGCCGCTGGATTTCATCCCGCACTGCAGCGTCGACAGCGCGCACGCGGCGAGCACGCCGATCGTGCTGACGACGGACCTCGCCCAGGCGCCGCATCATCACGTACTGCTGAACCTGGGCGCGACCGTGCCCGCGCAGTTCGCACGCTTCGAGCGCCTGCTCGAAGTGGTGGGCAATGCGCCGGACGAACTTGCCGCGGGCCGCGATCGCTACCGCTTTTACCGCGATCGCGGCTACGCGCTGAACAATTACAAGCAGGGCGGCTAGCCGAAACCGTCGACGGAGCGCACCCGTGACACAACCCGAATCCCCTTCGATCCCGACGCTGACCGACGTGCTCGTGCCGGGCAAGCCGGTGCCGGCGCCGGCGCGTTCGGACGCGGCCGATGCGCCGCCGCGTGACGATGCCGCCATTCCGGTGCTGACCGATGTGGTTACGTCGGGCCTTGCGACCCGTGTGTCCGGCGGATTCCCACACGAACGAACGGACCCCGAATTCGTCGTGGTCGAGCCGGTCCCGACGCCGGAAGTGCCGGCCACCGAATTGCCGGGCGATAGCGACGCGCCGGCGCAGCCGGGCGCGGCCGGGCACGTCGTCGCGCACGAGCCGGCGTCCGCGCTGGCGCCGCTGCGGTCCGTGCTCGGCGCCGAGGATCTGCAACCGCCCGGTATGAGCGCGGCGCCGGCAGATGACGACGCGATGCTGCACCGGGAAACCACGCCGGCTGCCGGCGCGCTCGTCACCGATCATCTCGCCGGCGGTGTGTCCGGGGCGGCTGCGCCCGCAGCCGCGGTGCTGACGCCGGAAGATGCGCAGCACATCGCCGAGCGCCTGCGCAATCGGCTCACGAATTATCTGACCGGGGAAGGGCGCGACGCTATCGAAGCCCGCTGCCGCGACGCGCTGCACGACCATACGGCCTGGCTTGTCGGCCAGATCACGCGCGAGGTGGCGCTGGCACTTGAAACCGAAGTGATGGAGTGGGTTCGCGACGCGGTCGATGAAGAGATCGCGCGCCGCCGGACCGGTCATTCGGGCTGACGTCTGCCGCCGCCGCGTGTGGGCGAACCGCACGCGCGGGTTCCCTCCGCATCGGCGATGTCGGCGCGATGCGCCAACAATGAAGTGCGTCGAGCGGTGCGCGGCGAACGGCGACGCGTACTGGCGCGCAGCTCGTTAACGGCTCAGTGCAGCGACATCACCCACTGCGCGAGCGTATGCGCTTCGGCGCTCGTCAATTGCGTGTTGGCGGGCATCGGCACGCCGCCCCATACGCCCACACTGCCCCTGACGATCGATTGCGCAAGGTAATCGACGGCGTCGGCGCGCATCGCGTACTTGCCGGCGATGTCGTGGAACGACGGGCCCATCAACGGCTTGCCGACCGCATGGCATGCCATGCAGTTTTTGCGCTGCGCGAGCGCGACCCCGTCGCCGGCCAGGTCGGCATGCGCGGCGGTCGCGCTGCCGGTCAGCAGCGCGACGAGCAGCGCGCGCAATATCGTCTGTTTCATGCGGTTCTCCGCCGGCGGGGACGGCCGGCTTCACGGTCCGCGCATTATAAGAGCAAAGGGAACCGCCGTTCTGCGCGTTTCCGCCGCGGCGGTCCGCAATGGGGTCATATACCCTGCGATGCTCGTCAACCGGTGACCGCGCCCTTGTTCGCCGGCCGCGCGAGCGCCGCGTATTTCGCGAGCACGCCGCGCGTGTAGCGCGGGGCCGGCTGCTTCCACGCGGCGCGGCGGCGCGCGAGCTCAGTGTCGTCGACGTTCAGCTGCAGCACGAGCCGATGCGCGTCGATCGTAATCGAATCGCCTTCCTGCACGAGCGCGATCGTGCCGCCGACGAACGCTTCGGGCGCGACGTGGCCGACGACCATGCCCCACGTGCCGCCCGAGAAGCGGCCGTCCGTGATGAACCCGACCGACTCGCCGAGCCCCTTGCCGATGATCGCCGAAGTCGGCGCGAGCATTTCCGGCATCCCGGGGCCGCCCTGCGGCCCGAGATAGCGCAACACCAGCACGTCGCCGGCGCGGATTTTGTCGCCGAGGATCGCGTCCATCGCGCTTTGCTCGTCGTCGAATACGCGCGCCGGGCCGGTAATCACCGGGTTCTTCAGGCCGGTGATCTTCGCGACCGCGCCGTCTTCGGCGAGATTGCCCTTCAGGATCGCGAGATGGCCTTCGTTGTACAGCGCGCGATCGATCGGGAAGATCACGCTCTGATCCGCGCGCGGCACGCCCGGCACGTCCTTCAGTTCGTCGGCGATCGTGCGGCCGGTGATCGTCATGCAGTCGCCGTGCAGCAGCCCCGCGTCAAGCAGGATCCGCAGCACCTGCGGGATGCCGCCGGCGCGGTGGAGATCGGTCGCGACGTACTGGCCCGACGGCTTCAGATCGCAGATCACCGGCACGCGTTTGCGGATGCGCTCGAAGTCGTCGATCGACCAGTCGACCTCGGCCGCATGCGCGATCGCGAGATAGTGCAGCACCGCGTTGGTCGAGCCGCCGGTCGCCATGATCAGCGACACCGCGTTCTCGATCGACTCCTTCGTGATGATGTCGCGCGGCTTCAGGTCGCGCTTCACGGCCTCGACCAGCACGCGCGCCGATTCGGCGGCCGAGTCGACCTTCTCCTGATCGGGGTTCGCCATCGTCGACGAATACATCAGCGACATGCCGAGCGCTTCGAACGACGAGCTCATCGTATTCGCGGTGTACATGCCGCCGCACGATCCCGACGTCGGGCATGCGTTCTTCTCGACCCCTTCAAAATCCTCCTGGGACATCCGGCCGGCAGTAAACTCGCCGACCGCCTCGAACGACGACACGATCGTCAGGTCGCGGCCCTTCCAGTGTCCCGGGCGGATCGTGCCGCCGTACACGTAGATGCCCGGCACGTTCAGACGCGCGAGCGCGATCATCCCGCCCGGCATGTTTTTGTCGCAGCCGCCGACTACCACTACGCCGTCCATCCACTGGCCCTGCACGCAGGTCTCGATGCAGTCGGCGATCACTTCGCGCGAGACTAGCGAGTATTTCATCCCTTCCGTGCCCATCGACATGCCGTCCGAGATCGTCGGTGTGCCGAAGATCTGCGGGTTCGCGCCGGCCGCCTTCACGGCCGCGACGGCCGCGTCCGACAGCCGCTGCAAGCCGGAATTGCACGGCGTGATCGTCGAGTGGCCGTTCGCGATGCCGATCATCGGTTTGTCGAAATCCTCCTTCTGATAGCCGAGCGCGTAGTACATCGAGCGATTCGGCGAACGGGCCACGCCTTGCGTGATGTTTCGAGAGCGGCGGTTGTACGGCATGGGGAACTCCATCGTTGTTTGAGCGACGCCGGCGCGCAGGCGCGCCGGATGGTTCGATCAAGAATGGAGTTTCCGTTATCGGATGTCCAATATATTATTTCTCGCTTATTAAGTCGTTTTCCGAATGAGTAATACATGGCCGACCCGACGCCCGACCTGCGCCAGTGGCGCTATTTCGTGACGGTTGCCGACGAGCGCCACTTCGGCCGCGCGGCCGAGCGATTGTCGATGACGCAGCCGCCGCTGTCGCAGGCGATCCGCGCGCTGGAGGACGCGCTCGGCGTCGCGCTGTTCGCGCGCACCAAGCGCTCGGTCGCGCTGACGGCGGTGGGCGCCGCGCTGCTGCCCGACGTGCGCCGGCTGCTCGCGTCGGCCGACGCGCTGCCGCCGCTAGCGCGGCGTCTCGCGCGCGGCGAGGCGGGCTCGCTGTCGCTCGCGTTCGTGTCGACCGCCGACTACGGGCTGCTGCCGTCGCTGCTGCGCGCGTTCGGCGCGCGGTATCCGCAGGTGCGGCTGCAGCTCGCGGAGGCGACGAGCGACGTCCAGATCGACGAACTCGTCGCGGGCCGTATCGACGCGGGGCTCGTGATTCCGCCGGTGCCGCCGCGCCACGCGGCCGGGCTGTCGTATCTGCCGGTGGTGCGCGAGCCGCTGGTGGTCGCGATGCCGGCCGCCGCCGCGCCCGACGTGCCCGAAACCGAGCCCGTGCATCTGGCCGACCTGGCCGCGCTGCCGCTCGTCATCTTCCCGCGTCGTTTGGCGCCCGGCTTTTATGACATCATTACGGGCTGCTACGGCGCGGCGGGGGAAACCCCGCGCATCGGCCAGGAGGCGATCCAGATGCAGACGATCGTCAGCCTCGTATCGGCCGGCATGGGTGTCGCACTGGTGCCGCAGTCGCTGCGTAACCTGCGGCGCACCGGCGTGGTCTACCGGCCGCTGGCCGGGCACGCACCGGTCGTCGAGACGGGCCTCGTGTGGCGCACCGGCGACGTGAGCCCCGTGCTCGCGGGCTTCATCGACGTCGTGCGCGCGCAGTCCGTGACCGCGTGATGCGGACCGCGGCCGGCCGCGGCGCGAACGATGGCACGCCGGCGCCGTCCAATGCGCGGTGCGGCGCAGTGCGAGCGCCGTACCGCATTCGAAAACTTCATCGCTAACCCATGATCATTCACCCGAATTTCGACCCCGTAGCGATCCATCTCGGCCCGCTGGCCGTGCGCTGGTACGGCCTCATGTATCTCGTCGGTTTCATTGCGGCGATCGTCGTCGGCCGAATCCGCCTGAAGCTGCCGCATGTCGCGGCGCAGGGCTGGACCGTGAAGGACATCGACGACATGATGTTCTACGGCGTGCTCGGCACCGTGCTCGGCGGCCGGCTCGGCTACGTGCTGTTCTACAAGGCCGACTTCTACCTCTCGCACCCGCTCGACGTGTTCAAGGTGTGGGAGGGCGGGATGTCGTTTCACGGCGGCTTCCTCGGCGTCACGCTCGCGATGGTGCTGTTCGCGTGGCAGCGCAAGCGCCACTGGCTGCAGGTCACCGATTTCGTCGCGCCGATGGTGCCGACCGGGCTTGCGGCAGGGCGGCTCGGCAACTTCATCAACGGGGAGCTGTGGGGCCGTGTGACCGATCCGGGCGCACCGTGGGCGATGCTGTTCCCGGGCGCGATGCGCGACGACGCCGCGTGGCTGCCGAAGCATCCGGCGCTCGTCGAGAAGTGGCATCTGGCCGATGTGTTCATGCAGTACCAGATGCTGCCGCGCCATCCTTCGCAGCTCTATGAAATCGCACTCGAAGGCATTGCGCTGTTCTTCGTGCTGTTCTTCTTCGCGCGCAAGCCGCGGCCGATGGGCGCGGTGTCCGCGTTGTTCCTGATCGGCTACGGGCTCGCGCGTTTCACCGTCGAATTCGCGCGCGAGCCGGACGACTTCCTGGGCCTGCTCGCACTTGGCCTGTCGATGGGGCAGTGGCTGTCGCTGCCGATGATCGTCGCGGGCATCGCGTTGCTCGTATGGGCGTATCGCCGCCGCACGGTGAACGCGGTGGCGTAATGCCGCCGCATGATGCGCAGCGGTTTGCGTTGCCGGATGACGCGCTGCCGATGCGCACATGCCGTGTCCGTCGCGAGCGTTGACTCGCAAACAAAAAACGCCGGCCCGAGGGCCGGCGTTTTCACATCGGGCGCGCGACGGCGCGATGCGCGTTACTTCATCTGCACCGAACCGTTGACGGTCACCGACACGGTTGCCTTGCCGCCTTCGACCGAGATCGGTGCGCTCATCTTCGCGCTGTCCATCGGCGCCGCGGCCATTGCCATCATCCGCGTGTACGGCTGCACGTTGCGGCCGCCGCCAACATTCACGTCGCGAATCGAGTAGCTGCTGTAGCCGAACGCCTTCGCGGCTTCGTCGGCGCGTGCGCGGAACGATTTGATCGCCTCCGTCGTGAGTTTTTGCTCGGCCGCGCGCTGCGCTTCCGGCGACAGCGAGAATTCGACGTTCGCGACCTGCATCTGGCTCGACAGTTGCCCCGCGAGCTTCGACGCCGCCGCGAAATCGCGCGATTCGAGCACGACTTCGGTCCGGCCGCGCCACGCGGAGATTTTCCCGTCGCGATCGGTGCTCGGATACACGGAGAACGCGCCGGTGTGCGCGGACACGCCCGACGCACCCTTCGCCTGCGCGAGCGCCGCGTCGGCGCGCTGGTTCAGCGCGGCCGTCAGGCTGCCCGGGTCCTTCGCTTGCTGCTCGTAGAACAGCGTGATGTGGATGATGTCCTGCGGCACGTCGGCGCTCGCCTGCGACGACAGCGACAGCACGCCGGCCGGCTCCGGGAAATGCGGGTTCGCGGTCTGCGCATGCGCGGCCGGCGATGCGAGGGTCAGTGCGACAGGCACGGCGGCGGCGAGGGCGAGCGACAGCGCGAGTGCGGATTTCTTGGTCATTGTTGGACTCCTTGTGCGAGGGCGCGCACGCGGATCACGCGTGCGCGACGCGGGCGTGCCGCGCGACGAAAAAACAGCCGCCTGCCCGATCGGGCGACAGCGGTTGCTTAGGCTGCACGAACGTGCCGGGAGTTCCGTGGTGGCGGCGCGGCTTGACCGGATTTGACGTTCGGCGTGCGGTTTGGCCTGCGCGTACTGCGTGCGCTTACTTCATCAACTTTTCGGTGATGAAGCGCCATTCCGCGCGCGTGACCGGCGTGATCGACAGCCGGTTGCCGCGCGCGAGCACGCGCATGTCCGCGAGTTCATCGTGTTCGCGCAGCACCGCGAGCGGCACGAGCGGAGACTTTTTCACGAAGCGCACGTCGACGAGCAGCCAGCGCGGTGCTTCCTGCGTCGACTTCGGATCGTAGTACGGGCTTTTCGGATCGAACTGCGTTGGATCGGGGTATGGCGTCGACGAGACTTCGGCGAGGCCCGCGATGCCCGGTTCGGGGCAGCTCGAGTGATAGAACAGCACGCCGTCGCCGATCTTCATCGTGTCGCGCATGAAATTGCGCGCCTGATAATTACGCACGCCCGTCCATGGCAGCGATTGCTGCGGCGCATGCGCGAGATCGTCGATGCTTGCTTCGTCCGGTTCGGACTTCATCAGCCAGTATTGCATGGATCGTAATCGACGCAGAAAGGGCTGTTGCAAAAGGAAACGGCATCGGGAGTTCCCGATGCCGTTGAATAGGCCCCCGCCTTGGCCGCTAGGCCGGCATCCTGAACCTGAGGTTCAGAATTGGTCGCAGTTAGCAGCACTTCGGGTACATCAGACAGAGTGACGCGCGCGCCCGTGCTACAAATTTCCGCAACCGTGCACATGGCATTGGTTCAAGGAATATATGACCTTGGCGAACCAGGCAGGGAAGCTGACTGAACTGTGTTTCGTTGCGCCAATTTGACCACCGTTGATCGCCGAGATCAAGGGGAATCGACGCATCGATCAAACGTTACTGCGCTTCGTGCTGTGCGAGCACCGCGCCGAGCTGTTCGTTCATCTGGTGCATTGTACGACGGATTTCTTCGGCCGGAAATGCTTCACCGTGCCGCACGCTCGTTTGCAGTCGCAGCAATTCGGACGCGAGCGACAGCGCGGCCATTACTGCGATGCGATCGGTGCCGCGCACCGAGCTGTTCGCGCGGATCTTCGACATTTCGGCATCGACGCGCGCGACGGCCTCGAGCAGCGCCGCTTCGGTTTCAGCCGAACAGGCGAGCCGATACGGCTGACCGAGAATCGAGACTTCGATCTGCTTGGTGCTCATGCATGTTCTCCGTGGCTGGCCGCGTCGTCGCTATCCGGGCGCGCCTGCGCATCGAGCAGGTCGAGCTGGTTGTCGGCTTGCTCCGCGCTCTTCGTGCGCGGCAGCTTTTCGAGAATCGCGTTCAGCTTGACCTGCGCGTCGTCGATCTTCGCCGACAGCGCGTCGCGCTCGGCCGCAAGCGCATTGCGTTCGTCGCGCAGCTGCTCGAGCTCCGCGCGGACCGTGTCCGCTTCCGCGCGCATTTGCGCGACCTGCTCCTCGAGCGCGAGCCGTTCCGAGTGATAGCGCTTGTTCAGCGAGATCAGACGGCCAATATTTTGAGATAAGGTTTCGAGTTCGTTGAGCATCTGCTGCGTCCTCTAAAGACCCAGCATTTTAGCGCGGAATAACGCGCATTCCGACATCTGTAACGTTTCCAGTCGTAACACCCCCGCTTCTTGCTGCGAATATGCATGCCCGGCATGCGCTGCGCATGCGTTTTGACGCTTTCTTGACGCTCGCGCAGCCCGCTCCTAAACTGGCGCCGCATCGGTGCTCGCGCGCGTGTCGCGCGGTTAAACGGGAAGCAGGGCGCGTGCTCCGCCAGGAGATCGCCAACCTGCGCTGCCCCCGCAACGGTAAGCGGCCGCGTCGTATGACGCAGGCCGGCTCGGGCGCGTTTCGCGTGCAGGTTCGCACGCGGGCGCGGGCCACTGCGCGTACGCGCGGGAAGGCGAGCCGGTCCGTCGCCAGCCCGGATACCGGCCGATGCGGGAAGCCTGCAGGGCTTCATGACGCGTGGCCCGCGGGGAAGCGGGGCGCGCAGTGCTCCACGAGATTTCACTTCGATGCTGACCCCAATCGCGCGCGCAGCGCCTCCAGTGCGCCGCCGCGTGCCGCTCGCCGCGGTCCCCGCGCGGACTGCTGCGGCTGCCGCTTCGTGCGCAGCGGCGCCGACGCCGGCGGTCGCAGCGCACGGATCGACTGCGCGGCGCACCGGCGCGTATCAGGCAGGGCGAGCCATGCGTGCAGCAGTATCGAGCGCGCCAAAGGACCGCGCAGGCGCGGCGCCGGTCGACCCGGTACGGCGGCTTCCACTATATTGCGCAGATTGCCGGCCGCGCGACGTTGCGCTGCGACGCAAACACCACCGTCGGCCGTGTCGCGCGACGGCATCGCCGCGTTACGGTTCCCGGTGCGCGCATCAACAACCCGTTCAACGAGGATGACGAGCTTGCGTATGCCCATTACACGCGGTCGCGCGACGCCCATGTCCGGCCGGGCCGGCGACGACCCTGAGCGTCGCACGTCATGCACCGCGCCGTGCAGCGCATGAGCGCCGCGCGCGCCGCGGCGATCTGGGCCGTGCTGGCGGCCGTGGTCGCGCTGCTGTTCGTGGCTTCGCTGTCGATCGGCAGCGTGCCGATGTCGCCCTGGCAGGCGCTCGCGTCGCTCGTGCCGCACGGCGGCGCAGATGTGCTGTTCGCCGACATCGTGCGCACACTGCGATTGCCGCGTGCGCTCGCGGGTTTCGCGTGCGGCGCGCTGCTCGCGTTGGCCGGTGCGCTGCTGCAGGTGCTGCTGCGCAATCCGCTCGCGGAGCCGTACGTGCTCGGCGTATCGGGTGGCGCGGCCGGTTTCGCGCTCGTCGCGATGATCGCGGGCGCCGCGTGGTGGGTCGTCGACGCATGCGCGTTCGCCGGCGCGCTGGTGTCGGTCGCGCTCGTGCTCGGGCTCGCGCGCCGCGAGCTGTGGCGCGGCGATTCGCGCGACGCATCGCCGCGGCTGCTGCTGACGGGCGTCGTGATCGCGGCCGGGTGGGGCGCGCTCGTCACGCTGCTGCTGTCGCTCGCGCCCGATGCGCGGCTGCGGGGAATCATCTTCTGGCTAACGGGCGATCTGAACGGCGTGACGACGCCATGGTTCGCGTGGGGCGCGCTGTTGCTGGCCGCATGCGTCGCGCTGCCGGCAGCGCCGCAACTGAACGTGCTGCTGCGCGGCGACGCGACCGCGCTCGCGCTCGGCGTGCCGGTCGCGCGCTTGCGCGTGCGGATCTACCTCGTCGCGTCGCTCGCGGCCGCGGCCGCGGTGACGACGGCCGGTACGATCGGCTTTGTCGGCCTCGTCGTCCCGCACGCGCTGCGGCTGGCATTCGGCAACGATCAGCGGATGCTGCTGCCCGCAGCGATGCTGGCGGGCGGCGGCGGCGTGATGGCATCTGACCTGCTCGCGCGCACTGCGATCGCGCCCGCGCAATTGCCGGTCGGCGTGATGACCGCGCTCGTCGGCGTGCCGGTGTTCCTGTGGATGTTGCTGAGGAGGCCGATGCGATGACGCAAGCCGCCTGCGACGTCCGTTGTGCAGCGGTCGACCTGACGCTCAAGGCCGGCGAGCGGATGCTGCTCGACGGTTTCACGCACGCGTTCCGGCCTGCCGAGATCTGGTGTGTCGCAGGGCCGAACGGTGCCGGCAAGACGACGCTGCTCGCGACGCTCGCAGGCTTGCAGCGGCCGGCCGGCGGCCACGTCGAGATCGACGGTCGGCCGCTCGCCGACTGGCCGGCCGGCGCGCTCGCGCGGCGCCGGGCGCTGATGCCGCAGCAATTGCACGACGCGTTCAGCGCGACCGTATTCGACACGGTGTTGCTCAACCGCTTCCCGTATCTCGGCGGGTGGGGCTGGGAGCGCGACGACGACCGCGCGGCCGCGCGCGACGCACTCGCCACGTTCGGACTGAACGCGCTCGCGTCGCGCGACGTGCTCTCTCTGTCGGGCGGCGAGCGGCAGCGCGTCGCGCTTGCCGCGACGCTGTGTCAGGACGCGCCGCTGATGCTGCTCGACGAACCGCTCGCCCATCTCGATCTCCATCACCAGATCGACGCGCTGACCGCGCTGACCGAGTGGCTCGGCGCGGGCGCGCGCACGGTGCTGTTCTCATGCCACGACCTGAATCTCGCGCGGCGTTTCGCCACGCACGCGCTGCTGCTCGACGGCCGCGGCCATGCGTGGGCCGGCCCCGTGCACGACGTGCTGACGCCCGCGCGCGCGAGCGACGCGTTCGGCTATCCGATCGTGCTGATCCGCGAGAACGGCCGCGACGCGCTGCTGCCCGCGTGGCCGCAGCGACGATGAACCTTCTTCCTTCGATCCGCGGCGCCGGCCGCGCCAACGAGGCAACCTTACGATGACGAACCCGACCGCCCAGACCGACTTCCCGCCTGCGATCGCCCCGCTGGACGACGCGCTGCGCCGGCGCCTGCAGCATGTGATCGATCACAAGACCAAGCCGCCCGGCAGTCTCGGCCAGCTCGAGTCGCTCGCGCTGCAGCTGGGCCTGATCCAGCGTACCGAGCGGCCGCAGGTGCTGCGTCCCGTGACGATCGTGTTTGCCGGCGACCACGGGATCGCGGCCGAGGGCGTGAGTCCGTATCCGCAGTCGGTCACCGCGCAGATGGTCGCGAACTTCCTGGCCGGCGGCGCGGCGATCAACGCGTTTTCCGGCGTCGCGCAGAGCGTGCTCGAAATCGTCGATGCGGGCGTCGCGTCGCCGCTGCCGGTGTCCGACCGGCTCGTGTCGTTGCCGGTCGCGCGCGGCACGCGCAACTTTGCAGCCGAACCCGCGATGACGCACGAAGAAGCGCACGCGGCGCTCGCCGCCGGCGCGGCGCGCGTGCGCGTGCACGCGTCGCTCGGCACGAACGTGATCGGCTTCGGCGAAATGGGAATCGCGAACACGTCGTCGGCCGCGTGCCTGATGAGCCGTCTGCTCGACGTGCCGATCGACGCGTGTGTCGGCCGCGGCACGGGCCTCGACGATCAGGGTCTCGCGCACAAGCGCGCGGTGCTCGGACGCGCGCTCGTACGGCATTCGCATGCGATCGCGCCGCTCGACGTGCTCGCGACGTTCGGCGGCTTCGAGATCGCGATGATGACGGGCGCGTATCTCGCGGCCGCGAGCGAACGGATGACGATTCTCGTCGACGGCTTCATCGCGACGGCTGCGCTGCTCGTCGCGGAGCGCATTGCGCCCGGCGTGCGCGACTACTGCGTGTTCTCGCATACGTCGCACGAAGCCGGGCACCGGCGCATGCTCGAGTATTTCGGCGCAAAGCCGCTGCTTGCACTCGACCTGCGGCTCGGCGAAGGCACCGGCGCCGCGCTCGCGCTGCCGCTCGTGCGCGCGGCAGCCGCATTCCTCGCCGAGATGGCGAGCTTCGAATCCGCAGGCGTCGACAACCGTGACGCCTGAGCGCGCACGCGGCCCACGCGCGGAGCTGCGCTACTTCTTCGTCGCGCTCGGCTATTTCACGCGCGTGCCGGTGCCGCGCTCGATCGGCCATGCGGCTGGCGACCTCGACCAGGCCGCGCGCTACTTCCCGCTGGTTGGCGCATGCGTCGGCGCGTGGGGTGCGCTCGTCTATCTGGTCGCGCTGCGCGTGCTGCCGGCGTCGATCGCGGTCGGGCTGTCGATGGCCGCGACGTTGCTTGCGACCGGCGCGTTCCACGAGGACGGCCTCGCCGACAGCTGCGATGCGTTCGGCGGCGGCTATACACGCGACGACGTGCTGCGGATCATGCACGACTCGCGGATCGGCACCTTCGGTGCGGTGGCGCTCGTGGTGACGCTCGGCCTCAAGTGGCAGGCACTTGCGTCCATGCTGCCGCTGCGTGCCGCGTGGACGATGATCGCCGCGCATGCGGCGAGCCGCGCGGCGGCGGTGAGCCTGCTGATGTCGCTCGACTACGTGCGCCCAGAGGGCAAGGCGAAGCCGGTCGCGCAGCGCATGGGCGCGCGCGCGGCGTGGGCCGCGGCCGCATTCGGGCTGCCATGGCTGTTCTGGCCGGACTGGCGCGCGGGGCTCGCGGCCTTTGTCGCGCTCGTGCTCGTGCGTGCATGGGCCGCGCGCTATTTCATGAAACGGATCGGCGGCTATACAGGTGACTGTCTCGGCTTCGCGCAGCAACTGAGCGAACTGGCGATCTACCTCGTGGTGCTCGGATGGATCTCGTCCTGATTCGTCATCCGGCCGTCGATGTCGAACGCGGCATTTGCTACGGCCGCAGCGACGTGCCGCTCGCCGCATCGGCCGACATCGGCGCGCAGCACGTGCGCGAGCGTGTCGCGACGCTCGGGGCGCCGTTGCCCCGACACATCTGGACGAGTCCGCTGACGCGCTGCGCATCGGTCGCCGAACGGCTCGCGCACGCGTTCGGCGTGCCGCTGCGGCATGACGCAGGCTGGCAGGAAATGGACTTCGGCGCGTGGGAACTTCAACGCTGGGACGATATCGGCCGCGCCGCGCTCGACGCATGGGCCGCCGATCTGATGCATGCGTGCGCGCACGGTGGCGAGAGCGTGGCGCGATTCGCCGCACGGGTGGCGCGCGCGGCCGACGAGGTCGTGGGGGCCGGCACGCCGCAATGGGCAGTGACGCACGCCGGCGTGATCCGCGCGTTCGCGTCGCACGCGCTGCGCGTGCCGCTCGATACGCTGCTGGCGCGACCGGTGCCGATCGGCGGTGTCGTGTGGTTGCGGCTGGACGATGCGTCACGCTCGTGGAAAGTCGAGCACTGGGACGAGTAGGCGCTCGTGCACGCCGCGCAACAGTGTTGGAGAAGCCGGAAATCAGCGTGCGGGCCGTCTCGCGCGCGCGGCGTCCAGATCCTCGCACAGCGCTGCCGCGCCTTGCGCGATTCGCGGCGACGGCCGCGTCAGCAGGTCGCCGTCGATCGCGAACAGGTTGTTGCGTGCAACGGCCGTCAGCGCGGGCCACGCACGCCAGCGTGCGAGACTCGGCAGTGGGGCATCCGAGCGCGTCGCACCGGCGGCGGTCGTGACGATCGCTTCCGGATTCGCCGCGAGCACGGCTTCGTCGGTGACGGCCGGCGCGAGCGGCTTCAGCGCTGCGAACACGTTGCGGCCGCCGCACAGCGCAATGACGTCGTTGAACAGATGCGCGCCGTTGAGCGTCGTCAGCGGCCGGTCCCATACCTGGAAGAACATCGTGACGGGCGGCCGCGCGGAATAGCGTGCGCGCAGCGCCGCGATGTCTCGCGAGAACGAGGCGGCCGCCACATCGGCTGCCGGCCCCGTGCCGAGCAGCGTGCCGAGCCGGCGCAGCGACGTCGCCACGTCGTCGAGATGCTTCGGTTCGCTGAAGAACAGCGGGATCTGCAGCGCGCGCAGCGCGTCGGTCTGCCGCTCGGCATTGCCGTGCCGCCATACGACGATCAGATCGGGCTTCAGCGCGGCGATTCGTTCGAGGTCGAGCGCCTTGTTGTCGCCGACGCGCGGCACCGCCTGCGCTGCGGGCGGATAGTCGCTGTACGTGACCGTGCCGACCAGTTTCGCGCCGCCGCCGGCCGCATAGATCAGTTCGGTCGCGTGCGGCGCAAGGCTGATCACGCGTTGCGCGGGAGCGGCGAGCGTCACTGTGTTGCCGGCATCGTCACGGGCCGCGACGTCCGCGCGCGCGAGCGGTGCGTGCGCGAGTGCGGCCAGCATCGCCAGCGCCGGCAGGCGGCCGAGCGGGGCGCGGCTCATGCGGATGCCGGCTGCAGCGCCGTCATGCATTGCGTGAGCGCGTCGGCGAAGCGCTGCCATTCGGCTTCGTTGCCGGGCAGGCCGATGCGGATGCTCGACCGCTGCGCGAAGTGCCGTGTCCAGATGCCGTGCGCGGCAAGCGCTGCATGCAGTGCGGCGGCACGCGCGTCGTCGGTCCAGCTGAAGAGCGGCGTCGCGCGCACCGCGAAGCCATGTGCGCGCAGCAACGCGGCGAGGCGTTCGCCGTCGGCGGTGAGCCGTTCGCGGGCGGCGGCCTGCCATGCGCGGTCCGCGAACGCGGCGGCAACCGCATGGCGCGCGGGCCCGCTGACGGTCCACGCACCGAGCACGTCGCGCAGTGCCGCGATCGACGCGGGATGCGCGAGCACGAAGCCCGCGCGGATGCCGGCAAGGCCGAAGAACTTGCCGACCGAGCGAAGCACCACGAGGCCGGGACGATCAACGTATTGCGCAAGCGATGGTGCGGTGCCGGTATCCGCGAATGCCTCGTCGACGATCAGCGTGCCGCCGCGTGCGGACAGCTGCGCATGCCAGCAGAGCAGCCGTTCGACCGGCACGAATTCGGCGGTCGGATTGTTCGGGTTCCCGACGATCACGTGACGCAGCGTGGCGGGCAACGCGTCCACGCCGATGTCGAGCGCGACGACGCGATGGCCACGACGCGCGAATGCCGGCGCGTACTCGCCATACGCGAGCGGCGCGACACCGGCGTCGCCGGTCGGCAGCAGCGCGGGCAGCGCGCGGATTGCGGCCTGGCTGCCGGCGACCGGCAGCACGTGCTCGGCATCCGGCGCGCCGTAGTAACCGGCCGCGCACGCGGCGAGCGCGTCGCCGTCGTCCGGCAGCCGGCGCCATGCATCGGCCGGGACCGGCGGCACCGGATAGCCGACCGGATTGATGCCGGTCGACAGGTCGAGCCATGCGTCGTATGGAATGCCGTGGCGGCGCGCTGCTTCGTGCAGGTTGCCGCCGTGTGGAATGCGTGCGTCAGACATGATGAGTAGCGAGGACGAGTGCGCCGCCCGCGACGAGCAGCGCAAGCCACAGCGCGAGCGTGCGCGTGACGAGCGACAGCGCGGCGACGACGTGCACGGCCGTCGCCGTCGCGCCGGTGCCGAGCACGGGACGATCTTCGATCTCGCCGTGATAGACGGCCGGGCCGCCGAGCTGCACGTTCAGGCTGCCGGCGCCGGCGGCCATCACGGGGCCGGCGTTCGGGCTGTCCCAGTGGCGCGCTTGCGTGCGCCAGCAGCGCCACGCGGCGGCCGTGTCGCCGAGCAGTGCGTAGCTCGCGGCGGTGGCGCGCGCGGGAATCCAGTTGAGCGCGTCGTCGAGACGCGCGGCCGCCCAACCGAACGTCAGGAAGCGCGGCGTGCGGTAGCCCCACATCGCATCGAGCGTGTTCGCGAGCCGGAACAGCAGCGCGCCCGGGCCGCCTGCGACGACGAACCAGAACAGTGCGCCGAAGATCGCGTCGTTGCCGTTCTCGAGCGCCGATTCGACGGCCGCGCGCGATAGCGCGCCTTCGTCGGCCTCGCTCGTGTCGCGGGACACGATGCGCGCGGTGAGCGCGCGTGCGGCATCGAGATCGCGCCGCAGCAGCGCGGCGGCGATAGGCGTGACGTGATCGGCGAGGCTTCTCGCGCCGAGCGCAAACCACAGCAGCGCGACGTGCAACGCGGCGGCGAGCGGCCACGGCAGCACCGCAGCGAGCCACGCGGCGACGGCCACCGGGGGCGCGACGGCGGCGAGCCATGCGGCGACGCCGGCCGCACGGCCGTGCCGGCCCGTGTTCAATGCACCTTCGACGCGCGCGGCGAGCCGGCCGAATGCGACGAGCGGATGCCAGCCGGCCGGTTCGCCAAGCACGCGATCGACGATCGCGGCCGCGACCGCGAGCATCGCGACGAGCGGCAGCGACAGCATCAGCATGACGGCGCTCCGTCCTTGAGTTCGAGCGGCAGTCCCGCCACGAGCAGCGTCACGCGGGTCGCGAGCGCTGCGATGCGCTGGTTCAGGCGTCCGAGCTCGTCGACGTAGCGGCGCGTGACCGATCCGAGCGGCACGACGCCGAGCCCGATTTCGTTGCTGACGACGATCACCTTCGCGCGGGCGTGGCGCAGCGCGTGTTCGAGTCGCTCGACCTGCGCGGCGTACTGCGCGTCGTCGAGCGGTTCGCCGTCGAGTGGACACAGCAGGTTCGTGAGCCACAGCGTCAGGCAGTCGACGAGCAGGCATGCGCGCGGATCGTCGAGCCGCACGAGCGTGGCGGCGAGATCGACGGGCGCATCGGCGAAACCCCAGTCGGCCGGCCGGCGCGCGCGGTGATGCGCGATGCGCCGTTCGAATTCGGCATCGGCCGTGCTCGACGCCGCGGTCGCGATATAGGTGACGGGGCGGCCGCAGTCGGCGGCGAGCCGCTCGGCATGCGCGCTCTTGCCCGAGCGTGCACCGCCGAGGACGAAGGTGAGGTCGTGCGGAATCATCGCGTGATTGTAACGGCGCGGGCGTCGCACGCGGGCGATAATGCGGCCTTCGCTTCGCCACGACTCTCCATACGATGAACGCACCCGAACCGCGGCCGCGCGGCACGTTGATGATCCAGGGCACGACGTCCGATGCGGGCAAGAGCACGCTCGTCGCGGGCTTGTGCCGCCTCGCGCGCCGCGCCGGTGCGCGCGTCGCGCCGTTCAAGCCGCAGAACATGGCGCTCAACAGCGCGGTGACGGCCGACGGCGGCGAGATCGGCCGCGCGCAGGCGCTGCAGGCATTGGCCGCGGGTGTCGCGCCGCATACCGACTTCAACCCGGTGCTGCTGAAGCCGACCAGCGACCGCGGTGCGCAAGTGATCATCCACGGCAAGGCGCGCATGAACCTCGACGCGCGCGCGTATCACGATTACAAGCCCGTCGCGTTCGACGCGGTGCTCGAGTCGTACGCGCGGCTGCGCGCCGGCTACGACACGGTGCTCGTCGAAGGCGCGGGCAGCCCGGCCGAGATCAATCTGCGCGAAGGAGACATCGCGAACATGGGCTTCGCCGAACGCGTCGACTGCCCGGTCGTGCTGGTGGCGGACATCGATCGCGGCGGAGTGTTCGCGCATCTGGTCGGCACGCTCGCGTGCCTGTCGAACAGCGAGCGTGCGCGCGTGCGCGGCTTCGTGATCAACCGCTTTCGCGGCGACATCAGGCTGCTGGAACCGGGGCTCGACTGGCTGCGGGCGCAGACCGGCAAGCCCGTGTTCGGCGTGCTGCCGTACCTGCACGGGCTGCTGCTCGACGCCGAGGACATGCTGCCGTCGCAGGCGCGCAGCGCGGCCGTGCGCGGCGACGCCGGCGTGCTGCGCGTCGTGGTGCCCGCGCTGCCGCGCATCAGCAACCACACCGATTTCGATCCGCTGCGCGCGCATCCGCAGGTGGAGTTCACTTACTGGAAGAGCGGCCCGGTGCCGGACGCCGACCTGCTGATCCTGCCCGGCTCCAAGAGCGTGCAGCGCGATCTCGCGTGGCTGCGAGACGCGGGCTGGGACACGGTGATCCGCCGCCACCTGCGCTACGGAGGCAAGGTGATCGGCATTTGTGGCGGGATGCAGATGCTCGGCCGCACCCTCGATGATCCGCTCGGCCTCGAAGGCGCGCCCGGCAGCGTGCCGGGGCTCGGGCTGCTCGAATTCGACACGACGCTGCAACCGCACAAGACGCTGAAGAACGTGAGCGGGCGGCTCGCGTTGCCCGGTGCGGCCGCCGTGCAAGGCTACGAGATTCACATGGGCGACACGCGCGGGCCGGCGCTTGCGGCACCCGCGCTCGAACTGGCCGCCGACGATGTGCAGGGCGGCACGCGCTCCGACGGCGCGATTTCCGCCGACGGGCAGATCCTTGCGACCTACGTGCACGGTCTGTTCGACGCGGCCGACGCGTGCGCGGCGCTGCTTGCATGGGCGGGGCTCGACGGCGCGGCGCGCATCGACTACCCGGCGCTGCGCGAGGCGTCGCTGGAGCGGCTGGCCGATTCGTTCGCCGAACACCTCGACCTGCGCGCGCTGTACGCCGAATTTCGTTGACCGACGGCGCGCCGGCTCTGGCATTTTGCGGCGAATCGCGTACAACTTAGAGGGGCGGAGGTCCGCCCGAAGGAGCGCGACGATGAAGGGTCGATGGTGGTTGAGCGTGCTGCTCGCGGCGCTGCTGGGCGCATCCGCGGCGGCGCATGCGTGCGATTCGTACGCGCCTGGCGGCGGCGCAGGCTCGGGCGGTGCCGCACAAGGCAAGAGCGGCGGTTGAAAGACATCCCGGCCGACACATACCGGATACAAGGGCATGATCGATCATGCCCTTTTTTATCCATCGATTCGTTCTCCATGGGAATCAGTTAAAGCCGTTCAGCGCGTTTATTGGCGGATTCGATTCGAATACAGTGCGGTCCATTCCCCTCCACTCACGAAGGAATCCGCCATGAACCCCAACCGCCTGAACGATCTTGGCGCGACGCTGTTGCGCGTCGCACTCGGCGTGCTGTATCTCGCGCACGTCGCGCAGAAGGTGTTCGTCTTCACGCTGCCGGGCACCGCGCAGTTCTTCGCGTCGATCGGCCTGCCCGGCTGGCTCGCGTACGTGACGACCGTCGTCGAACTGGTCGGCGGGCTTGCGCTGCTCGCGGGTTTCCGCGTGCGCACCGCCGCGCTGGTGCTGCTGCCGTTCATGCTCGGCGCGGTGTCCGCGCATCTGCCGAACGGCTGGGGCTTCGCATCGCCGCACGGCGGCTGGGAGTATCCGGCGTTCTGGGCTGTCACGCTGGCCGTGCAGGCGCTGCTGGGCGGCGGAGCATTTGCGCTCGGCGCCCCGCGCGTCGCGGCGCGAACCGCCTAAACGGGACGGGCATCGGCGCCACCCGTTCCGGTGACCCCCGGTTTGCCGATATCATCGCTCCCTGTATCCGCAATCGAGCGGCGCGTGCCAACCGCGGCACGCGCCGCGCGGCTTTTTCGGGGGAATTCATGACGGTGATCGTGGTGGCGAATCCGAAGGGCGGCGTGGGGAAGAGCACGCTGTCCACCAATCTTGCCGGCTATTTCGCGGCGCAGGGCGCGTGGGTCGCGCTCGCCGATCTGGACCGGCAGCAGTCTGCGCATGCATGGCTCGATCTGCGGCCCGCAGGCCTGCCGGCGATCGAGGCATGGGATCTCGATCCGGACGCGCCGTCGAAGCCGCCGCGCGGCCTTGAATATGCGGTGATCGACACGCCGGCCGGCCTGCACGGCAACCGGCTCAACGTCGCACTGCAACTCGCGGACAAGGTGATCTTGCCGCTGCAGCCGTCGATGTTCGATATTCTCGCGACACAGCAGTTTCTCGAGCGGCTCGCCGCCGAAAAGGCCGTGCGCAAGGGCAGCGTCGAGATCGGGATCGTCGGGATGCGGGTCGATGCGCGCACGCGTTCGTCCGACCAGTTGCACCGTTTCGTCGAAGGGCTCGGACTGCCGGTGCTCGGCTACGTGCGAGACACGCAGAACTACGTGCAGATCGCCGCGCACGGCCTGACGCTGTGGGACGTCGCGAAGAGTCGCGTCGAGAAGGATCTCGAACAATGGCGGCCGATCGTCGAGTGGGCCGAGCGCCGTGCGCCGAAGGCGGAGAAGGCCGCGAAGGCGTCCTGACCCGCGCCGCGCGCCGGCGGGTTGTGTGAAACGACGAAGGGCCTGATCCGGCATCGCGCCGGATCAGGCCCTTCGTACGTATGCGGCGCCTCGGGGTTGGCCCGCGCGAGCGTGCGGGGCGCCATGGCAACACCCGGCGCGTGTCGCGACACGCGGCCGGGCGCGCGGATCAGCTCCAGCTCTGCGTCGGCACGTGATCGCGGTGGCCCTTGATCTTGTTGCCTTCGTCGATGAACACGAGCTTCGGCTTCCAGCCGGCCTGCAATTCGGCTTCGTCGACCATCGCGAACGCCGCGATGATCACGAGATCGCCCAACTGCGCGCGGCGTGCAGCCGAGCCGTTCAGCGAGATCATCCCGCTGCCGCGTTCGCCCTTGATCGCATACGTCGAGAAGCGCTCGCCGTTGTTGATGTTCCAGATGTCGATCCGTTCGTTTTCGATGAGACCGGCCGCTTCGAGCAGATCTTCGTCGATCGCGCACGAGCCTTCGTAGTGCAGCTCGCAGTGCGTGACGGCCGCGCGGTGGATCTTCGATTTGAGCATGTGGCGCTGCATGGTATCTCCGTGATGCGTGACTGGCGAAGGTGGCCCGCCGTCAGATTTCCAGGTTGTCGATCAGGCGCGTCGCACCGAGTTTCGCGGCCGCGAGCACGACGAGCGGCTCGCCGGCTTCAAGTTCGGCGGCGCTCGGCGCGAGCAGGTTCGCGCGGCGGCGGATCGCGATGTAGTCGGGCGCCCAGCCACGCTCGGTCAGGTGCGTGCGCGCGTGCTGCTCGAGCTTGCCGAGGTCGCGTTCGCCGCCAAGCACGCTGTCGCGCACGCGCTGCAGCGTTTTCGCGAGTTCGGGCGCTTCCTTGCGCTCGTCGGTGCCCAGGTAGCGGTTGCGCGACGACAGCGCGAGACCGTCCTCGTCGCGCACGGTCTCGGCCGCGACGATGTCGACCGGCAGCGCGAGCTGCTGGCACATCCGGCGCACGATCATCAGCTGCTGGTAATCCTTCTTGCCGAACACGGCGACGCGCGGCTGCACGCACGACATCAGCTTCGTGACGACCGTGCACACACCGGCGAAGAAGCCCGGCCGAAACTCGCCCTCAAGAATCCCGCCGAGATCGTCGGGCGGCAGCACGCGGTACTCCTGCGGCTCCGGATACATGTCGCGCTCGGTCGGCGCGAACAGCACGTAGACGTTTTCCTTCTGCAGCTTCTCGATGTCGTCCTGCAGCGTACGCGGATACTTGTCGAAATCCTCGTTCGGGCCGAATTGCAGGCGGTTGACGAAGATGCTCGCCACGACCGGGTCGCCGTGCTGGCGCGCGAGGCGCATCAGCGACAGGTGACCTTCGTGCAGGTTGCCCATCGTCGGCACGAACGCCGTGCGGTTCTGGCCGCGCAACTGGTCGCGCAGTTCCTGGATCGAGCTGATGACTTTCATGATCGGGTAGCGGGTTCCTCGCGCGAGGCGCGCGTTGGCGCCGCAACAGCGGCGTCGGGGTCGAAGCGGAGAACGCCGGCGCGCGGGCGGCGCATCGGGCGTCGGCGGATTGTAGAGGATTTGGCCGCCGCACGCATCGAAAATGGAACGATCGTTCACTTTTTACTCGAGCGTGCCGCGACCGGGCGCGCAGGCGCCGTGGCAAGCGACCAGTGCACGCAGGCGGGTTCGGGAGACGCCGGGGGCGGCGCGCGTTACGCGGGCAGGTAGGCGAGCCGGACGTAGATCGGCGCGAACGGCTCGGCCTGCGTGATCTCGACAAGCGATTCGCGCGCAAGCTCGAGCATCGCGATGAAATTCACGACGACGACCGGCACGCCGCGCGACGTGTCGAAGAGATCGGCGAACTCCATGAAGCGCGCGTTCTGCAGCCGGCGCAGGATCAGGCTCATGTGCTCGCGCACCGACAGTTCCTCGCGGGAAATCTTGTGGTGCTGGACGAGCTTTGCGCGCTTGAGCACGTCGGCCCATGCGGCGCGCAGGTCGTCCGAGTTCACGTCCGGAAAGCGCGGCGTGATGCTCTGTTCGATGTAGACCTCGGCGCGCAGGAAGTCGCGGCCGAGTTGCGGCAACTGGTCGAGGCGCTGCGCGGCGAGCTTCATCTGCTCGTATTCGAGCAGGCGGCGCACCAGTTCCGCGCGCGGATCCTCGGCTTCCTCGCCGGTGTCGGCCTTCTTGACCGGCAGCAGCATGCGCGACTTGATCTCGATCAGCATCGCGGCCATCAGCAGGTATTCGGCAGCCAGCTCGAGGTTCGACGTACGGATCTGGTCGACATAGCCGAGATATTGCGCGGTCACCTGCGCCATCGGGATGTCGAGCACGTTGAAGTTCTGCTTGCGGATCAGGTACAGCAGCAGGTCGAGCGGGCCCTCGAACGTCTCGAGGAACACCTCGAGCGCATCGGGCGGGATGTAGAGATCCTGCGGGAGCTTGAAGAGCGGCTCGCCGTACAGGCGAGCGAACGCCGCGACACCGTCGACCGTGTCGGGCGTCGAGTCGGCGCCCGCGGGCGCGGCGATCGCGTCGTCCTGCCGGGCGGCGCTGCCCTCGTCGGCGGCGCTCACGTCGTCAGAAGTTCTGGTAATAGACGTAGGGCGTTTGCTTCACGCGCGATTCCTGCTGCTCGGCGCGCTCGTCGAGGTCGATCGGCTGCTTGTCCCACAGCAGGGAACGGCCCTTGCGTTGCTCTTCTTCGAGCGTCGGCTTCTGTTGCTTGAGCTGGTTCAGGAACTGCGTGACGTCGGACTGGTACGGCATGGCTTGTTTTTCCGTTTCGGGCGGCGCACGGTGCGCCGGGTTCGCGATGGCGGGATTTTACCGCATCGCGGGGAACAGCCGGCGTCAATCGCGCGTCGAATCCGCTGGCCCGTTCGCGCGGCGTGGTCGCGCCAGCCCGGCACGCGCTTCGTTGCGTGCAAGCGTCAAAGCGGTGCCGGAGCGGGCATGACCGCGGCCATGTGGTCAAATACAGGGTTTTCCACGAAATCACGACAACCGAGGGCGAGGTCCTATTTGGCGGGTCAGGCGAACCAGCAAGCACATACGGCGGACGACGCGGCCGCGCGCGCGGCCCGCAACCCTGGCCGGCGCGCGCGGCGCGGCGCCTGCGCCGCGGGCCGGGCGGCCCTCGCCGGCTGTCTGGCGGCGCTCGTCGCGCTGCCCGCGTACGCGAAGTACGACGTCGACATCGACGCGCCGCGCCCGATCCGCAAGCTGCTCAAGGCTCATCTCGACATCGCGCGCTTCGCGAAGCGCGACGACATCAGCGACGACCAGTTCGACTTCCTCGTGACCGCCACGCCGCAGCAGGTGCGTGACCTGACCGCGACCGCCGGCTACTTTTCCCCGGTGGTGCGCACCGACGTGCGCACGCGCGACGGCAAGCGCGATGTGCGTGTCGCGGTCGATCCGGGGCCGCAGACGGTCGTATCGAGTGTCGACCTGACGTTCAAGGGGCCGGTCGGCACCGAGGATCCGAAGCAGGAAGCCGCGACCCGCTTCGCCTTTTCCCTGAAGCCGGGCGAGCCGTTCACGCAGTCTGACTGGGACGGCGCGAAAGGGGCGGCGCTCAGGCAGCTGCAGTCGCGCCGTTACCTCGGCGCGAAGATCGCGTCGTCGGAGGCGCGTATCGATCCGCGCACGCAGCGCGCGACGCTGGCGGTCACGTTCGACAGCGGCCCGACGTTTACGATCGGCAAGGTCGACGTCGATGGCGTGCGCCGCTACCCGGAGAAAATCGTCACGAACGTCAATCCGTTGTCGGAAGGCGAGATCTACGACGCGCGCCGGATCACCGAGCTGCAGCGGCAACTGCAGAACACGCCGTACTACGCGAGCGTCGCGATCGACGTCGGCGACGATACGTCGAAGCCCGAGCGTACGCCCGTGCACGTGAAGGTCAGCGAGTTCCCGTACAACAGCATTCGCGGCGGCGTCGGCTACGCGACGGACACCGGCCCGCACGTGCAGGGCTCATACACCTACCTCGACACGTTCGGCGCTGCGTGGCCGCTTACCGTGTCGGGTCGGCTCGATCAGATCCAGCAGTACGGCCAGGTCCAGCTGTCGATGCCGCCCGGCGAGAAGGGATGGACCAACAGCGTGCTCGCGTCGTACACGAACACCAACGTGTCGGACACGCGGATCTACAGCGCGCGTGTCGGCGCGCAGCGCACGCGTACCGGTCAGTTCATCGACTATTCGTACTCGCTCATGTACTACCAGGATCGGCTCGACCAGAACAGTGCGGGCCCGACCACGAGCCGTGCACTGGTGCCGCAGTGGGCGTGGACGCGGCGCAACGTCGACGATCCGCTGTTCCCGCGCTCGGGGAACCTGATCCACGCGGAGGCCGGCTTTGCGATCAAGGGCGTGCTGACCGATCAGACCTTCATTCGCGGTTACGCGCGCGGCCAGCAATACCTGCCGATCGGCCGGCGCGATCTGTTCGTGTTCCGCGCGGAGCTTGGCGGCGTGTTCACGAGCAGCAGTTCGAACGGCGTGCCGGCGTCGCTGCTGTTTCGCGCCGGCGGGTCGAACTCGGTACGCGGCTACGGCTACCAGAGCATCGGCAACAACGTCGGCGGCTCCGTGCTGCCGACCAAATACCTGATGACGGGCACCGCCGAATACCAGCACTGGTTCAACCACGACTGGGGTGCCGCGACGTTCTTCGACATCGGCACCGCGACCGATGCGTGGGGCGAACGCGTGTTCTATCCGGGCGTCGGCATCGGCGCGCGCTGGCGCAGCCCCGTCGGCCCGATCAACGTCGACGTCGCATACGGGCTGCGCAACCACAGCGTGCGCCCGTACCTGACGCTCGGCATCGCTTTCTGACCTTGTTGCCCGACCCACGACGAACCGCATGACGAAGGACCCGAACGACATGCCGCCTCCGAACCCGGACTCGCCCGAGCGGGCGCCCGGGGAGCGGCCGCGCACGCGGCGCCGCGCACGTGCGGGCCGAATCGTCGCGTGGTCGCTCGTGACGGCCTTGCTGCTCGTCGTGCTCGCGGTCGGGCTCGTGCTGGCGGCGGCGACGACCGAGCGCGGCACGCGGCTCGCGTGGCAGGCGGCCGTGCGCGTGCTGGGCGGCCGGCTCGCGGGTACGCTGGAAGGCGGCGCGCTCGCGACGGGGGTGCGGCTGCGCGGCTTCGCATGGACGAGCCCCGGCACCGCAGGCACCGAAGTGCGGATCGACCGGCTCGACGGCCGCTGGGCGTTGACGCGCGCGCCGTGGCGGCTGTCGGTCGCGTATCTGCGCGCGGGCACGATCGACGTGCGGATCGCGCCGGGCCCGTCGACGCCGTCCACGATCCCGCAGGACCTGAGCCTGCCGCTGCAGGTACGGATCGACGACTTGCGCGTCGACCACCTCGCGATTCACGAGGGCGCGTCGACGACGCAGCTCGATCATCTCGCGCTGAACGGTCGCAGCGACGGCCGTCACCATGAACTTGCGCTCGATGGCGTCGACACGCCGTACGGCGCGCTGACCGCGCGGGCGAAGCTCGATGGCGTGAAGCCGTTCGCGCTGACGGGCAACGCCACTTACGCGGGCAAGCTCGCCAACGAGCCGGTCAACGCGAGCGCGAACGTGTCGGGTTCGCTCGAAGCGCTCGTCGCGGACATCTCCGCGAGCGGGATGAAGCTGAACGGGCGTGCGCACGTCGAGGCCGCGCCGTTCGGCGCGGTGCCGCTCACCCGCGCGTCGCTCGTGTTCGATCACGTGAATCCGCAGGCGATTTCGCCCGGCGCGCCGGCCGCCGATCTCGCGGTGCGCGCGGAGCTCGCCCCCGTGACCGCGCCGGCCGGCGCAGCACCCGCAAAGGGCTTCGCGGTCACGGGGCCGGTGTCGATCGTCAACGCGAAGCCCGGCACGCTCGGCGAGCACCTGCTGCCGATCGTTGATGCGCACGCGACCGTGAACCTCGACGCGCACGCGCAGAGAATCGACGGCCTCGCGCTGAAGCTGATCCGCGATGGCAGCGTGACCGGCGGCGGCACGCTGACGGGCGGCAAGGGCCGCTTCGATCTGAAAGTCGCGAATCTCGATCTCAATGCGTTCGTCGCCGAGCTGCGGCCGATGCGGCTCGGCGGTCCGATCGGCGTGACGCTTGCCGGCGACGCAACGACAGTCGACTTCAACGTGAACGATCCGAAGCTCGCGCTCGGCGCGCGCGCGAAGGTCGCGTTGACGCAGCAGCAGACGGTGGTGACCGATGCACGCGTGACGGCCGGCAACGGGCATATCGATCTGACCGGCGTGTTCCGGCACGACGCGCATTCGAGCTACGACGCGAAGGCGACGCTAACCGCATTCGATCCGCTGCGGCTCGCCGCGGGGAGCGCGCCGGGCGCAGGCAGCGCGCGCACGGGCAAGCCCACGAAACCGGCTGCGAAGGCGCCTGCCAAACGCGGCGAAACGCGCGTATCGGGCACGCTGACGGCATCCGGTGCGTTTGCGCCGCAGGTATCGACGAAGGCGACTTTCAAGCTCGGCGACAGCCTGTACGACGGGGTGCCGCTGACCGGCGCTGGCGTCGTGCAGCTCGCCGGCACGCGGATCCTGCCGAGCAATGCGACGCTGTCGATCGCAGGCAACCACGTCGAGCTGCGCGGCAGCTTCGGCGCGCCGGGCGACCGGCTGCGTTTCGTCGTCGATGCGCCGGAGCTCGACCGGCTCGGCTTCGGCATGCAGGGCCTCGTGCAGGCGCAGGGCGACCTGACCGGCAGCTTTGCGCATCCGAACGTGACGGCCAGCTACAAGGCCCAGCACGTCGTGATCGGATCCAACCGGATCGGAGCCGCACAGGGCCGCGCGGACATCCGCGATGGCGCGCACGGCGCGCTCGTCTTCACCGCCGACGCAACCGACATCGCGCTCGGCTCGCTGCAGCTGAAATCGCTGCGTGCGAACCTCGACGGCACGCGCGCGAAGCACACGCTCGACGCATCGGCGCTCGGCGCGGCCGGCGGCCGCGTGATCGACCTGACGCTCGCGGCGAACGGCGGCGTGGTCGAGAACCGCGACGGGATGCGCTGGGACGGCACCGTCACGCGCCTCGCAAACCGCGGCACGCCGTCGGTCGCGTTGCAGTCGCCGCTCGCCGTGTCGGCCGGCGCGGGGCGCGTCACGCTCGGCGCGGCGCGGCTCACGCTGGAGGGCGCGGCAATCGACCTGAAGTCGTTCGTGTTCGATCATGGCCAGATGCGCTCGGCCGGCACCGTGCGCGACGCATCGGTCGCGCGCTTCCTGCAGGTCCGCCAGGAGCTGACAGGCCAGCGGCCGCCAGTGCGCACCGACGTCGTGCTAGACGCCGACTGGGATTTCGCGCTCGGTCAGAACGCGACCGGCTACGTGCAGGTGAAGCGGCGGGGCGGCGACGTGACGATCGAGACAGGGCGCGGGATCGCGTCGCTGGGGCTGACCGACCTGTCCGCACGCGCGAGCTTCGTGCCCGGCAACCGGCTGAACGTGGTCGCGCTCGCGAAGGCGAACCGGATCGGCTCGCTCGACGCGAACCTGACCGTGCCGTTCGCGCTGCGCGACGGCGTGTTCGGCGTCGCCGACGACGGCCAGCTGGCCGGCCGCATCGACGCGGACATCCCGTCGCTGAGGGCAACCGGCAACCTGTTCGGGCCGAGCTACCTGCTCGGCGGACGCGCGGCGTTGCACCTGACGGTCGCAGGCACGCCGGTGAAGCCGAAAGTGTCGGGGATGCTGACGGGCGACGATCTGTCGGCGACGCTGGTCGATCAGGGCGTGCAGCTGAAGGACGGCATCGTCCGCGTGAAGCTCGCGGAGAACCTGGTCGAGTTCCAGCAGGTCGAGTTCCACGGCGGCGACGGCACGCTGCGCGCGATCGGCCGCGTGCGGCTCGACGGCGAGGCGCCGGACCTGACCGCGAACATCGTCGCCGACAAGCTGGAGCTGTTCGCGGCGCCGGACCGCAAGCTTTCGCTGTCGGGCAAGGCGACCGTCGCAAACGACGGGCCGCGCGGCGCGCTGTCGATCGACGGCAAGTTCGTCGTCGATCGCGCGCTGTTCGACTTGCCGGAGCAGTCGGCGCCGCATCTGTCCGACGACGTCGTGATCGTGCGCCCGGACGGCACGGTGCGCGGCGACGTACAGACGGGCACCGCGGCCGCGAAACCGCAGAAGGTCGACGAGAAGCCGGCGCCGTCGCTCGCGCCGCGCGCGAACATCGACATCGGGCTCGGCAACGACTTCCGCTTCAAGGGTCACGGCGCGGATCTCGGGCTGCGCGGCACGATCACCGTGATGAGCGCGCCGGGCGTGCCGCTGCGTGCGGTCGGCAACGTGCGCGTGACCGAAGGGTCGACGTACACGTCGTTCGGCCGCAAGCTCGCGGTCGAGAACGGCTTCTTCACGTTCAACGGCCCGGTGTCTAACCCGGGGATCAACATTCTCGCGATGCGGCGCAACCAGGAGGTGGAAGCGGGCGTGCAGGTCACCGGCACGATCCAGTCGCCGACGGTCAAGCTCGTGTCCGAGCCGAACGTCACCGACAACGAGAAGCTGTCGTGGCTGCTGTTCGGCCACGGCACCGACCAGGGCAACAACGTCGGCCAGCAGAACGCGATGACGGCCGCACTCGCGCTGCTCGGCAGCGCGACCGGCAAGCGCGTCGCGCAGAGCATCGGCCTCGACGAATTCTCGATCGGCCGCAGCGACGTCGGCCTGACCGATCCGCAGGTCGTGCAGATTTCGAAGGCGATCAACGAGCGCTTCGTGCTCGGATACGAGCAGGGGCTGCAGTCGGCGAGCAACGCGTTCAAGGCGACGATCAACCTGACGCGGTTCTGGTCGGTGTCCGCGTATGGCGGCACGTTCCAGGGCGTCGACCTGAACTACACGCGGCGATTCGATCGGTGGTTCGGGCAGCGGTGAGGTTGAAGCCGAAGCGCACGTAGCCGGCCGGCGGGGTAGTGCGGTGCGGGCACGGTCGCGACGGGGTCGGGGCGAACACCGTGAGACCGGCCCGCAACGGCACCGGCACGCGGGCAAAAAAAACCCGCACGGATAGGTGCGGGGTTGTCGCCCGAGCTGGTGCGCCGTCTTACTTCACGCGCATGCCCGGCTTCGCGCCACTGTGCGGTTCGAGGATGTACAGGCCCGGTTCGGCCTTCTCGTCCGCCGCCGATGCCGCGAGCACCATCCCTTCGGACAGACCGAACTTCATCTTGCGCGGCGCAAGGTTCGCGACCATCACCGTCAGCTTGCCGACGAGCTGCTCGGGCTGATACGCGGACTTGATGCCCGAGAACACGTTGCGGGTCTTTTCCTCGCCGACGTCGAGCGTGAGCTGCAGCAGCTTGTCCGAGCCTTCGACGGCCTGGCACGCCACGATCTTCGCGATGCGCAGGTCGATCTTCGCGAAATCGTCGATCGAAATCGGGCCGTCGTCCGCACCGTTTGCCGCGGCTGCCTTCGCGTTCGCCTTTGCGCTTTTCGCGTCCTTCGCGGCGTTGGCGGCGTTGGCGGCGGCCGCACCGGCTGCGGCGGCGCTGGCTGCATCCGCCTGCAGCGAATCGCGGTTCGCGGCCAGCAGCGCGTCGATCTGCTTCGCGTCGACACGCGTCATCAGGTGCTGGTACGCACTGATCGGCTGCGCCGACGACAGCGGCTTCGCCGCATCGGCCCACGCGAGCGGCGCGATGCCGAAGAATGCTTCGACCGCTTCGGCCACGCGCGGCAGAACGGGCTTCAGCGCGAGCGACAGCAGGCGGAATGCCTCGAGGCTCACGCTGCAGGTTTCGTGCAGCGCGACCGCATTGGCCGGATCTTTTGCGAGTTCCCACGGCTTCGCGCCGTCGACGTACGCGTTCACTTCGTCGGCGAGTTCCATCGTCTGGCGCAGTGCACGGCTGTATTCGCGCGCTTCGTAGTGCGCGGCGATCGTCGGAATCGCATTGCGCAGCTTCGCGACGAGCGGATGGTTCATCGCGCTGTCCTGCACGCGGCCGTCGAACCGCTTGATCAGGAAGCCGGCCGCGCGGCTCGCGATGTTCACGTACTTGCCGACGAGGTCGCTGTTCACGCGCGCCTGGAAGTCGTCGAGGTTCAGGTCGATGTCTTCCATCGTCGCGTTCAGCTTCGCGGCGAAGTAGTAGCGCAGCCATTCGGGGTTCAGGCCCGTGTCGATGTAGCTTTGCGCGGTGATGAACGTGCCGCGCGACTTCGACATCTTCGCGCCGTCGACCGTCAGGAAGCCGTGCGCGAACACGTTGGTCGGCGTGCGATGGCCGGAGAACTCGAGCATTGCCGGCCAGAACAGCGTGTGGAAATACAGGATGTCCTTGCCGATGAAGTGGTACTGCTCGGCGGTCGACCCCGAACGGATCCACGCGTCGAAGTCGATGCCCTTGCGGTCGCACAGGTTCTTGAAGCTCGCGTAGTAGCCGACCGGTGCGTCGAGCCACACGTAGAAGTACTTGCCGGGCGCGCCGGGGATCTCGAAGCCGAAGTACGGCGCGTCGCGCGAGATGTCCCAGTCGGCGAGCTTTGCTTCGCCGGCGTCGCCGAGCCATTCGCGCATCTTGTTCGTGGCTTCCGGTTGCGCGAGGCCGCTGACCCATTCGCGCAGGAACGACTCGCAGCGCGGGTCGGACAGGCGGAAGAAGTAGTGCGTCGACGTCTTGCGCACCGGCGTCGCGCCGGACACGACCGAGTACGGATTCAGCAGCTCCGTCGGCAGGTAGGTCGAGCCGCACACTTCGCAGTTGTCGCCGTACTGGTCCTTCGCGTGGCACTTCGGGCATTCGCCCTTGATGAAGCGATCCGGCAGGAACATTTCCTTGACGGGATCGTACGCCTGCTCGATCTCGCGCTCGGCGATCAGGCCGTTTTCCTTCAGCGCGAGGTAGATCTTCTCGCTCAGCACGCGGTTTTCGTCCGAATCGGTCGAGTAGAAGTTGTCGAACGACACGCCGAAGCTGTCGAAGTCGCGCTTGTGCTCGGTCCACACGCGGTCGATCAGCTGCTTCGGCGTGAGGCCTTCCTTCTCCGCGCGCAGCATCACCGGTGTGCCGTGCGTGTCGTCGGCGCCGATGTAGTACACCTCATGGCCGTGCATTCGCAGCGTCCGCACCCAGATGTCGGTCTGGATGTATTCGACCAGATGGCCGATGTGGATCTGCCCGTTGGCATAGGGCAGTGCGGACGTAACGAGGATCTGGCGGCTGCCTTGCGGCGCCGCGGCCTGCACGGAAGTGAGGTCGGATGCGGACATAGGGTCTGTAGAAGAACGGCGGGAAAACGACGGAAACTGCGATTCTAGCAGGGGCGCGGGCCGCTCAGCCGGGGCAGGCGCCACGGGGCGGGCACGGTCGGGCCGGCGAATGCGGCAGCAGCGTGCATGGTCGCTCAATGCTGCGCCGCAGCAGAGAAATTGCGGGCAAAAAAAACCGGGGCGGATACGGCCCCGGAGCAACAACGACAAGAGGAGAATGGTGACGCGCCGGCAGCGCCAGCCGCGTACCGTAAAGACAGACCGCGTGTCGCGACAGAAGTTCGAAATTTTTTTCGATTTGTTACGAGCCGTGCGGAAAGCCTTGTGGGACGGGGCTGTGCGGTTCGCACGGCCCCGATTCCGGTCGTTGCGATGCTTACTGCTGTGCTGCGCGCAGGTAGATTTCGACGCGGCGGTTTTGCGCGCGGCCCGCTTCCGTCGCGTTGTCCGCGATCGGGTTCGACGGACCCATGCCTTGCGCGGACAGGCGGCCGCCGGCCACGCCGCGCTGCACGAGCGCGTTCACGACGCTTTGCGCGCGGTTCTGCGACAGCGTCTGGTTCAGCTGCTGCGAACCCGTGCTGTCCGTGTAGCCGATGATCGACGCCGTCACCTGCGGGTTCTGGTTCAGCGTCGTCGCCAGGTCGTTCAGCAGCGGCGTGAAGGCCGGCGTGATCGCGTACTGGTTGGTCGCGAACGTGACCGAGCTCGGTACGTTCAGTTTCAGCGAACCGTCCGGCTGCTCGGTCACCTGCGTGCCCGTCTTCGCTGCCGACGGTGCGAGCTTGTTCTTGATCGCCTGCCAGTTGTAACCCGTCACGCCACCGACCAGGGCGCCGACGCCCGCGCCGATTGCCGCGCCCTTGCCGCCACCGGCCAGTGCGCCGATGCCCGCGCCCAGCGCCGCGCCCGTGCCGGTGCCGACGGCCGTGTTGTTGCCTTGCTGGGTGGCGCAGCCTGCGAGCAGTGCGCCGGCAAGTGCGAAGACGGACAGGCGGGTCGCGATTTTCATGTTCATCTTGGATTCCTCTCTTGGTTGAACGAGTCGACAACGACGACAAACAACAGTGACGGCGTCCAGCGCGAACCGCCCGAAAAAGGGAGGGCAGGCTCGCACTCGCGGCAGCCGCCGAGGCGGCCGCATGCCCTGTTCGCCAGCGTGGCTGTTCGGACAGGGTGACGCGTCAGCCTCTACAATATAGGCGGTTGGCGGCCGATTTGGCCCCATAGCATGCCGCACGCGAAGATTGCTCCGCCGCGCGCGTTCGCGCAATGGCGTGCAACAGATTCTTTCACTTTTCCCGTTTTTCGCAGCGTTATTTGATGTTTCTTGACGTTTGCGCGAGAGAAAAACGTTTTCACGGAGTTTCGATGAGCATTGACCGGGCACAAGTCGACGCCGCGCTGGCGGCTGTCGTCGATCCCAATACGGGCCGTCCGTATGCGGCGAACAAGGGCGTGCGCAACGTCGCGATCGACGGCGACGCCGTGGCGGTCGACATGGTGCTCGGCTATCCGGCGCGCAGCCAGCACGACGACGTGCGCGCGCGAATCGCCGCCGCGTTGAAAGCCGTGCCCGGCGTGCGCGATGCGCGCGTTGCCGTGTCGCAGGACATCGTCGCGCACACGGTCCAGCGCGGCGTGAAGCTGCTGCCGAACGTGAAGAACATCGTTGCGGTCGCATCGGGCAAGGGCGGCGTCGGCAAGAGCACGACGGCCGTGAACCTCGCGCTGGCGCTGGCTGCGGAAGGCGCGTCGGTCGGCATTCTCGACGCCGACATCTATGGGCCGTCGCTGCCGACGATGCTCGGCATTCACGGCCAGCGCCCCGAGTCGCCGGACAACCAGTCGATGAACCCGCTCGCGGGCCACGGGCTGCAGGCGAACTCAATCGGTTTCCTGATCGAGGAAGACAACCCGATGGTATGGCGCGGCCCGATGGCGACGTCCGCGCTCGAGCAACTGCTGCGCCAGACCAACTGGCGCGAGCTCGATTACCTGATCGTCGACATGCCGCCGGGCACGGGCGACATCCAGCTCACGCTCGCGCAGCGCGTGCCGGTGACGGGCGCCGTGATCGTCACGACGCCGCAGGACATCGCGCTGCTCGACGCGAAGAAGGGCCTGAAGATGTTCGAGAAGGTCGGGATTCCGATCCTCGGGATCGTCGAGAACATGAGCATCCACGTGTGCTCCAACTGCGGGCACGAAGAGCACATCTTCGGCGCGGGCGGCGCCGAGCGAATGGCGAAGGACTACGGCGTGCACGTGCTCGGCAGCCTGCCGCTCGACATCGCGATCCGCGAGCGCGCCGACAGCGGCACACCGACGGTCGTGGCCGAGCCGGACGGTGCGCTGGCGCGGCGCTATCGCGAGATCGCGCGCGGCGTCGCGCTGGCGATCGCCGAGCGCGCACGCGACATGACGTCGAAGTTCCCGTCGATCGTTGTTCAAAATACGTAAAACCCTTGCGGGGCGGGGCCTTACGCTGTTTACGGCGCCGCGAGGCGCGGTATCATGGCGACTTTTCCCGGGTCCCTTTACCCGCCCGGCATGGCCGCCGTGTCGCACGGTCGCCAGCCGGCATGAGGATCGAATGAACCAACCACATCACGGCGCGCGCGCCGGCCGCGTGCAGCGCGCGCTGCTGGCCGCCGCCGCGCTGGGCCTGCTGGCCGGCTGTACCTCGTTTTCCTCGTCGCACGAAAAGCGCGCCGACGTGCAACTGCAGCCGACCGTCGGCTCGCAGACGCGCGGCGCGGTGACGTTCGTCGAACGCCCGGACGGCGTCCAGGTCACGTACAACCTCGTCGGCCTGCCGCCGAACAGCGATCACGCACTGCAGGTGCATGAACGCGGCGACTGCAACGCGGGCGACGGCTCGAGCGCCGGCCCCGTGTTCGCGCCGGCCGCCGAACGGCTGCGCGCGGGCGCGCGGGTCGCCGGCGATCTCGGCAACATCCATGCGGATGCGAATGGCGTCGCGGCGGGCTTCATCGTCGCCCCCGATCTGGCCCTCGACGGCGTGCGGTCCGTGCTGAACCGCGCGGCGCTGGTGCACCGCGAGTCGAGCGACCCCGCGTTTCCGCAGCACGGCGCGGGGCCCGCGCTCGCGTGCGGCGTGATCCGGTGACGGCCGTCGCGTGCCCGACCCGATGATCGCGTAAAATGTGCGCCTTTCGCGGCCGCCGTCCCGAACCGGCGGCCTTCACTTACCGTCACGCAGCGTTTCCTGGCGCCCTGAAATGAAACGACCCCAACGCCCGCTTCGTTCGCTGTCCCCCGAGGGGACGGCCCGCCTTCCTGGGACGGCCCGGCGGAGGCACGCATGAGCATCAAGTCCGACAAGTGGATTCGGCGCATGGCCGAAGAACACAAGATGATCGAGCCGTTCGTGCCCGATCAGGTTCGCGCGTCCGAGGACGGTCGCAGGATCGTCAGCTACGGCACGTCGAGCTACGGCTACGACATCCGCTGCGCGGACGAATTCAAGATCTTCACGAACATCAACTCGACGATCGTCGATCCGAAGAACTTCGACGAAGGTTCGTTTGTCGATTTCAAGGGCGACGTGTGCATCATCCCGCCGAACTCGTTCGCGCTGGCCCGCACCGTCGAATATTTCCGCATCCCGCGCACCGTGCTCACCGTGTGCCTTGGCAAGTCGACGTACGCGCGCTGCGGGATCATCGTCAACGTGACGCCGTTCGAACCCGAATGGGAAGGCTACGTCACGCTGGAATTCTCGAATACCACGCCGCTGCCCGCGAAGATCTACGCGAACGAAGGTGTCGCGCAGGTGCTGTTCTTCGAAAGCGACGAAGTGTGCGACGTGTCGTACGCCGATCGCGGCGGCAAGTATCAGGGGCAGCGCGGTGTCACGCTGCCGAAAACCTGATCTGGTTGCATAACGTCTCACCAGTTTTCGGGTGACCGCTGCGCGTGACGCGCCGCGGTCGTTCTTTTTGGAGAATCGCCCATGAAGTTTCGTTTCCCCGTCGTGATCATCGACGAAGATTTCCGCTCCGAGAACATCTCGGGCTCCGGCATCCGGGCGTTGGCCGAAGCGATCGAGAAAGAGGGCGTCGAAGTCCTCGGCCTCACGAGCTATGGCGATCTGACGTCGTTCGCGCAGCAATCGAGCCGCGCGTCGTGCTTCATCCTGTCGATCGACGACGACGAACTCATGCTCGGCGAAATCGGCCCGGACGGCGAACTGCCCGAACTCGCGACCGCGATCATCGAGCTGCGCGCGTTCGTCACCGAAGTGCGCCGCCGCAACGCGGACATCCCGATCTTCCTGTACGGCGAAACGCGCACGTCGCGCCACCTGCCGAACGACATCCTGCGCGAACTCCACGGCTTCATCCACATGTTCGAGGACACGCCGGAGTTCGTCGCACGCCACATCATCCGCGAAGCGAAGGTCTATCTCGACTCGCTCGCGCCGCCGTTCTTCAAGGAGCTCGTGAAGTACGCGGACGAAGGCTCGTACTCATGGCACTGCCCGGGCCACTCCGGCGGCGTCGCGTTTCTGAAGAACCCGCTCGGCCAGATGTTCCATCAGTTCTTCGGCGAGAACATGCTGCGCGCGGACGTCTGCAACGCGGTCGACGAACTCGGCCAGCTGCTCGATCACACGGGGCCGGTCGCGGCGTCCGAGCGCAACGCCGCGCGGATTTTCAGCGCGGACCACCTGTTCTTCGTGACCAACGGCACGTCGACGTCGAACAAGATCGTCTGGCACGCGACGGTCGCTCCCGGCGACATCGTGCTGGTCGACCGCAACTGCCACAAGTCGATCCTGCACGCGATCACGATGACCGGCGCGATTCCGGTGTTCCTCACGCCGACGCGCAACCACTTCGGCATCATCGGGCCGATTCCGCGCGACGAATTCAAGCCGGAGAACATCCGCAAGAAGATCGACGCGAACCCGTTCGCGCGCGAGGCGATGCGCCAGAATCCGGACCTGAAGCCGCGCATCCTGACGATCACGCAGAGCACGTACGACGGCGTCGTCTACAACGTCGAGATGATCAAGGACCTGCTCGGCGACCTGCTCGACACGCTGCACTTCGACGAAGCGTGGCTGCCGCACGCCACGTTCCACCCGTTCTACCGCGACATGCATGCGATCGGCGACGGCCGCCCGCGCACGGGCGCGCTCGTGTTCGCGACGCACTCGACGCACAAGCTGCTCGCGGGCATCTCGCAGGCCTCGCAGATCGTCGTGCAGGATTCGGAGAACCGCACGTTCGACAAGCACCGCTTCAACGAGGCGTACCTGATGCACACGTCGACGAGCCCGCAGTACGCGATCATCGCGTCGTGCGACGTCGCGGCCGCGATGATGGAGCCGCCGGGCGGCACCGCGCTCGTCGAGGAATCGATCGCCGAGGCGATCGACTTCCGTCGCGCGATGCGCAAGGTCGATGCCGAATACGGCGACGACTGGTTCTTCAGCGTGTGGGGCCCGGACGACCTGTCGGAAGAGGGCATCGGCTCGCGCGACGACTGGATGCTGAAGCCGAACGACCACTGGCACGGCTTCGGCCCGCTCGCGGAAGGCTTCAACATGCTCGACCCGATCAAGGCGACGATCATCACGCCGGGTCTCGACGTCGACGGCGAGTTCGGCGAGACGGGCATTCCGGCCGCGATCGTCACGAAGTACCTGGCCGAGCACGGGATCATCGTCGAGAAGACGGGCCTGTACTCGTTTTTCATCATGTTCACGATCGGCATCACGAAGGGCCGCTGGAACTCGATGGTGACCGAGCTGCAGCAGTTCAAGGACGACTACGACAACAACCAGCCGCTGTGGCGCGTGCTGCCGGAATTCGTTGCGCAGCATCCGCGCTACGAGCGCGTCGGGCTGCGCGACCTGTGCACGCAGATTCACGACGTATACCGTGCGAACGACATCGCACGCCTGACGACGGAGATGTACCTGTCGGACATGGAGCCGGCGATGAAGCCGTCGGATGCGTTCGCGAAGCTCGCGCACCGCAAGATCGACCGCGTGCCGCTCGACGAGCTCGAAGGCCGCGTGACGAGCATCCTGCTCACGCCGTACCCGCCGGGTATTCCGCTGCTGATTCCGGGCGAGCGCTTCAACAAGACGATCGTGAACTACCTGCGGTTCGCGCGCGACTTCAACGAGCGCTTCCCGGGTTTCCATACGGATATCCACGGCCTCGTCGCGGAAGAAGTCAACGGCCGCGTCGAGTACTTCGTCGACTGCGTGCGCGACTGATGGCGGCGCAGGGACGAATCCGGACGATGCGTGCGGCGCTTGCCGCGCTCGTCGTCTGGACGGCAGGATTGACGGGGCTCGCGGGCGCGGGCGTCGCTCGTGCGGAAGTTGCCGCGGCCGATCCGATCGACGTCGCGATGCGGCAGTGTCTCGCACGGCGCGACCGGTCGTCCACGGCCGGCCAGATCCAGTGCATGGGCGAGGCGCAGCAGCAGTGGCAGACGGTGATGGACCGCGCGTACCAGCGACTGTCGAGCGATGCGCCGGCCGACGCGAAGCGCGGCTGGCAGGACAGCCAGCGCCGCTGGGTCACATGGCGCAAGGATGAACTCCAGCTGCTGAAGGCCGTGTACGACACGACACGCGGCACGTCGTACGCGATGTCGAGCGCCGACATGCAGCTGCAGCCGGTGCGCGATCGCGCGCTCGCGCTGCGCGCGGCGGCCGATCGCTATGCGCCACCGCCGGCTGCGTTGCCGGTCGCGGCCGCGAGCGGCGCGCGGGGCGTTGTCCCGGGCGCGGCGCCGGCCGCCGCGGCAGCTGCCGGCAAGCCGGCGAACGCTGCGCCGCGCGATCCGCCGATCGGGCGCGTGCGGCCGTGCGTGCAGGACGCCGCGTGCGAACATGCGCTGTTCGACCTGAACCGCTATTACCAGAAGCTGCGCCGGAAAATGCCCGCGCATTCGGCTGCGACGCTCGTGCGCGCGCAGCGCGCGTGGGTCGCGTTCCGCGATGCGACGGCGCCGCTCGTCGGCGAGGACGGGCGCGTCGACCTGATCGGCGCCCGCATCGCGACGATGAAGCGGCTGTCGGAGACCGCGGGCAACCAGTAGGAATCGCCGCGGCCGCGATGCCGGCGATCCGGCGCGGTAATGCAGAACGGGCACCCGAGGGTGCCCGTTGCCGTTTCGGCGCCTGCTACGTGCGCGCTTACGCGGGTTGCTGCGTATCCAGGCGGCCGAACCACGACGGCACGAGCTCGACCGCATCGTCGAGCGACGCGAGCACGTGCAGGCTCAGCGCGACGATCTCGGGCGTCGGCGCCTTCAGGTCGGGCACGGTGATCACCGATGCGCCGGCGCCGGCGGCCGACAGCGCACCGAAGTCGCTGTCCTCGAACGCGACGCACGCGTGCGCCGGCACGCCGAGGCGTTCGGCCGCGAGCCGGTACACGGCCGGATCGGGTTTGCCGCGCGCGACTTCGTCGCCACCCGCGATCGCGTGGAAGAACGGCAGCACGCCGACCGCATCGAGCCGCGCCCGGATCACGTCGCGCGCGGACGACGACGCGACCGCGCACGGAATGCCCGCTTGCGCGAGCGTTTCGAGCAGCGCCAGCGCGCCCCGCTTCAGCGGAAACTTCGGGTTGGGCTCGGGTGCGGCCAACCGTTCGCGCACGCGAATGCGCACCGCGTCGAACGTGTCGGGGTTGCCGATCAGGCGCGCGAGGATCACCTGGCCCTCGGCGAACGAGCGGCCGACGATCTGCAGATAATCGATCTCGGTCAGCACGACGCCGTGCGCGTGCGACACGTCGATCCACGTGTTCATGATGGTCCGCTCGGAATCGACGAGCAGGCCGTCCATGTCGAAGAGCGCGGCGGAGAAGGTCATCGGCGGGTCCGAAAAGCGGTGAAGCCGGGAAGCGGGACAGGCGGCGCGCCGGCCGCCCGAATGGAACACGGACGCCGGGCGGCGTCCGCTCGTGACAGCGTGCTTACTTGCCGAGCGCGGCGCGCGCGGCCTTGACTGCCGCACGCACCTGGTCGGGCGCGGTGCCGCCCGGGTGATTGCGGCTCGCGACCGAGCCTTCGAGCGTCAGGTAGTCGAACACGTCGTCGCCGATCAGGTGCGCGACGTTCGGCAGTTCCTGCTTCATTTCGTCGAGCGTCAGGTCGGCGAGATCGATCCCGCGGTCGTCGCAGATCTTCACTGCGTGCGCGACCGCTTCGTGCGCGTCGCGGAACGGCAACCCGCGCTTCACAAGGTAGTCGGCGAGGTCGGTGGCGGTCGAGAAGCCCTGCAGCGCGGCCGCGCGCATCGCGTCCGGCTTCACGGTGATGCCCGCGACCATCTCCGCGAAGATCCGCAGCGTGTCGGCGACGGTGTCGACCGTGTCGAACAGCGGTTCCTTGTCTTCCTGGTTGTCCTTGTTGTACGCGAGCGGCTGGCCCTTCATCAGCGTGAGCAGCGCCATCAGATGGCCGTTCACGCGGCCCGTCTTGCCGCGCGCGAGTTCCGGCACGTCAGGGTTTTTCTTCTGCGGCATGATGGAACTGCCCGTGCAGAAGCGGTCGGCGATGTCGATGAAGCCGACGCGCGGGCTCATCCACAGCACGAGTTCTTCCGAGAAACGCGACACGTGCGTCATCACCAGCGCGGACGCCGCCGTGAATTCGATCGCGAAGTCGCGATCCGACACGGCGTCGAGCGAGTTCGCGCAGATGCCGTCGAAGCCGAGCGTTTTCGCGACCGCATGACGGTCGATCGGATAGCTGGTGCCGGCGAGCGCGGCCGCGCCGAGCGGCAGGCGGTTCACGCGGGTGCGGCAGTCGCGCATGCGTTCCGCATCGCGCGTAAACATCTCGACGTACGCGAGCAGGTGATGGCCGAACGTGACCGGCTGCGCGACCTGCAGGTGCGTGAAGCCCGGCATGATCGTGTCCGCGTTCTTTTCCGCGAGGTCGACCAGCGCGCCGCGCAGGTCGTTCAGCAGCCCGCCGATGCGGTCGATCTCGCCGCGCAGCCACAGGCGGATGTCGGTCGCGACCTGGTCGTTGCGCGAGCGGCCGGTGTGCAGCCGCTTGCCGGCATCGCCGATCAGCGCGGTCAGGCGCGCTTCGATGTTCAGGTGGACGTCCTCGAGATCCAGCTGCCATTCGAATTCGCCGCGCTCGATCTCGCCCTTGATCTGCGTCATCCCACGCTCGATCGCGGCGAGGTCGTCGGCGCTGATGATCTTCTGCGCCGCGAGCATGCTGGCATGCGCGAGCGAGCCGGCGATGTCGACGAGCGCGAGGCGCTTGTCGAAAAACACCGACGACGTGTAGCGCTTGACCAGCTCCGACATCGGTTCCGAGAAGCGGGCCGACCAGGCCTCGCCCTTTTTGTGCAGTTGGGACGTCATGGCGATTCTTCGAACGGGGGTTGGGCGGCCGTGCGCCGCCGGAGGAATCCCGCGATTCTAACATTCGCGCGGCGCGCGGCCGGGAGCCGCCACGCCTATCGCAGGCCGCAGGTGAGGGGCCCGATCGTCGGCAGCGTGCCGTTGTCCGGGCGCCGGTATGCGAACGCGACCGAGCACGCGCCGGCGCTGCCGGAGATTTCGAGGTGATTGTCGGCGACGAGGCCGTCGACGAAGGTCAGGCCGTCGTAGCCGACGATCGTGCGGTGGCCGCTTTCGACGTGGCGTACTTCGAGCCCGGCCGGCAGCGGCGCGCCGTCGGGCGCGCGCAGCACGATCGATGCGGCGCTGTAGCGCGTGACGGCGAAGCGGGCGAGCACGCCGGAGCGCGCCTGCGGCACGACGTCGAGCGTCGTGTCGGTGAGCCGCGCATCGGCGGGCAGCCCGGTGCTGTCGATCGCGACGCGATTGCGCTGGTACGCATTCAGGTCGGGCACGAGCAAATAGCCCGCGCGGTCGGTCTCGCCGATCAGGCGATTCTGGTGCAGCACGGGCACGCGGCCCGTGTCGGTCGATACCAGGGCAAAGCCGTCGTCGATACGGCGCGCGGTCATCAACCTGCCGTCCATCAGTACGAACGCGCCCGTGACGTCGACCGACGCGTTGCTGCGCCCGTCGAACGACTGCGCGAGCACCGTCACCTGGCCGGCGCGGCCGAGATACTGCACCTGGCCCTGCCCGTAGCGCATGCCCGCACTCGTCCCGGCCTGCACGTTCCAGCCGAAGCCGCCGCCGTAGTCGGGCGGGCGCGACGCGTTGAGGGTGTAGGTCGATTCGCCGTTCTGCCGGCCGGCGTTCGCCGACACGGACGCGTTGCCGCCCAGCCCGACGCTCATGCTGACGAAGAAGCCGCGCGCGTCGTGTTGGCTGAAGTCCTGGAAGCCGCTGAACGTGATCGATATCAGGCCGCCGAGATTGACGAGATACGCGATCGAGCCAATCCGCGACGCGGCAACGCCCGGATATTTGAGTGCGAGATAACTGAACGACAGCGTCTGCGCGCGCAGGAACGGAAACGATACGGTGACGCGATCGGTCGCGCGCGATACGGGCGCGCCTTCGCGGCTGCCGAGGTCGCCGTAGTCGCCGAACGCGCGCAGCGTCTGCGCGTCGATCGAGAAGCGCGGCGTCACGTACTGGTAGCCGGCGCCGGCCTGCACGCCGGTGCGGCCCGGCGCACTGAGCGCCAGCGACGCGTTCGCCACGCCGCGCTCGCCGAGCCGCGCGAGCGCGCCGGCGCCGACGTTGTACACGCCGGCCGTCGCTTCCGCGTGCGCCTCGGCGGTCAGGCGCTCGCTGATCCCGTAGCGCAGCGAGCCGCTCGCTGCCGGCGTGCGCGCGTAGTCGAACGAATTGCTGCCGTACGCGCGCCGCAGGAAGCCGGCTTCGGCCGAATAGCTCGCGAGCCCCGGCGCGAGCAGGCGCGTGTCGACGTACAGCGGAATCGACGTTGCGATCGAACGGCCGAGCGCATCGCGCGTCACGACCGTCGCGCTGCCGGCGCCGGTGATGCCGGGCACGCTGTTGATCACGAACGGCCCGCTCGGCACGTCGCCGGTGAACTGGCGCACGTTGTTCACGTACAGGTCGACCGAGGTCGGCACAACCGCGTTGCCGGACAGTGCGGGCACCGGAAACGTGACGAGGTCCGGGCGCAGGCCGAAGTTGCTGCGCCACTGAACGCCGCCGAGACGCAGCGAACGGGTCCACGACAGCGACGACGAAATCGTGTCGCCGACCTGCGTCGTCGTGAGCGTGCCGGGGTTCGAGCGGGTCCACGACGTGTCATAGCGCACGTAGCGCCTGCGGTCGTCGTACAGGTATGCGATGCCGGTGCTGCTGAATACACCGGCCGGATCGAAGTAGCGCGCCTCGCTCCAGACGGCGAGCGGCGCACGCGCGAAGGTCTGCGCATACGCGTCGTAGTTCAGCACGAAACCGCGGCCGGATGTCGCGGGCGGCGCGGCGGCGAGCGCGCGTGTATCGAACGTGTGCGGAATGCGCAGCGAATCGGGCACGCGCAGGTCGAGCGTCTGCCGGCCTGCGTCGTAGTCGTAGCGCAGCCCCGCAAGCGTATCGAGCGCGACGAGGGCGTTCGACGGGACGTTCGACGGCATGCGTCCCGGCGCCTCTGTCGCGATGCCCAGGTCGGCCAGATCGGCGGACGCCGCGTACAGCCGTCCGTCGATTTGCCGGAAGCGGGCGATCCGGTGCGTCGGTTCGCCATTGAGCGACACGTCGAGATACAGGCCGTCGCCCTCCGGCGAGGGCGCGGCCACGGCGGCGGGCGGGATCGGCGCCGGTTGCGCGCAGCCTGTGACCGCACGCAGTGCCAGCGCGTGCGCGAGCAGCGCGGTGGCGCCGGCGCGGCGGATCGTGCTCGGCGTCGTCACGGGCACCGTCGCGGCATCCTGCCCGGATCGATCAGGGCGTCGTCAGCCGGGCTTCGACCGGCTGCGCGTTGACGACCGCCTGGATCTTGACGAACGCGGCCGCGCCCGGATCGAGCTTGAGCGGCCAGCGCCGTGTACTGCCCGCGAGCGCATAGCCGAACAGGCCGCGCGTGAGTTCATGGACGCCGCCTCGCGTATCCACGAGCCGCACGGCCGAAATCTGCGCGCGCCGGCCGCCATGGTTGTCGACCGCGAGCCGCATGCCGGCCGCGTCGCGCTCGATGCGCCAGTCGAGCCGGGGCGGTGCCGTCGCCGCATCGGGTTCGACGAACACGGGCACGGAATAGCGCAGCCGGATCGTGATGCCGTTCTCGACCGGGGTGCCGGGCGCAGGCAACTCGTCGATCAGCACGCGAAAGCTCTCCTCGGCGGCCGGCGCGCCGCGACCCGTGCGCACGAGCCGGATCAACTGATCCGCGTTCGCGCCGATCTGCAGCAGCGGCGGCGACGCGGCGAGCGCGTCGGTCGGCGTCAAGACGTCGTCGCCGTTTTCCTGCGTCCATCGATAGGTGCGGACCTGGCCGTAGATCGGCCGCCCGCCCGCATTGGCGAGCGTGATGCCGGCCGCGGCGGCCGACGGCGGCAGCTCGAGCGTCACGGGCGTGATCTGCAGCGTGGCCGCGGACGCGACGGCTGCCGACGCCGCCCACAGAGCGCCGAAAGCGCGCAGGAGAATCGTCACGGCGCGTCAGAAGTAGACGGTCGCGGTGACGGTAGCCTGGTACGTGTCGGGTTTCGGCGTCGCTTGCGCCGGCACGTGGCCGTAGACGTTCAGCGCCTGGGCGGAACCGGTGCCCGTGCCGCCAACCGTGTCGGTGCCTTGCGTGTTGCCCCAGATGGTGGCGTGGCCCGAGTCCTGGTAGATCTGGTAGCCGACCGTCGTGCCGGTGTTGCCGGTCGTGGTGCCGGCCATCAGCCGGCTGGCGACCGTGGAGCCGGTGACGGCGCCGGCGTCGAGGCCGACGTTGTACGGCGTCGTGTTCGTGCAGGTGACGGACAGGGTGGTCTGCTGGTCGAGCGCCGACGCCAGCACGCCGGTCGTGCCGAATGCGAGCGGGTTCGCGGCGATCGTGCAATTCGCCTGGATCGTCAGCGTGACGTTGAACTGGGCTGTGGCGGTGCCGTTCAGATAGGTCGCGGCGACCGTGACGGGTTGCAGTGCCGGTGCGAATGCGAGAGCGGTTGCCAGTGCGGCTGAAAGGACACGACGTCGGGTAGCGTTCATTGTGATTTTCTCCTGCCGTTCAACGGGTGTCGCCCGGCTCGCGTGTGGCCCTCCGCGATGTGCCTGCCGTGCGACGGAACAGCGCTGTCGTTCGTGAAAGCCTACTCCACGCCGTTGCGCGCCCGCAAGGGTGAAAACGCCGAAACGGCGGATAACGTCAGGGATTCCTGACGGATCACCGTCGGCACGTTTGATCTGGATCAAAAATCCGGGTGAAACTCCGGGGCGCATCCGGATACCATCGGAAAAACGCGATGGCGCACGGCAGTCGTCGCGCGGTGACGGGCTTTCGGGGAGGACCATGGCGGACGAGCGGTTCAACGCGGCGCGGGGCTGGCTGCACATGCTGTCGTGCCTGTTGCTGGCCGCGGTGCTTGGCGCGGGCTGGACGCCGGCGCGCGCGGATTCGTGCACGGTGACGCCGCCCGCCCCGAACTTCGGCTCGGTCAGCCCGATCCGGCTGGCGGCCGTCACGACGACCAGCACGATGATCGTCAACTGCACGTGGGACGCGCTAAGTCTGAATACGGGCGTGCTCGTCTGCGTGAATCTCGGCGGCACGAGCCCGCGCTACCTGAGCAACGGTGCGAACCAGATGCAGTACGACCTGTATCAGGATGCCGGGTACTCGCAGCCATGGGGAGCGGTCAGCGCCGGAACGACACCGATTTCGGTCACGTTGACGAAGCCGCTGCTCGGCACGAGCGCGAGCGCGAACGTCACCGTCTACGGCCGCGTCGCGGCGAACCAGCCTGCGGTGCCGACCGCGAACAACAGCAGTACCGTCTATACGCAAAGTTTCAGCGGCACCCAGGCAACGTACAGCCAGAGTTTTTCGCTGCTGAGCATCCTGCCGACGCTGTCGTGCGCGTCGCAGCCGACGGCCGGCACGATGAGTTTTTCCGCGACGGCGACCGTCATCGCCGATTGCATCATCACCGCGACCGGCGTGGCGTTTCCGGCCACCGGCGTACTGACGTCGGCACTGTCGGCAGCCGGATCGATCAGCGCGCGATGCACGAACGGCGACGCGTTTCAGATCGCGCTGAACGGCGGCGGCAGCGGCAACGTCGCCGCGCGCGCAATGCCGCGGGCGGGCGGCGGCGGTTCGGTCCGCTATCAGCTGTATCAGGATAGCGGTCATGCGAACCCGTGGGGCGACGGCACTGCCGGTACGTCGATGGCGACGGGGGCGGGCACCGGCTTCAACCAGACGATTCCCGTGTACGGGCTCGTACCCGCGCAGGCGACGCCGGCGCCGGGCAACTACAGCGACACCATTACCGCGACGATCAGTTTCTGAGCCGCGTCAGTCACGCACCAGCACGACGAGCTTCAGGTCCTCGCGATGCGCGGGCTTCAGCGTGATCTGCTGATACACGACGCGGCCTTCGGCCGGATGGTCGAACTCGCGCAGGCCGCCTTCGCGCTCGAACACGTCCTGCGATGCCCAGTACTGCGCGAACGCATCGCTGCCGGCCGTCAGCGCGTCGATGAGCGCGCGCGTCGGCGCATCGGCGAGATGCCGGATCGAGTCTGCGCGGAACTCGGCCGCGAGCCGCCGCGCGCGGCTTTCCCAATCGACGATCAGCGTGCGCGCGGCCGGCGCCATGAACGTGAAACGCAGCAGGTTGCGGTCGTGGTCGCCGTCGAGCCAGCCGGTGAACAATGCGGCGGCCGGCGCGTTCCATGCGAGCGCGTTCCATTGCCGGTCGAGCACATACGCGGGCGTCGCGATCGCGGCGACGGTCGCCGCGAGCGTCGGCGGCAGGCCGCCGGCCGCGACGTCGGGCTCGGCCGGATCGCGCTGCGCGGCCAGTTCGAACAGGTACGCGCGTTCGGCTTTCGACAATTGCAATGCGACGGCGATCCGCGCGAGCGCATCGGCCGACGCCGACACCGGGCGGCCCTGCTCGATCCACGTGTACCAGGTCGGACTGACGTCGCACAGCTGCGCGACTTCCTCGCGCCGCAGCCCCGGCGTGCGCCGGCGCGGCCCGGGCGGCAGGCCGACGGCCTGCGGCGACAGCCGTTCGCGGTGCGCGCGGATGAATTCGCCAAGCGCGCGGGCAGGCGTGGCGTCGAGCGGCGGGGGCGGGGCGGAGGACGGCTGATTCATGCGGAAACGGCTGAAACGACTGAATGGACGAAAAATGCGCGCTCGGCGGCGCGGCAACGATCAGGCAGGTGTAACGAATACCAGAATAACTGCTTAACTTGTACTGGTACAAGCGCGGCCCTATTGTAGCGATTCGCGCGCTGGCAGGCAGCAGGCGCCCCATTCAGAAGAAGGAGCGAACGATGAAACACCACGATCAGGTCGCCGACGCATTCGGCACGACGGCCGCCGCATACCTGACGAGCGCGGTCCATGCGACGGGCGCCGACCTGGCGGCGCTGGCCGATGCGGTGCGTACGACGCCCGCAGCCGCCGTGCTCGATCTCGGCTGCGGAGCGGGCCACGCGAGTTTCGCGGTCGCGCCGCACGTACGCGACGTGGTGGCGTACGATCTCGCCGCGCCGATGCTCGCGACCGTCGACGCCGCTGCGCGCGAGCGCGGGTTCGCGAACATCCGCACGCAGCAGGGGCCGGCCGAGCGGCTGCCGTTCAGCGCGGGCACGTTCGACTGGGTGATCAGCCGGATGAGCGCCCATCACTGGCACGACGTGCGCGCGGCGCTCGGCGAAGTCCGCCGCGTGCTGAAGCCGGGCGGCCGCGTGCTGATGATCGACATCGCCGGCAACGACCATCCGCTGCTCGACACGTATCTGCAGGCCGCGGAAGTGCTGCGCGATGCGTCGCACGTGCGCGACTACCGTGCCGACGAATGGCTCGCGATGTTCCGCGACGCCGGGTTCGATGCGCACGTGCAGCGCCGGTGGCGCTTGCCGATCGACTTCGACACGTGGGTCGAGCGAATCCGCACGCCGGCCGACAGCGTCGCGGGCATCCGCGCATTGTGGGCGCATGCGCCCGACGAGGTGCGCGGCTACTACGCGGTGCAGCCGGACGGTTCGTTCGAGCACGATGCGTTGCTGATCGCCGCGCAATGAGCGCACGGGACGGCGGCCGACGCGGTCGTGCCGTCCGACGAAAAAAAGCCGCGACACGCGTGAGCGCGTATCGCGGCTTTCGTTTTGCGATGCCGGCGTGGCGCGGCGTGGCGTGGCCCACGCCCGCGCCGCGCGCGGTTCAGCCGGTATTGCGCAGGCCGGCCGCGATCCCGTTGATGGTCAGGTGAATCCCGCGACGCAGCCGCGCGTTCGTGTCGCCCGCGCGGTGACGCTTGATCAGCTCGACCTGCAGGTGGTTTAGCGGATCGAGGTACGGGAAGCGGTTCTTGATCGAGCGCGCGAGCAGCGGGTTGGTCGCGAGACGCCCTTCATGCCCGGTGATTTCGGCGAGCGCGTGCGACGTGCGCTCCCATTCGGCGACGATCCGCTCGAACACGTGCTTGCGCAGCTTGCGGTCGGCGACCAGTTGCGCGTAGCGCGACGCAACGGCGAGATCGGTCTTTGCGAGCACCATGTCCATGTTCGACAGCAGGTTCGCGAAGAACGGCCACGTCTTGTTCATCTTCTTGAGCAGCGCCAACCGCTTCGTGCGCTCGGCCGCGTCGGGCGCGCCGTCGAGATACGCGCTCACCGCGCTGCCGAAGCCGTACCAGCCGGTCAGCAGCAGCCGGCACTGCCCCCACGAGAAGCCCCACGGAATCGCGCGCAGGTCTTCGATCTTGCGGTTCTTCGGATCCTGCAGCTTGCGCGACGCCGGACGGCTGCCGATGTTCAGCTCCGCGATTTCGGTGATCGGCGTCGACGAGAAGAAGTAGTCGGTGAAGCCCGGGGTTTCATAAACGAGCTCGCGATACGACGCCATCGCGGTATCGGACAGCGTCTGCATCGCGGCCTCGAACGCGGGCAGCTGCGCGGGCGCGTTCGACTGCGGCAGCAGCGACGCCTCGAGCGTCGCGGCAACGACCGTCTCGAGGTTGCGCCGGCCGATCTCCGGGTTCGCGAACTTGCTCGCGATCACTTCGCCCTGCTCGGTCAGGCGGATCTGGCCGTTCACGGTGCCCGGCGGCTGCGACAGGATTGCCTGGTAGGTCGGGCCGCCTCCGCGGCCGACCGTGCCGCCTCGACCATGGAACAGGCGCAGCGTGATCTTGCGTTCGCGGAACAGGTCGACGAGCGCGAGTTCGGCGCGATACAGTTCCCAGTTCGACGTCAGGAAGCCGCCGTCCTTGTTGCTGTCGGAGTAGCCGAGCATCACTTCCTGCTCGGCGCCCTGGTGCGCGATGAGCGCATCGATGCCCGGCAGTGCGAAGTAATCGCGCATGATGCGCGCGGCGTCGCGCAGGTCGGGGATCGTCTCGAACAGCGGGATCACCATCAGCCCGTTCTTCGCATGACTGCCGAGCGTGCCTTCGAGCAGGCCGGTTTCCTTCTGCAGCAGCAGCACCTCGACAAGGTCGCTGACGCTTTCCGTATGCGAAATGATGTAGTTGCGCACCGCGCGCGCGCCGAACTGCGCGCGCACTTCGCGCGCCTTCTCGAACACGCCGAGTTCGCTCTGCGCGAGCGCCGAATACTCGAGGTATGGCGAGCGCAGCGGGCGCGGATCGGCGAGCGCGGCGAGCAGTACGCGAAGCTTGTCTTCCTCGGCGAGCGCCGCGTAGTCGGCTTCGACGCCTGCACGCGCGAACAGCTCGGCGACCACGGCTTCGTGAATGTCGGAGCTCTGGCGCAGGTCGATGCTCGCGAGATGGAAGCCGAACACTTCTGCCGCGCGCACGAGCGGCGCGAGCCGCGGCGCGGCCAGCGACGCGCCGTGATGTTCGTCGAGCGACGCCGTCAGCACCTTCAGGTCGGCGACGAATGCGTCGGAGTCCGCATACGGAACCGCGCGAACCGGCGGCGCGCCGCGGCCGGCGCTGCGCACCGGGACCGTGCCCTCGCCGACGCGCACGCGCGCGCTCGCCGCGAGCCGCGTGTAGATGCCGATCAGCGCACGGCGGTACGGTTCGTCGACGCGATGCGGCGACTGGTCGGGCGACGCCGCCGCAAGTGCCTTCACTGCGTCGCTCGCGCCGACCAGCAGGTTCGACACCGACAACTCGGCGCCGAGCTTGTGCACCTGTTCCAGATAGTGTTCGAGGATCACCGCGGCCTGGCGGTTGATCGCTTCGTCGAGCGTTGCGGCCGTCACGTTCGGATTGCCGTCGCGATCGCCGCCGATCCAGCTGCCCATCTGGAAGAATGCAGGCACGCGCGCCTGCAGGCCGTGCTCGGCGAGCGCAGCCTCGATGTCGCCGTACAGCGCGGGCAGTTCGTCGAGGAACGTCGCGCGGTAGTACGACAGCGCGTTCTCGATCTCGTCGCCGACCGTCAGGCGCGCGTCGCGCAGCATGCGGGTCTGCCACAGCGCGGTCACGCGCGCGCGCAGCATCGACTCGTTGTACGCGCGTTCGCGCGCGGTCAGCGGCTGGTCGCGTTCGGCGAGCAGGCGGGCGATGTCGTGCTGCGCGTCGAGAATGCTCTTGCGCTGCACTTCGGTCGGGTGCGCGGTCAGCACCGGCACGATCAGCGCATCGTCGAAGAAGCGCTGCAGCAGCCGCTTCGATGCGTTGCCGGTCGTTTTCAGCTGTTCGAGCGCGTACGCGACGGTGCCCGGCTGCGGCGCGGAGCCTGCCAGCGCGTGGATGCGGCGGCGCCGGTTGTGGTGGCGGTCTTCCGCGATGTTCGCGAGATGCGAGAAATAGCTGAACGCGCGCACGACGCTCACCGTTTGCTCCGGCGTCAGCTTGCGCAGCTTTTTCTCCAGCGTTTGCGCGGCTTCGCTGTCGTCCTCGCGGCGAAACTTCACCGCCGTCTGGCGAATCGTCTCGACGACGTCGAACACCGTATCGCCTTCCTGTTCGCGCACGACGTCGCCGAGCAGGCGGCCGAGGAAGCGGATGTCCTCGAACAGCGGGCGGTCCTTGTCGTCGCGCGTGCGCGTGCCGCGCTTCGCCGTGCCGGCAGCGGTGTCGGCTGCGTCGATCGCGCGTTTTGTCTGACGTATCGGGTCTTTCGGTTTCGTTGCCGGTTTCGCACGGCCGTTCGCGGCGGTGGCGAGGGTGCCCGTCTGGGCGTCGGAGGAGGGCAGGGCAGCATTGCGGCGCACCGTACGCGCCGATCCGGAAGACTTCACGATGGGTTTCCTTGGGAAAGCTCGAGTCAAAAGGGACTGCGGGAACTGCGGAAACTACGGGAACTGCATTCAAGCAACCAGTTACGTGCGGCACATCCGCGCATCGGTATCACGGCGCGCGCAAAGGCGCGGCGCACGCAGCCTCCGGGCCCGGGCGGCCCAAGACGTGCGTGCTACCATTGTTCGGTCTTCAATCCCGTCCTTCGATGTTCCAGCAATGAATTCCGAGACCCTTTCGGTGCCCGCTCCGGCGACGCTGACGATCGCCTCGCGCGAGAGCCGCCTCGCGATGTGGCAAGCCGAACATGTGCGTGATGCGCTGCGCAAATTATATCCAGCTTGTGACGTGAAAATCCTCGGGATGACGACCCGCGGCGATCAGATTCTCGATCGCACGCTGTCGAAGGTCGGTGGCAAGGGCCTGTTCGTGAAAGAGCTGGAGAATGCGCTGGCCGACGGCCGCGCCGACCTGGCCGTGCATTCGCTGAAGGACGTGCCGATGGCGCTGCCCGACGGCTTCGCGCTGACCGCCATCATGGAGCGCGAGGATCCGCGCGACGCATTCGTGTCGAACGACTACGCGTCGCTCGACGCGCTGCCGGCCGGTGCCGTCGTCGGCACGTCGAGCCTGCGCCGCGAGGCGATGCTGCGCGCGCGCTATCCGCACCTGAACGTGCTGCCTCTGCGCGGCAACCTCGACACGCGGCTGGCCAAGCTCGATCGCGGAGACTATGCGGCGATCATCCTTGCGGCCGCGGGCCTGAAACGCTTGGGCCTCGACGCGCGAATCCGTGCACTGATCGACGTCGAGGCCAGCCCGCCGGCCGCCGGCCAGGGCGCGCTCGGGATCGAGATCGCCGCGCACCGTACCGACGTCGCCGCATGGCTCGCGCCGCTGCACGACTCGCGGACTGCGCTCGCGGTCGAGGCCGAGCGGATGGTGTCGCGCGCGCTCGGCGGCAGCTGCGAGGTGCCGCTCGCGGCGCATGCGGTGTGGCGGGCAGGCGAGCTTTACCTGACGGGCCGCGTGTCGACGACCGACGGCCGCCGCGTGCTGACCGCCGACGAGTGCGGCGCCGTGATGAACGTCGCCGATGCGCTTGCGCTCGGCCGCGCGGTATCCGACGAACTCGAGGCGCAAGGCGCGCGCGACATCGTCAACGCGTTGCTCGCCGGCTCGCAGGCCGGCAAGGGCGACGCCTGATGGCGGGCGGCGCGCGCGCGTTCACAGCCGTCCTGACGCGCCCGGACGGCCAGTCCGCCGCACTCGCGGCCGAACTGGCTGCCGCCGGCTGCGACGTGCTCGAATTTCCGCTGATCGATATCGCACCGGTCGACGATCCGGCGCCCCTCGATGCTGCGTTCGCGGCGCTTGCCGACTACGCATTGGTGATCTTCGTGTCGCCTAACGCGATCGAGCGCGCGCTTGGACAGTACGGCGCGATCTGGCCGAATGCGCTGCCGGTCGGCGTCGTCGGCCCCGGCAGCGTCGCGGCGCTCGAGCGCCACGGGATCGCGGCGCCCGCGCATCGCGTGATCGCACCGCACGCGCCAGCGGACGGCGGCGTGCCGCACTACGACTCCGAAAGCCTGTTCGCGCGCATCGAGGCCGAGTTCGGCGGCGCGCAGGCGCTCGCAGGCAAGCGCGTGCTGATCGTGCGCGGCGACGGCGGCCGCGAATGGCTCGCCGAGCGGCTGCGCGAAGCGGGCGCCGACGTCACGCTCGTCGCCGCATACCGGCGCGTCGTGCCCGAGCCGCGCATCGGCGCATGGGAGCGCGTGCACGCGCTGCTCGCCGGCGCGCCGCACGCATGGCTCGTCACGAGCTCGGAAGGCGTACGCAACCTGCACGAACTCGCGCGTACGCATCTGAACGACGCCGAGATCGACGCACTGAAGCATGCGCGGCTCGTGACGCCGCACCCGCGCATCGAGCAGACCGCGCGCGCACTCGGTTTTGATAGGATTACGCTGACCGGCGCGGGCGATGAGCGCATCGTCCGCGCGTTTCGAACGATGGCCGACGAGGCCGTCCAACCGGCGACAGCCGCACCGGTGACTAAACGCATGACAGATACCAACGATTCCAAAAGCGTCGCTTCCCAGCCGGCCGCTGCATCCGCACCGCCGTCCAGCCCCCGTTATATCGCGTCCGAACCGCCCGCACGCCGCGGCGGCAGCGCGGCGCTGTGGTTCGTCGTCGTCGTGCTTGGCTGCGCGGCAGGCGTCGGCGGCTATGCGCTGAACCGCAAGGTCGACCGGCTCGACGATTCGTTCGTCGCCCGCCAGAAGGCGCTCGATGCGCAGACGGCCGAGATCCGCATGAAGACCGAGCAGGCGCTCGCGAGCACGCATCAGGTCGACACGCAGCTCGCGCAGCTCGACGGCAAGCTCGCCGACGCGCAGAGCGCACAGCAGGCGCTGCAGCAGCAGTATCAGGATCTGTCGCGCAACCGCGACGCGTGGATGCTCGAGGAAGTCGACCAGATGCTGTCGAGCGCGAGCCAGCAGCTGCAGCTGACCGGCAACACGCAACTCGCGCTGATCGCGCTGCAGAATGCCGACGCACGCCTCGCGACGTCGCAAAGCGCGCAGGCCGTCACGGTGCGCAAGGCGCTCGCGCAGGACATCGAAAAGCTGAAGGCCGCGCCGTCGGCCGACCTCACGGGTCTCGCGATCAAGCTCGACGATGCGATCGCGAAGATCGACGCACTGCCGCTGTCGGGCGAGGCGATCGTCCCGCACACGGCGCCGAAGGCCGAGCCGGCCGTCGCCGCGTCGTCGGCCGCGGCCACGCCCGGCGAGCCGCGCTGGAAGGTGTGGTGGCATGACTTCTCGGCCGGCCTCGGCCAGCAGCTGAAGGGGCTCGTGCAGGTGCGCCGGATCGACAACGCGGACGCGATGCTCGCGTCGCCCGATCAGGGCTACTTCGTGCGCGAGAACGTGAAACTTCGCCTGCTCACCGCGCGGCTGTCGCTGCTTGCGCGCAACGACACCGCGATGAAGGCCGATCTGCACGCCGCGCAGGCGTCGCTCGGCAAGTATTTCGACCAGGCATCGAAGGACACGCAGTCCGTCGAGGATCTGCTCAGGCAGGTGGACGGCGCATCGCTGACGGTCGCGGTGCCGAATCTGAACACGAGCCTGAACGCCGTTCAGCAGTTCAAGAGCCGGGGGTAACGATGACGCTTCGAGGAATCGTCTGGCTCGCGATCCTGTTCGCGATCGCCGCGGCACTCGCCACCGTCGGCCGTTTCGATGCGGGGCAGGTGCTGCTCGTCTATCCGCCGTACCGGGTCGACGTGTCGCTGAACCTGTTCGTGATCGCCATCGTGGTGCTGTTCATCGTCCTGTATGCGCTGTTGCGCATCGTGCGCAACATTTGGCGCATGCCGCAGCGGGTCGCCGCATATCGTGCGCGTTCGCGTAACGAAAAGGCGTCGGCGTCGCTGCGCGATGCGATCGCGAACCTGTACGCGGGCCGCTTCTCGCGCGCCGAGAAGGCGGCGCGCGACGCGCTTGCGGTCGACGCGAACCAGGGCGCCGCGAGTCTCGTCGCGGCGACCGCCGCGCACCGGATGCACGAATACGCGCGCCGCGACGACTGGTTGTCGAAGGTCGACGCGCCCGAGTGGCAGGACGCGCGGCTGCTCGCCGCGGCCGACATGCGCGCCGATGCGCGCGATGCCGACGGCGCGCTCGCCGCGCTGGCCGACATGCAGGCGGGCGGCAAGCGCATCCATGCACAACAGGTCGCGCTGCGCGCGCAGCAGCAGTTGAAGAACTGGGCCGAGGTGCTGAAGCTCGCGAAGGCGCTCGAAAAGCGCGAGGCGCTGCACCCGGCTGCTGCCGTGCGGCTGCGCCAGCAGGCGGCGGAGAATCTGCTGCGCGAGCGTCGGCATGATCCGGACGCGCTGCTCGAGGTGTGGCAATCGCTGTCGCCGCTCGAGCGCCAGTCGCCGCGTCTCGCCGATCTGGCGGCCGAGTTGCTGGTTGCGCTCGAGCGTCGCCCGGAAGCGCGCCGCATCGTCGAGGAGGCGCTTGCGCACAACTGGGATGCGCGGTTGCTGCGCCGCTATCCGGACACGGCCGGCGGCGATGCGCTGCCGCTGATCCAGAAGGCCGAAGGCTGGAAGAAGGATCATCCGGAAGATGCCGACCTGCTGTTCGCGCTTGGTCGTCTGTGCCAGCAGCAGCAACTGTGGGGCAAGGCGCAATCGTTCCTCGAGGCGGCGCTGAAGCTGGCCGACAACGAGGCGCTGAAGGTGCGCGCGCACCGCGCGCTCGCGCGCCTGTTCGAGCATCTTGGCGAATCCGACAAGGCGGCGAAGCACTACCGCGAAAGCGCGCTCGCGATCACCGTGGTCTGACGCGGCGGCGGTGCGCCGCCGCACGTAACAATGCCCCGAACGCCGTCAGGCCTTCGGGGCATTTTTTGTTCATCGACGATCGGCGCGGCCGCCGCACCGTCGCGCTGCACGCGCCGTTTGCCGGATTACTTGTCGACGAGCCGCTTCGGCACCGACAGCGCGAGCAGGCCGCCGAGCACAAGGAAGCCGGCGAGCATGTACATGCCCGCGTCGTTGGTGCCCGTCGCCTGCTTGAGCCAGCCCATCAGGTACGGGCTCAGAAAACCCGCGAGGTTGCCGATCGAGTTGATCATCGCGATGCCGGCAGCGGCCGCGGCGCCGCCGAGGAACGCGGTCGGCAGGCTCCAGAACAGCGGCAGCGTCGTCAGGATGCCCATCGTCGCCAGCGTGAGGCCGAGCATCGCGAGCGACGTTTCGTGCGCCCAGATAACCGACAGCACGAGCCCCACCGCGCCGAACGCGGCCGGAATCGCCAGGTGCCAGCGCCGTTCGCGGCGCTTGTCCGCGCTGCGCGCGATCAGGATCATCGCGACCACCGCCGCCGCGTACGGCACCGCCGACAGCAGCCCGATCATGACCGTGTCGGTCACGCCGGTCGCCTTGATGATCGTCGGCAGCCAGAAGCCGACGCCGTACAACCCCATCACGAACGAGAAGTAGATCAGGGCCATCAGCCACACGCGCGGGCTCGACATCACCATGCCGAGCGGCAGGTCTTCCTTCGTCGCTTCCTCCGCGTCGACGTTGCGTGCGAGCAGCGCCTTCTCGTCGTCGGTCAGCCATTTCGCCTTCGCGATCCGGTCGTCGAGCGCAAAGAACACCAGCACGCCGGCCAGCACCGACGGAATCCCTTCGAGCAGGAACAGCCACTGCCAGCCGTGCCAGCCGCTCACACCGTTGAACGCCTTCAGGATGAACCCGGAGATCGGGCCGCCGATCACGCCGGACAGCGCGACGGCCGTCATGAAGAACGTCGTCATCCGTCCGCGTCGATGGGCCGGATACCAGTAGGTGAGATACAGGATCACGCCGGGGAAGAAGCCGGCCTCGGCGACGCCGAGCAGAAAGCGCATGACGTAGAACATCGCGGGCGTCGTGACGAACATCGTCAGGATCGAGATCACGCCCCACGTCGCCATGATCCGCGCGATCCATACGCGCGCGCCGACCTTGTGCAGGATGATGTTGCTCGGCACTTCGAACAGAAAGTAGCCGAAGAAGAAAATCCCGGCACCGAGCCCGTAGACGGTATCGCTCAGATTCAGGTCGCTCGCCATCTGCAGCTTCGCGAAACCGACGTTGACGCGGTCGAGATACGCGACCACGTAGCACAGCAGCAGTAGCGGAGTGAGCCGCCACGACACCTTGCGGTAGGTTGCTTCCTCGAATGCGCCGGACGAGCCCGGCAGCGAATGCGTCGATGTTGCCATGTTGTCTCCTGTCCTTTCTTGTGGTGGCCGGAGCAGGCGCAATGCGCCCGATCCGGTGTCGCGCAAAGCACCGACTCCGCGCGAATACGGTGCCGCCCGGCGCAGCCGGCGCGGCGCGAACACGGTCGTGCGGCTAGATGCAGCGGCCGCCGTCGACTTCGAGACAGACGCCGGTGATGAACTCGGCTTCGTCCGATGCGAGGTAAAGGGCCGCGTTCGCGATGTCCTGCGGGGTCGAGAAGCGGCCGAGCGGAATCGTCGCGAGGAACCGGCGGCGATTCTCGGGCGTATCCTCGCAGCCCATGAACTCGGTCATCAGGCCCGTCTCGCCGAGCACCGGGTTGATGCAGTTCACGCGGATGCGGTCGGCGCCGAGTTCTGCCGCGAGCGACTTGCTCGCGGTAATCATCGCGCCCTTCGTGCTGTTGTACCAGACGAGGCCCGGGCGAGGCCGCACGCCGGCCGTGGACGCGACGTTCACGAACACGCCGCCGCCTTGCGCGCGGAAGTAGGGGACGAAGGTCTGCACGCTCCAGAACAGGCTCTTCATGTTGACCGCGTACACGCGGTCGAACTCGGCTTCCGTTACGTCGAGCACCGGCTTGTTGCGGTGGGTGGTGCCGGCGTTGTTCACGACGACCTGCACCGAATGGAAGTCGTCGAGCGCGGCTTCGAGCAGCGCGCGCCAGTCGGCGTCCTTCGACACGTCGCCCGCGACCGCGATCGCCTTGCCGCCAGCCAGCGCGATCTCGCTCGCGACGCGCTCGGCCGCCGCGCCGTTCAGGTCGTTGACGACCACGTTCGCGCCTTCGCGCGCGTACGTCTTTGCGATACCTTCGCCGAAACCCGAGCCGCCGCCGGTGACGATGGCCGTCTTGCCGCTCAACCGCATGGTGTGTCTCCTGTTTTGGACGAGTGCATGGTGTGGCGGTGGCGTGGCCGTCGGTCCCGGCCCGGGCGCCCGATCAGCCGTGCCGGATCGCGATCGTCTTCAGCGCGGTGAATCCGTAAAGTGCCTCGAAGCCTTTTTCGCGGCCGTGGCCCGAGTGGCCGACGCCGCCGAACGGCAATTCGACGCCGCCGCCCGCGCCGTAGTTGTTGATGAACACCTGGCCCGCACGCAGGCGTCGCGCGAGACGCAACTGCCGCGCGCCGTCGCGCGTCCAGATGCCGGCGACGAGGCCGTACGGTGTGCCGTTCGCGAGCGCGACCGCTTCGTCCTCGTCGACGAACCGCATCGCGGCGAGCACGGGGCCGAACACTTCTTCCTGCGCGAGCCGGTGCGACGCCGGCACGTCGCGCAGCAGCGCGGGCGCCTGGTAAAAGCCGCTTTCAGGAGCATCGGCGACGACCTGGCCGTGCGCGGCCATTGGAATGCCGTCGTGCTGCGCGTCGGACAGGAAATCCCACACGCGCTGCTGCTGCTTTGCGTTGATCAGCGGGCCGCAGTCGAGATCGGCGCGGCTCGGGCCGACGCGCAATCCGTTGAACGCGGTCGCGAGCCGTTCGACGAGCGGCTCGTACACCGCGCGCTCGATCAGCACGCGGCTGCCGGCCGAGCAGGTCTGCCCGCCGTTTTGCACGATCGCCGACACGAGCACGGGCAGCGCCGCTTCGAGATCGGCGTCGGCGAACACGATCTGCGGCGACTTGCCGCCGAGTTCGAGCGTGACCGGCACGTGGTTCTCGGCCGCCATCTGCGTGACGAGCTTGCCGGTTGCCGGCGAGCCGGTAAACGAGATGTGGTCGATGCCGGGATGGCGTGCGAGCGCGGCGCCTGCTTCATGACCGTAGCCGGTGACGACGTTGAGCGCACCGGCCGGCAAGCCGGCTTCGGCGGCGAGTTCCGCCACGCGCAGCACCGACAGGCATGCATCTTCGGCCGGCTTCACGACGCACGCGTTGCCGGCCGCAAGCGCGGCGCCGACGCTGCGGCCGAAGATCTGCATCGGATAGTTCCACGGCACGATGTGGGCGGTGACGCCATGCGGTTCGCGCACTGTCAGCACCGTGTAGCCGGCGTGATAGGGGAGCGTTTCGCCGTGCAGCTTGTCGGCGGCCCCTGCGTAGAATTCGAAGTAGCGCGCGAGTGCGGCCGCGTCGGCGCGTGCCTGCTTCAGCGGCTTGCCGGTATCGCGGGCTTCGATTGCGGCAAGCTCCTCTAGGTGATCGGCGACGCGCGCTGACAGGCGCATCAGCACGCGGCCGCGCTCGGCGGCGCTCGCGGCGCCCCACGGGCCGGCGAATGCATCGCGGGCGGCGGCGACGGCGCGCTCGATATCGGGTGCGGTGCCGCGCGCGATCGTCGCGAACGGTTGGCCGTCGGACGGGTCGACGACCGGGATTGTCTCCAGTTGCGCGGGCAGTGTCCATTCGCCCGCAATGAAGTGCTTCGCTTCTTCCATGCCTGCTCCTGTCGACCCGAGTTAGCGCTTTAGCGCTTACTCGGGTCCCATGCTTCGCGGTCGACCCGAGTTAGCGCTTTAGCGGATACCCGGGTCCCATGCTTCGCGGTCGACCCGAGTTAGCGCTTTAGCGGATACCCGGGTCCCATGCTTCGCGGTCGACCCGAGTTAGCGCTTGAGCGGATACCCGGGTCCCATGCTTCGCGGTCGACCCGAGTCAGCGCTTTAGCGGATACCCGGGTTCCATGCTCGACGCCGGATTCACGATGCCGCCCACGCGTCGTTGCCCGGACATCCGGAACGATTATCGCGCCGATCGTCATCCGGACGCCACCGGTCGATTGGCTATAATGGCGCATTCCCTGCGGGGACGCCCGCGGCGGTGCATCGGCCGCGGCGCCTCGTCCCGAATTCCCATCGACCAACAGAGAGCGCTATGAGCTTCAATCATGTTCCGGCCGGCAAGGACCTGCCGCACGATTTCAACGTGATCATCGAGATTCCCGCCCAAAGCGATCCGGTGAAGTACGAGGCGGACAAGGAGCTGGGTCTCCTCGTCGTCGACCGCTTCATCGGTACCGGCATGCGCTATCCGGTGAACTACGGCTACATCCCGCAGACGCTGTCGGGCGACGGCGATCCGGTCGACGTGCTGGTGATCACGCCGTTCCCGCTGCTGGCCGGCTCGATCGTGCGTTCGCGCGTGCTCGGGATGCTGCAAATGACGGACGAATCGGGCGTCGACGCGAAGCTCGTCGCCGTGCCGCACGACAAGGTCTGCCCGATGACGGCGAACCTGAAGTCGATCGACGACGTGCCCGAATACCTGAAGGATCAGATCAAGCACTTCTTCGAGCAATACAAGGCGCTCGAAAAGGGCAAGTGGGTGAAGGTCGAAGGCTGGGCCGGCATCGACGCCGCGCACAAGGAAATCGCCGACGGCGCTGCGAACTACAAGAAGTAAGCCGGCTGGCCGGCCTCGCGGCCGGTTCGTTGGCAACGCAAGACCGCGCGTGTCTCGTCAGGAGGCCGCGCGGTTTTGTTTTGTGCGTGCAGCCGCCCGTGCGGCGGCTTTCTTGCGAGCGCGGACGGGCGCACGCACGGCGGCGGCGTCCGATGTGGAATCGGGTGCGGCTTTCGTGCGCGGCGCACGCGTTGCGCCGCGCGTGGCGGCGACAGGACCACCGGCTTCGACGGTTTCGGCACGAGTCGCTCGCGGCGACGTGCGGCGGCGCGCCGGCGCGGGCGTGGCGCCGGCATGTTCGTTGCCTGCGGGCTTGCCGCCGGTCGCCTGCATCGTTCGTTTCGACGCTGCGCGCGCGGCCGGCTTGTCTTGCTTCGCCGCGGTCCGGCGCGACGCGGTTTTCCTGGCTTCGGCGTCGTCGCCGGTGTTCGCTCGTGGCGCCGCTGTTGCGCCCTTGGCCTTTGCGGGAGCCGGTGCCGATTGCACGCGTTTGGCGGCCTTTGTCGGTGCGGACCCGGACGTTGTTCGCTCATCGCCCGTCTTTGCCGCCTTTGCCGTGTTCTTCGCCGTCCGTTTCGTTTCGGCCGCCTGGGCCGCGACGTCGCCGGCCTGCATTGGCTTCGCCTGCGCTTTCCGCGCGCGCGGGCCGGCTGGCAAACCGCTCGCGTCGATGTGCGCGGCGATCGACATCCCGACCGGCAACACCGAATCGAGCGTGCGTATCCCGGCCGCCAGCTCGCGCTTCTGCGCGGCCGTGAGCCGCTTCACCCAGTACTCGGCGCGCGACGCGATCGAGCGGTCGGGCAGCGGAAACGACGCGAGCACCGCGCGCGGCTTGCGCGAGCGCGTGTAGCGCGCGCCCTTGCCGGACGCATGCTCGTCGAAGCGCGCGGAGACGTCGGTCGTGATGCCCGTGTAGACGCTGTCGTCGGCGCACTCGATCAGATACAGGAACCAGGACATGGCGAGGTGGCGGGATGCGAAGCCGCCAGTGTCTCAGAATTCACGCCGCGCGCGATGCGATTGGCGACCGTCACCGGCCGCGCCGAAACGGATCGTGTTCGCGCAGTTCGTCGACGTACGCGTGGATATGCTCGGTCTCGCGTTCGAGAAAGCGCGCGACCGCATCGGAAAATGCCGGATGCGCAAGCCAGTGCGCGGAATGCGTGACGGTCGGCAGAAAGCCGCGCGCGAGCTTGTGCTCGCCCTGCGCGCCGCCTTCGAACGTGTCGATCCCGGCCTCGATGCAGAATTCGAGCAACTGGTAATACGCCGTTTCGAAATGCAGGCAGGGCACGTGCCCGAGCGCACCCCAGTAGCGGCCATACAGCGTGCCGCCGCGGCCGTTCGCGCCGCGGCGGTAGACGGCGAGCGAACTTGCGATCGGCTGGCCGTCGGCTTCAGCGATGACGAGCAGCAGGTTCTCGGGCATCGTTGCGCCGATCGCGCGGAAGAAGTCGAGATTCAGATACGGGCTGGAATAGTGTTCGCGGTACGTTTGCCGATAGCAGCGCGAGAAGAAGCGCCAGTCGGCATCGGTGATTCGATCGCCGGTGAGCTGCCGGAACGTGACGCCCGCGTCGCGCACCTTGCGCCGTTCTGCACGGATGTTCTTGCGCTTCTTCTGTTCGAGCGTGCCGAGGAAGTCGTCGAAGTCGCGATAGCCGTCGTTGAGCCAGTGGAACTGCACGCCTTCGCGCAGCATCATCCCCATCGATTCGAGCAGCCGCGCTTCGTCGCCGGTCGGGAACAGCACGTGCAGCGACGATACGTCGCTCTGCTCCGCGAACGCGAGCAGCGTGGCCGCGAGCCGGCGCCGCGCGTCGTCGTCGGCCGCGAGCAGGCGCGTGCCTTGCACGGGCGTAAACGGCACCGCGCACAGCAGTTTCGGGTAATAGGGCAAGTCGTTGCGCTGGTACGCATCGGCCCACGCCCAGTCGAACACGTATTCGCCGTACGAATGCTGCTTCGCGTAGACGGGCGCCGCAGCCGCGAGCCGGCCCGTGTGCGCGTCGGTGAGCGTGACGAAGTGCGGCGACCAGCCGGTGTCGTCGACCGCGCAGCGTGCGACGTGCAGCGCGTCGAGGAACTCGTGGCGCAGGAACGGCGTTGGCTGCGCGTCCTGCTCGAGCAGCGCGTTCCATTCGTCGGCCGGCACCTCGGCGGGGGACGACAGGATGCCCGTGCGATAATCGATGCGTTCGTGTTTCAAGCGTGAATCCGTACCGTTGGATGCCGCCGGATGCGTGCCGCCTTGGCTCGCATCCGGGACGATTTCGTCAGCCATTCGAGGCGCGCCGCGGGGCTGCGCCGATCCCGTCATGAAGACCCGACTCGCTCTCGCCCAGATCAACGTCACCGTCGGCGATTTCGCCGGCAACGTCGCGCGTATCGTCGCGGCCGCCCGCGCCGCGCACGACGATGGTGCGCAACTGATGGTCGCGCCCGAACTCGCGCTGTCCGGCTATCCGCCGGAAGACCTGCTGCTGCGCCCCGCGTTCTACACGGCCGCCGCCGCCGCGCTCGATGCGCTCGCCGACGCGCTGCGCGCGTTCGACGGGCTCGCGGTGCTGGTCGGCCATCCGTTGCGCGGTGCGGGCAGCGGTGCGCAGGCGCCCGCCGTCGATGGTAATGCAAACCGCCCGATCGAGCGCGGCGTGCCGCCGTCGGACACTTACAACGCGGTGTCGCTGATCGTCGGCGGCGAGATCGTCGGCACCTACCGCAAGCAGGATCTGCCGAACGCCGACGTGTTCGACGAGAAGCGTTACTTCGCGACCGACACGGAGCCGCTCGTGTTCGAGCTGAACGGCGTCAGATACGGCGTGATCATCTGCGAGGATGCCTGGCATGCGTCGGCCGCGCAGATCGCGAAGGCCGCCGGCGCGCAGGTGCTGTTGATCCCGAACGGTTCGCCGTACCACATGAACAAGGAAGCGCTGCGCGTCGACATCCTGCGCGCGCGAATCCGCGAAACCGGGCTGCCGATGGTGTACGTGAACCTCGTCGGCGGGCAGGACGAGCTCGTGTTCGACGGCGGTTCGTTCGTGCTCGACGGCGACGGCGCACTCGTCGCGAAAATGCCGCAGTTCGACGAAGGCCACGCGATCGTCGAATTCGACGGTGCGCGGCCGTTGCCGGGCAAGATCGCGCCCGAGCTGCCGCTCGACGCACAGGTCTATCGCGCGCTCGTGACCGGCGTGCGCGACTACATCGGCAAGAACGGCTTTCCCGGCGCGCTGATCGGGCTGTCGGGCGGCGTCGATTCGGCGCTGGTGCTCGCGGTCGCGTGCGACGCGCTCGGGCCCGACCGCGTACGCGCGGTGATGATGCCGTCGCGCTACACGGCCGACATCTCGACCACCGACGCGGCGGAGATGGCGCGGCGCGTCGGCGTGCGCTACGACGAGATCGCGATCGCGCCGATGTTCGACGCATTCCGGGCGGCGCTCGCGAGCGAATTCGCGGGCTGCGCGGAGGACGCGACGGAAGAGAACATCCAGGCGCGCATCCGCGGCACGCTGCTGATGGCGCTGTCGAACAAGTTCGGCTCGATCGTGCTGACCACCGGCAACAAGAGCGAGATGGCGGTCGGCTACTGCACGCTGTACGGCGACATGGCCGGCGGCTTCGCGGTCATCAAGGACATCGCGAAGACGCAGGTCTACCGGCTGTGCCGCTATCGCAATGCAACGGCCGACTACGGCTCGCGCGACGTGATCCCCGAGCGGATCCTTACCCGCGCGCCATCGGCGGAGCTGCGCGAGAACCAGACGGACCAGGACAGCCTGCCGCCGTACGACGTGCTCGACGCGATCATGCAGATGTATATGGAGGAGGACCGGCCGCTTGCCGAAATCGTCGCGGCCGGCTATGCGGAGGCCGACGTCGCGCGCGTGACGCGGCTCATCAAGGTCAACGAATACAAGCGCCGCCAGGCGCCGATCGGGATTCGCGTCACGCACCGCGCGTTCGGGCGCGACTGGCGCTATCCGATCACGTCACGCTTTACCGAGCGTCTCGGCTGAGTCGAGACGCGCCGTCCGCGGCCGGCTCGGGCTTACACTTACGGCTTACAATCGGGACCGCGATTTTCCATCCAAACGAGCATTGAGGGACAGCCATCATGAAACGCATCACAGCCATCATCAAGCCGTTCAAGCTGGACGAAGTCCGCGAAGCGCTCGCCGAAGTGGGCCTGACGGGCCTGACCGTGACGGAAGTGAAGGGCTTCGGCCGCCAGAAGGGGCACACCGAGCTGTATCGCGGCGCCGAATACGTCGTCGATTTCCTGCCGAAGATGAAGATCGAGGTGGTCGTCGCGGAAGCGCAGGTCGATCAGGTGATCGACGCGGTGATCGGTGCGGCCCGCACCGGCAAGATCGGCGACGGCAAGATCTTCGTGTCGGACGTCGAGCGCGTGATCCGTATCCGCACCGGCGAAGAGAACGAAGCGGCGGTCTGAGGATCGCGCCCGTTCATTCGGTTGCGCGGCGCTCGCTTCCTGGCCGCTTTCCAGCGGCTTGAATCGCGCGGGCCGCGGGCCGCGGGATGCGCGAGCATGGCCCGCCAATAAAAAAAGGTGCGATACCCGGGTGGGTACCGCACCGATACGCGCCTCTCGCAGCAGCGTGGAAAGTGTTGTCGATTCGTTCTCTGAACGGCGCCTGATCAGAACAGGTGCTGGATGCCGGCGTAGACGCCGGTCTGGCTGCCGCCCGGATGCGGGTTGCCGGTCGACACGGCGGTGCCTGCACCGTTCGCGTTCAGGCCGAAGTTGGCCGTCGAGCTGTTGCGCACCGTCGCGACCTGGACGTCGAACAGCGTGCGCTTCGAGATGTTGTACGAACCGCCGACCGTGTAGATGTTCGCGTTGCCGCCGCCGTGGTTCGCGTTCACGTGGTACACCGCCGCGATCAGCGCTGCGGCCGGCGTTGCCTGCCACGTCACGCCGCCCCAGACCTGTTGCGTGCCCGTCACGCCGGCGTTGACCGCCGGGCCGCCGCTGCCGTCGGCGTGCGATGCCTGGTAAGCCGCCTGAAGCTTGAACTGGCCGAGGAACACGTTCACGCCGGCGAAGTATTCGCGCGAGTAGTTGAACACGTCCGAGAAGCGGCCGTTGCTGTCGCGCGTTTCGTCGTAGATGCCGCGCAACTGGAACAGCGAATTCGTATAGGTGACCTGACCGCCCATGGCGCGGCCTGGTTGGCCGGCCGTCGTATTGCCGTTGAAGCTGGTCGAGTTCGAGAACGAGAACTGGCCGTAGAAGTCGAGGCCATACAGCGACGGCGACTGGTACGACACGTTGTTGCTGGTCTTGTTCCAGTTGCGGCCGCGCACGAGCGATGCCGTCGACCATGCCGACTGACCGAACGGATCGAAGTCCCACACGCCGTTCGCGATCGCGAGTTCGCGACCCAGCAGCAGCGTACCGTAGCGGTCGTTGGAGATGCCGACGGTCGCGAAACGATCCCAGATCGAGCCGCTGAAGCCGCCCGTCATCGTGTTGAACGCGCCTTCGAGGTGGAACAGGATCTTGTTGCCGCCACCGATGTCTTCGCTGCCCTTCAAGCCCCACAGGCTCGTGCCCCAGTCGCCGCTTTCCGCGCGCACTTGGTGGCCGTTCTGCAGGCCGTTCAGGTACTCAAGGCCGGCATCCAGGCGACCATACAGCGTCACGCTGCTCTGCGCGTGCGCCGTAACCACCCCAGCAGCCATCAGCGCGGCCGCGACCAAAGCTTTCTTCATCATCTCCTCCATACCCTGTCAAAAAGTCAACCCAGACTGCACGAGATGCCCGGCGCAGCGAACGTCGGGCAAAAGCGAAAAGCGGGATAACCAGGGAGACCTCGTGCAGGGCCGGTAAGCGCGGCACGCGGGCAAGCGGACGGAAAACCGTTGAGCGGTCCCGCGCGGCCGGGTCGGCTTGCGGGGTCTCCTTGTTGTGTCGTGAAGCTAAACTACATTTCACGACTTTCGTTTTGCTACTTTGGTTACTAATTTAGCAAAAATACAATTTTGTGGCGACGGAAATCGTTGTTTGACTAACACGTGTCGCCAATTTGCCATGCAACACGGTGCGCGGTGGGCGCCGGACGGGGCGTCGGGGGCAGGAAAACCCTTGTCCGACAAGGCAGACACGGTTTCGGCGAGCGTGGGTCAAGGATTGCCACTATTGACGACGTGGCGGCTGCCAGCGTAAGCGCGTCTCGGTGCGAATTGGTAAGTATTTCGTAATAAATTGACGACGCTTCGGAGGCGCCGTGCGGCGCGCTGAACGCGAGTGGCTCAGGGGTGCCGCCGGCTGCTGCACGAGCGTCCCGGCCTCAATCGAGCGCCGGCCGTGCAGCGAGCAACTGCGCGCGCAGCCAGCGGTGCGCGTCGGTGCGCGCATGCTTCGCGTGCGAGTACACCTTGATCGTGTAGCGCGGAATCTCGAACGGCGCCGGGAAAATGCGGATCGGCGCCGCACCGCGCAGCGTCTGTGCGGCGCGGTTCGGCACCGTCATCAGCAGCGCAGATTCCGCGATCACGAACGGGGCGGCGAGCACGGTCGGCAGTTGCACGGCGACCTGCCGCGCGAGACCGAGCCGGTCCAGCACGTAGTCGACTACGCCGCGCGGCTCGTTCCACGGCGTGACGACCGCGTGTCGCGCGGCCAGATACTGGTCGAGCGTCAGCCGCCGGCGGATGTCCGGGTGCGTGGCGCTCGCAATGACCACGTAGTCGTCAGAGAACCAGTCGAAATCCTCGATGCCAGGCGCGTCGGCGGCCGATTCCTCGTGGTATCCGAGCGCGAAATCGATCCGGCCGGCCGCGAGCTCGTCGATCGAGATCTTTCGGTCCGAATGAACGACGCGGATCTTCAGCCGCGGCGCGACCTGCTCGATGCGCGCGAGCAATGCGGGCAGCACGGCGAATGCCGTGTAGTCCGTCGCGGCGAACACGAACGTGCGGTCGCTTTGCGCCGCATCGAAGCGGCGTGCGCGGGCAAGCCCTTTCGACATCGTGTCGAGCGCGTCGCCGGCCCAGCTGGCAATGTCGTCGGCGCGCACGGTCGGCTGCATCTCGTTGCCGAGCCGCACGAACAGAGCGTCGCCGATCGCATCGCGCAGCCGCGCGAGCGCATGGCTCAGCGCGGACGGGCTCATCGCCAGCTCGTGGGCGGCCGCGGCGACCGACCGGTGGCGGTACAGCGCGTTGAACGCAAGCAGCAGGTTCAGGTCGAGCCGGCGCAGGTCGGGATGCATCATGTTCATGTCTCGATGAAGAAACTGCACTTCCTGCAGTTCAGGCGTGACCGTAGCATGTCGACTTGGCCTGCGCCACCCGCGATCGCGGGCGCCGCATTCCGTATTCAGCCCGGGCCGGGGAGGGCCCCAATCGTGCAAATCGACATCCGTTCCGCTACCGTCGCCGACGTGCCGCAAATCCTGCGTTTCATCACCGAGCTGGCCATCTACGAGAAGGCCGAGCATGAAGTGATCGCAACGCACGCATCGCTCGAGCGCAGCCTGTTCGGCGAGGACACGCCGGCGCGCGCGCTGATTTGCGAGGTCGACGGCGAACCGGCCGGCTTCGCCGTGTATTTCTTCTCTTATTCGACGTGGCTCGGCCGCCAGGGGCTGTATCTCGAGGATCTGTACGTATCGCCGCGCTTTCGCGGCGCGGGCGCCGGGCTGCGGCTGCTGAAGGCGCTCGCGCGCATCGCGGTGGACACCGGCTGCGGGCGCTTCGAATGGAGCGTGCTCGACTGGAACGAGCCCGCGATCCGCTTCTACGAAAGCGTCGGCGCGGCGCCGCAGAGCGAATGGGTACGCTACCGGCTCGCGGGCGACGCGCTGCGCGCGTTCGCCCACGCCGCGCCGGTCGACGCCGCGTAAACGCAAAGCGGGCGCCGGATGGCGCCCGCTCGTGCTGCGTAACGCGCGGCGCGTTACTTCAGGCTGCCCGACAGGAACGCGCGCAGGCGCTCGCTCTTCGGATTCGCGAACACCTCGGACGGTACGCCTTCTTCTTCCACGCGCCCCTGGTGCAGGAACATCACGTGGTTCGACACGTTGCGCGCGAAGCCCATCTCGTGCGTGACGACGATCATCGTGCGGCCTTCCTCGGCGAGCTTTTGCATCACCTTCAGCACTTCACCGACGAGTTCCGGATCGAGTGCGGAAGTCGGTTCGTCGAACAGCATCACGTCCGGATGCATTGCGAGCGCGCGCGCGATCGCGACGCGCTGCTGCTGGCCGCCCGACAGGTGCGACGGATACTGCTTTTCGACGCGCGGCGCGAGGCCGACTTTCTCGAGATACTCGCGCGCGCGATCCTCGGCTTCCTTCTTCGGGATTCCGAGCACGTTGACGGGCGCTTCCATCACGTTCTCGATCACGTTCATGTGCGACCACAGATTGAAGTGCTGGAACACCATCGACAGCTTCGTGCGCACGCGCTGCAGTTGCTTCGGATCGGCCGCGCGCAGCGCGCCCGTCTTGTCGAGCGCGGTCCGGACTTCCTCGCCGTCGACGAAGATGCGGCCCGCGTTCGGCTGCTCGAGGAAGTTGATGCAGCGGAGCATCGTGCTCTTGCCGGAACCGGACGAGCCGATCACGCTGATCACGTCGCCCGAGTTCGCCTTCAGCGACACGCCCTTGAGCACCTCGTTGTCGCCGTACCGCTTGTGGAGATCGTCGACGAAAAGCTTTTGAGTCTGGGAATTCATCAATATTCCTGCGGAAACTTACTTGCCTTGCGGGCGCAGATACGCGAGCCAGCGACGCTCGGCCTGGCGGAACAGCCACACGAGCGTGAACGAGATCACGAGATAGAGCAGGGCGGCGATGCCGAATGCGTGGAACGACATGTACGTCGCCGAGTTGACGTCGCGCGCGATCTTCAGGATGTCGGGCACGGTGGCGGTGAACGCGACGGTCGTCGCGTGCAGCATCAGGATCACTTCGTTGCTGTACAGCGGCAGCGAACGGCGCAACGCGGACGGCAGGATCACTCGGCGATACATCGTGAAGGTCGACATCCCGTACGCGCGGGCGGCCTCGATCTCGCCGTACGACGTCGCCTTGATCGCGCCCGCGAAGATCTCGGTGGTGTATGCGCAGGTGTTCAGCGTAAACGCGAGCAGCGTGCAGTGCATGCCGTCGCGGAAGAACGCATCGAGCAACGGCGTGCCGCGTACGATCTGCAGGCTGTAGAGGCCGGTGTAGCAGAGCAGCAATTGCACGTAGAGCGGCGTGCCGCGGAACACGTACGTGTACAGCCACACGGCGCCCGACAGCCACTTCTTCTTCGACACGCGGGCCACCGCGAGCGGCACCGACAGGCAGAAGCCGAGGCCGATCGACACGACGAGCAGCCACAGCGTGATCGCGACGCCGGTGATCCGGAAGCCGTCGGTGTAGAGGTAGTTGCGCCAGTATTCTTGAATGAGTTCGATCATAGGTCAGCCTTGCGGACACCGGTCGAGTAGCGCTTTTCGAGCCACATCAGCACGAAATTCGAGATCGTCGTGATCGCGAGGTAGACGGCGCCGGCGATCAGCGTGAAGAAGAAGAACCGCAGCGTGCCTTTGCCGGCGTCCTGCGACGCCTTCACGACGTCCGCGAGGCCGATGATCGACACGAGTGCGGTCGACTTCACGAGCACCTGCCAGTTGTTGCCGATGCCCGGCAGCGCGAAGCGCATCATCTGCGGGAACATGATGCGCGTGAACACCTGCCAGTTGGTCATCCCGTACGCGCTGCCGGCCTCGAGCTGGCCGCGCGGCACCGACAGGAACGCGCCGCGGAAAGTCTCGGTGAAATATGCGCCGTAGATGAACCCCAGCACGAGCACGCCCGCGAGGAACGGGTCGATGTCGATCTGGTCCCAGCCGAGCGCGTCGGTCGCGACGTTCAGCCAGATCTGCAGGCTGTAGAACAGCAGCAGCATCAGCACGAGATCGGGGACGCCGCGGATCAGCGTCGTGTAGACGGTGCCGACGCCGTTCGTGAAGCGGTTGCGCGACAGCTTCGCGCCCGCGCCGAGCAGGCCCAGCACGAACGACAGCGCGAGCGAAAGCACCGCCAGTTTGACGGTCTGCCAGGTGCCGGCGAGGATCAGCGGGCCGTAGCCTTGTAGAAACATATGTGGTCCCTGGTGTGGTCCCGGAGGGCGCACGCGGTGCGCCCGGAAAGACGCGCCCGCCATGCTGCGCGGAACGCCCCCGTGCGTATCATCGCCGTCCGCCCCCGGCATCGGTGCCGGTCAGGCCCGTCGCGCGAAGCGTCGGGCGATCGGGCGGGCGGCGCGCGGTTGACTGCCTGTGTTGCCCGGACGCGGGGCCGCCCCCGCATCCGCTCCCATCGTTGCAGCTCAGCGAGCCGAATAGACGCTGAACGCGAAATACTTGTGCGACAGCCGGTCGTACGTGCCGTCCTTGTGCATGTCGGCCAGCGCCTTGTTGATCTTGAGCTTCAGATCGGTGTCTTCCTTGCGCAGGCCGATCGCGGTGCCGTCGCCGATCGTTTTCGGATCCTTCACTTCCGGTCCGGCAAATGCGAAACCCTTGCCGCGCGGCGTGCGCAGAAAGCCGTAGTCGGCCTGGAGCTCGTCCTGCAGCGTCGCATCGAGGCGGCCCGAGCCGAGATCGGCATAGACCTGGTCCTGGTTCTGGTAGGGCACGATCGTCACGCCCTGCGGTTCCCAGTACGCCTTTGCGTACGATTCCTGCGTCGAACCCTGCTCGACGCCGACGCGCTTGCCCTTGAGCGACGCGACCGTCGGCAGCAGCGGCGAGCCCGCCTTCGCGATCATCCGCGCGGGGGCGTCGTACACCTTGTCGGAGAAGTCGATCTGTTCGCGGCGCTTGTCCGTGACGGTCAGCGACGACACGATGACGTCGTACTTCTTCGCCTTCAGCGCCGGGATGATTCCGTCGAGATCTTGCGCGACCCACACGCACTTCAGGTTGATCCGCTTGCAGATTTCCTTGGTGAGATCCACGTCGAAACCGACGATCTCGCCGCTAGGCGCGGTCGACTCGAACGGCGGGTAGCTCGCATCGACGCCGATTCGCACGGTCTTCCACTCTTTCGCGAAGGCGCTGCCCGCCACGAGGGCGAGGGCGGCGCACAGGGCGGCCTTCTTCATTTCCATGCTGTTGTCGCTCACTTCCGGGGGGCGCTCGCGGCCGGTCGTGTCGGGCGCCGCGGCGTATTCTAGACGGCCAAAATTCGTGTTTCGGCGCGCTGGCAACGGCATCCGCCGGACGGGCGGACGCCAAAAGGGCGGTATTTTACCCGAACGCGATACCCGGAAAACGGCAATCCGGCACAACCGATCGATTCCTCGAACCGGCTGTTGCTGCGGTGGTGGTATTCACAACGAGTATTGCGCCGATTGGGCGCGTGAATGCAACGATGCGGTGCGCGGGCGGCGGATTGTGGCGCGCACGGCGCGCCCCTAGAGTGCAGGTAAACCCGAACCAAGAATACCCGCCTGCCGGAGTGCCGCCCCATGTTCCAGATCCGCCGCGCCGCCGACCGCTGCCATACGCGTCAGGGCTGGCTCGAATCGAGCCACAGCTTCCCGCTCGCCGGCCACGCGGCAACCCAGCATCCGCCGTTCCGCGCGCTGCGCGTGCTGTGCGAGGACCGGATCGCGCCGACCCGCGGCTTTGGCATGCAGCCGCGCCGGGATTTCGAAATCGTCACGTACGTGCTGGATGGCGCACTTGCGCATCGCGACAGCCTTGGCAATGGCGCGATCGTACGCGCCGGCGGCGTCCAGCGGGTGAGTGCGGGCACGGGCCTCGTGCACAGCGAGACCAACGCGTCGCGCGATCGCGCACTGCACCTGCTGCAGATCTGGCTGCAGCCGGCCGAACCCGGCGGGCGGCCGGGCTATGCGCAGCGGCATTTCGCCGACGCCGCCAAGCGCGGCCGCTTGCGGCTCGTCGCATCGTCGGACGGCGACGACGGCGCGTTGCCGCTGCGCGCGGACGCACGGATCTTCGCCGGGCTGATCGACGGCGACGAGGAAGCCGCATTCGACGTGCCGGTCGCGCGCCAGGCCTACGTGCATGTCGCGCGCGGCGACGTGGAAGTCAACGGACATGCGCTGGCCGCCGGCGACGGTGTGCGGATCGCGGGCGTCGACACGGTCGCGTTCGCACGTGGCCGCGCGGCCGAGGTGCTGCTGTTCGACGTCGCGTGAAATGAAAGGGGACGCGGCCCGGGCGCCCGCGTCCCCCTCGAAGCCGCCCTGCAAGGCGGCCAGCCGGCTTACTGCGCCGGTGCCGACGCGGCCTTGGCCGCGCGGTGCTGCTCCCAGCGTTGCTTCATCTTCTCGTGACGCTGCTCCATCTGCGCGAACTGCTGCTTGAGCGCGGTGCTGACCGTCGTCTTCTGCTGGTCGTTCAGCCCGTTGTAGAACGCCAGCCATGCGGCCGCGCTTTGCTCGCGCAGCTGCGCGTTCTGCTGCTCGGCCTGCTGGCGGGCCGCATGCATCGCGTTCAGGTCGAGGATCGGCTGATTCTGCTGCGCCTTGAATTGCTCGCGCATCTGCTCGTGGCTCTTGCGCATCGCTTCATGGTTCTGCTTCATCGTGTTGACGGCCGTCTGCCACTGCTGTTCCTGCGACGCGTTGAGCTTGAGCTGGTCGTGCAGTTTCATGAGCACGCCGAACGGGCCGCCTTCATGGCCGGGGTGCATCTGGTGCATGCCGGGGCCGCCCGGCGGCGGCATGTCGTCGGGCTGCGCGGCATGCGCGGCGCCGAATGCGAGTGCGAGCACGGTGGCGGCCGCAATGGCCACGCGGGAAGTCTTCTTATACATTTCGGAAACTCCTTGAATCGAAAGGTCCGGCGATACGGTGCGCGGGGTGGTCCGCATGCCGCATCCGGTAAGACGCAGGTTAGCGGTGCACCCCCGGCCCGGTGTTACGCGGGATCGCCGCCGGGTTACCGAGCATTACAGTTCCCTTGCGCGGTAACCCGCAGTAACCCTTTCGCACCTTTGTATCGTTCTTCGACTCCGCGCTCGCGCGCTAAACTTCCAGCCATGACTACCCAGATCCTCATCGTCGACGACGACCAAGAACTCCGAGACCTGCTGCGCGACTATCTCGTGCGCCAGGGGATGGAAGTGTCCGTGCTGCACGACGCGGCGTCGCTCGAGAAGCGCCTCGAGCGCGAGCGGCCCGACCTGATCGTGCTGGACCTGATGATGCCGGGGGTGGACGGCCTGACCGCGCTGCGCCAGTTGCGCGCGGCCGGCGACGACATCCCCGTGATCATGCTGACCGCGCGCGCGGACGACGTTGACCGCATCGTCGGCCTCGAACTCGGCGCGGACGACTACCTCGGCAAGCCGTTCAATCCGCGCGAGCTGCTTGCGCGCGTGCAGGCCGTGCTGCGCCGCCGCCGTGCGACGCCTTCGGCTGCGGCGCCCGAGCAGCGCGAGCCGTTCGCGTTCGGCCGCTTCGTGCTCGACTTCCAGGCGCGCACGCTGTCGGTCGACGGCAAGCCGGCAACCCTGTCGAGCAGCGAATTCGCGCTGCTGAAAATCTTCGTAAACCACGCGCTGCGCACGCTTACGCGCGAGCGACTGCTCGAGCTGCTGCACGGGCCCGAGTACGACGGCACCGATCGCGGCATCGACGTCCAGGTGTGGCGACTGCGCCGCATCCTCGAAACGGATCCGTCGACGCCGCGCTTCATCCAGACGGTGCGCGGGCGCGGGTACGTATTCGTGCCCGACGGCGAGGCCCATGCGCAAACCCATTGATTCACTGTTCGGGCGACTGGCCCTGCTGGTCGTCGGCGTGCTGCTCCTGTCCCACTTCGCGTGGTTCTTCGCGATGCGGCTCGAGCGCCACCAGATGCAGACGCGTTACGCGGTCGAGGAGGCCGCGTTCCTCGTCGATGCGGTGCGCCAGCACGTCGAGCGCACGCCGGACCAGCCGCTGCCGTCGCGCGTGCGGCTCGTGGCGCCGGACAGCCCCGACGTCCCGAAGGGCGACGCGTCCAACCTGCCGGCACCGCTGAAGCGGTTCCGCGACGACGTGAGCGACCGGATGCCGCCGGGCACGCAGGTCGCGATCGGCGCGCCGGGCCATCCGCCGGTGCTGTGGGTCAAGGAGCCGACCGACCGGAACTGGATCGTCGTGCCGGTGCAGCCGCTGCGCCCGCCGCGTTCGCTCGACCGGATGCTGCTGTGGCTCGGCACGATCTTTTCGGCTGGCGTGATCGCCGCTCTGTTCGCGGCGTGGCAGCTGCAGCAGCCTCTGCGCTCGCTGGCGCGCGCGGTCGCGCGCTTCGGCCGCGGCCAGCCGGTGCCGCCGCTGCGCGAGCGCGGGCCGCGCGAGCTGCGCCAGCTCACGCACGGCTTCAATCAGATGGTCGAGCAGGTGTCGCAAGCGGAGAACGACCGCGCGGTGATGCTGGCCGGCGTCGCGCACGACCTGCGCACGCCGCTCGCGCGGATGCGTCTGCGCGCCGAGATGATGGATGACGCGCGGCTGCGCGATGGCGTCGTGCGCGACGTCGACTCGATGTCGCACATCGTCGACCAGTTCCTCGTGTTCGCGCACGGCGGAGCCGATCGCAGCGAGCCGGTGCCGGTCGACCAGACCTGCGAGCGGATTGCGCGCAGCTATCGTGCGGTCGCGCCGAACGCGCCGCCGGTCGAGACGCATCTGGCCGCGGACGGCGCCTTCCGGCTGCCGACCGCGACGCTCGACCGGATTCTGTCGAACCTGCTCGACAACGCGCATGCGTATGGTGCGCCGCCCGTGTTGGTCGAGACGGCGCGCACGCCGGCCGGTTATGTGCTGTCGGTCAGTGACAGCGGGGGCGGGATCGCGCCGCGCGACCTGGCGGCCGCGACGCGGCCGTTCGTGCGGCTCGACCCTGCGCGCGGCGGGAACGGCCACAGCGGGCTCGGGCTCGCGATCGTCGAGCGGCTCGTGCAACGGCTAGGCGGGACCTGCGAGATCGGCAACCGTCCCGAGGGCGGCCTGCGCGTCGCGATGACGTTTCCGTTCGACGTGGTGCCGAAGGACGAGCCTCACGCGCAGGCCGCGTAAGCGGCCAATGCGGCGCCTGCCCGGCAGGCGCCGCGCGGTATCATTCGCCGAACAGTGTGCCGAGCGTTTCGGCGGCGTTGCTGTCGATGGTGTTGTAGGTCACGCTCGTGGCCTCGAAGATATAGACGGTCGTGTAGCGGCCGAGGCGCTCCAGGATTTCCTCCTGCAGCGATTCCGGCACCACGTTCATGTTCAGGTACCACGCCGTCGACGACAGCCGGGTCTGGAACGACCCGTATTCCTGCATCAGCTCGTAGAACGCATCGGCGTCCTGATCGCGGCAGACGATCACCAAATTTCCTGCCATTCCCTTCCTCCCGCTGGTCGGTCGATGCCCGGCGGCGGTCGGTCGACCGATGCCGGGGGCCAGCCCCGATCATACCTGCTTCGCTTGACCGTCCGCTGACGGCCGGCCCGGTTTGCGCCCATGTGCGGCTGCCGGGTTCCCGGCCGGCCCGGATCACGGCATAATTCGGGGCCTGCATGCCGGCCGACAGACTGCGGCCGGGCTGCTCCGCACCGCGCCGCGCGCCGTCCGCACGCGCGCCGGGCACGATCCGTGCGCCGCCCGGCGCCGCGCCTGGCCCCGGACGGTTGAACCTGAAATACAGGTTGGTGTAGTGTCGTGCCGTCGCGGCCCGACTCGGCCTGCCGGGGCGCAGCCTGAACGCACGGCGCGTCGCGCCGGCGTGAAATCGTGAATCAATCGAATTACCGCGTCGAATTACCGCGCCCGTGCGCTTTGCCATGAATCAACATCGTCTGCCGGCTTCGTTCGGCCTTACCGGGGAGGGCGCCTGATGGACGTCGGATTCTTCAATCCGAACCGGACCGCCAACGCGTCCGCGTGGCGCGTCCTGCCGAACCGATGGGACTTCATCGCGTTCCCGCTGATCATCTGCCTGATCGCGATGGCAGTTGTCGGCTTCCATGAAACGATGGCGCCGATCGGGACCCTCCAGACCCAGAGGATTTCGCTCGATCCGGCGAACCTGCCCGAATACGCGTTGCGCACCACGCTGCGGATGCTCGCCGCGATGGTCGCGTCGCTCGCGTTCACGCTGGTGTACGGCACGCTCGCGGCCAAGAGCCGCCGTGCGGGCATGGTGCTGATCCCGGTCCTCGACATCCTGCAATCGGTGCCGGTGCTCGGCTTCATCTCGTTTACGGTCACGTTTTTCCTCGCGCTGTTTCCGAGCCGCGTGCTCGGCGCCGAGCTCGCCGCGATCTTCGCGATCTTCACGAGCCAGGCATGGAACATGACGTTCAGCTTCTACCAGTCGCTGCGCACGGTGCCGCGCGATCTGGACGAAGTGTCGCGCGGCTTCCATCTGACGTCGTGGCAGCGGTTCTGGAAGCTCGAGGTGCCGTTCTCGATGCCGGGGCTGATCTGGAACATGATGATGTCGATGTCGGGCGGCTGGTTCTTCGTCGTCGCGTCGGAGGCGATCACCGTCGGCAACCAGACGATCACGCTGCCGGGCATCGGCGCATATCTCGCGCAGGCGATCTCGGACAAGAACCTCGGCGCGATCGGCTGGGTGATCCTGACGATGACCGTCGTGATCCTCGCGTACGATCAGTTGCTGTTCCGGCCGCTGATCGCGTGGGCCGACAAGTTCCGGATGGAGAACACCGCGTCGGGCGACGCGCCGCAATCGTGGCTGCTCGACCTGGTGCGCCGCACGCGGCTGATTCATCAGCTGCTCGTGCCAGCCGGCTGGTTCTTCGCGAAGGCCGCGCGGGTTCCGCTGCGCCTGCCGCTGTCGGGGGCGATGCGCTTTACGCTGCCGAAAGTCGAGAAGAAGGCGTCGCGCACGGTCGACATCGCATGGGCGGCGCTGTTGCTGGCCGGCACCGCGTACATCGTGTGGCGTGTCGTCAGCTTCGTCGCGACCGGCGTGACGATGGCCGAGGTTGGGCACGTGATCATGCTCGGGCTGATCACGTTGTTGCGCGTGGTCGTGCTGATTGCGATCGCGTCGGTGATCTGGGTGCCGGTCGGCGTGTGGATCGGGCTGCGCCCGAAGCTCGCCGAGAAGCTGCAGCCGCTCGCGCAGTTCCTCGCCGCATTCCCGGCCAACCTGCTGTTCCCGGTGTTCGTGATCGTGATCGCACGCTTTCACCTGAACGCCGACATCTGGCTGTCGCCGCTGATCGTGCTCGGCACGCAGTGGTATATCCTTTTCAACGTGATCGCCGGCGCGACGTCCTATCCGAACGACTATCGCGAGGCGGCGACGAACTTCCGGATCCGCGGCTGGCAATGGTGGCGGCAGGCGATTCTGCCCGGCATCTTCCCGTACTACGTGACCGGCGCGATTACCGCGTCGGGCGGCGCGTGGAACGCGAGCATCGTGTCGGAAGCGGTGCAGTGGGGCACGACCCGGATCGAGGCGCACGGCCTCGGCGCGTATATCGCGCAGACCACTGCCGCCGGCGACTTCCCGAAGATCATCCTGGGCATCGCCGTGATGTCCCTGTTCGTTACCCTGTTCAACCGCCTGTTGTGGCGCCCGCTGTATGCCTTCGCCGAAGCGAAGCTGCGGCTCGACTGAGACCGATTGAGAGCGAAACGCGATGCACAATCCGAATGCTGTAAACGCCCCTGTCCAGACGTCCCAGCCGCTTCAGCCGCCGCGCCTCGGCGACGAAATCCTGCGCGTCGACCACGTGAGCCGCGGCTTCAACAAGACGCAGGGCGAGCTGCTCGTGCTCGACGATGCGAACCTGTCTTTGCGCGAAGGCGAGATCGTCGGGCTGCTCGGCCGCTCCGGGTCGGGCAAATCGACGCTGCTACGGATCATCGCGGGGCTGATCGAGCCGACCGGCGGTGAAGTCACGTATCTCGGCAAGCCGCTGCGCGGCCCGGCCGAAGGCGTCGCGATGGTGTTCCAGACCTTCGCGCTGTTCCCGTGGCTGACCGTGCTGCAGAACGTCGAAGCCGGGCTCGAGGCGCTCGGCGTCGGCGCGCGCGAACGGCGCGAGCGTGCGCTCGCCGCGATCGACCTGATCGGCCTCGACGGTTTCGAGAACGCGTATCCGCGCGAACTGTCGGGCGGGATGCGGCAGCGCGTGGGCTTCGCACGCGCGCTCGTCGTCGATCCGACGATCCTGCTGATGGACGAGCCGTTCTCCGCGCTCGACGTGCTGACGGCCGAGACGCTGCGTACCGACCTGCTCGACCTGTGGACGCAAGGCCGGATGCCGATCAAGTCGGTGCTGATCGTCACGCACAACATCGAGGAAGCGGTGTTCATGTGCGACCGGATTCTCGTGCTGTCGTCGAACCCGGGCCGCGTGATCGCCGAGATCAAGGTGCCGTTCAAGCATCCGCGCAACCGGCTGGATCCGGCGTTCCGCAAGCTCGTCGACGACATCTACGCGAAGATGACCGCGCGCCAGATCGGCGAGACGACGAAGAAGGGGCTGGAGCTCGGCAGCTGGCTGCCGCAAGTGTCGACGAACCTGATGGCCGGCCTGATCGAGACGCTGGCAATGGCGCCGTACCACGGCCGCGCGGACATGCCGGAAATCGCGCGTACCCTGCACCTTGAAGTGGACGACCTGTTCCCGATCGCAGAAGTGCTGCAGTACCTCGGTTTTGCGGACGTACGCGAAGGCGACGTGTTCCTGACGCCGCCGGGGCGCGTATTCGCCGAATTCGGCACGCAGGAACGCAAGCTGATGTTCGCGGATCATCTGCTGAAGCACGTGCCGCTCGCCGCGCGGATCAAGAAGGTGCTGAACGAACGGCCGGGCCATCGCGCGCCGCGCGTGCGGTTCGAGCAGGAGCTGGAGGATTTCCTGTCGGACGGCGCAGCCGAGGAAACGCTCGACGCGGTGATCGACTGGGGCCGTTACGGCGAGATCTTCTCCTACAACGACCAGACCGAGATCTTCAGCCTCGAGGACGTCGAGTCCTGATCGACGGGCCGGGCCGCGAGGCCCGGCATACGTCATCGTCCACCTGCGCAGCGCGTGTATTCGGGCGCCGCGCCTCGCGCCGTCGTCGTTATTGCAGACTGCCCCACCGGTCGACGGCCGGTTCCGCCGATGCCCACTTCCAGTGCGTGCCTTGCTGACACGCATTCGCGAAATACCAGTCGGCCTTGTCGCCGTCCTTCACCGAGAACGCGAATTCCTTGCATAGCGCGAGCGCCGTCGAATAAGCGCGCGTGACGCGCACTTCGCCCTCGCCGTTTTCGAGCGGCAGCGTGTTCTTCACCTTCCACGGCTTCGCTTCGCCGACAGCCAGGCCGCCCGCCGCCTGCGCGATCGCGTCCTGCTGGTTCTGATGGAGCTGCTTCATCGTGCGGTTGACGGCCTCGTCGGTCGCCGCCTGCACGGCGATGCCGACACCGACGCCGACAGCCGGGTTCGCGGTGACGAGGCCCGTCGCCGCGCCGGCGAGCGCGCCGCTTGCCGCGCCGACCGAGCCGCAGCCCGACAGCGCGACGCTGGCCGCGCACAGCGCGCCGAGCGCCGCGAGACGGATCGCGCCGCTCATTGCAGCGCGCCCCAGCGCTCGGTTGCGGGCTCCGCCGACGCCCATTTCCACACCGGACCGTCGCGGCAGATCGTCGCGACGTAGAACGCCGATTGCGCGGCCTTGTCGGCCTTCGCCGGCGTGTCGACCGCAAACACGATTTCCTTGCAGTCGAGCGGCCCGATGCTGATCATCCGGCTGACCGTCACGCGGCCCTGCTCGTCGTCCTCGATCGGGAACGAGTGGTGCGTCGACCACGGCGCGACACCGCCGACGTCGAGCGGGCCGGCCGCCTTCGCGATCTGTTCCTGCGTGTAGCGGTGCGCGACGCGCTGCGTGTACTGGACGCCCGCGCGCGCGCCGGCTACGGCGCCGAGACCGATGCCGGTTGCGACGGCTGCGTTGTTGGTGACCTTGGAAGCGATCGCGGCGCCCGCGATACCGGCGCCGGCCGTTGCGCCTTCGCTGTACAGCGAGTTGCAGCCGGACAGCAGTGCAGCCGCGGCGAGCGCGGCCAGCGCGATGCGCGCCGGCATGGCCCGGCGCGGCGGTTCGAAACGCATGTTCATCCCTGAGTGCAAGTCCTGTCTGGGTGAGCGGCGACGCATGCGCGCCCCCTTGCCGCGTCATTGTTTCGCAATCGTCGGAAGAAAATTGCAAAGCTTTGACAAATCGGCAGTGTGCGGCTCGCGCGCGTACGCGCGGCGCTATTGTCGGACAGACCGCGCGGCAGGGGTCGAATCGTTACAAATTGAAGGTAATTGTTACCTTGAAGTGCGCGTTAGCGCCCTAAACTCAATTGTCATGGAATGTTTCAACGACGGCTCCGAGCCGCACTGCATATGAGACACCCAGCCATGCGCCGTCCGAAACGGCTTGCTCCGCGGCGACCCGACGCCGACGCCGAGCGCGCGCGTCCGCAGACCGACGCGCCGGGGGCATTGCCTGCCGGTACGCCCGACGACACGCCGTCCGACGGCGATCACAACCAGGGCGGCGCACGCCCCGAAGGGCTCGATTATCAGCGCGACCTCGGTCAGGAGCAGGACGCGTGAGCCCGTCGCCACGGCATTCCGCTGCCGCATTTCATTGCGCTCTTTGTTGCATCGCTCACATCTGAATCGCCGCGCGGCCGTCCCCGGACCGCCGCGCCGCCCTGGCGCGCGCCGCGCGTCAGCCAATCGAATCGAGGAGGGAAAGCCGCATGAGCAGATTGATCGTGGTATCGAACCGTGTCGCCGTCGGCGAGGACACGCGCCCCAGCGCCGGAGGCCTCGCGGTCGGCGTGATGGACGCGCTGAAGGACACCGGAGGCGTGTGGTTTGGCTGGAACGGCGAGATCGTCGGTGCGCCCGATGCCGCCCCCGCGATCCAGCGGGACGGCAACGTCACGTATGCGACGGTCGGGCTGACCCGACGCGACTACGACCAGTACTACCGCGGCTTCTCGAACGCGACGTTGTGGCCGGTATTCCACTACCGCGGCGATCTCGCCCGCTTCGACCGGCAAGAGTATGCGGGCTATCTGCGCGTGAACGCGATGCTCGCGAAGCAGCTTGCCGCGCTGCTGCGCCCCGATGACCTGATCTGGGTGCACGACTACCATCTGCTGCCGTTCGCGCATTGCCTGCGCGAGCTCGGCGTGAAAAATCCGATCGGCTTCTTCCTGCATATTCCGTTTCCGTCGCCGGACGTGCTGCGGCTCGTGCCGCCGCACGAGGAACTCGTGAAGTTCATGTGCGCGTACGACGTCGCCGGTTTCCAGACCGACGCCGACAAGCAGGCGTTTACCGACTACATCGAGCGGCGGGGAATCGGCGCGGCCAGCGACGACGGGATGCTGCACGCGCACGGCCGCGTCGTGAAAGTCGCCGCCTATCCGATCGGCGTGCACCCCGATGCGATCGCCGAGGCGGCCGTGCAGTACGGCTCGCGCAAGCCGGTGAAGATGCTGCGCGATGCGCTCGATGGCCGCAAGCTCGTGATGAGCGTCGACCGGCTCGACTATTCGAAGGGGCTCGTCGAGCGCTTCCAGTCGTTCGAGCGGATGCTTGCGAACGCGCCGGGCTGGCAGGGCCGGGTCTCGCTCGTGCAGATCGCGCCGCCGACGCGCTCGGACGTGCAGACCTACCAACGCATCCGCGAAACGCTCGAACGCGAAGCGGGCCGCATCAATGGCCGCTTTTCGCAGCTCGACTGGGCGCCGATCCAGTACCTCAACCGCAAGTACGAGCGCAACCTGCTGATGGCGTTCTTCCGGATGTCGCAGGTCGGCTACGTGACGCCGTTGCGCGACGGGATGAATCTCGTCGCGAAGGAGTACGTCGCGTCGCAGGACCCGGCCGATCCGGGCGTGCTCGTGTTGTCCGAGTTCGCCGGTGCGGCGGCGGAGCTGAGCGGCGCGCTGCTCGTGAATCCGTACGATCTGTCGCAGATGGCCGACGCGCTCGAGCGCGCGCTGTCGATGCCGCTCGCGGAGCGGCAGGCGCGGCACCGCGACAACCTCGCGCAGCTGCGCAAGAACGATCTATCGGTATGGCGCGATACGTTCGTCGCCGACCTGCGCAGCGTCGCGGCGGCCGCATCGGTCACGCAGCGCGCGGGCCGGCGACCCGCACATGTCTGAGCGCGCGGGCGACGGCAGCGGCGCGGACGATGCGTGTCAGCGCTTTTTCGTCGTCACGGGCGGCCCCGGCTCGGGCAAGAGCTCGTTGGTGGATGCGCTGGAGCGCGGCGGCTTCGCGCGTTCGCACGAGGCCGGCCGCGGCGTGATCCGCGACCAGATGGCGATCGATGGCCCGGCGCTGCCGTGGCGCGACCGCGCCGCGTTCGCCGAACTGATGCTGACTTGGGAAATGCGCTCGTACCATCTCGCAGGCGCCGCGCGCGGGCCGGTGTTCTTCGATCGCGGCGTGCCCGACGTGATCGGCTATCTCAGGCTGACAGGGCTGCCGGTGCCTGCGCATGCGGAGGCCGCCGCGCGTCGCTTTCGCTATCACCGGCGCGTGTTCATCGCGCCGCCGTGGCCCGAGATCTACGCGCAAGACACCGAACGCCGGCAGGATTTCGCGGAAGCCGTGCGCACGTACGAAGCGATGGTCGACTGCTATACGGCGTACGGGTATCGGCTGATCGAGCTGCCGCGAGCCAGCGTGAAGGCGCGTGTGCGCTTCGTGACGGACGCGCTCGACGGCGCGTGACGCCTGATGCTTGCAGCGTGAGCGCAGTGACGGCCACGGTGGCCGCGGCTGCGCGCGTCGCGTTACTTCGCCGCATCGGGCCGCGGCGAAGCGATCCGCAGCATGCTGACCACCGCGGCGACCGCCGCGAACGCCGTGGCGACATAGAGGGCGATCGTCGGACCGCGGTCGGGCGCGAGCCCGAAAATCAGCGCGACGAGCGCGGCGCCGAGCGTCTGCCCGGTGAGCCGAGCGGTGCTCAGCATCCCGCCCGCGCCGCCGCTGCGCTCGCGCGGCGCCGACGACAGCATCGCGCGATTGTTCGGTGACTGGAACAGCCCGAAGCCCGCGCCGCACAGCGCCATGCGCCACACGATGTCGACCGTGCCCGGATGCGCGCCGATCGTCGCGAGCGACAGCAGCCCGGCCGCGAACAGCGCGAGCCCGATGCCGCCGAGGATGCCGGCCGAGTAGCGGTCCGACAGCACGCCGGCGAGCGGGGCGGCGAACACGATCACGAGTGGCCACGGGGTCATGTACAGGCCGGTATCGACCTGCGAGAACCCGAGCGAATTCTGCAGCCAGAACGGCAGCGCGACGAACGCGAGCATCTGCGACGTGAACGATGCGACCGACGTGCCGATCGACAGCGCGAACATCGGAATGCGCATCAGGTCGACCGGCAGCAGCGGTGCCGGTTGCGACAGCTGCCGCTTCACGAAGAAATAGCCGACGCCGAACGCGACGGCCAGCTCGGCTGCGACGTACGCATGGCGCTCGCCGTGACCGAGCCCGTCGACGGCCATGATCAGCAGGCCGAACACGCATGCGTTCATCAGTGCGCTCGGGAAGTCGTACGGTGCGTCGTGCAGCGGATTGGCCGGCAGCGCCCGCATGCTGCCGAACACCGCCGCGATGCCGATCGGCACGTTGACCGCGAACAGCCACGGCCACGACGCAAACGACAGGATCGCCGATGCGACGGTCGGGCCGATCGCCGACGACAGCGCGACCACCATCGCGTTGATCGACAACCCGCGTCCGAGCATCGACGACGGGTAGATCATCCGCACCAGCGCCGCGTTCACGCTCATGATGCCGGCTGCACCGAATCCCTGGATCACGCGCATCACCGCAAGCGCCGGTAGCGAGCCGGCGAGCGCGCAGCCGAGCGACGCTGCGGTGAATAGCGCGAGTCCGCTGATGTAGACGCGTCGATAGCCGATGCGCTCGCCGAGCGACGCAAGCGGCAGCAGCGTGATCGTGACCGCGAGCTGATATGCGTTGACGATCCAGATCGATGCGGCGTCGGACGCGTGCAGATCGTGCGCGATCGTCGGCAGCGCGACGTTGGCGATCGCGCCGTCGAGCACGGCGAGCGTGATGCCCAGGGCGACGCAGACGATCGCCCAATAGCGTTGGGGAAGCGGCAGGCCGGTATCGGCGTTCATGGCGGGAGCGAAAGCGTGATTGGCCGCGCGCCTGCAAGGCGGTTGCATGCGCAACCATGCTCGCGGGTGGAGGCGGCGATGAACGGCCCGGCCGTCAATGACGCGCGGGCGCGGGACCGGTCGAGTGTATCACCGGCACGCATCGCGCGACGCCTGCGCAACCGGGCGCCGGCCGGCACGTGCATTCAGCCTTCGAAGTCGAGGCCGCCCAGTCGCACGAGCGGATCGGCCTGGGTGCGCGATGCGAGATCGATGTCGCGCGCGCCTTGCCATGCGTCCAGTTTTCGCGGCAGCGCACTCAGGTAGTGCTCGAAGCGGGCGGGGCCGTCCGGTTCCATCAGCCGTTCGATTTCGTCAGTGTCCCACGTCAGTTCGAGGTTCAGCGGATGCGCGAAGCCGCTCACGTGTTCGTGCGGCGCGCTGCGGATCTGCACGCACGTCGGGTGCCCGTGCCCGCCGTACGGGACGACGTCCGCGTGAACGTGCTCGGCGAAGAAGGCGGCGATCGCCCGCGCGATGCGCGGCGCGAATTCGGTATCGAAACGGCGGGCGGTTTCGGGCTGCATGACGGCGTCTCCTGTGTGCCGAAAATCGTAGCACGGCAGCGCCGCGTTCCGGTGTGCGCGATATGCGTGATGGCGCGTTACCACTTGCTGCATCTATTACGGGCGCGCGCAGCCACAATGCATCGCATCCAGTACCACTTCGCGTGGGAGTCCATCATGAAGAAGATTGCCGCAGTATGTGTCGTTGCCGCTTCATTGGCGGCGGCCGGCCCGGCGTCCGCGCATGGCCGCGACGGGGGCGCCGTGCTTGGCGCGCTGATCGGCGGCGCGGTGCTCGGCGCGATCGTGACGTCGGCGATGAATCCGCCCGTTGCCTATCAGGCGCCCGCGTATCAGGCGCCAGCCTATCAGCCGCCGACGTACTATCAGGCGCCGGCCTACCAGCAACCGGCCTACCCGGCCTATCAGCAGGCGCAGTATCAGGACGACGACGGCGCAGGCTATTGCTACGACCGCTATCAGCGGGCGTACGTATGCGGCGCGCCCGTGGCGCGCGGCTATGCGCCGCCGGCGGGGTGGTAAGCCGGCACGCGTCTGAGACTGAGCCGGTTCGGTTCTGCCGGCGTTGCGTGACTCAGGGCGGGCGGACGACAAAAGGCCCTCGCAGTGATGCGAAGGCCTTCGTCTTTTGGCGGTCGTCGATCGGTTCGTATCCGTCTCGTGGGATGCGTGTGCGGATACAAACGGTTGCAATTGCGTCAGTGGCGATGGCCGCCGCCGTTGCCCTGGCCGTTTCCGCCGCCATCATTCCAGTCGGCGCGGCGTCCGTCGCCGCGGCCCCAGCCGCCATGACGCGCGCGCTCGCCGCGGTCGCGGTCCCAACCGCCGCGGTCGCGATTCCAACCGTCGCGTCCGCGATCCCAGCCGCGACGGTCGCGGTCCCAGTCGCGTCCGCCGCCGCCCCAGATGTTGACCGTGCCATACACGGGCGAAGGCGCGTAGGCCGGGCCGTACGCATAGCCCGGATCGGAATAGTAGGTCGGCCCGTAGCCGTATCCGGCGTCCGGCCCGACGACGCAGCCGGCCAGCAGGGCGGTGACGCCGGCGACAGCAATGAGCTTCAGCATGATGATCTCCGTTGGTTTCCGTATAAGTACCGCGCACGGGGATTGCCGGCTGTTTGCAATTGTGTCGCCAAATTACAGCGTCGTAAGGGTTTGCGACGAAAGTGTTAGCATCCGAGGCCTGTTTTGTTTATCGGGAGCACATCGATGAAATTCGCGATCCGGGCCGCGCTGGCCGCTTTCTGTGTCACGGCCGCAGCCGCCAGCGCGGCGGCACCCGCGTCGGCGCCTGTCGTGCCGGCCGAGTCGATCAAGATGTTTCCGCAGCCTGCGGCCGGCCAGCAGCGCGCGGTGATTTCGCTGCCCGCGCTCGAGAACGAAGGCGACGCGCGCGTCGAGCTGATGATCGGCAAGACGCTGCAGACCGACTGCAACCAGCAATGGTTCGGCGGCGAGCTCACCGCAGAGGACGTGAAGGGCTGGGGCTATACGTATTATCGGCTGACCGACGTGAAGGGGCCGGCATCGACGCTGATGGCGTGCCCGGGCCAGGCGCCGCAGCAGCGCTTCGTGCAGGTGCGCGGTGACGGCCAGCTTCTGCGTTACAACAGTCGCCTGCCGCTCGTCGTCTACGTGCCGGACGGATTCGAGGTGCGCTACCGCGTGTGGCATGCGTCGAAGGACGTGCAGCACGCCGTCATGCAGTAACGTACCGACGTGATCGTGCGCGGCACCTGCCGCCGCACGACCGCGCATTTGCTTCTCGCGCTTCGTTCCGGGAGTGCTGTTGTCCGCTGCGTCGCAGGCACGATCAGGTGGCGCAGCGTGGTGCGCATCGCCACGATGCACGCACGGCTCGCGCATGTCGCGCGACGCGAATTCCCGCTCCGCCATTTGTCGTGCTTCTTCAAATGGGTCCGTGATCGGTTATCTGCCTGCATGTTTCCGCTTGTGCAACATCGCGCGCCCCGGTGAGGGAACGCGGAATGCGTCGCTTCGGGATATCGGCGCGCGGGCGCGCGCCGTTACTCTGAACAGCCTCAAGCGGAGGAACAGGTACATGAAACTGCAAGGCATTCGCGCGCTCGTCACGGGCGCGGACTCCGGAATCGGTCAGGCGATCGCAACGTTGTTTGCGCAGGAAGGCGCGGACGTCGCGATCGTCTATCACACGGACCACGATGGCGCGCAGGAAACCGTGCAGCGTATCGAGGCACTCGGTCGGCGCGCATGTGCGATACAGGGCGACGTATCGGATCCGCAATCGGTTGCCGCTTTCTTTCGCGACGCGACAACCACGCTCGGCGGGCTTGAAGTGTTGGTAAACGACGCAGGTGTCGGCGCGCCCGGTGCGGCGGTCGCCGATCTCGAGGATACGCAGATCGATACCGTACTGCGGATCGATTTGCTCGGCCCGTTATATTGTTGTCGCGCGTTCGTGCGGCAACGCCGTGCGGCTGGCGGCGGCGGGCGCATCGTCAATATCTCGTCGGTCGCGCAACATCTGCCGACCCCGGAAAGCGCGCCGTACGGGATGGCGAAGGCGGGCCTCGGCTCGCTTACCCGCAGCCTGTCCCGCGAGGTGGCAGAGGACAAGATCAACGTCAACAACATCGCACCGGGGCTCATTGATACGCCGATGACGCGCGATCGCCTCGACGACCCGCACGGGCGGGACAAGTCGATGTCGGTGATTCCGTGGCACCGGCCCGGGCAGCCGGAGGAAATTGCGCGCGTCGCGCTGTTTCTTGCATCGGACGACGGCGATTACGTCACCGGGCAGACGTGGACGATCGATGGCGGCCTGACGATGCAATGGGGCGGCGCGTGAGCGGGTGCTGATGCGCCGTGCGCGGCCGCGTCAGGCGGCCGGGTCGCCGCCGCTGCGCGGTTCGACGTCGTTCGGATTGTCGAGATGGCCGGGCGGCGGTTCGTACGGGCCTTTGTCGGGTTCCGGCTTCTGCGGAATCATCGTGTCGTCCATGCTGCCGTGACCTTTCTGCCGGACGTTGCCTTTGCGGTCGATGCTCACCTCGTCGGTGGTTTGTGGCGGGTTCTTGTTGGCGGGGTCGGCTTGGTCGGCCGCGGTCGGGCGTGTCATGGGTTATCTCCGTTGGGATGTTGACGCGGGGAATATGGCGGTTATTAGCCGGCCGGCAATCGTGGCGCCGGCGCAGCGCGTGCGGATCGGCCCCGGATGGAGATAGCATCCTTCGTTCCCTGGCAGGTGCGGAGGAAGTCGTCGTGCAAATGGTTGTTTTATGCCGCGAGGTGGTGCGGGATGTGGCGCTTGACGGTTCGATCGAACGAGAGGGTGTGCAATGGCGTGCCAAGCGTGGGGCGCGGCGGGATGGAATTCGCTGTGGGGGAATCGGAAGAGGGGCGGTTAGATTTGTGGCTGGTCCCCCGACAGAATTCACGTTTCCTTATAAGGAAAGGGGTTGTGCGCTATACAATGGATTTGTGCCCCTAAAAGTGCCCCTTAAAGGAGCTGCTAAACAAACGGGGGCGAATCGTGGCACCGATTCGGTGCCTTCGCGTGTAGCTCGTTCGGACAATACGCGAAGCACATGCAAGTCGCCATCGCTTGCGCCCACGTGCCGGAAGATCCGGCGGTAGTGGGAGGCTTCATCCAGCAAGGAATGGCTTGGATGGAAGCTAAATCACCTAATGTGTAACAACGCTTGGTTGCAATCTCAGGCTGAGATACTGTCGCTTCATGCGAGTCATCTCCAACAAAGCCTTGACCGACTTCGCCGCCAAGCATCCGGACGCTGGCGTGCCGCTCCAGATATGGAGGAAGACGGTCGAGGCTGGAACATTCGGCAGCTTTGCGGACCTGAAGAAAGCTTTCAATGCGACAGACAAGGTTGGAGCGTTCTACGTGTTTGATATCGGCGGTAATAAGTTCCGGATCATTGCCGCAGTGCACTTTAATGTGCAGACGTTATATGTGCGTCATGTATTCACGCACAAGGAGTACAGCAAATGGAAGCCTTGAATCTTACGCGGAATGACATCGATGAGCTGGCCGCGCACTTCGAGGCTATCTCCCAAAAGGTGCCGCTTCATCCGATCAACTCGGATATTGAGTACGACTTCGCTGTGCGAGCGTTGAATGCGCTGCTTGACGCAGGCGCAGCTGACGAAGGGCATAGACTCGCGCCACTCGCCGCCACGCTGGGCGACTTTATCAATGAATATGATGAAGGACATCATCAACTGCCAGATGCATCTCCCGCTGATGTCCTCAGATATCTGATGCTGGAGAATGATGTCCGACAGGCTGATCTTCCTGAGATTGGGAGTCAGGGGGTTGTTTCGGAAATCCTCAGTGGGAAGCGGGAGTTGAATGTACGACAGATCGCGGCATTGGGCCGTCGATTCAATGTGAACCCAGTGGTATTCCTGCCGATCTGATTGATTCGACCGTCCACGGCGCGAGCCGTTATAAGCCCGCTGCAGCCATGCTGCGACAGCCTCCCGAGCCCGGGCGCATCACATCAAGCCCCGCCTCACGCGGGGCTTTTCATTTCTGACCGGGCGTGGTTCATGAGCGTGCTACGATCCCTCGCCGGAAAGAGGAGGCGACCCGTTCGGCATGACCTCGAGATACAAGCCCTTGCCGTCTGCCAGGCGATAGGGCTTGTCGGCCGGCTTGGCCTTGCGGATCTGCATCTCGGTCAGCGGAGTAGCGCGCTTCGGCATGGCGTGGGGGCATCGAGTTTGGGGGCATGGAGGCATGTCCCAAAAGATGCCCCCAAGTTCGGTTGCTTGTACTGGGCAACCTTGGGCAATGATGGCAGCAAAAGTCTAGGCGACACAAGGCTGTGCGCGACTTTTTGGGCAAACTTGGGAGAAGATGGGAGCCAGGTTGGTCCCCCCGACAGGAATCGAACCTGTATCTAGCGCTTAGGAGGCGCTTGTTCTATCCATTGAACTACGGGGAGGGCCATGTCCGCGATTCGGCATGCAAAAGACGCGAACGGGACGGCAATGTGGACAGCGCGCAGAGTATAGCAAACGCGCGGCGCATCGGCGGACGGAATGCGCGCCGATGCACGGCCCGGCGCGCAGCCGTCGTCAGAAATACAAGATCAGAAATCGACGACGACGAAATCTTCCTTGCCCACGTCGCACAGCGGGCAGCGCCAGTCGGCGGGAATGTCGGCGAAACGGGTGCCGGCGGGGATGCCTTCGTCGGGCAGGCCTTCTGCCTCGTTGTAGACCCACCCGCAAATCAGGCAGACCCAGCTCTGGTATTCGGTTACTTCGCTCATGTGGCGCTCGGGATGATGAAAGTCGGTGATGCCGTCCGCCGCGTGACCGCCGGACGAAAGGCGCAATGTTACCGGAATTTCGCGCAACGTCTGCGCAACGTCGTTTTAAACGTACGCATCGCGAACAACAGCCGCCATCGCGCGCGCAGGGCATGCAGTGTATGCTTCGTGGGCCTTTCAATCTGAAGGAGAAAAAACGATGCTCAACAAGAAGTGGATCGCGGGTGCGGTGTGTGTCGCGGCGCTGGCCGTGTCGACGCTCGCGCGTGCGGAGGCGCGCGTGTTCTTCGTCGAGCCGCAGGACGGCGCGACGGTCTCGAGCCCCGTTCACGTGAAATTCGGCCTCGAAGGGATGGCGCTGAAGCCGGCCGGCGACATGGCGCCGGACACCGGCCACCATCATCTGCTGATCGACGGCAAGCCGGTGCCGAAGGGCGACGTGATCCCCGCCACCGAACACTCGCTGCACTTCGGCAAGGGTCAAACCGAAACGGACGTGAAGCTGCCTCCGGGCCAGCACACGCTGACGCTGCAGCTCGGCGACGGCGCACACCGCTCGTACGGCCCCGAGCTGAGTTCGACGATCACGGTCAACGTGAAGTAAGCACCACTGCAGCTGCGGGCGCCCAGCCGGAAGCAGCGGCCGGACGCCCGTGCACGACACCGCGCCACACCGCCGCGCGCGGCGCCGACACCATCCGCAGCATGCGCGCAGCCGCCCCCGCCGGGCACCAACTCGGCACGAATGGAAGCGCATACTGGCCTAGCCCATCCGGCCAACCCGGCGCAGGCGTCCGCCACCGGTACAATGGGCGCTTCCGATTTCTCTCTTCGCCGTCTCCCCATGTCGCTTTATTCCATTACCGGCGCGCAACTCGCGTTCGGTCACGTCGCGTTGCTCGATCACGCGGACTTCTCGCTGGAGGCCGGCGAGCGCGTCGGCCTGATCGGCCGCAACGGTGCGGGCAAGTCGTCGCTGCTGAAGATCGTCGCCGGGCTTGCGAAGCCGGATGACGGGCTGATTACGCGTCAACAGGAGCTCGTGACCGTCTACGTGCCGCAGGAGCCCGAATTCGAACCAGGCGCGACGGTGTTCGACGCGGTGGCGTCTGGGCTCGCGCATACGCGCGAGGTGCTCGAAGAGTACGATTCGATCGCGCACCGCCTCGCGGAAACGCCGGAAGGCGCCGAGCACGACGCGCTGCTCGCGCGGATGAACGCGCTGCAATCGACGCTCGACGCGCACGATGCGTGGAACTGGCGCACGCGCGTGTCGATGACGCTCGCGCAGATCGGCCTGACGGACGGCGACGCGCAAGTCGACGCGCTGTCGGGCGGGATGCAGAAGCGCGTCGCGCTGGCGCGCGCGCTGGTGCTGCAGCCGGATGTGCTGCTGCTCGACGAACCGACCAACCACCTCGACTTCGACGGTATCCGCTGGCTGGAAGAACTGCTCGTCGCGCAGCGCGCGGGCCTGCTGTTCATCACCCACGATCGCGCATTCCTCGATCGCGTCGCGACGCGCATCGTCGAACTCGATCGTGGCCGGCTGCTGTCGTACCCGGGCAATTTCTCCGCGTACCAGACGCGCAAGGCGCAGCAGCTCGAAATCGAACGCGTGGAAAACGAGAAGTTCGACAAGCTGCTCGCGCAGGAGGAAGTGTGGATCCGCAAAGGCGTCGAGGCGCGCCGCACGCGCAGCGTGGGCCGCATCGCGCGGCTCGTGCAAATGCGCAACGAGCGCGCGGAGCGCCGCAACGCGCAAGGCAACGTGAAGCTCGACGTCGCGCAGGGCGAGAAGTCAGGCAAGATCGTCGCGGAGCTGACTGACGTGACGAAGCGCTATGGCGACCGCACGGTCGTGGATACGTTCTCGACGACGGTCATGCGTGGCGACAAGATCGGATTCGTCGGCCCGAACGGCGCCGGCAAGACCACGCTGCTCAAGCTGATCCTCGGCGAGCTGCAGCCCGATGCCGGCACGGTGCGCACGGGCACGAACCTGCAGGTTGCGTATTTCGACCAGATGCGCGCGCAGCTCGACCAGGAAAAGAGCCTCGCCGATACGATCAGCCCCGGCAGCGAATGGGTCGAGATCGGCGGCGTGCGCAAGCACGTGATGAGCTATCTCGGCGACTTCCTGTTCGCGCCGGAACGCGCGCGCTCGCCGGTGAAGTCGCTGTCGGGGGGCGAACGCAACCGGCTGCTGCTCGCGCGCCTGTTCGCGCGCCCGGCCAACGTGCTGGTGCTCGACGAACCGACCAACGACCTCGACATCCCGACGCTCGAACTGCTCGAAGAGCTGCTGGCCGACTACGACGGCACGGTGCTGCTCGTCAGCCACGATCGCGCGTTCCTCGACAACGTCGTCACGTCGGTGATCGCGGCCGAGGGCGACGGCAAGTGGCGCGAATACGTCGGCGGCTTCACCGACTGGCAGATCCAGAGCGAGCGTTCGCAGCAGATCGCGCAGCAGGAAGCGGCGAAGCGCGCAGTCAAGGAAGCGGCGCCGGTCAAGGAAGACGCGGCGAAAGGCGCAGCCGGCCGCAATGCGCAGCGCACGGTGAAGCTGTCGTTCAACGAGCAGCGCGAACTCGACGCGCTGCCGGAAAAGATTGCCGCGCTCGAGGAAGAACAGAAAACGATCAACGCGCAACTCGAGGACGGCTCGATCTTCGCGAAGGATCCGCAAGAAGGCACGCGCCTGACCGAGCGGTTCGCGGCAATCGACGACGAGTTGCTCGCCGCGCTCGAGCGGTGGGAAACGCTCGAGGCGAAGCGCAAGCCGGTCTGACGCCCGGCGCCGGCCGCGCACGCCGGCGCGCCGTTCGGCCGCCCCGCTCGGCGGGCGGCGTTCGACGATCTCGACGATTCGGCGATGTTGCGATGGCACGCCACGCGGAACCAGTAAAATACCGCGCGTCCCGGGCCGCGCTGCGCACGCTGCGCGCCCGCTTTCGGAGCAGTCCACGCACACCGTTGTTTCGATTCGCTTTTTTACGGAACTCAACGTTTTGTCCACGACGTTATCCACACGAGATGTGGAAAACGTCCCGATGAATGACGAAATTCAGCGCCTATGTCAACGAAGAAGCCCAGCGCGGCCTATAGCGAAGCATCGATCAAGGTGCTCAAGGGTCTCGAGCCGGTCAAGCAGCGGCCCGGCATGTACACCCGTACCGAAAACCCGCTGCACATCATTCAGGAAGTCATCGACAACGCGTCGGACGAGGCGCTCGGCGGCTACGGCAAGCAGATCACGGTCACGCTGCACGCCGATCAGTCGGTGTCGGTCGAGGACGACGGCCGCGGCATTCCGTTCGGGATGCACCCGGAGGAAGGGGTGCCCGTCGTCGAGATCGTATTCACGCGTCTGCATGCGGGCGGCAAGTTCGACAAGGCGGCCGGCGGCGCGTACACGTTCTCGGGCGGCCTGCATGGCGTCGGCGTGTCGGTCACCAATGCGCTGGCGACGCGCCTTGACGTGACGGTCTGGCGCGACGGCAAGATCGCCGAACTCGGCTTCGCCGACGGTGACGTCGTAAAGCCGCTGGCGACGCAGGCCGCGGGCCGCGGCGAGAAGAAATCCGGCACGCGCGTGCAGGTGTGGCCGAATCCGAAATACTTCGACTCGCCGAACTTGCCGCTTGGCGAACTGCAACGGCTGCTGCGCTCGAAGGCCGTGCTGCTGCCGGGCGTGGAAGTCGTGCTCGTCAACGAGAAGACCGGCGAGCGCCAGACGTGGAAATACGACGACGGCCTGCGTGGTTATCTGCTCGACGAGATGAACGGCAGCGAGCTGCTGATTCCGCTGTTCGAAGGCGAGCGCTTTGCCGATGCACGATCGGCCGACGAAACCTTCGCCGAAGGCGAGGGCGCGTCGTGGGTCGTCGCGTGGAGCGAGGAAGGCTCGCTCGTGCGCGAGTCGTACGTGAACCTGATCCCGACTCCGGCGGGCGGCACGCACGAGTCGGGCCTGCGCGACGGTCTCTACCAGGCGGTGAAGAGCTTCGTCGAACTGCACAACCTGCAGCCGAAGGGGGTGAAGCTGCTCGCGGAAGACGTGTTCGCGCGCGTGTCGTTCGTGCTGTCCGCGAAGGTGCTCGATCCGCAGTTCCAGGGGCAGATCAAGGAACGCCTGAACAGCCGCGACGCGGTGAAGCTGGTGTCGTCGTTCTCGCGTCCGGCGCTCGAACTGTGGCTGAACCAGCACGTCGAGCACGGCAAGAAGCTCGCGGAACTCGTGATCAAGCAGGCTCAGGCGCGCACGCGCGCGGGCCAGAAGGTCGAGAAGCGCAAGAGCTCGGGCGTCGCGGTGCTGCCCGGCAAGCTGACCGACTGCGAGACGGAAGATATCGCGCGCAACGAACTGTTCCTCGTCGAGGGCGACTCGGCGGGCGGCTCCGCGAAGATGGGCCGCGACAAGGAATATCAGGCGATCCTGCCGCTGCGCGGCAAGGTGTTGAACACGTGGGAAACCGAGCGCGATCGCCTGTTCGCAAACAACGAGGTGCACGACATTTCGGTCGCGATCGGCGTCGATCCGCACAGCCCGGACGACACCGTCGACCTGTCGAATCTCCGCTACGGCAAGATCTGCATCTTGTCGGACGCGGACGTCGACGGCTCGCACATCCAGGTGCTGCTGCTCACGTTGTTCTTCAAGCATTTTCCGCAGCTGATCGAGCGCGGCCACGTGTACGTCGCGCGCCCGCCGCTGTTCCGCGTCGACGCGCCCGCGCGCGGCAAGAAGCCCGCGCAGAAGCTCTACGCGCTCGACGAAGGCGAACTCGAGGCGACGCTCGACAAGCTGCGCAAGGACGGCGTGCGTGAAACGCAGTGGAGCATCAGCCGCTTCAAGGGGCTCGGCGAAATGAGCGCGGAGCAGCTGTGGGACACGACGATGAACCCCGACACGCGCCGCCTGATGCCGGTCAAGCTCGGCGAGCTCGACTACGAGGCGACGGTCGCGCGGATGACGATGCTGATGGGCAAGGGCGAGGCGGCCGCGCGGCGCGGCTGGCTCGAGGAAAAGGGCAACGACGTCGAAGCGGATATCTAAGCCGGGAATCCGCGCGGCCGGGCATCGCGCCCGGCCTGGCCTCATGTCAGTTACGAATACGGAATACAGATGGACGACAATACTTCCGATCTCTTCGCCGGCTCCGACGCACCGGACACCGATGCGCTGACGCTCGGCAACTACGCGGAGCAGGCGTACCTCAGCTACGCGGTCAGCGTCGTGAAGAGCCGCGCGCTGCCCGACGTGTGCGACGGCCAGAAGCCGGTGCAGCGCCGGATCCTGTTCGCGATGAACGAAATGGGCCTCGGCCCCGACGCGAAGCCGGTGAAGTCGGCGCGCGTGGTCGGCGACGTGCTCGGTAAATACCACCCGCACGGCGACCAGTCGGCGTACGACGCGCTCGTGCGTCTCGCGCAGGACTTCTCGCTGCGCTACCCGCTGATCGACGGGCAGGGCAACTTCGGCTCGCGCGACGGCGACGGCGCGGCGGCGATGCGGTATACCGAAGCCCGGCTCACGCCGATCTCGAAGCTGCTGCTCGACGAGATCGACCAGGGCACGGTCGACTTCATGCCGAACTACGACGGCTCGTTCGAGGAGCCGAAGACGCTGCCGAGCCGCATGCCGTTCGTGCTGCTGAACGGCGCGTCGGGCATCGCGGTCGGCCTTGCCACCGAAATCCCGTCGCACAATCTGCGCGAGGTCGCGGCGGCGGCAGTCGCGTTGATCCGCAATCCGAAGCTCACGCACGCGGAGCTGATGAACCTGATCCCCGGCCCGGACTTCCCGGGCGGCGGCCAGATCATCTCGAGCGACGCTGAAATCGCGGCGGCTTATGAAACCGGCCGCGGCAGCCTGAAGGTGCGCGCGCGCTGGAAGATCGAGGATCTCGCGCGCGGTCAGTGGCAGCTGGTCGTCACAGAGCTGCCGCCGAACACGTCGGGCCAGAAGGTGCTCGAGGAAATCGAGGAACTGACCAACCCGAAGCTCAAGCTCGGCAAGAAGACGCTGACGCCCGAGCAGCTGAACACGAAGAAGGCGATGCTCGACCTGCTCGACGCGGTGCGCGACGAGTCGGGCAAGGAAGCGGCGGTGCGGCTCGTGTTCGAGCCGAAGTCGCGCACGATCGACCAGACGGAATTCGTGAACACGCTGCTCGCGTACACGAGCCTCGAATCGAACGCGACGCTGAACCTCGTGATGATCGGCGCCGACGGCCGGCCGGGCCAGAAGGGGCTGCTGACGATTCTCGACGAGTGGGTGAAGTACCGCCAGCTGACGATGACGCGCCGCTGCCGCCATCGTCTCGCGAAGGTCGACGATCGGATCCATATCCTCGAAGGGCGGATGATCGTCTTCCTGAACATCGACGAGGTGATCCGCATCATCCGCGAGTCCGACGAGCCGAAAGCCGCGCTGATCGGCGCGTTCGGCCTCACCGACCGCCAGGCGGAAGACATCCTCGAAATCCGTTTGCGCCAGCTCGCGCGGCTCGAGAAGATCAAGATCGAGAAGGAGCTCGAGGCGCTGCGCGACGAGAAGGCGAAGCTCGAAGAGCTGCTCGCGAACGAAAGCGCGATGAAGCGGCTGATGATCAAGGAGATCGAGGCCGACGCGAAACAGTACGGCGACGATCGCCGCACGCTGATCCAGCAGGAAAAGCGCGCGACCTTCGAGGCGAAGGTCGTCGACGAGCCGGTTACGGTGGTCGTGTCGCAGAAGGGCTGGGTGCGCGCGCTGAAGGGCCACGGCCTTGATCCGGCCGGCTTCTCGTTCAAGGCCGGCGACAGCCTGTACGCGGCATTCCAGTGCCGCACGCCCGATCGCCTGATCGCGTGGGGCAGCAGCGGGCGCGTGTATTCGGTCGACGTGTCGGTGCTGCCGGGCGGCCGCGGTGACGGCGTGCCGGTCACGTCGCTGATCGAGCTCGAATCGGGCTCGCACCTGATGCATTACTACGCAGCGCCGGCCGATCAGCAGCTGCTGCTCGCGTCGAGCAACGGCTTCGGGTTCCTCGCCAAGGTCGGCGACATGGTGAGCCGTGTGAAGGCCGGCAAGTCGTTCATGACGATCGATGCGGGTGCTGTGCCGCTTGCGCCGATGCCGGTGCTGCCGAATGCGACGCAGGTCGCGTGTCTGTCGAGCGGCGGCCGCCTGCTGGTGTTCGGGATGGACGAGATGAAGACGCTGTCCGGCGGCGGCCGCGGCGTGATCCTGATGGCGCTCGACGACAAGGAAACGCTCGTGCAGGCGCTCGCGATCGACCCGGCCGGCGTCGTGCTGATCGGCACGGGCCGCGGCGGCAAGGTGCAGGACGAAACGCTGTCGTATGCGGGGCTCGCGCCGCACATCGGCAAGCGTGCACGCAAGGGGCGTGCGCCGGAAACGAAGCTGAAGGTCGTCAACGAGCTGCGTCCGCTCCTCGGCTGACCCCGCGTCCGCTTCGGCGGCGTGCGGCCTTCGTCTTTCTCGCGACGTATTGCGGCGAGCGACGGTGGCGCCGTCGTACGGAACTTGCAAAATATTGTGAAATGCCGCCAGGTCCCTGAACCGAGCGGCAGCGGGTCGGTCGAACGTCGCTCGAGACCGCGCACGACGCGGCCGATCGTTGCCTTCAACCCATAACAGGATTGCCGCCATGTCCCACGCTGTTGCCGTCGCGCTGTTTCTTCATCTGCTGGCCGTCGCCGTGTGGGTGGGCGGGATGGTCTTCGCGAACTTCTGCCTGCGGCCGGCGCTGTCGGACCTGACGCCACAGCTTCGGCTGCCGCTGATCGAGGGCGTGTTCGGCCGCTTCTTCAACTGGGTGTCGGGCGCGGTGATCGTGATCCTGCTGTCCGGCGGGTTCCTGCTCACCGCGTTCGGCGGCGCGCATGCAACGTGGTCGCTGCATGCGATGGCCGGGCTCGGTGTCGTGATGATGCTGATCTTCGGTCATATCCGCTTCGCGCTGTTCCCGCGGATCCGCCGTGCGGTGCAGGCGCAGAACTGGCCGGACGGCGCGCGCGCCGTGAATACGGTGCGCCTGCTGGTGGTCGTCAATCTCGTGCTCGGCGTCGTGACGATCGGCGCGGCCGTGCTGTCGCGCGGCTTCTGAGCGCCGGTTCGTTCCGGGGCCCGGCGCCGATCGGCGCCCGCGGCCCGCGCGATGTCGCGCGCCGCTACGCGGCCAGCATCGCGTCGAGCAGCCACGCGCCGGCCGGGCCGAGCGGCCGGTTGCGCGACCACACCGCGTCCACGCGCACGCGGCGCGGCCAGCCTCGCGCGCGCAGCTCGCTCAGGCGATCGCGCGCGAAGTGCTCGACCATCCAGCGCGGCAACTCGGCCCACCCGAACCCGAGCACTGCCATCTCCAGCAGCATCAGATAGCTCGGCGCGAGCCAGCGCTGCGTGCCGACTACGATCCGGTCGTCGGCGGTCTGGTCCTCCGGTTTCACGTACGTAATCAGACGCAACTCGCGTGCATCGCGCAGCGCCGCATGCGGCACTTCGGCGTCGCCGTATTCGGCGAGCGCGTGCGTGCGGCCCACGAACAGGCCGATCTCCGATTCCTCCGCGACCGTTGCCGCACCGATATCGGGCGGGTAGGCCGCGCGCGCGGCCATCAGCCCGAGTTGCGCGCGGCCCTGCTGGATCAGGTCGAGCACGTCTTCGTGCTCGGCGATCTGGCATTCGAGCTCGAGCGCCGGAAAGCGCTGCTCGAGCGCCATCAACGTTTCCTCGTAACGCTTCGACTGGTACGTATCGGACACCACCAGCGTCAGCCGCGCTTCCTCGCCCTGCGCGAGCCGTGCGGCCGTGCGGTCGATCGCGGCGCCGGCCTCGAGCGCGCGCTGCACCTGCGGCAGCAGCGCGCGGCCGGCATCGGTGAGCGTCGGCGTGCGCGTCGACCGGTCGAACAACTGCACGCCGAGATCGATCTCGAGATTGGCGATCGCCTCGGACACCGTCGACTGGCGCTTGCCCAGCTTGCGTGCGGCGGCCGTGAACGAGCCGAGCAGCGCGGCTTCGGCGAATGCAACCAGCGCTTCCGGAGCATGGCGCATAGGGTGAGCCTCATCGCGTTATATCGGTAAAACCGATGATAACAAACTGGATGCGCGCAGTTACACCGATCAGAATGACGGCATCGTTCGTGTCAAGCGCGAACTGCACATGAATCGGAGGGAACGATGAAACATGCGAACAAAACGGTGACAGAACGCCTCGTCCATGCGCTGACGTTCGAGCTGCTTGCGATCGCGCTGTGCGCGCCGATCGGCGCGTGGCTGCTCGACATGCCGGTGTCGCACGTCGGCGTGCTGACGGTGATGGTGTCGCTGATCGCGATGGCGTGGAACATGACGTTCAACACGCTGTTCGATCGCTTTGAACGGCGCGCGGGCCTCACGCGCACGCTCGGCATGCGGATCGCGCACGCGGTCGTATTCGAGCTCGGCCTCGTCGCGATGGTGGTGCCGCTCGCCGCGTGGTGGCTGAACGTGAGTCTCGTCGAAGCGCTGCTGCTCGACCTGGGCATCGTGCTGTTCTTCCTGCCTTACACGTTCTGCTTCAACCTCGCGTACGACGCGCTGCGCGCCCGGTGGATCGCGCGCCGCGTCGCGGTGCAAGCTGGCTAAGGAGCATGCGGCCGCGGTCAACGCGGGCCTGTGACGGCGTGCGCGGCTGTGCCGCTGCGTGCGCCTGCGACCGGCCTCAGTGCGCGACCGCCCACAGCCACGCGCCGCACGCGATTGCGACCGCGCCGTAGACCGCATACACGGGCAGCCTGAAGCGCGCGAAACACAGCGTCGCGAACGCGCCCGTGAGCCAATAAACCGGATCGGCCGGCTCGCGGTGCAGGATCTTCACCACGGCGACGACGAGGAAGCCGGTCGTCGCCGCGCGCAACAGCCGCATCCCGTGCTCGAAGCGCGAATGGCGCTTGAGCCGGAACAGATGGTGCTGCGCGAACACGACGAGGCACCCCGACGGAATGAACAGCGCAGCGGTTGCGAGCAGCGCGCCGATCCAGCCGTCGGTCAGGTAGCCGAGAAACGGCACGACGTTCAGCAGCGGGCCGGGCGACACCGGCGACAGCGCGAACGCGAGCGTGAAGTCGTGATCCGAGATCCCGGTTGCCGGCGACACGAACAACGCCTTGAGCACGGGCAGCGCCGAGAAGCCGCCGCCGAACAAGGTCATGCCGGCGCCGGCGAGCCGTGGCCATAGCAGCGTCATCTGATAGTTGCCGGGCAGCGGCAGCGCGAACAGCGCAACGAAGATCGCCAGCAGCACGAGCAGCCTGCGGTCGCGCTTCGCCAGCCTCACGTCCACCGCATCGTATTGCGGTGGGCCGGTGAGCCAGCCCGCTGCAAACGCAGCGAACAGAATCCCGACGAAAGCGGCCGGACTATGTGCGAAAGCGAGCAGAATCGTCGACAACGCGGCGATCACCTGTTCGAGCCGCGTGCTGGCGAGCGTGCGCAGCTGCTTGATCCACGTGACGCCGATCAGCGCGGCCAGCACCATCCCGAAATGGTTGATCAGTATCGGCGCGGCGAGCGAGCGCACGATCGGCGTGCGATAGAACATCGCGAACAGCGTCATCAACACGAAGAACGGCAGCACGCTCGCAATGCCGGCGACCCATGCGCCGATGCGGCCGTGCAGCGCCTGGCCGACCTGCACCGCGACGTTGCAGCCGACCGGGCCGGGCACGAGCCACGCGAGCGCGACGAAATCGGCGAATACGTGCGGCTCGATGCGTTGCAACCGGTCGACGTAGTGGCGTTCGAGCTGCGCCATCATCGACAGCCCGCCCCACGACATCGCGGAGATGCCGGCGACGGCCTTGAACAAGGCCCACAGGGAAGCCTGCGTGTGTTCGACACGTTCGGCCGCTTGAACTTCGACGGTTGTCATGATGGTGCAGTTGGCGCAGGGCCGGTCTCGCGCATAGGAACGTGGCGGCGGTCCGCCGACACGATGGCCCTCCCGATTGTCCGCCGCGCATCGTGACACTGCCATGCGCGAAAACGCTAGTTAATGAACTAAACGATCGGCGTGGAACCCGAAACAATCGGTGTGCTACGCAACATGGGCCGGCGAGGGCGGCGCGCTCAGTCGCCCGTGCTGCCGGTCGCGCGGTGCGGGAGGACGTTCGGCCGGTCGCCGCGCACGCCGAAGCGCTCGATCAGCGCGGGGATCGCGTCGGCCGGCACGGGGCGCGAGAACAGGAAGCCTTGCGCCTCGATCTCGCCGAGCGCGGACAGCCACGCAATCTGCTCCTCGGTTTCGGTGCCTTCGACGACGACGGTCAGCCCGAGCGAGCGGGCGAGATGCACGATCGACGACACCATTACGCACACGCTGCGATCGTTCGGGATCGCCTGCACGAACGAGCGGTCGACCTTCAGCGTATCGACGGAGAACCGGTGCAGGTACGACAGCGACGAGTAGCCGGTCCCGAAATCGTCGAGTGCGATCCGGATGCCGAGTTTCTTCAGCGCGACGATCTTTTCGGACACGAGCTCCGGATACTCCATCATCGCGGTCTCGGTGATCTCGATCTCGAGTCGGTTCGCGTCGATGCCGGTGTCCAGCAATGCCTGCGAAATCGTCTCGATCAGGTCGCCGCGCCAGAACTGCACCGGCGAGATGTTGACCGCGAGCGTCAGCGTGTCGTGACCTTCGTCGCGCCAGCGCGCGATCTGCTCGCACGCGGTGCGGATCACGAAGTCGCCGATCGGCACGATCAGGCCCGTCGATTCGGCGATCGAAATGAATTCGTTCGCGGAGATGATGCCGTGCTCCGGGTGGTCCCAGCGCGCCAGCGCCTCGAAGCCGGTAATCGTGCGGTGCGCGAGATCGATTTTCGGCTGGTATGCGAGGAACAGCTGCCCTTCGGCGAGCGCGACGCGCAATTGCTGTTCCCAGCGCATCAGGTGATCCGCGCGGTGCGACAGGTGCGGCGCGTAGAACTGATAGCAGTTCTTGCCCGCGTCCTTCGCGCTGTACATCGCCAGGTCGGCCTTCTTCAGCAGGTCGATTTCGCTTTCGTTCGCGACGGTATGCAGCGCAATGCCGATGCTCGCATGCAGCACGAACGAACTGCCGCGCACGTCGAACGGTTCGCCGAACATCCGGATGATCGCTTCCGCGAGCCGCACCGCGCGCCGTTCGACGTCGTCGCCCTTCATCACGACCACGAATTCGTCGCCGCCGATCCGCGCGAGCGAACCTTCGTCGCCGACGGCATCCGACAGGCGCGACGCGGTCATCTGCAGCACGATGTCGCCGGCGTTGTGGCCGAGCGTGTCGTTGACGGTCTTGAAGTTGTCGAGGTCGATGAACAACAGGCCGAGCCGCGACAGGCTCGTCGGCATCGACACGTCGTTGCGCAACCCGCGCAGCGTCGCGTAGCGGTTTGCGAGGCCGGTCAGCAGGTCGTATTCGGCGAGCTGCGTCATTTCGCGCTCGCGGCCGAGCAGCTTGCCGATCAGCCCCGTCGCGACGCCGAAGAACGCGAGCATCGCGAGCGTGATGAAGCTCGTCATCAGCAGGTAGACGTTGCGCGTGTGGTAGTAGTCCGCGAATTCCTCGGACTGCGACAGGCCGACCATCACCGCGAGCGGGTAGCCGTCGAGGTGGCGGTACGACACGATGCGCGTGACGCCGTCGATCGGATCGGTGATCGTGCCCGTCACACGCTCGGCAATCGGGTAGACGCCCGACGCGGAGAACGCGCCCGGCGCGTTGCTGACCGATCCGGTGCGCCGCGCGAGCACGGCGCCCGTGTCGGACACCACGGCGATCACGCCTTCCTTGCCGATCGCCGCGTTGTTGTAGAAGTCGTTCGTGAAGTAACTCGGGTCTTCGGACACGACGACGACGCCTGCGAAGCTGCCGTCGGGGTTGTTCAGCCGGCGCGTCATCTGCAACGTCCAGTGGCTCGATACGCGGCCGAGCACGGGCTTGCTGATGTACAGGCGGTCGTCGTTGTGCGCGAGGTGGACTTTGAAATGCTCGCGGTCGGACAGGTTGATCGGCTGCGGATGGAGCTCGGCCGTGTTCGCGAACAGGATGCCTTTCGCGTTGACGAGCGAAACCTGAATCAGCGTGTCGCTCGGCACGACGCCTTTCTCGACCGCGCTGGCGAGGTTGAAGTGCGCGGGCGACTTCTCGAATTCGAACTTGACGAAGCGCGTGATCTGATCGACCTGATGGATCGCCTTGACCGTGTGCTGCTCGAGCGCCGACGACAGGATTGCCGCAGACGCCGCCGCCTCCTTGTACGCGCTGTCCTTTTCGACCGACAGCCGCGCGATGATCACCGCCCACAGCAGCGCAAGCGCCAGCATCCCGAGCAGCGGGATCGCGAACAGCGCGCGCCGGCGCGACTTGCGTGGCGCGCGCAGCGGCCGGGTCGGCGGCGTGTGGTTTGACCGGGCGGAACTCATCGAAGAGGGCGGGTCCTGCTCGCGTGCGCCTTCCCCTGTCGGGGATCGGCTGTGGTTGGGGTCGCACCGGCGTCTGTTCGTTCGCGGGATGCGCAACCAAGGACAGACCCGCCGAAGCGACGGATTAGGCCCGATATTACTGGCTGGAACGTTTTTGCGATAGCCGGGGGAATCGTAGGGCGCCGGCCGGGCCGGCGCGTACGCCGCCCCGACGTCAGGCGGGCGCCTGGAACGTGCCGTCGACGACCGTCACGACGTGGCCGCCGATCCAGATCGTGCCGTCGTCGTCATAGCGGACGGCAATGCGGCCGTCGCGGCCGATCGCCGTGCCCTGGCGGACGGTGTACGACGGGCCGGGACGCCGCTGCTGGCGGCTCAGCAGTCCGGCCAGCGCGGCGTTCGCGCTGCCGGTCACGGGGTCCTCGCCCGTGCCGAAGCCGCCGCCCGTCATCAGGCAGCGGATTTCGAACGTCGCGGGGCCGCCGTCGGGGTGGGGCGCGTACACCGCAAGGCCATGCGTGCCGTAGCGGTGCGTGAGCGCGTCGAGCGCGGCCGGATCGGGCGCGAGCCCGACGCAGGCGTCGGCCGAGGTGAGCCGCACGACGAGCCACGGTGCGCCGTTGTCGACCGCGCACGGTTCGGCATCCGGATCGAATGCGTCGCTACGCAACGCGGCTGCGAGTGCCGGGTAGTCCGAACGGTCGAGCGGGGTGAACCGGGCCGGCGGCGCGGCGAACGCCCAGCCTTCGGCTTGTTCGCGCAGTTCGACCCGGCCGACCCCGCACTGCTGGATCAACCGGCCCGGCGTGCGCGGCCGCGCGCCGCTTTCGACGAACGCATGCGCGGTGCCGAGCGTCGGGTGGCCGGCGAACGGGAGTTCGCCGCCCGGCGTGAAGATCCGGACGCGGTAGTCGGCGTCCGGATCGCTCGGCGTGCACAGGAACGTGGTTTCCGACAGGTTCGTCCAGCGGGCGATTGCGAGCATGTCGTCGTCGCCGAGCGCGTCGGCGTCGAATACCACGGCAAGCGGGTTGCCCTTGAACGGGACCGACGTGAACACGTCGACCTGCTTGAAACGGACGCGGCGGCCGGTCATCGGGCGCGTTACGCGACTTCGGCGATCAGTTCGATCTCGACGCACGCGCCGAGCGGAATCTGCGCGACGCCGAATGCCGAACGCGCGTGCTTGCCCGCGTCGCCGAACACTTCCGCGATCAGTTCCGATGCGCCGTTCGTGACGATGTGCTGTTCGGTGAAGTCGAGCGTCGAGTTCACGAGGCTCATCAGCTTCACGATGCGCGTGACCTTGTTCAGGTCGCCGGTGTGCGCGTGCAGCGTCGCGAGCAGGTCGATCGCGATCGCGCGCGCGGCGGCCTTGCCGTCTTCCGTCTGCAGGTCGGCGCCGAGTTTGCCGGCCCAGACCTTGCCGTCCTTCTTCGCGATGTGGCCCGACAGGTACACCGTGTTGCCGCTCTGCGCGCTCATGACGTAGGCGGCGGCCGGTGCGCCGGCGGTCGGGAGCTCGATGCCGAGCGACTTGAGTTTGTCGTAGACGTTAGCCATGCGTTCGATTCCTCGTTGAGAGTCGTGACAGGAAAAAGGGGCTCACAGACGTTCGCGCAGCAGCTTGCCGAGGCGCGCGACGCCTTCCTCGATCTTCTCCGGCGGCACCGTCACGAACGACAGGCGCAGCGTGTTCTGTTGCGGGTCGTTTGCGAAGAACGGCGCGCCCGGCACGAAGGCGACATGATTCGCGACCGCGGCTTCGAGCAGCTTCATGCTGTCGATCTGCGCGGGCAGCTTCACCCAGATGAACATGCCGCCCTCAGGACGATTCCACGTGACGCCTTCCGGCATGTGGCGCGCGAGCGACGCGAGCATCGCGTCGCATTGCGCGCCGTACAGCTGGCGGATCGTCGGAATGTGTTCGTCGAGGAAACCGTCCTTGATCACCTCGTGCGCGATACGCTGCGTGAGCGTCGGCGTGTGCAGGTCGGTAGCCTGCTTGGCCTGCACCAGCTTGAAGTGCAGTTCCTCGGGCGCGATGATGTAGCCGATCCGCAGGCCCGGCGCGAGCACCTTCGAGAACGTGCCGAGGTGCACGACGTGGTCGGGCGCCATCGACAGCATCGTGGGCAGCGGCTCGCCCTGGTAGTTCAGCGCGCCGTACGGATCGTCTTCCAGCACCGGGAACGGGCTCGACTGCGCGAACGCGGCGAGCGCGCGGCGGCGCTCGACGGGGAGGCGGCGGCCGGTCGGGTTCTGGAAGTTCGGCTGTGCGTACAGCAGCCGCGCGCCTTGCGTGAGCTCGGGCGTGAGCCCTTCGGGCAGCAGGCCCTGTTCGTCGGTCGGCACCTGCACGTAGCGCGGCTCGTACAGCGAGAACGATTGCAGCGCGCCGAGATAGGTCGGCGTTTCGACGAGGATCGGGCTCGTCGGATCGATCAGCGCCTTGCCGAGCAGGTCGAGCGCCTGCTGCGAGCCGGTCGTAATCAGCACCTGCGACACGCGCACGCGGTAGCGCTCGGCGATCCATTCGCGCAGCGGCAGGTAGCCTTCGGTCGCGCTGTACTGAAGGGCGGCGGCGGGCGCATCGCGCAGCACGCGGTCGGCAGCGGCGCGCATGCGTTCGGCCGGGAAGGTCGCCGGTGCGGGCAGGCCGCCTGCGAACGAGATGACCTCGGGGCGTTCCGTGACCTTCAGGATCTCGCGGATCGCAGAGCTCGTCAGCTTGCGGGCGCGTTCGGAAAGCTGCCAGTGCGGCGGATGCAGGTCGCTCGGATTCATAGTCTCCTCGTTCGGATATCGTGGTGAGTCAAGAAAGGTCGATCAGGCCGATTGCGTCGCCGCGGCCGGGTGGGCGTACGGGAGTGCGATCGGGCCATCGCGGCCGGGTGGGCAAAACCGTTCAGGCAAAACGGACATTATGGCGCACCTCATCAGCCGGCGCGAGCGGGATGCGGGCCGGCGGCCACCGCCGAGCGTCGGCCCAGCATCACGGTCGCGATCACGGCAGCCGCGAACAGCCATGTGGACGGCGTGACCGTCTCGCCGAACAGCAGCGCCGAAAACGCGATCGTGAAGAAGATCTGCAGCAATTGCACCTGGCCGACGCGTGCGGTGCCGCCCATCGCGAGCCCCGCATACCACGCGAAAAAGCCGATGAATTGCGAAAAAAGGGTCACGTAGCCGAACGCGAGCCACGTGCGCAGCGCGAGCGGCGCAGGATGCGCGGCGTGCTGCATCCATGCGAGCCAGCCGACCGGCAGCACGAGAAACGGCGCCGACACGACGAGCGCCCAGCAGATCACCTGCCAGCCCCCGATCTGGCGTGCGAGGCGCGCACCTTCCGCATAGCCGAGTGCGCCGATGCCGACCGCGACGAGCATCAGCGCGTCGCCCGCCTGCACGGTGCCGCCGCCGTCGCGCAGCGCGAACGCGATCACGAGCGCGCTGCCCGCGAGCGCGCTCGCCCAGAATGCTCTCGACGGCCGCTCGTGCGACAGCCACGCCGCGTACAGCGCGACGAACAGCGGCTGCAGCCCGTTGACGACCGCACCGTGCGACGCCGGCACCGTCTTCATCGCCCACGCCGAAAACACCGGGTACGCGACGATCACGCCCGCCGACACGACCGCGAGACTTTTCAGCTGCGCGCGGGTGGGCAGGCGTTCACGGCGCCACCACAGCAGCAGGCCGGCCGGCACGGCCGCGGCGAGCGCACGGCCGAGGCCGTTGAGCAGCGGATTGAGTTCGGAGACGACGATGCGCGTCATCGGCAGCGTCAGGCTGAAAATCATCACGCCGATGAGACCGAGCAGCATGCCCGGGGTTTCGCGCGAGTTCATGTATGGGTGTCTCCGTGTTGCCGGGTTCGGGTAATCGAGAGGCGGCCGCGCGTTCAGCGCAGCGTACGCGCGCCTTGCGGCGTGTCGAATTCGGCGACGAGCGCCGGTGCGGCGTCGCCGGTCTCGACGTCGAGCAGATGGCCGGCGCCGAGCCAGTCGAGCTGCTCGCGGATCACGTCTGCGCGCGGATGGCTGCCCTTGAACGACTTTAGCGCGACGCCGTTGTCCGGCAGCGAATCGGCCGGATGGCGTGCGCTGTCCCACTGGATCAGCGACGGCAAGAGGCCGTCGCCGGCGCCTTGCCACGCGGGAAACGCGCCGTCGTCGGGCACGGTCAGCCCCCAGCTCAGATCGCCGCGCCGCATCGCGACGACCGGCGCGATGCGGGCCGGGTACTGGCGCTGCCACCGCGCGAGCTGGCGCGGGCGGTCGACGCGGGCGACCCAGTGCGCGAGGAACGGCCCGTCGGCGAGCCGCGCGTGAATTGCCGGGTCGTCGAGGCCGAACAGCCGCGCGCGGGGCGCGGGCGCGTCATCGTTCGCGGCCGGTGCGTCGGGATCGACCGCAATCACTTCGAGGTATAGCCCGCCCCACGCGCCGAACAGCGCGTTGTGCGTGCGCATCAACGGATGACTGCCGCCGCCGGCCGGTTCGATGCCGAGCGCGTCGGCGACATGGCGCACGCCTTCGTCGAGCGTGCGGGCTGCGATCACGAGATGGTCGAGGGTCAGGAAGCGGGATGGCATGAACGTCGGTCGGGAAGCGAAAGTGTCATGGTGGCGTGCGATACGCGCGGCGGCTGCCCGGCCGGCCGGGACCTCGGCCGCGGACCTGTGCCGAAAGGGCCCGCGCCTCATGCGGCAAGGCCGGACCGGCGGCCGCACGATCGCCATTGCGGTCAACTGTAATCGTCGTTACCGGCACAGTAACGGTACAATCGCCGCGATAGCCTTCGGTACAGTTGGAGCCGCCGCCCATGTCGACCATGTCCACCGTTCCTCTCGCGCAGATCCCCGTGCCGCACGATACGGCCACGCTCACGCTCGTCGACCAGCTCGTTCAGTGGGCGCGGCGCCGGATCGACGAACGCGTGTTCCGCCCCGGCATGCGGATGCCGTCGATCCGCAAGCTCGCCCTCGACAAGAGCGTGTCGCGCTTCACCGTCGTCGAGGCGTACGAGCGGCTCGTCGCGCAGGGGTATCTCGATTCGCGGCGCGGCTCGGGCTTCTACGTGCGCGAGCGCACGGCCGCGGGCCCGCAGCCGGCCGACGGCGCGGCACGCGTGGCCGAGGCCGCGCCGGTGCACAACACGATCGACGTCGTGTGGCTGCTGCGCAACATGCTGCACACCGTCAGCCCCGAAAAAGGGCCGGGTCTCGGCTACCTGCCGGGCCGCTGGCTCGACGGCGAACTGATCACCGGCGCGCTGCGGGCGCTCGGGCGCCAGGCGGGCGCGCAGATGCTCGGTTTCGGCACCGCGCAGGGCTTCCTGCCGCTGCGTCAGCAACTGCAGACGCGGCTCGCGGAAGTCGAGATCGGCGCAAAGCCGGAGCAGCTCGTGCTGGTGTCGGGAATCACGCAGGCGATCGACCTGATCTCGCGGATCTACGTGCGGCCGGGCGACGCGGTGATCGTCGGCGATCCCGCGTGGTTCCAGATGTTCGGCCGCTTCGCCGCGCAGGGCGCGCAGCTCGTCGGCATGCCTTATACGCCGGACGGCCCCGATCTCGACGCGCTGGAAACACTCGTGCAGATGTGGCGGCCGAAGATGCTGGTGATCAATTCCGTGCTGCAGAACCCGACCGGCACGTCGCTGTCGGCCGCGCAGGCGTTCCGGATCCTGAAGCTCGCGGAGGCGTACGACTTCCTCGTCGTCGAGGACGACGTGTACGGCGACCTGTGCCCGCCGAGCTATCCGGCCACACGCCTCGCAAGCCTCGACCAGTTGAAGCGCGTGATCTACCTCGGCAGCTATTCGAAGACGCTCGCGGCGAACCTGCGGGTCGGCTATGTCGCGTGCGCGCCGGAGATCGCGAAGGCGATCACCGACCAGAAGATGCTGGTCGGAATGACCACGCCGGAGCTCAACGAGCGCGTGCTTTACAAGATCCTGACCGAAGGGCACTACCGGCGCCACGTCGAGCGGCTGCGTGCGCGGCTCGACGGCGTGCGCGACAAGACCGCGCGGATGCTCGAGCGCACCGGGCTGCGGCTTTTCACGATGCCGGCGGCCGGGATGTTCCTGTGGGCCGACACCGGCGTCGATTCGGACGCGCTCGCGGCCGCCGCGCACGAGGAGGGATTCTTGCTCACGCCGGGGAGCCTGTTTTCGCCGCAGCAGTCGCCGTCGACGTGGACGCGCTTCAACGTCGCGAACTGCGGCGATCCGGCGCTGGCGCCATTTCTCGCGCGCTATATCGAGTCGGCGGCGCGGCGCGCGTCGTGACGGCGGGCGGCACGGCCGCCACTTGAAATCGCGTCGCCCGTCCCCATATGCCGGCGCAAACCGCTTGCGCCAGGCGGTTGTCCTTGACGGGCGCCGGCATCGCGCGCCGGCCGCCTGCGCCACACCATTCAAGTTCAAGTAAGAGGAAACAGCATCCATGGCACACGAAACGATGAGCTTTCAGGCAGAGGTCAAGCAGCTCCTCCACCTGATGATTCATTCGCTCTACAGCAACAAGGAAATCTTCCTGCGCGAACTGGTGTCGAACGCGTCCGACGCGGCCGACAAGCTGCGTTTCGAAGCGCTCGCGGACAACGCGCTGTACGAGAACGATCCGAACCTGCGCATCCGCATCGGCTTCGACAAGGCCGCGCGCACGATCACGATCGAGGACAACGGCATCGGCATGAGCCGCGACGAAGCGATCGCGAACCTCGGCACGATTGCGCGTTCGGGTACCAAGGAATTCTTCACGAAGCTGTCCGGCGACCAGCAGAAGGACGCGGCGCTGATCGGCCAGTTCGGCGTCGGCTTCTACTCGGGCTTCATCGTCGCCGACAAGATCACCGTCGAGACGCGCCGCGCCGGCCTGCCGGCGAACGAGGCCGTGCGCTGGGAAAGCGCGGGCGAGGGCGACTTCACGATCGATGCGATCGAGCGCGCGCAGCGCGGCACGACGATCACGCTGCACCTGCGCGACGGCGAGGACGAATTGCTGTCGTCGCATCGCCTGAAGTCGATCATCCAGAAGTACTCCGATCACATCGCACTGCCGATCCTGATGCGCAAGGAAGAATGGGATCAGGAAAAGGGCGAGATGGTCCTGAAGGACGAGGACGAGACCGTCAACCAGGCGAGCGCGCTGTGGACGCGTGCGAAGAGCGACATCACCGACGAGCAGTACACGCAGTTTTACCAGCACATCGCGCACGACCACCAGGATCCGCTCGCATGGACCCACAATCGCGTCGAAGGCCGCAGCGAATATACGCAGCTGCTGTTCGTGCCGGCGCGCGCGCCGTTCGACCTGTGGAACCGCGACTACCGCGGCGGCCTGAAGCTGTACGTGAAGCGCGTGTTCATCATGGACGATGCCGAGCAGCTGCTGCCGCAATATCTGCGCTTCGTGAAGGGCGTCGTCGATTCGGCCGACCTGCCGCTGAACGTGTCGCGTGAAATCCTGCAGGAAAGCCGCGACGTGAAGGCGATCCGCGAAGGCGTGACCAAGCGCGCGCTGTCGATGCTCGAGGAGCTGGCGAACGCGGAAGACGATGCCGGCAAGGAGAAGTACAAGACGTTCTGGAGCGCGTTCGGCCAGGTGCTGAAGGAAGGCGTCGGCGAGGATCACGCGAACCGCGAGCGCATCGCGAAGCTGCTGCGCTTCGCGTCGACGCACGGCGACACCGACGCGCAGGACGTGTCGCTCGCCGACTACGTGTCGCGGATGAAGCCGGAGCAAAGCAAGATCTACTACGTGACCGCCGATACGTGGCAGGCCGCGAAGAACAGCCCCCATCTGGAAGTGTTCCGCAAGAAGGGCGTCGAGGTGCTGCTGCTGACCGATCGCGTCGACGAATGGATGCTGTCGTTCCTGCACGAATTCGACGGCAAGCCGCTCGCGAGCGTGGCCCGCGGCGACCTCGACCTCGGCGAGCTGAACGACGAGGAAAAGAAGGCGCAGCAGCAGGCGGGCGAGGCGATCAAGCCGGTCGTCGACAAGATGAAGGAAGCGCTCGGCGACAAGGTGAAGGAGGTGCGCGTCACGTTCCGCCTGACCGATTCGCCGTCGTGCCTCGTCGCGGACGACAACGACATGAGCGGTTACCTGCAGCGGATGCTGAAGGCGGCCGGCCAGAACGCGCCGGCGATGCAGCCGATCCTCGAGATCAATCCCGAGCACGCGCTCGTGAAGCAGCTGAACGCCGACAGCGCCGATTTCGGCGACTGGTGCCATCTGCTGTTCGACCAGGCGCTGCTGGCCGAAGGCGGGATGCTCGACGATCCGGCCAGCTTCGTGAAGCGGACCAACGCGCTGCTGCTGTCGCGCACGGCGTGAACGCGCGGATGCGATTCGACGGCGCACGGGCCGGCTGGCGCGACACGCCGCGGCCCGGCTGCACGCTCGACCAGCGCGACTGGCTCACGCGCGGCGGATCGCTGACCGCGCATCTCGCGCGGCTCGGCAGCGTGAGCGTGCGTGTGACGCGCGAGGCCGTCGACGGCCCGTGGTTCGACGAACCCGACGCGCTCGGCAGCGCGCCGCGCGCGCCGATGTGGGTGCGCGAGGTGATTCTGTCGGTCGACGGCACGCCGTACGTCGCCGCGCACAGCATCGCGCCGCTCGCGGCCAGCAAGGGCGTGTGGCAGGCGATGCGGCGCCTGCGCACGCGGCCGCTCGCCGAGCTGCTGTACAGCGATCCGCAGGTCGAGCGCTCGGCGCTCGTCAGCCGGCGCGTGATCGCCGGCCATCCGCTGTATGCGCTCGCGTGCCATGCGTTGCGGGGCGAGCGGGCGCCGCACGCATTCGCCGCGCGGCGCTCGGTGTTTCAGCGGCACGGCGAGCCGCTGATGGTCACCGAATGCATGCTGCCCGCACTGTGGCGTCATCTCGACGCGCACGGTGACGGGCCGCGCTCGTGCGGGCCACGCGGAGAACGGTGATGCTGCAAGGCTTTCCGCCAGTCGTCGCCGCGCATACGCATACGATGATCCTCGGCAGCTTTCCCGGCGAGGCGTCGCTCGATGCCGCGCAGTACTACGCGCATCCGCGCAATCAGTTCTGGCGGTTGTTGGGCGCGGTGCTCGGCGAACCCGGGTTGCACGAGCTTGCGTACGATGCGCGGCTCGAACGCGTGCTCGCGCGCGGCATCGGCATCTGGGACGTGCTCGATGCATGCCATCGCGAAGGCAGTCTCGATTCCGCGATCCGCAACGCGAAGCCGAATGACTTCGCGTCGTTGCGCGAACATGCGCCGTTGCTGAAGAAAGTGTGTTTCAACGGGAAGACGGCGGGGCGCTTTGCCAGTGTGATCGGCGAGGCAGGGTACGAGACCCTCGTGCTGCCGTCGTCGAGTCCGGCGAACGCAATGCTGTCGTTCGAGCAAAAGCTCGAGCATTGGCGCCGAATCGTGCTTTGATCGTCCGGCGCTCAGGGCAGCAGCGGCGGCCAGCGCGTCGAAAAGACTGGAACCACGGCTGTCGTCCGGCTGCGAACACGATTTCGACGTGCCCTTCTGCTTGCGACCGGTGATCGCGCCCGACGACAATTGGCCCGGTCGCGTCCAAGCTTCGCCACAGATTCGAGCATTTTCGTCTTGCTCGCCCCGCGAACTCCCGCGCGGCATGTTCGACCGCTTCGACTGAGGGCAGTGCCGACGAATCGCAACGGCATGGGCTTGCGTGCCGCGTTGAAGCTCAATCGTCGTTGCCCCATCGCCAGCGAGGTTTCTCGCCCTTGAGCCAGCACACCGCAGTCAGCAGCGCGACCAGCACCGCGATGCACGCGGCGTAGGCAAGCGGCGAGCGTTGCGGCGGCGCGAGCCACGCGCACGCGATGACGCCGATCGCGAACAGCAACAGCACGACCCAGCCTTGCCACGCGACCGGCAACCCCCATCCCCACCCGTAGCGTTTCGCCGGGAACCAGATCTTCTTGTCGTTCGACGTCATGTGATTTTCTCGCGGTCAGGGGAAGTCGCTTTCTCGTCGCGCACGCACTGCGAGGATATCAGGTGCAAGTCGCGCACATGGCCAGCCGGCGGAGAGCGGGTGCGCGTACCGTGGCCCGGAGCGTCACCAATGCTATCCTCTCGTCCGCTCATCCAGGCCGATTCAGCCTGCTCCAGTGTCACCCAGCGAGATTCATCATGACCCGACTGATCAAGCGCGCGTCCGCCGAGGCGCGCGCGTTCAAGCAACGCCAGCCGTCCGCGTACAACGGTTCCGACAAACTGCAGCCGCCGCGCGTGAAGCGCCGCCCGGAGATCGGCGAGCACGACGACGTGCCCGTCCTCGACGCGCCGCGCAAGCCGCGCTTCGCGCCGGTCACGTTCTCGGAAGAACGCGGCGTGCGCTTCCTGCACTTCGGCACCGAGTGGGTGCAGGGCGCGATGCGCATCTCGAAGCCGTTGCACATCGAGCTCGAATACGCGCAGCAGATGATGGCGTGGCTGCTGTTCCTCGAAACGCCCGCGCGAATCGTGCAGCTCGGGCTCGGCACCGGCGCGCTGACGAAGTTCTCGCACCGCTTCCTGCCGCATGCGAAGGTCGAGGCAGTCGAGCTGAATCCGGCCGTGATCGTCGCCGCGCGCACGATGTTCGCGCTGCCGCCCGACGACGACCGCCTCGTCGTGCACGAAGCCGACGCATGGGACTTCGTCAACGACCCGGCCAACCGCGGCACGACGGGCGTGCTGCAGATCGACCTGTACGATGCGACCGCGCGCGGCCCCGTGCTCGACAGCGTCGCGTTCTACCGCGCGGTGCGCGGCTGCCTCGCGGATGCCGGCATCGCGACGATCAACCTGTTCGGCGACCATCCGAGCTTCGTGCGCAACATGAAACATCTGAACGCGGCGTTCGATCATCGCGTGATCGCGCTGCCGGAAGTGCACGACGGCAACCGGATCGCGATCGCGTTCTCCGGCCCGTCGCTCGACGTGTCGTTCGCACAGCTTGACGCTCGCGCGAAGCTGATCGAGGACACGCTGAAGCTACCCGCTCGCAAGTGGGTGAAAGCTTTGAAAGAAACGACGGGCGCGCGCGACGCATCGTTCGCGATCTGACGCTCATGCGCCGGCCGCATGCCGGTGCAACCGCGCGATCAGGGGCGGATCACCTCGGGTTCGCCCCCGCTTGACCGTGCGCGCGCGGCTCCTATACTGGCGCGAAGCCAGGGGAGCCGCAGCTTACCCGTTTTGCCGCTCCTCTCGCCGCCGTACCCGCTCAACAAGATCGATAACCGGGAAAGATGAGGAGACGTCATGGCTCACGATGCCGACGCCAATCGGGCCGCCAAGCGCTGGCTCTGGCTGCTGGTGCTGCCGCTGATTGCGATGGTCTGGGTGCCGTCGTACAGCAAGATCGAACCGCAATGGCTGGGATTTCCGTTCTTCTATTGGTATCAGCTGCTGTGGGTGTTCATTAGCGCGGTGATCACCGCGTTCGTGTACTACAAGACCAAGAACGCGTGGAAGTCGGGCGGCACGCGCGGAGGTGCTCAATGAATCTCGGCGCCACCTTCGTCTTCGTCCTGCTGTTCATCGGCGTCACCATCCTCGGCTTTCTCGCCGCGAACTGGCGGCGCGGCGACCTCGCCCACCTCGACGAATGGGGCCTCGGCGGCCGCCGCTTCGGCACGATCGTCACGTGGTTCCTGCTCGGCGGCGACCTCTACACGGCGTACACGTTCGTCGCAGTGCCCGCGCTCGTGTTCGGCGCCGGCGCGATGGGCTTCTTCGCACTGCCGTACACGATCCTGATCTACCCGTTCGCGTTCGTCGTGTTCCCGAAGCTGTGGAGCATCGCAAAACGGCACGGTTACGTGACGGCCGCCGACTTCGTCAACGCACGGTATGGCAGCCGGATGCTCGCGCTCGCGATCGCTGTGACGGGCATCCTCGCGACGATGCCGTACATCGCGTTGCAGCTCGTCGGTATCGAGGTCGTGATCGGTGCGCTCGGATTCGACACGACCGGCTTTGTCGGCGACCTGCCGCTGATCATCGCGTTCGCGATCCTCGCCGCGTATACGTACACGTCGGGGCTGCGCGCGCCCGCGATGATCGCGATCGTGAAGGACATCCTGATCTACATCACGATCGCCGCCGCGGTCATCGTGATCCCCGCGAAGCTCGGCGGGTTCGGGCACATCTTCTCGACCGTGCCGCCCGCGAAGCTGCTGCTGAAGGCGCCCGATGCGATGAGCCTGAACGGCTACAGCGCGTACGCGACGCTCGCGATCGGCTCCGCGCTCGCGCTGTTCCTGTATCCGCACTCGGTCACGGCGATCCTGTCGTCGTCGTCGGGCAACACGATCCGCCGCAACATGGCGATGCTGCCCGCGTACTCGTTCGTGCTCGGCCTGCTTGCGCTGCTCGGCTACATGGCGCTCGCGTCCGGCGTGAAGGACATGCCGCAGTACGCGCCGTACTTCAAGGCGTTCGGCCCGAACTTCGCGGTGCCCGCGCTGTTCCTCAACTACTTCCCGTCGTGGTTCGTCGGCGTCGCGTTCGCGGCGATCGGCATCGGCGCGCTGGTGCCCGCGGCGATCATGTCGATCGCGGCGGCGAACCTGTACACGCGCAACATTCATCGCGAGTTCGTGAACCGCAACATGACGCACGACCAGGAGACGCACGTCGCGAAGCTCGTGTCGCTGATCGTGAAGGTCGGTGCAGTCGCGTTCATTCTCGGCTTGCCGCTCACGTACGCGATCCAGCTGCAACTGCTCGGCGGGATCTGGATCATCCAGACATTGCCGGCGATCGTGCTCGGCCTGTACACGCGCGTGCTCGACCACCGCGGCCTGCTCGCAGGCTGGGCGGCCGGCATCGTGTGCGGCACGTGGATGGCGATCTCGCTGAAGCTGGCCGGCTCGATCTTCACGATCCACCTGTTCGGTCTCGCGATTCCCGGCTACGCGGCCGTGTGGTCGCTGATCGTGAACCTGGTGGTGTCGATCGTGGTGAGCGTGCTGGTGCGCGTGATCGGCATGGCGCATGCGGAGGATCGCACGCGTCCGGAGGACTATCTCGACGTCGTCGAGAGCTGACCGGCGCGCGCGGCGCGGTCGCCAGCCGCGTGGCGAACGCCGTGCGGCAAAGAAAACGCCCGTCACTGCGAAGTGGCGGGCGTTTTCGTTTGCGTCAGCCTTGCGCGCGTTTCGCGAGTTCCTCGCGTTGCGACAGGTCCTCGACGTTGACCATCCAGTGCACGCCGAAGCGATCCTTTGCCATCCCGAAGCCGAGCGCCCAGAACGTCTTGCCGAACGGCATCGTCACTTCGCCGCCGTCGGCGAGCGCATTGAACAGCCTCTGTCCTTCGTCGACGGTTGCCGGATTCAGCGACAGCGAATAGCCGGCGTGCGCGGCGCCGGCCGGCTGGCTGCAGTCGCCGTCGGAGCACATGATCATCGACTCGCCGATCTTGAAGCTTGCGTGCATCACCTTGTCGGCCATTTCCGGCGCGATCGGGTAGTCCGGGTTCGGCGGCGCATCCTTGAAGTGCATCTTGAACATCGTCTTCGCACCGAGCGCCTTTTCGTAGAACTGAAGGGCTTCTTCCGCGCGGCCGTAGAACGTCAGATACGGTTCGACTTGCATCGTTGTCTCCTGTGGACCGGGCCGGCGGGGCTGCGCCGGCTCGGGTACTGCGGGGATTGACCGTAAAGAGCGCGACGGGATGCGGCCGCCGCACTCGTGACGTGGATTGTAGTGCGCGCGCTTGACGAGGGAATGAAAAATAAAACGGCCGCGAACACGTCGTTCGCGGCCGTTTCGTCGTGCAACTGACGGCTGTTGTCAGGCTTGCTGACAGATCGGCCGACGGCCGTCACATGAGCGCGGTTCAGCGCAGCGCGTCGATGAGCTTCTCGAGCTTTACCGCGTCGGCGGCGAACACGCGAATGCCTTCGGCAAGTTTTTCCGTCGCCATCGCTTCGTCGTTCAGCTGGAAGCGGAACGACGCCTCGTCGATCGCGACGCGCTCGGTCGGCGTGTCGTGCAGCGCGTCCGGGGACAGCTTGCGCGCGACCGTTTCGTTGCTGTCGTGCAGCTTCTGCAGCAGGTCCGGGCTGATCGTCAGCAGGTCGCAGCCGGCGAGCTCGGTAATCTGGCTGGTCGTGCGGAAGCTCGCGCCCATCACTTCGGTCTTGTAGCCGAACGTCTTGTAGTACGTGTAGATGCGGCGCACCGACTGCACGCCCGGATCGTTCGCGCCGCCGTTCTTCGCTTCGTCCCAGTCGGCGCCGGCCTGCTTCTTGTACCAGTCGTAGATGCGGCCGACGAACGGCGAGATCAGCTGCGCGCCGGCTTCCGCGCATGCGGCGGCCTGCACGAGCGAGAAAAGCAGGGTCATGTTGCACTTGATCCCTTCCTTTTGCAGCACCTCGGCCGCGCGGATGCCTTCCCACGTCGATGCGAGCTTGATCAGGATGCGTTCGCGGCCGACGCCGGCCGCTTCGTACAGCTTGATGAGTTCGCGGCCCTTGTCGATCGAGCGCTGCGTGTCGAACGACAGGCGCGCGTCGACTTCGGTCGACACGCGGCCCGGGATCAGCTTCAGGATCTCGGTGCCGAATGCGATCAGCAGGCGGTCGATGATGAAATCGGTGCTTTCGTTGCGGTGATCGCGGACGGTTTTCTCGAGGATCGGCTTGTATGCGTCCTTCTGGACCGCCTTCAGGATCAGCGACGGGTTCGTGGTCGCATCCTGCGGCTTGTATTGCGCAAGCTGCTGGAAATCGCCCGTGTCGGCGACGACGGTCGTGTACTGCTTCAGCTGGTCGAGTGCGTTGGTCATGGCGATTCGGGAGGAGGGCGCGGGGCGCCGGGGTTCTCACGGGCCGCGCGAGCGCGGCAGCGAAGCGAGGCGGCGCAGGCGCCGCCTCCGATCCACTATTCTAGGCCCGATTCGCGTCGCGCACGTTGTGGCGTGCCTTTTGCGTCGCGCACGCGCGCGACGCGGCGCTACGCGGGGCGCCGCGCATTCAGGATCACCTGCGTGACGACGCCCGCGACAAGCCCCCAGAACGCCGAGCCGATCGACAGCAGCGTAAGGCCCGACGCGGTGACCATGAACGTGACGAGCGCGGCTTCGCGCTGCTTCACATCCTGCATCGCATTCGCGAGCCCGCTCATGATCGAGCCGAACAGCGCGAGCGCGGCCACCGACACGACGAGCGCCTTCGGCAGCGCGGCGAACAGCGCGGCGATCGTCGCGCCGAACACGCCGGCGATCAGGTAGAACGTGCCGCACCACACGGCGGCCGTGTAGCGCTTCGCGTGATCGTCGTGCGCTTCGGGGCCCGTGCAGATCGCGGCCGTGATCGCCGCGAGGTTCACGCCGTGCGAGCCGAACGGCGCGAGCAGCAGCGACGCGAGGCCGGTCGTCGCGATCAGCGGCGACGACGGTGTCCGATAGCCGTCCGCGCGCAGCACCGCGATGCCCGGCACGTTTTGCGACGCCATCGCGACGACGAACAGCGGAATGCCGATGCTGACGATCGATGCGATCGAGAACGCGGGCATCGTGAACACGGGTTGCGCGAGCGCGATGTGGAAATGGCTGAAGTCGAGCAGACCGAGCCCGCCTGCGACGGCGGTGCCGACGATCAGCGTCGTGACGATTGCATAGCGCGGCGCGAGCCGCTTGACGATCAGGTACGTGAAGAACATCGCGAGCACGAGCGCCGTCTGGAACTGCGCGGCGCGGAAGATCTCGATGCCGATCTCGAACAGGATGCCCGCGAGCAGCGCGGCCGCGATGCCGGCCGGAATGCGCTTCATCAGCGTGTCGAACAGCCCGCTTACGCCGACGGCCGTCAACAGCACCGCGCACACGACGAACGCGCCGATCGCTTCGGGATACGGCACGCCGGGCAGCGATGTGATCAGCAGTGCGGCGCCGGGCGTCGACCATGCGACGACGACGGGCGCGCGAAAGCGCAGCGACAGGCCGATCGTCGTCAGCGCCATCCCGATCGACAGCGCCCAGATCCAAGACGAGATCTGCGCGTCGGTGAGGTGCGCGGCCCGTCCGGCCTGGAACATCAGCACGAGCGAGCTCGTATAACCGGTCATCATCGCGACGAAGCCGGCGACGAGCGTGGACACCGACGTGTCGGCGAAAAAGCGGCGGCCGCCGGCGCGGCCGGCGCTCACGGTGGGCGAAGGGTTCATGCTGTCTCCGGGGCAAGGCCGCCGGGGCGCGGCCTTCGTGTCTGCTGGGTGGGTGCGTTACTTGCTGAGTGCGCGCATCGCGGTTTCTAGGCCGGCGAGCGTGAGCGGATACATGCGCTGACCCAGCACGTCGCGAATGATCGAGACCGATTGCCGGTATTCCCATAGCCGCTCGGGCTCGGGATTCAGCCATGCATGGTGGGGGAACTGATCGGCGAGGCGGCGCAGCCATACGGCGCCGGCTTCCGGGTTGTTGTATTCGACCGAGCCGCCCGGCTGCAGCACTTCGTACGGGCTCATCGTCGCATCGCCGACGAAGATCAGCTTGTAGTCGGGCGTGAACTTGTGCAGCACGTCCCACGTCGCGGTGCGCTCCGAGTGCCGGCGGCGGTTGTTCTTCCACAGGTGGTCGTACACGCAGTTGTGGAAGTAGTAGAACTCCAGATGCTTGAACTCGGCCTTCGCGGCCGAGAACAGCTCCTCGGTGCGCTTGATGTGGTCGTCCATCGAGCCGCCGACGTCGAGCAGCATCAGCACCTTCACGTTGTTGTGGCGCTCGGGCACCATCCGCAGATCCAGCCAGCCGGCGTTCGCGGCGGTGCTGCGGATCGTGCCGGGCAGGTCGAGCTCCTCGGCCGCGCCTTCGCGCGCGAAGCGGCGCAGGCGCCGCAGTGCGACCTTGATGTTGCGCGTGCCGATCTCGACGGAGTCGTCGTAGTCGCGATACGCGCGCGCCTCCCACACCTTGACCGCGGTGCGGTTGCCGTTCGACGGGCCGCCGATGCGCATCCCTTCGGGGTTGTAGCCGCCGTGCCCGAACGGCGACGTGCCGCCGGTGCCGATCCACTTGTTGCCGCCTTCGTGGCGCGCCTTCTGCTCGTCGAGCAATTCCTTCAGGCGCTCCATCAGCTTGTCGAGGCCGCCCAGCGCGTCGATCTGCGCCTTTTCTTCCGGCGACAACTCCCGTTCGAGCCGCTTCTCGAGCCAGTCGAGCGGAATGTCGAACGCTTCGGACGGCAGCGTGGACACGCCGTGGAAATACGCACCGAACGCCTGGTCGAACTTGTCGAAGTACTGCTCGTCCTTGACGAGCGTCATCCGCGCGAGGAAGTAGAACGCGTCGATCGACGGCGAGATCAGCCCGGCCTTCAGCGATTCGAGCAGCGTCAGGTATTCCTTCACCGAGACGGGCAGCTTGGCTGCGCGCAGCGCGTAGAAGAAATTGAGCAGCATGGCCGGGCCTTCGCGGGTCGATTACCGGTTGTGCCGGTTCATGTAGACGAGCCGCTCGAGCAGGCTCAGATCCTGCTCGTTCTTCAGCAGCGCGCCTGCGAGCGGCGGCACGATCTGCTTCGCATCGGCGCCGCGCAGCGCGTCGGCCGGGATGTTCTCGGCGAGCAGCAGCTTCAGCCAGTCGAGCAGCTCGGACGTCGACGGCTTCTTCTTCAACCCCGACACGCCACGCAACTCGAAGAAGCTTTGCAGTGCCGCGTGCAGCAGCTCTTCGCGGATGTTCGGGAAGTGGACGGCGACGATCTTCTGCATCGTCGCCGCGTCCGGAAACTGGATGTAGTGGAAGAAGCAGCGGCGCAGGAACGCGTCGGGCAGCTCCTTCTCGTTGTTCGACGTGATGATCACGAGCGGCCGGTGCTTCGCGCGAATGGTCTCGCGCGTCTCGTACACGTGGAACTCCATCCGGTCGAGCTCGCGCAGCAGATCGTTCGGGAATTCGATGTCGGCCTTGTCGATCTCGTCGATCAGCAGCACGCTCGGGCGTTCGGCGTCGAAGGCCTGCCACAGCACGCCTTTCACGATGTAGTTTGCGATGTCCTTCACGCGCTCGTCGCCGAGCTGGGAGTCGCGCAGCCGCGACACCGCGTCGTATTCGTACAGGCCCTGCTGCGCCTTCGTCGTCGACTTGATGTGCCATTGCAGCAGCGGCATGTCGAGCGCGGCGGCGACTTCCTCGGCGAGCATCGTCTTGCCGGTGCCGGGCTCGCCCTTGATCAGCAGCGGGCGTTGCAGCGTCAGCGCGGCGTTGACCGCGAGCTTCAGGTCGTCGGTGGCGACGTAGTGCGAGGATCCTTCGAAACGCATGGCGGCGCTCTTCTTAATCGCAAAAAAACCCAGTATAAGTCAGAAGGGCTGTCCGGGCAGGCGGCGCCCGCGTATCGTTGCGGGGCTGCGGCGGGGCGGACCGGGGCGCCAATATGGACGCGTTCCCCGCCGACGCGGTACAATCTGGCCGTTTTTTTTGGCCTGCGTGGCGATCCGATAAGCAAACCGGCGCGGGCCGTTGCCGCTTCGGCGCCAGTTTCCCCTCAAGCTAGGTTACAAGAGCTATGAACAAATTCGTCGGCAAACACGTCGTTGTCGCAGCGCTCGTGGCGCTCGCGGGCAGCGCGCAGGCGGCCGGTGTGGTCGGCAACCCGAAGGACGGGGCGAGCAAGGCCGCCATGTGTATCGGTTGCCACGGCATCCAGGATTACCGCGCGGCGTACCCGGAGGTCTACCGGGTGCCCGTCCTCGGCGGGCAGAACCAGCAATACCTCGAGAACGCGCTGAAGGCCTACCGCAAGAAGGATCGTCACTTCCCGTCGATGAACGCGATCGCCGGTTCGCTGACGGATCAGGACATCGCGGATCTGTCGGCCTACTACGCCGCACAGAAGGCCGACACGAAGGACAATCCCTACAAGTAAAGCGCGCGCCGCCGATTCTTACCGGCGGGACAGGAGCATTCATGAACAACGCATTCAAGACGGCGGCGGTTGCACTGGCGGCCGGCCTCGCGATCGGCACCGCGCATGCGGCAGACATCACGAAGGGCAAGGAACTGGTCGAATCGCACAACTGCGCGGCCTGCCACGGCGCGCAGCTGAACAAGCCGATCAACGCCGAGTATCCGCGCCTCGCGGGCCAGCACGCCGATTACCTCGTGTGGGCGATGCGCCAGTACCAGATGGGCCTGACGAACCCGCTGCTCGGCCGCAACAACGCGATCATGCAGGCGCAGGTGCAGAACCTGTCGGTCAACGACATGAAGGACATCGCGGCCTACATCGAATCGCTGAAAGAGACCGACCTCGTCTTCAAGAAGTAAGCGCGCCGGGCCGTTGCGGCCCGTGCGGCACGAATACCCCGCCGCGGCGGGGTATTTTTTTGTCCGTCGGCCGATATGGCCGCAGCGCCGCGGCGCTCAGTCGCGCGACGCGCGATGCAGGATGCGCTGCAGGTAAGCGTCCGTATCGGGGGGCGTGCCCGTGCGCTGCGCTTCCCAGATCGTTTCGCCGAGGCATTCCATGATCGCGTGCTGCGCTTCGTGCGTCGAGTCGAGCTTCGCGGCCAGCTTGTCGTGCGCGGCGCGGATGCCGGGCGGCTGGTCGATCGACAACTGCTCGCTGATCGCGAGATGCATCGACAGATGCAGGAACGGATTCGTGCGGCCTTCCTCGGGCGTGTAATTGCGCGCGGCGGCGCCGTCGGCGTCCGCGAGGTCGTCATGGTATTCGGGGTGCTCGGCGATCCAGTCGGCGGCCATCGCTTCCAGCGGCGTCAGGATCTCGCCTGCGCGCTGCTTGCGCCAGGTTTCGGTGAAAAAGCGACGGACTTCGTCGCGACTCGGATTGAACATGGTGGGGAAACGTCGTGATTCGGGCGGCGTCGTGCCGCGTCGCGCATTGTACGCCGGGTCGGCGCGCGATGCAGGCGGCCTCGTCGCGCGTGGCGGCGGCTGTGGGCGCTGGCTGCTGGTCCGCGCAGGCGGCGTTGACTGCCGCTGCGTCGGCCGCGCGGCGCAACGGGTAAGCGCGGGCTAGGCTGGCTGCCGCCGCGCCGCTACACTCCGACGATTCCCGTCGTCGCGCTCGCGCCGTTTCGCCATGTCCGCCACCGTTCGCTCACCTTCCGCCGCGCTGCAGGGCGCGCTTTATGTCGCGTTGTCCGCCGCCGCGTTCGGCGCGATGGCGATCTTCGGCCGCTATGCGTATGCGGGCGGCGTCGACGTGCTCGGACTATTGATCGTGCGCTTCGCGATCGGGGGTGCGGTCCTCGCCGCGATCGCACGGCACCGCCGCGTCGCCTGGCCGCGCGGCCGTGCGCTCGCGCCGCTCGTCGCGATGGGCGCGCTCGGCTACGTCGGGCAGTCGTTCTGCTATTTCAGCGCGCTGCAGCATGCGCAGGCGAGTCTCGTCGCGCTGCTGCTCTACCTGTACCCGGCATTCGTCACGCTGCTGGCCGCGTGGTGGCTCGGCGAGCGTCTCACGCGCGCGAAGGCGATCGCGCTGGTGCTCTGCGTCGCGGGTTCCGCGCTGATGGTCGGCGGCGGCCATGGCGAGCCGCTCGGCATCGCGCTTGCGCTGGCCGCCGCGGTGATCTATTCGCTGTACATCGTCGGTGGCACGAAAGCGACGCGCGGCGTCGATCCGGTCGCGACCACCGCGATCATTTGCCTGTCGGCGACCGCGACGCTCGTCGCGATCGCGCTGGTGCGGACCGCAGCGTTCGGCGCGCCGCCGCGCTGGCCGGCGACGGCCGCCGGCTGGGCGTCGATGCTGGCGATCGCGCTGGTGTCAACGGTGGCCGCGATGCTCGCGTTCTTCGCCGGGCTGGAGCGGCTCGGGGCCGCGCGTACGTCGATGTTGTCGACGCTCGAACCGGTCGTGACGGTCGCGCTCGCCGCGCTGCTGTTCGGCGAAGCGCTGGCGCCGCTGCAGTGGGCGGGCGCCGTCGCGATCCTCGCGGCCGTGCTGGCGCTGGTGCGCGCGGGCGGCGCGGCAGCCGACGACGCGACGGCGACGTCCAATGCTTGACGGGAAAGGGGAAGCCGCCGGCGCGTAACGGCGCCGGCCGGCCGCACCGCGCGTGCCGCGAGCAGATAACCCGATGCGATGATTCGTCAGCCGCGGCTGACGCGCATCATTCGTTCGGCGGCGGCGTTTTCGGACGGAATTCGCACAGCGGCTCGATCGCGCAGTGCCAGCATTCGGGCTTGCGCGCCTTGCATACGTAGCGTCCGTGCAGGATCAGCCAGTGATGCGCGTCGTGCAGGAATTCCTTCGGCGTGAACTTCTCGAGCGCGGCCTCGACGGCCCGCACGTCCTTGCCCGGCGCAAGCCCCGTGCGATTCGCGACGCGGAAGATGTGTGTATCGACCGCGATGGTCGGCTGGCCGAACGCGGTGTTGAGCACCACGTTCGCGGTCTTGCGGCCTACGCCCGGCAGGCTCTCGAGCGCTTCGCGATCGGCCGGCACCTCGCCGTCGTAGCGCTCGAGCAGGATGTTGCACGTCGCGATCACGTTCTTCGCCTTCGTGCGGTACAGACCGATCGTCTTGATGTAGTCGGCGACGCCTTCCTCGCCGAGCGCGACGATTTGTCGCGGGGTGTTCGCGACCGGAAACATCTTCCGCATTGCCTTGTTGACCGACACGTCGGTTGCCTGCGCCGACAGCATCACCGCGATCAGCAACTCGAACGGCGTCGTGTATTCGAGCTCGGTGGTCGGATGCGGATTGAGGCTTTGCAGCGTTTCGTAGATCGCGCGTCGTTTGGTGGCGTTCATGGACGGTGCTTGTCGGGCGGGGCGGCCGGGCCGTTTTGCGCGGCGTTGTTGTCTTCTGGCGTGCTGCCGGCGCGGTCGGCTGCCGCGGCCTCGGCGTCACGCTGCGCCTGCTGTTCTGCGAGCCGCTTGCGGCGGGCTTCGGCCGCATCGATCTGCGCCTGCACGGCCGCACTCACGCCCTCGGTGTTCTTCGGCGCAGCGCCTTGCGCGGACAGCTCTTCCTTCTTCTTGCGCGCGCGTTCGAGCGCAGCTGCGATGATCGCGCGTTTCTTCGCGTCGGCGTCGTCGGCGGGTGCGGCGCTCGCTTTGCCGGTGTCTGCCGCGGCCGGCGCGTTGCCCGCACCGGCACTCGCGCTCGCCGCGCGGCGGGCGGCCGCGCGCGCTTCGGCGGCCTCGCGGTCGCGGCGCTGGCGTGCGAGCCTGCGGTCGTGGCGTTCGCGCGCGGCGTCGGCCTGTTCCTGCGACCACGCGTCCCAGCCGGTGCGCTCGCCGGTGACGGGAACCATCGCGATGCAGTCGACCGGGCAGGGCGGCACGCACAGGTCGCATCCCGTGCACAGCGATTCGACGATCGTATGCATCTGTTTCGGCGCGCCGACGATCGCATCGACCGGGCACGCCTGCATGCACAGCGTGCAGCCGATGCACAGGTTTTCGTCGATGAACGCGACGGCGCGAGGGTGCTCGGCGCCGTTGACGGGATTCAGCGGAATCACCGGCTTGCCGAGCAGTTTCGCGAGGCGCGCGATGCCTTCGGCGCCGCCGGGCGGGCACTGGTTGTAGTTCGCGTCGCCGGCGGCGATCGCCTCGGCGTACGGACGGCAGCCGTCATAGCCGCACTTCGTGCATTGCGTCTGGGGAAGCAGATCTTCGATGCGATCCGCGAGGGTCTTGGAATCGGTCACGGTGACAACGGGCGCGGCAGCGCCGAATGGCTCTCGGCCACGTCGCACGTGGCCGGAAAGGTTTGCCAAACCTCGATTATCGCCGATTTCCCGCATTGCGCTGGACGCCGTCTATGCGCATAATCGAACCGCTTTTTTGCAGGGGCTCAGCAGTAGGGCGGCCGCGCGCGGCGCGTCCGTTCGACGGCGGCCGGCGCCGAGGCGGTGGGGGTACCGGTCCGGATCACGCGGCTCACATAGCAAAACGCCACCATGAATCAGCCAAAAATCAAAAGAGATCCTGAAGGTACACGCCGCCGCATCCTGATGGCGGCAGCCGAAGAGTTCGCGGGTGGAGGGCTGTTCGGCGCACGCGTCGACCAGATCGCGCGGCGCGCCGAAACCAACGAGCGCATGCTGTATTACTACTTCGGCAGCAAGGAGCAGTTGTTTACGGCCGTGCTCGAACACGCGTTCTCCGCGCTGACCGAAGCCGAGCGCGTGCTCGATCTCGATGGCGTCGCGCCCGTCGAAGCCGTCACGCGGCTCGCACATTTCGTGTGGGACTACTACCGCGACCACCCCGAACTGCTGCGGCTCATCAACAACGAGAACCTCCACGAAGCGCGCTACCTGCACAAGTCGACGCGGATCCGCGAGATGATGTCGCCGATCGTCGCGAAGCTCGGCAACGTGCTGATGCGCGGCCAGAAGGCCGGGCTGTTCCGCAGCGACGTCGATCCACTGCGCTTCTACGTAACGCTGTCGGGACTCGGCTACTACATCGTGTCGAACCGCTTCACGCTCGCCGCGACGCTCGGCCGCGACTTCAGCGAAGCCGACGAGCGCGCGGAGATGGTCCGGATGAACACCGAGGTGTTGCTAGCGTATCTGCTGCGGCGCTGAGCCGACGAATCGACGAACCACTGGGCCCCCCGCTCGGGGCCGCCCGACGCAAAAACGCCGCCGTGCGCAAGCACCGGCGGCGTTTTTGCGTCGGAACGCAGCGTGTCAGGCGGCCTTGCGGGCGCGCACCGGCTTCGCGCGCGTGCTGCCTGCGCGTTTCGCGCTTGGCGCGGCCTTCGCGGCCGGCGTCCTCACGGGGGCGACCGTCACCGCCGGCGCTTTCGTGCGCGTGCGTTTCGCGGCGGCGGCGCGCGCCGTCGTTTCGGGCTGCGGCGTGGTGGCGGCCGGTACGCCGCCGATCGCGGTCGCGTCCTGCGCATCGGGCGGCAGCTTCGCCGCGCCGTTCTTCGGTTCCGGCGCGTGCTCGCGGATGAAGTCGCGCAGCTGCGGGTAGATGATCGTGCGCCAGCGGCGGCCCGAGAAGATCCCGTAGTGACCGCATTTCTCGGCGGTCAGGCTGCGGCGGTCGTCCTGCGGGATGCCCGTGCACAGCTCATGCGCGACGTGCGTCTGGCCGCTGCCCGAGATGTCGTCGAGCTCGCCCTCGATCGTCATCAGTGCGGTGCGCTTGATGTCCTGCGGACGCACGCGCTCGCCCTCGACGTCCCACGTGCCTTCCGCGAGCCGGAACTCCTGGAACACGATGCGGATCGTTTCGAGGTAATACTCGGCCGCCATGTCGAGCACCGCGTTGTACTCGTCATAGAAGCGGCGGTGCGCCTCGGCATCGTCCTCGTCGCCGCGCAGCAGGCTCTGGTAGAAGTCCCAGTGCGATTGCGCGTGGCGTTCGGGGTTCATCGCGACGAAGCCCGTGTGCTGCAGGAAGCCCGGATACACCTGGCGGCCTTCACCCGGATAGTTCGCGGGCACCGTGTGGATCACGTTGTTCTCGAACCATGCGGTCGAATGTTGCGTAGCCAACGAGTTCACGGACGTCGGGCTCCGACGCGCGTCGATCGGGCCGCCCATCATCGTCATCGTGAGCGGCGTGTCCTCGCCGCGGCTTGCCATCAGCGAGATCGCGGCGAGCACCGGCACCGTCGGCTGGCATACCGAGATCACGTGCAGATTGCGTGCACCGATGTGGCGGATGAATTCCTGGATGTAAGCGATGTAGTCGTGCAGGTGGAACGGGCCGACCTCGACCGGCACCATCCGCGCGTCGATCCAGTCGGTGATGTACACCTTGTGATCCTGCAGCAGCGTGCGCACGGTGTCGCGCAGCAGCGTCGAGTGGTGGCCCGACAACGGCGCGCAGACCAGCACGACCGGCTCGTCCTTCAGCTGGGTGACGGCGTCGGCGTCGTCCGAGTAGCGCTTGAAGCGCAGCAGCCGGCAGAACGGCTTCTCGATGATCGTCTGCTCGACGATCGGAATGTTGTGGCCGTCCTTGACGATCTGATGAATGTTGAATTCGGGCTTCTCGTAGTCCTTGCCGAGCCGGTACATCAGTTCGTACGCGGCGGCCATCCGCGTCGCGCCGGGCATCAGCGAGAACGGGCTGGACGGATTGGCGAACGACTTGGAAGCGGCCTGGGCCCAGGCCGTAAGCGGGCTCAGCATGGCCCGCTGGAATTCGTGCAATTGGTAAAGCATGCAGACAACTCCCGCGTGGGGGACGGTGCGGGCGGCGTGGGGCGTCGCGGCGTGCCGTGTGGGTCAGCGACCGGCCATGTTGCAGCGCGGCCGGACAATCGAGTCGATCATATCGGACAACGATGGGTGTTGCAATGCAACATTTCCTCAATTTTTCATCAAACTTTTGCGAATTGACGTTCTCTGAAAAAGCCGGCCCCCGCCGCCCGTCAACGCCCCGTCGCCACGGCCGGCGCGGGCTGGCCGGCGGCGCGCGCCATTGCTTCTTCGTGGTGCATCAGGTTCATTGCGGTATGCACGAGCGCCACGTGCGAGAACGCCTGCGGGAAATTACCGACGAGCCGGCCGTCCACCGGATCGTATTCCTCGGCGAGCAGCCCGAGATCGTTCGACAGCGCGAGCAGGCGGCTGAACAGCCGGTGCGCGTCGTCGATCCGGCCGAGCAGGGCGTAGTTGTCGACCAGCCAGAAGCTGCATGCGAGAAACGTGCCTTCGCCGGGCGGCAGACCGTCGTCGTACTCGGTCGTGCGGTAGCGCATCACGAGTCCGTCGTGCAGCAATTCCCGCTCGATCGCATCGACGGTGCCCACGATGCGCGGGTCCTCGGGCGGCAGGAAGCCGAGCAGCGGCATCAGCAGCACGCTCGCATCCAGCTCGTCGCTGCCGTAGCTTTGCGCGAACGCCTGTTTGCCTTCATGCCATGCGTTGGCGCACACATCCGCGTGGATCCGGTCGCGCAGTGCGCGCCACCGGTCGAGCGAGCCGGGCAGCCTGAACATCTCGGCCGACTTGATCGCGCGATCGAACGCGACCCACGCCATCACCTTCGAGAACGTGAAATGGCGGCGGCCGCCGCGCGTTTCCCAGATGCCTTCGTCGGGCTCCTGCCAGATCTTCTCGAGATGGTCGAGCAGCGAGCACTGCACGGACCACACGGTGTCGTCGGCCTGCAGCCCGCCCACGCGCGCGAGGTGCAGCGCGGCCATCACTTCGCCGAACACGTCGAGCTGCAGCTGGTTCGCGGCGCCGTTGCCGACGCGCACCGGTTTCGAATCCTGGTAGCCGGGCAGCCAGTCGAGTTCCATTTCGGGCAGGCGGCGCTCGCCCGCGATCCCGTACATGATCTGGATCTGCTCGGGCGAGCCGGCCATCACGCGGCCGAGCCACGTGCGCCACGCGCGCGCCTCGTCGTAGTAGCCGCCGCGCATCAGCGCGAGCAGCGTGATGGTCGCGTCGCGCAGCCAGCAGTAACGGTAGTCCCAGTTCCGGTTGCCGCCGATCTTCTCGGGCAGCGATGTGGTCGGCGCGGCGACGATCCCGCCGGTCGGCTCGTACGCGAGCGCCTTCAGCGTGATCAGCGAGCGGCGCACGGCCGCCGCGTAGCGGCCTTGCACCTGGCAGCGTCCCGACCATTCGAGCCAGTAGTTCTCGGTGCGTGCAAGCATCGACAGCGGGTCGCGCGCGGGCGGCAGCCGCAGGTGCGACGCCGCATAGCCGAGCGAGAACGGCACGCGCTCGTCGGCACTCACCGTGAACTCGGCGAGCGTGTGCAGATTCTTGCCGATGAGCGGCACGGGCGTGCGCAGCACGACCGTATCGGGGCCGGCGATGGCTTTCATCCCGTTTTCACGCGACAGCTGCGTGACCCAGGGAATCGAGAAACCGTAGTCGAAGCGCAACACGAGTTCCATCCGCATCTTCATCGTGCCGTGGCGGCCGACGACGATCCGCACGAATTCCGACCAGCCGTTGCCGGGCGGCATGAAGTCGATCACCGTAACGGCGCCGTCGGCGCTTTCGTAGTCGGTTTCGAGAATCAGCGTGTCGCCGCGATAGCGGCGTGTCGTGTGCGTGATCGCGACGTCGGCGGCCGGCGCGAGCAGCCAGCGGCCGTGTTCCGGCGTGCCGACGAGCGCCGCGAAACAGGCGCCCGAATCGAAGCGGGGCCAGCACAGCCAGTCGACGGAGCCGTCTCTTGAAACCAGCGCGGCCGTATGGCCGTCGCCGACAAGGGCGTAGTCTTCGATCAGGGCAGGCATGGGCAAGCGGTCCTTGGGTTATTCGAGTTCACAATGCAGGCTGCGGCGTCCGGGCTTCACGTGCCGGCGCCGCGCCCCGTATACTCGGCCGGGCGGCGGAGCGCGTTGACGGCCGGCGTTTCGTCCTATCTCAACACTTGAAGCGACTCGATGCAAGGAGGATTCAATGCCCAACCGTTTACGCGAGCATGACGCGCGCGCCACGACACGAGGGTTCCCGCTTAGGCTCGCTCACTGGATGAAAGGTTTCGCGATCGTCCTGTCGCTGTCCGCGAACCACGCATTCGCGCAGCAAGCGCCCGCACCGGCCGACGGCGTCTACAACCTGCTCGTCGGCACCTATACGGGCCACGGCAGCGACGGGATCTACGTGTACCGCTTCGATACGAAAACGGGCAGCGTCGCGCCCGTGTCGTCCGCGAAAACGGTGAACCCTTCCTATCTGTTGCCGAGCCGCGACGGTCGCACCGTCTATGCGGTCAACGAACTGCCCGGCGACAACGGGCCGGCCGCGCAGCGCGGCGGCATCAGCGCGTTCGGCTTCGATGCGAAGACAGGCACGCTCACGTTCATCGACCGCGTGTCGTCGGAAGGGAACGACCCCTGCTATCTCGCGCTGTCGCCGGACGGCAAGTACCTCGTCACCGCGAACTACTCGGTCGCCGCCGATCCGGGCGGCAGCTTCGCGGTGTTCCCGGTGCGTGACGGCGGCGCCGTCGACCCGGCCGTGCTCACGGTGCACCATGAAGGCACCGGGCCCGTGAAAGGCCGTCAGGACGGCGCGCACGTGCATTCGACCGTGTTCTCGCCGGATGGGCGGTACCTGTTCGTGCAGGATCTCGGCGCCGACAAGATCTACGGCTATCGCTATACCGTCGACGGCAGCCGCGGGCTGATCAGTCCGACCGATACGCGCTATACGCCGGTGAAGGCCGGTTCCGGTCCTCGTCACATGGTGTTCAGTGCCGACGGCCGGTTCGCGTACGTGACGAGCGAGCTCAACGCGTCGGTCGAGGTGTTCGGTTATCGGGACGGCAAGCTGACGCCGCTGCAGACGCTGCCGATGACCGTGCCGGGCTTCAAGGGCAAGGTCGGCGGCGGCGCGATCCACCTGTCGCCGGACGGGCGGTTCCTGTACGCGAGCAATCGCGGTGACGTGAACGAAATCGTGATCTACGCGGTGAACCAGGCCGACGGCCGGCTGAAGACGGTGGGCCGCCAGTCGAGCCTCGGCAAGACGCCGCGCGAATTCCTGATCGATCCGACCGGCAAGTGGCTGATCGTCGGCAACCAGGACAGCGATACGTTCTACGTATTCGGCCGCGACGTCGCAACGGGCCAGCTAGCTCCGAATCCGCAGAAGGTGGCGGTCGGCAGCCCGGTGGACTTCAAGCTCGTACCGGTCGCGCAGTAAAACGCGGTCGATTCACGGTCGATCCCCGGTCGATGCGAAAAGGGCGCTGCCGACGCAGCGCCCTTCGTACTGTGGGCAGCCGCTTGCGCGGCGCGCCCGTAAGCGATGCCGGCGGCCGTGCGGCCGCGATGCTCAGTCGGCCGCGGCCGGCACGAGCACCTCCCGGCTGCCGTTGATGCCCATCGACGATACGAGGCCGGCCGCTTCCATTTGCTCGACGAGACGCGCGGCGCGGTTGTAACCGATCCGCAGCTGGCGCTGCACCGACGAAATCGACGCGCGCCGCGTGCGCACGACGAACGCGACCGCCTCGTCGTACAGCGGATCCGCTTCCGCATCCGGCGCATCGCCGAACAGGTCCTGCGTCGCGCCGTCGGCTGCCGGGCCGTCGAGAATCCCTTCCTCGTACTGCGGCTCGCCGAACTGCTTCAGGTATTCGACGATCCGGTGCACTTCCTCGTCGGCGACGAACGCGCCGTGCACGCGCTGCGGGTAGCCGGTGCCCGGCGGCAGGAACAGCATGTCGCCCTGGCCGAGCAGCGATTCGGCGCCCATCTGGTCGAGGATCGTGCGCGAATCGATCTTCGACGACACCTGGAACGCGACGCGCGTCGGGATGTTCGCCTTGATCAGGCCGGTGATCACGTCGACGGACGGACGCTGCGTCGCGAGGATCAGGTGAATGCCGGCCGCGCGCGCCTTCTGAGCGAGTCGGGCAATCAACTCCTCGATCTTCTTGCCGGCGACCATCATCAGGTCGGCCAGTTCGTCGATCACGACGACGATCAGCGGCAGCTTCGACAGCGGCTCGGGATCGTCGGGCGTCAGCGAGAACGGATTGCCGATCTTCTTTTCCTTTGCCTCGGCGTCGCGGATCTTCTGGTTGAAACCCGCGAGATTGCGCACGCCGACGGCCGACATCAGCCGGTACCGCTTCTCCATTTCGCCGACGCACCAGTTCAGCGCATTCGCCGCGAGCTTCATGTCGGTGACGACCGGCGCGAGCAGATGCGGGATGCCTTCATAGACCGACAGTTCAAGCATCTTCGGGTCGATCATGATCAGCCGCACGTCCTCGGGCGTCGCCTTGTACAGCAGCGAGAGGATCATCGCGTTGATCGCGACCGACTTGCCCGAGCCCGTCGTGCCGGCGACCAGCATGTGCGGCGCTTTCGCGAGATCGGTGACGACCGGGTGGCCGGTGATGTCCTTGCCCATCGCGATCGTCAGCTGCGATGCCGAATGCTGGTACTGGCGCGATTCGAGGATTTCCGACAGCCGGATCATCTGGCGCTTCGCGTTCGGCAGTTCGAGGCCCATGCAGGTCTTGCCGGGAATTGTCTCGACGACGCGGATCGACGTGAGGCCGAGGCCGCGCGACAGGTCCTTCATCAGGCCGACGATCTGGCTGCCGCGCACGCCGAGTGCGGGCTCGATCTCGAAGCGCGTGATCACCGGGCCCGCCGATGCACCGACCACCGTCACCGGCACCTTGAACTCCTGCAGCCGCTGCTCGATCACCTGGGCCGTTTGGGCGAGATGTTCGTCGGTGATCGGTTCGACGTCGTCGGACGCGGGCTCGAGCAGGTCGAGCGTCGGCAGTTCGACGTTGAACGACGCGGGCGCGTGGAATTCGAACGCGTTCGGACGCGGCGGGCGGGCGGGGGCGGCGGCCGCGTCGGGGGCCGGGGCGGCCGGCTGGGCTGCTGCTTGCGACGCATCGGTTGCCGGCGTCGGCGTGGCGGCAGCGAGAGGCGCGCTCACCCAGGGCGCGGGGGCGGTGATGTCGGCGGCCACCGGCGGCTGGGCGGCTGCAAGCGTCGACCAGCTTGCCGGCGAAGCGGCGGGCGTCTGCGGCGTGGCAACGGACTGAATCTGCGGCGCGGACACGGGCGCGTTCGATGGTGCAGGGGCGGCTGCGCCGACCGGCGTCGGCGCAGCCGATGCGGGCGGCAACGTCGATACCGGCGCGATGGGGGAAGCGGGCGGCGTCAGAGAGGCAGCCGATGCGGGCGTGGACGCAACGGCGCTGGCGGGCGCCGCCGGCGTCGCGCCGAAGGCCGCGGGCGAAGCGGTTCCTGTGGTGTTTGTCGACGCGAGTGCGTTGGAATGCGGTAGCGGAACCGCGACGGCCGCGGGCACGGTAGCGGTTGCCGGCGGCGTTGCTCCAGCCAGTGCGGCCGGCGTACCGATCGTCGGCGCGTCGGGGGCGCGGTTCGACGGCGCGGCCGAAGGTGTGACAAGTGTGCTCGATGTTGCGGTGAGCGCACTTGCGGGCTGCCCGGACGTTGCCGCCGTGGCCGTCGCGCTCGGCGCCGGTTGCGATACGGATGCACCAAAGATCGTGCCGGTGCTCGCGGGGGCGGACGCGGCGGGTGATGAGGTTGCCGCGATCGCGGCGGTCCCAGCGGTGCCTGTTGCGGTGGCTGCGAGCGGGGCCGATCCGTGAGGCTGCGTCGTGATTGGACTGGAAGCGTTGGCGACTGAGGTCGACGCGGAAGTCGGCGCGGAAGTCGGCGCAGAAGTCGGCGCAGAAGTCGGCGCAGAAGTCGGCGCAGAAGTCGGCGCAGAAGTCGGCGCAGAAGTCGGCGCAGAAGTCGGCGCGGATGCGACCGGCGCAGCGGCGAAAGGTTTCGCGGCGAAGGACGCGTTCGTCGCAGACGTAGGGGTGGCGCCTGCCGCCGCGCTGTTGGGCGCGGCCGCAAAATTCGCGCCGGCGGCGATGCGCGGCGCGGCGGGCTCCGGCGTGGAAAGGGACGCCGGTGCTGCTGGAGGCGCAGACGGCGGCACGGCGGACGGGAACGAACCGCCAGCCGCTGGCGGCGGTGTAACAGTGCCGGACACAGGCGTCAAAGCGTCGCGCGCGGGCGGCGCGGCAACGGGCATGCGCCCGCCGGCATCCTCCGTGGTCCCGATGGCGCCCGCTGGCGCGGACGGCACAATCGACATGACTGCTGCTGCGGGGGGCGCCGACGTGGCCGGGCGCGACATCGAATCGGGAGCCGTATTCGTCATGCCGGCAATCGCAGGCGCCGCCGCGACGGTCGGGCTGGCCGAACCATTCGCCAGGGCGGGCGCGGCGGAAGCGGGCGCGTTGGCGACGGACGACGCACCGGCTGCCAATGCCGCTTCAGCGACCGAGGAAGGTTCGGCGGGCAGCGATTGTGACGGCTGGGCGGATGCAGGAGCGTTGCCAGAGACGGATTCCGTGGTCGCGGAGACGGCCGTTGATGGAGCAGGCGCGGGTACCCACACGCGTCCCGTTGCCGATGGCGCTGCGCGTTGCGGGTCTGCCGGCAGCGTAGCGGTTTCGCCGTCGTCCTTTGCTGCCGCGCTCGAGACCGTTCCGGTCAGGGCGTCGGCCGGGGCCGCACCCGACGCGGGCAGCGGTGGAGTCGCGATTCCAGCGAGCGGCATCGGGATCGTGTCGCCAACTGCACGCGCCGGCGTTGCGGTCGTCGACGAAGCGGGGAGGGGAGGGGGCAGCGCGGCCGGTTCGGCGGGTTTCACGCGGTCCGTAATTTCGTCCGTGCCGCCCGTCGTTTCGGCCGATGCGAAGGAATCGGCCGGCTGAGCGGCGTGCGACGCATCGAAGCCGGCAATCGGCCGGCTGGCGGCGTCTTCCCACGGTGCAGGATCGATCGGCGTGTCGATTGCCGGCGCGGCGACTGGCACGACGTCTGCATGATGGGGCGGCGCGTCGGCTTCGACGCCGAGATTCGGCGTCGCGGGCCGCGCGGCGTCGGCGAACGTCGTCGGGCCAGTATCGATGAGCGGCATGCGCACGTCTTGGCGGCCTGGCATGAACGCGTCGAGCACGATCGGATCGTCGTCGTATGGCGGCGATGCGGTTTCGTGCGCGTCCGGATCGCGGGCTGCATCGCGCTGTGCGACTGGAGCTTGACCGGAAACCATCGCTCCCGGCGAGGCAGTCGGTGCCGACGCGGCCACGCTGCCTGCTGCAACCGCCGGAGCGGTCGTGCTCGCAGCCGCAGCGCCAGCCGTTGTTGCCGCCCCGTTACTCGGTCGTGCGCCATCGAGCGCCGCCCATTGCGCGGTACTGGCTTCGATCGAGCGCAGCGTGTCGTGCACGCTCGGCGCCGGCGCGATCGGCTCGGCCGGTTGTTGCACCCAGGCATAGAGCGGTGCGCGCGCAGGGGCGGGCGGTGCTGGGCGGCGCCGTGCCCCGTCCTGCGGCTGGCCGGCGGCGCTGGCGCCCGGCATCGGTCGGGTCGGTGTGCGCGCGGGCGTTGCGGCGACCGGGCGCGGCGTGACCGCGGCGCGCGGCGCGGCGGGCTGCTTCAACGCGGCAGCGGCCGGTCGGGCGGCGGTCGGTCGCGGGCGGACGGGCTCGAACCCGGCCGGAAGCGGAGCCGGACTGGGGCGCGGCGTCTGGGCGTTCGCGGCCGCGCGCGCGAGGCTCGCGGTGCTGCCGGTCGGCGGCGGCGGCATCGCGCTCGCCGCGCCCGGTGCGGGAGGCGTCGGCATGCGGCGCCCCGCCGTCGGCTTCAGCCAGCCGGATGGCGCGACGGGTTCCGCGAGCGGACGCGGCGTCGCCTTGCTGCGCGGCTTCGGCCTCGCGTGGGGATCCGGTTTCCACAGCGTCGGGCGCGAATACCGGCCGTTCTGCCGCGGCGCCATCGAGTTCACGGTGTGCGCGGTGGTCGGTTGCACGATGTCGTCGTCGCGGTGCAGCGCGCTGCGCGGCAGATCGGCGACGCCCCGCACATCGTCGTCGCCGACGTCGCGCGCGAGCTTCACGCCGAACGACGTGTCGACCCACGCGGCGAACTGGCGCCAGCCGATGCCGGTCAGCCACGGCAGGCCCGCGAAAAACAGTACGACCATCGCGACCGGGGTGCCGATCGGGCCGAGCAGATGCGCGAAGCCGTTCGAGAATGCGTGGCCGAGCGCGTTCGTGTCGGGGCCCGACAACGGGCTCGTCAGCGCGCAGCTCGCGACGAACACGGCCGCGAAGCCGAGCCACAGGCGGATCGAGCCGCGGCCGGCGAGGCCGCCGCCGCCGGGCAGCATCGCCTGAACGAGACGCCAGATGAGAAGGAGGAACCAGACGGCGGAGATGCCGAACCAGCCGAAGACAACCGTGTGCATGCTTTGATGAAACAGGAAAAGGGCGGGGAGCGCGGTGCGCGACCCGCCGAGTTTAACCGGCCGGCGAACGGGACTGACGGGACTCCGGGCCGCGCGAACCCGGCGGTGCGCGTTCAGGCCGCGGGGCGTGCGTCCGGCATCCATGCGCGACGAAGGCGGTCGGTCGGCCCTCGCCCGCGCACTGCGTCAGCGGCTGCGGCGCGTGAAGGTCAGCGTCGCGCCGGCTTCGGTCACGATCTGCAACTGCTGCGGATCGCGCATCTGCACGCCGGTCTTCCGAATGTGGGCAAGCGCATCGAGGTACGCGTGTTCGAGCTCGCCGCCGAGCGCATTCGGGCACGCCATGCGCGTGCCGGCGAGCGGGCCGAAGCTCAGCAGGCCGTTCTTGATCGCGTAGGTGCCCATGTAGCGGTTGCAACCGGAAAAACCGCTCGCTCGCCGGACGCCCGATTCGGTCGACAGCGCCAGCTTGATCGGTTCGCCGTTGTCGCCGTGCGGAATCGTGCGCGGCGTGCCGTCGGCGTTCAGCCAGCTCGTGAGCTCCCAGCTCGTGTCGTCGAGCAACTGGACGGCGGCGGGATTGTACGGATCGGGTGCGGGGGCGGCGGAGTCGGGATGGGTCGGCATTGCGCAGGCGGCGAGAAGCGTGGCAAGCGTCAACGCGCAAAGCGGCGCGCGCAACGGGCGAAGCAGGCCGGTGCGTGCGCGTGCGGCCGCGGACAGGTGGGACATGAGCCTCGTTCCTCATCGGATTCTGATCAAGGCGTAAGAGTAACGCACCCGTGCCGCGCGAGGCGAGCCGACACTTCGCGCGTGAAAACGTTCGCAGCATGCCCGCGGCTCTCGCGTGGTGCTCGCGCGGCACGGCGCCGGCGCGGCGAAACCGCCCGAACCGGCCGCGGTGCGCGTGTTAACATCGGAGCCGTTTTCGTCCTCCAACAGAAACAGAACCAGCGGGAAATCACATGCAGATCGGTCAGCGGCTCGGTACGCCGCTTTCACCTTCGGCCACGCGCGTCATGCTGCTCGGCGCGGGCGAACTCGGCAAGGAAGTCATCATCGCGCTGCAGCGGCTCGGCGTCGAAGTCGTCGCGGTCGACCGCTATCCGGACGCGCCGGGCCACCAGGTCGCGCATCGCGCACACGTGATCGACATGACCGACGCCGCGGCGCTGCGCGCGGTCGTCGAGGCCGAGCGCCCGCACCTGATCGTGCCGGAGATCGAGGCGATCGCCACCGACGCGCTCGCGGCGATCGAGGCGGCCGGCCTCGCCGAGGTGATCCCGACCGCCCGCGCGACGCAGCTCACGATGAACCGCGAAGGCATCCGCCGGCTCGCAGCCGAGGAGCTTGGGCTCGCGACGTCGCCGTACGCGTTCGCGGAATCGTTCGACGCGTTCAGCGCGGCGGTCGCGAAGATCGGCATGCCGTGCGTCGTGAAGCCGGTGATGTCGTCGTCGGGCAAGGGCCAGTCGGTCGTGCGGACCGAGGCCGACGTGAAGCCCGCGTGGGAGTACGCGATGGCGGGCGGACGCGTGAACCACGGCCGCGTGATCGTCGAGGGCTTCATCGATTTCGACTACGAGATCACGCAATTGACCGTGCGTGCGATCGATCCGGCGACGCTCGACACGCGCACCTACTTCTGCGAACCGGTCGGCCACGTGCAGGTGGCGGGCGACTACGTCGAATCGTGGCAGCCGCAGCCGATGAGCGCGACCGCGCTGGCCAGGTCCCGCGAGATCGCGCACAAGGTGACCGAGGCGCTCGGCGGGCGCGGGCTGTTCGGCGTTGAACTGTTCGTGCGCGGCGACGACGTGTGGTTCTCCGAAGTGAGCCCGCGGCCGCACGACACGGGCCTCGTCACGCCTGCGTCGCAGCGCCAGTCGGAGTTCGAATTGCACGCGCGCGCGATTCTCGGGCTGCCGGTCGATCCGGCGCTCGGCTCGCCGGCCGCATCGGCGGTGATCTACGGCGGCCTCGACGAGCGCGGCATCGCGTTCGAAGGCGTGCGCGACGCGCTCGCGGTGCCGGGTGCCGACCTGCGCCTGTTCGGCAAACCGGAGAGCTTTGCGAAGCGACGCATGGGCGTCGCGCTCGCGACCGGTGCGACTGTCGACGAAGCCCGCGAACGCGCGAAGCGCGCCGCGGCGGCCGTGCGGCCCGTATCGGCACGCTGACGCGATCAGGAGAGCACGATGGCATCGACATGGCGGCGCATCGGCCGTTTCGGCAAGGTGGGTGCCGCACTGGCGCTGATCGCGAGTCTCGCGGGGTGCGGCCTTGCGGCCGCGCCGTGCCGGGTCGCCTCGGCCGGGCTGAAGATCGTGCCGCTCGTCGGCCATGTCGCGGCCGCGCCGACCGACGCGTGCGCCGACGTCATCGATCCCTGAACGTCGAACGCTCGACCGATGATCAACGATAACCGCGCGCCCCGCGAGGGCGCGCTTCCACCCGTCTCGTGAGAGGACCTGCATGATTCGCCAAACCTTCGCCGCGCTCGCGCTGGCCGGCGCCGCCGTCTCCGTCGCGCATGCCGCGCAACTGACCGTCGAGGAGATCGACGCCGATGCCCGCGTGCAGACCGTCTATCAGTGCGCGAACCAGAAGCAGCCGGTGCGCGTGTCGTACTGGCGCGCGGGCAACGGCCAGAGCTTCGCGCTCGTGCCGGTCAACGGGCAGCAACTGCTGTTCGTCGATACCGTTTCGGCGTCGGGCGTGCGCTACCAGGCCGGGCGCTATACCTGGTGGACGAAGGGCAAGGAAGGGACGTTGCGCGACGAGATTGCCGACCAGAATGCGGCTCCGCTGCTCGGCGACTGCGTGCAGGTCGAGAAGAAGAAAAAGAAGAAGGGCTGAGCGCCGCGCGCGTTTCGCACCCGCAGCGCGGCCGTGCCGATTGCCGCGATCGATGCGGGCCGCCGGGTTCGATCCCGGGCTCGGCCGAGCAGGCGACGCTCGGGCTCGTCGGCCGCTTACCGATTTCCCTGAAGCATATGTCCGACATGTGGCCCCGATTTTTTCTCATCGGCCGATCGGCATAGCCCGGTCGCTCGACGCATTTCCCCGCGCCCGGGCCGGCCGGAGGTCGCCGCGAACCGCCGCCGGGGGCGTTCGCGGCGTTGTCACGGACAGATTGCTGCGCAGTGCTACAATACGGCCCTTTCCGCCGGCATTCGCGCCGAACGGAGTCCGCACGGCCTGTGGCGCCCGATGTTCGAAATGAACCGGTCCCAAGCGCCAGAGCGGCGCCGCGCGGCGCGCCGCGGCTCTGTCTACTTCCGAAATGTGATGAGCGCAGGCCCGGCCGGCCTGACGCACGATGTCCCCGCCGCGCCTTTTGAGCGAAACGCCACCATGTCCGATTCTGTCGCCAAGCCAGTCGACGCAACCTTCGATCAATTCGGCCTTGCCGCCGATATCCTGAAAGCCATTGCGGAGCAGGGCTATACGACGCCGACGCCGATCCAGGCGCAGGCCATTCCGGTCGTGCTCGCCGGCCGCGACGTCATGGGCGCCGCGCAAACGGGCACCGGCAAGACCGCGAGCTTCTCGCTGCCGATCCTCCAGCGGCTCCTGCCGCAGGCCAACACGAGCGCGTCGCCCGCGCGCCATCCGGTGCGCGCGCTGATCCTCACGCCGACCCGCGAGCTCGCCGACCAGGTCGCCGCGAACGTGCATGCGTACGGGAAGCACACGTCGCTGCGCAGCGCGGTCGTGTTCGGCGGCGTCGACATGAACCCGCAGATGGCCGAACTGCGCCGCGGCGTCGAGATCCTGATCGCGACGCCGGGCCGCCTGCTCGATCACGTGCAGCAGAAGACGGCGAATCTCGGGCAAGTCCAGATCCTCGTGCTCGATGAAGCGGACCGGATGCTGGACATGGGCTTCCTGCCCGACCTGCAGCGCATCCTGAACCTGTTGCCGAAGGAACGCCAGACGCTGCTGTTCTCGGCCACCTTCTCGCCGGAAATCAAGAAGCTCGCGTCGACCTACCTGCGCAACCCGCAGACGATCGAGGTCGCGCGCAGCAACTCGACCAACGCGAACGTCACGCAGATCGTCTACGACGTCGCCGAAGGCGACAAGCAGGCCGCGGTCGTGCAGTTGCTGCGCGATCGCGGGCTCAAGCAGGTGATCGTGTTCTGCAACAGCAAGATCGGCGCAAGCCGGCTGGCGCGCAACCTCGAGCGCGACGGCGTGGTCGCGTCGGCGATCCACGGCGACAAGTCGCAGATCGAGCGGATGCAGGCCCTCGACGCGTTCAAGCGCGGCGAAATCGAAGCGCTGGTGGCGACCGACGTGGCCGCGCGCGGTCTGGACATCGCCGAGCTGCCGGCCGTGATCAACTTCGACCTGCCGTTCAACGCGGAAGACTACGTGCACCGGATCGGTCGTACGGGCCGTGCGGGCGCGACCGGCGATGCGCTGTCGCTGTGCAGCCCGAACGAACGCAAGCAGCTCGCCGATATCGAAAAGCTGATCAAGCGTCCGCTCGACGTGCAGACGCTTACCCTCGACAAGCCTGCGCGTCCCCGCCATGACGAGCGCGGCAGTGAACGCGGAGACCGCGGCGACCGCGGCGGCCGTCGCGATCGCGACGAGCATCGCGGCGCGGCGGGGCGCCGCGCGGGCGGCTCCGAGCGCGGTCATCACCGTCGCCACGAAGCGCCGGTCGACGATTTCTTCCTGAAGCCGTACGAGCCGTCGGCGCCGGCGAAGCAGCCGGAGGAGCCGACGTCCGCGCAGCAGCCCGAGAAGAAGGGGCCGAAGCGTCAGGTCGCGGCGCTGCTCGGCGGATTCGGGATGCCGCGCAAGCCGTCCGCGTAAACGAACGGCTTGCGAACGGTCGATGTGGCGCGCAAGCGCCGCCGCGCAAACGGGTGCATGTGACGAGCATGTGCCCGTTTTTTATTGGGCGCGATGATTCGAAGGACGTGCGCGGTGCGTCATTGCGTGCCATGCGGGTGATTGCGATGCCTGGAGCGGCATCGCGACGGCGTCGTCGCCGGCACGCTGGTCGCCGTGGCTGCCAGTGGGCGGTCATGCGGGATGATTCAACGCGGACGACGCTCGCCGGCGCGGCAAGGAGGCGGCCGGCACGCACCGGCGCGTGTGCGACAGCGGCGGCGGTGCAGCGGTCGAGCGGGTTCAAGCCGATTCAGGCGGCCCGCGGCCCGAAGCGTCGTGCCCACGCGCCGATCGCGGCCGCCAGGAACGCGTCGATCGTATCGCCCGATATGTCCCCATCGGTCGCGAGACCGAGATGCGCGGCTGCGGCCCGCAGCGCCGGCAAGGGATCGTCGTCGCGTTCGAGCGCGAGCGCGCCCGTCTGCTTGCTGAGCTTTTCACCGTTCGCATCGACGACGACGGGCACGTGCAGGTACTCGGGCGTCGGCACGCCGAGACAGCGCTGCAGATAGATCTGGCGCGCGGTCGAATCGAGCAGGTCGGCGCCGCGCACGACGTGCGTGATGCCGGCGTCGGCATCGTCGACGACGACCGCGAGCTGGTACGCCCATTGGCCGTCTGCGCGCTTGAGCACGAAATCGCCGACCTCCGTCGCGAGGTTCTGCGCCTGCGTGTGCTGCCAGCGGTCATCGAACGCAACGACCGCGGCGTCGCCGTCCGGCACCCGCAGCCGCCACGCGCGCGGCGGCTTGCCGTGCAGGCCGCTGCGGCAGGTGCCCGGATACGCGAGCGTCGTGTGGCGTTCGTGCGCGGAGCGCAGCGAATCGGCGATTTCCTTGCGTGTGCAGCCGCACGGATAGACGAGCCGCGCGGCGGCGAGCCGTTCGAGCGCGGCCGTGTAATGCGCGTCGCGCGTGCTTTGCCACACGGGCGGCTCGTCGGGCGTCATGCCGAAATGTGCGAGCGTCGCGAGGATGTCGTCGGCGGCGCCGGGCACGGTGCGCGGGCCGTCGATGTCCTCGATGCGCACGAGCCACGCGCCGCCATGCGCACGCGCGTCGAGCCAGCTCGCGAGCGCACCGACCAGCGAGCCGAAATGCAGCGGGCCGGTGGGCGACGGCGCGAAGCGGCCGCGGTAGCCGTTCATCGGGGCGCGACGCGACGCGCGCTTATGCGGCGCTGGCTGCCTGCGCGCAGGCCGGGCACGACTTGCCGGGCACGTAGCTCGGCGATTGCTGGGCTTCCGGCGTGACGACCGCGCGGCACGCGAAGCACGTGACGTTGGCGGTCGGCTGCAGCTGCGGGTTCAGCGCGGTGCGGTAGTCGAACACGAAGCAGTCGCCGTGGTAGTGCGCGCCGCCGACTTCCTCGAAATACTTCAGGATCCCGCCCTCGAGCTGGTACACGTTCTCGATGCCGATTTCCTTCATGTGGATCGCCGCCTTCTCGCAGCGGATGCCGCCCGTGCAGAACGACACGACCGTCTTGCCCTCGAGATCGGCGCGGTTCGCGTCGATCACTTCCGGGAACTCGCTGAACTTGTCGATCCGGTAGTCGAGCGCGTCGTCGAACGTGCCGACGTCCACTTCGAATGCGTTGCGCGTGTCGAGCATCACGACCGGGCGGCCGGCATCGTCGTGGCCGCGGTCGAGCCACGCCTTCAGCGTGCGCGCGTCGACCGACGGGGCACGGCCGAGCTCCGGCTTGATCGCGGGCTTCTTCATCGTGATGATCTCGCGCTTCAGGCGCACGAGCATCCGGCGGAACGGCTGCGAGTCGGACAGGCTCTCCTTGAACTGCAGCGTCGCGAACTTGCCTTCGAACAGCGGATCGTGGCGGATGTAGTCGATGAACGCGTCGGTCGCCTCGCGCGGGCCGGCGATGAACAGGTTGATGCCTTCCGGCGCGAGCAGGATCGTGCCGCGCAGGCCGAGTTCGTTGCAGCGGGCGGTGACGAGCGGGCGCCATTGCTCGGTCGCGTCGAGCGACACGAAGTGGTAGGCGGCAAGGTTGACGATGGTCATGATGGTCCGACGGGAAAACGGCCGCGGCCGTGCGCCTGGCGCACGGCGGCCCCGCAAAAAAGGGTGCGAAGCCGGGGCGATGATTCGAAAACCCGTATTATCCCGCAAACTGCGCATGCGCCGGCACCTGACCGTTCGGCCGACGTCGCGCGCATCGGCCGAACGGCCGGGCGCGGGGATTTTTTGGGCAGCCGGCGCGACGACGCGGCTACAATATCGCCCATGTCAGATCCCCGCTTCGTCCATCTTCGCGTTCACTCCGAATTCTCGATTGCCGACGGCATCGTGCGTCTCGACGACATCGTCAAGGCGGCGGCCGCGGACGGTCAGGGCGCGCTCGCCCTGACCGATCTCGGCAACGCGTTCGGCCTCGTCCGTTTCTACCAGGAAGCCCGCGGCAAGGGCATCAAGCCGATCGCAGGCTGCGACGTCTGGATCACCAATCCGGACGATCGCGACAAACCGTCGCGGCTGCTGCTGCTGGTGAAGGACAAGGTCGGCTACCTGAACCTGTGCGAGCTGCTGTCGAAGGCGTGGCTCACGAATCAGTACCGCGGGCGCGCGGAGCTCGACGCGAGCTGGCTCGACGGCGAGCTGTCGCAGGGGCTGCTCGCGCTGTCCGGCGCGCAGCAGGGCGACATCGGGCTTGCGCTGGCCGCCGGCAACGAGGAAGCCGCGCGCCGTCATGCGCAGCGCTGGTCGAAGCTGTTTCCGGGCGGCTTCTACATCGAGTTGCAGCGTTACGGCCAACCGGGCGCCGAGGCGTATATCCAGCAAGCAGCGACGCTCGCCGCGTCGCTGAAGCTGCCGGTCGTCGCGACGCATCCGACGCAGTTCATGACCGACGACGATTACACCGCGCACGAAGCGCGCGTGTGCATCTCGGAAGGCGACATGCTCGCGAATCCGCGGCGTCAGAAGCGTTTCACGACCGATCAGTATTTCCGCACCCAGGACGAGATGGTCGCGCTGTTCGCCGACCTGCCGTCGGCGGTCGCGAACACGGTCGAGATCGCGAAGCGCTGCAACCTGAAACTCGAGCTCGGCAAGCCGAAGCTGCCGCTGTTCCCGACGCCGGACGGCATGTCGCTCGACGACTATCTGGTGCAGTTGTCGAAAGAGGGGCTCGAGAAGCGCCTCGAGCAGCTGTATCCGGATGCGGCGGAGCGCGACGCGCAGCGCGACACGTATTACAAGCGGCTCGAATTCGAGTGCGGGACCATCACGAAAATGGGGTTCCCTGGCTACTTCCTGATCGTGGCCGACTTCATCAACTGGGCGAAGAACAACGGCGTGCCGGTCGGCCCGGGCCGCGGTTCGGGTGCGGGCTCGCTGGTCGCGTATGCGCTCGGCATTACCGATCTCGACCCGCTGCGCTACAACCTGCTGTTCGAGCGATTCCTGAATCCCGAACGCGTGTCGATGCCCGACTTCGACATCGACTTCTGCCAGCACGGCCGCGATCGCGTGATCCAGTACGTGAAGGAAAAATACGGTGCGGACGCCGTGTCTCAGATTGCCACGTTCGGCACGATGGCCGCGAAGGCGGCCGTGCGCGACATCGGCCGCGTGCTCGATCTCGGCTACATGTTCACCGACGGCGTCGCGAAGCTGATCCCGTTCAAGCCGGGCAAGCACGTGACGATCGCCGACGCGATGAAGGAAGAGCCGCAACTGCAGGAGCGCTACGACAACGAGGACGAGGTCCATCAGTTGCTCGACCTCGCGCAGCGCGTCGAGGGCCTCACGCGTAACGTCGGGATGCATGCGGGCGGCGTGCTGATCGCGCCCGGCAAGCTGACCGACTTCTGCCCGCTGTACACGCAGGGCGACGAAGGCGGCGTTGTCAGCCAGTACGACAAGGACGACGTCGAAGCCGTCGGCCTCGTGAAGTTCGACTTTCTGGGTCTGACGACGCTGACAATCCTCGACTGGGCCGAGCGCTACATCCGCCGCCTCGATCCGACGAAGGCCGACTGGTCGCTCGCGCAGGTGCCGCTCGACGATCCCGCGTCGTTCCAGATCCTGAAGAAGGCGAACACGGTCGCCGTGTTCCAGCTGGAAAGCCGCGGGATGCAGGGCATGCTGAAGGACGCGCAGCCCGACCGTTTCGAGGACATCATCGCGCTCGTGTCGTTGTATCGTCCGGGCCCGATGGACCTGATCCCGAGCTTCTGCGCACGCAAGCACGGGCGCGAGAAGGTCGAGTATCCGGATCCGCGCGTCGAGCCCGTCCTGAAAGAGACCTACGGGATCATGGTCTATCAGGAGCAGGTGATGCAGATGGCGCAGATCATCGGCGGCTACTCGCTCGGCGGCGCCGACCTGCTGCGCCGCGCGATGGGCAAGAAGAAGCCCGAGGAGATGGTCAAGCACCGGGAGATCTTCGCGGAGGGTGCGGCGAAGAACGGTCTCTCGCGCGAGAAGTCCGACGAGATCTTCGACCTGATGGAGAAGTTCGCGGGCTACGGCTTCAACAAGTCGCACGCGGCCGCGTACGCACTGCTTGCGTACTACACCGCATGGCTGAAGGCGCATCATCCGGCCGAATTCATGGCGGCCAACATGACGCTCGCGATGGACGACACCGACAAGGTGAAGATCCTGTTCGACGACTGCGTGATGAACAACTTGGTCGTGCTGCCGCCGGACATCAACCAGTCGCACTACCGGTTCGAGCCGGTCGCGGAACCCGACGGCAAGCGCTCGCGCACGATCCGCTATGGCCTCGGTGCGGTGAAGGGCAGCGGTCAGAACGCGATCGAGGAAATCTTGCGCGCGCGCGAGGAAAAACCGTTCACCGACCTGTTCGACTTCTGCGAGCGCATCGACCGTCGGGTCGTCAACCGCCGCACGGTGGAGGCGCTGATCCGCGCCGGTGCATTCGATTCGCTGAATGCGAACCGCGCGCAGATGCTCGCGTCGGTGCCGCTCGCGATGGAAGCGGCCGAGCAGGCCGCGGCGAACGCGATGCAGGCCGGCCTGTTCGACATGGGCGCCGAGTCGCCGCACGCGCATGCGCTCGTCGACGAGCCCGCGTGGGACGACAAGCGCCGGCTGCAGGAAGAGAAGGGCGCGCTCGGCTTCTACCTGTCCGGCCACCTGTTCGACGCGTATCGCGACGAAGTGCGCCGGTTCGTGCGGCAGAAGCTCGGCGACCTGAAGGAAGGCCGCGACAAGCTCGTCGCCGGCATCATCGCGTCGCTGCGCACGCAGATGACGCAGCGCGGCAAGATGCTGATCGCGTTGCTCGACGACGGGTCGGGCCAGTGCGAGATCACGATCTTCAGCGAACAGTTCGACGCGAACAAGGCGCTGTTCAAGGAAGACGAGCTGCTGATCGTGCAGGGGCAGGCGCGCAACGACGCGTTTACCGGCGGCATCCGCTTCACGGCCGACACGGTGATGGACCTCGAACGTGCACGCAGCCGCTACGCGCAGGCGGTTCGGCTCACGATGAACGGCAATGCCGATGCGGCGGCGCTGCGCCGCGTGCTCGAGCCGCACGTGTCGAAGGACGACCCGGCGGCCGCGCCGGCATTCGATGCGCCCGCGCCGCGCGGCGGCGGCCGCGACGGAGGCCGCCGCCCGCAGGCGCCGCTGCCGAACGGGCTCGCGGTCCAGATCCACTACAGCAACGCGCGCGCGCAGGGCGAAATGCGGCTCGGCGACGCATGGCGCGTGAAACCGAGCGACACGCTGCTCGCGGAGCTGCGCGCGGCGTTCGACGGCAGCGTCGTCGAGATTACGTACTGAACGCGCTGAGTATGCCGATCCGATAGCCACCGGAGACCAACGAGGCTCAGCCGATTTATGAATCAAGTTTTGCACCTGTTTCCCACGGACCGCCCTCCACGCACAATACTGGTCGTCTGCACGCGACGCATCGGCGACGTGCTGCTGACGACACCCCTCGTGCGCTCGCTGAAGGAGCGCTGGCCCGCGGCGCAGATCGACATGCTGGTGTTTCGCGGTACCGAGGGTGTGCTCGAAAACAATCCGGATATCCGCCGCGTAATCACGGTCGCGCAACGTGCCCGTATCGGCGAGCGTTTCGCAGATGCTGCGCGGATCTGGCGCCGCTATGATCTGGCATGCGCCGCGATCAGTTCGGATCGCGCGCGGTTCTACAGCTGGTTCGCCGGCCGAAAACGCATCGGTCTGTTGGCGCGTGAGCGGGTCACGTGGTTCAATCGCTGGATGCTCGACCGTCATGTCATTGACGACGGAGATCTTCACACCGTCAATAGTGTTCTGTCATTGGCGCGCGCGATCGGCATCACGCCCGTCCCGCACGTGGTGCCGCCTGCCGTAGGCAGCGACGCCGCGGCAGTTGCGCGGTACGAACAGCGTTTTGACGGCGCGGACGAACTGCTGGGGCGGCCGTACGTCGTGCTGCATCCGTACCCGATGTTCGCGTACAAGTTGTGGCACGTCGATGGTTGGGTCGAGCTCGCTACGTGGTTGCATGCCCAAGGGTTCGCGGTCGCATTGAGTGGCGGCCCCGCAGCGGCTGAGCGCGAATATGCGGAACATATCGCCGCCCGTCTTCCGGGCTTCGTGCTGAATCGGGTCGGACAACTTTCGTTGGCGGAATGCGCGGAGATGATTCGACGGGCGCGTCTGTACGTGGGCCCCGATACGAGCGCCACGCATATCGCGGCGGCGACCGGTACGCCGACGCTCGCGCTGTTCGGCCCGTCCGATCCCGTGCGCTGGGGGCCATTGCCTGCCGCATGGGCTGCGACAGTCAACCCCTGGCAGCGCAAGGGGACGGCGCGACAAGGAAACGTCTATCTGCTTCAAGGCGAAGGCAATTGCGTCCCGTGTCTGAAGGAAGGGTGTGAGCAACACGTGGAGAGCAGCAGCGAATGCCTCACCACGCTCAGCGCGACCCGCGTGATTCGGGCCGCCGGCGAATTGCTGAACGTGCCCGTGGCCACGGCGCTGGTGCGCGTCGATTCAATAGCGAGAGAAAACAAGCATGTTTAGCATCCTGATTCCAACCTGGAACAACCTGCCTTATCTGAAACTGTGTGTCGACAGTATTCGGCGGCATTCGGCCTACGAGCACGAGATCGTCGTGCATGTCAACGACGGCAGTGACGGCACGCTCGACTGGGTGCGCGAACAAGGCATCGCCCATACGTGGAGCAGGGGGAACGTCGGCGTGTGCATCGCGCTGAATGATGTGGCGAGGCTCGCGACACGCGACTGGATCGTCTTCATGAACGACGACATGTTCTGCACGCCGGGCTGGGATCTCGCATTCGAAACGGCGCTGCGCGGACTCGATCACTCGTGCGCGTACTTGTCGTCGCATCTGATCGAGCCGACGCAGACGGGGAATGACCTTGTCTCGGTAGGCGCATTCGGCACCGGCCCCGAGACCTTCGACGAAGCCGGCTTGCTTGCCCATGCCAGGCAGCTGAAGAGCGTCGATCGCGACGGTGTCGCATCCCAGCCTACGCTCGTGAGCCGCGAGCTGTGGCATCGCGTCGGCGGCTACAGCATCGAGTTCGGGCCCGGCATGAGCAGCGACGACGATTTCCTGATCAAGCTGTGGCTGGTCGGCTGCCGCGTGTTCCGGATCGTCGGCGACAGCCGCATCTATCACTTTAGCTGCCGGAGCACCGGACGCATCAGGCGCAATCGCGGCGGGCGCGAATTCCTGATGAAGTGGGGCATCTCTCCACGCGAATTCAAGAAGAAGTACATGCGCGACGGCGCCGGCATGCCGCGCGACGCGCTGCCAAACGTGCCGGTGCCGAGCTTGAAGAGCCGCCTGAAGCGCCTGATGTATGCGTTCGGTCGTTACCCCACCCTCGATCTAGATGCGTGGGAGCCGAACCTTCCCGGCCAACTGCAGTTCGCCCCGTTTGCGGAGCGCGACGCTCGATCAACCGACAAGAGCAGCGTCTGAAGTATGTTCGGGGCCGCTCAGAGCGGCCTCAGCCATCGCGCGTAACGTTCACTGTGCGCGGCGAGGTAAGGGGGGAAGCGGTCGGCATCGGGCGCTTGCGCGACGTAGCGGCTGTTCGGATTGAGCAGGTCTCGACCGGCGTGGATCTGCGTGTCGATATATGCCAGATCCTTGAACTCGTCGCGCACGAACTCCTGCTCGGCAATGCTCTCCATTTTGAGCAAGATTTTCTCCGGCGGCAGCACCCATGTGAAATGCCAGCCGCCCGGCGTCAAACGCTGTACTTCGAAGCGCCGGAACCAGGCGCGACGCAGCGAGCGCAGCGGTCCGGACGATTTGTATGAACGGACTGCGTTGATGTTGCCGAAAAACCGTTCGACCTGGCGCATGGTCGTGATCTTCGACCCTGTCCAGATCGCGGGCCGGCCGTCTTTCTCCACCAACTGATTGTTCAGGAAATACGCATATGCGTGCTGCTGAAAATCACCGCGGCGGTAGCGCGGATCGTACGTGCGAATCGAGGCCGGGTGCGGAATTTCGTCGAGGTCCGACACCAGGATCCAATCATCAGGTTGTGCGTCGTGCAGCCCGTGAATCAGATAGTTCCGCTGATAGTTCTCGTTCGTCCAGGCGCTACGCGCGCCCGGTGCAAAATGATCGACCACCAGGTACCGAATCTTGTCGCGGTATTTGGCAAATTTGTCGATGTCGAAATTCAGCGGTTTAGGGTTGCCCGTCTGCGTGTAGACGGCCTCCGAAATCACAAAGTAGTCGACGTGGTCCCACAGCGTTTCGAGCCGCAGCTCGAGCAACATGTCCTCGTTGAAATAGCAGAAACAATCGTAGATCTTTGGGCGGCTCATGTTCAGGTTTGCGGGTGATTGTCGCGTTCGTCGGCGAGCAACATCATTTTCAGATAGCGATAGTACGAAGCCTCGGCATTCGATACGGCGAGAATGAAACCCATTTTGCCGTCGAGAAAGCCAAGCTTGATCACGTAGGTACGGATGAACGTCCACAGGCCATGCAATATCGCGTGGCGCAGACCGCCGGATTTGCCGCGCGCCACCTTCTGCGCGGCGCCATAGCTCGAATAGCTGTCGATCTTGCCCAGCACTTCCGAAAAATCGCGGTACGTGTAATGGAGCAGCGGGGCAGCAAGCCGTGCGCTCCGCGCGCCGTCGTCGCCCACTACGCGCTCGTGAACGAGATCGTCGGAGAAGCGCGCACGGCCGCGCATGAACAGGCGCCGCACGTAATCGGGATTCCAGCCGCTGTGGCGAATCCAGGTGCCGCAATAATTGGACCGCCGCGGGAGATCGTAGAGCTCGGCACGCGGCGACGCAATGCAAGCGAGAATCTCGTCCCTCAGCTCGGGTGGAACGCGCTCGTCGGCATCGATCGAAAGCACCCATTTTCCGCGAGCCTGGTCCAGCGCGCGCTGTTTTTGCACGCCGAAACCCGGCCAGTCGGTTTCGTGAACGATCGCGCCGTACTCGCGGCAGATCGCCTGCGTGCCGTCGGTGCTGCCGGAGTCGAACACGACGATCTCGTCGACCCAGGGGCGCAGCGATGCGAGACACGCACCGATATCACGAGCCTCATTCTTGGTGATTACGATGGCGCTGAGAGTGGGGGCGGCGAAACGGTCGCTCATGAGACGTGAGGGGTGGGTCGGGCGGGGCTGGAGGATCGATGCAACTCGCGCAAGTATAGCAAGCGCCGATATGGGCGATGCCTGCGTGCTCAAGGCTGCGGGGACGAGCGTGCCAATTTCGGTACTCGGCACGACGCTGGCTCCACGGGCGCGCGGCGTGCCCCGGTGCCGATTCGTCGCCCCGAAGTCCGTGTGCTATTCTCCGGTTGGCAATTTCACGCAATAATTCCGCGATATCCGAAATCAATGAGCATGTTGTTTGATCGTCTGCTGCCTGGCGCTTCGCGCCGAGAGGGGCCGCAGCACGACTTCGCACCCCGTCGCCGGTTGGTGGACCTCGCGACCGTGCTGGCAGCCGGACTGGGTGTAGCCGGATATTTGAGCTGGCGTGGCGCGACCAATACCGCGCTCTTCGTCATGTCGCTGCTGGCCGTGCTGCACGGCCCGGCATGGTGGGCCGAAGCGCGCGGTCAATGGCGCCGCTTCGCACCTTTGATGGTCGCCTTGGCCGCGCCGATCGTCGCGCTCGGGATCGGGCAGCTGTTTCGGCAAGAATGGGTGCTGAAGGCGTTTGATGCGCCCATGCGGATGTTGCTCGCGATTCCGATTCTTCTGCATTGCTATCAACGCCGTGTCGACTTCGCTCGTATCGTCGGCTATGCGGCGCCGCTCGCTTTGTTCGCGATGCTAATCGAAGTGTGGCTCGATCCGACGGCCTCCCGGCAGTGGGGCGGCCGCTATGCGACGTATTTTGTCGATACGGACACCTTCGGGGTTTATGGGCTGGTGCTGACCGGCTTTTGCTTGTTTTCCATCCGCGTTACGTCCGAACGTGCCGGCAAGCTGCTGGTTGCGTGGCAGTCGGTTGGCGTGCTGGTTGGCATCGCGCTGATCATCGGTTCCGGAACGCGCACCGCCTGGTATGTGATACCGGTCGTATTTGCGCTGTCGCTGTGGCTGAACCGGCGCTCCGTCAGACTGTGGTGGCTTCTGGCTGGTTTCGCCGCACTGGTTGCCGTGCTTGTGCTCAATCAAGAAATAGCCGCGCGCCTGGTGAGCGGTTACGACGAAATACGCCAATGGCTGACTGGTACGCAGCGCGACACGTCGGCTGGCTTGCGGCTGACGATGTGGCACATGTCGTGGGAACTGTTCAAGCATCGCCCGTGGGGCGGCTACGGCGATACCGGCTATCTGGCATTGCTGAACCAGCCGTGGATCACGTCGATTGCGCCCCCATCGCAGGCGATCGCGATCGAGCATGGCCCGCATAACGAACTCTTGGCGAACCTGCTGCGCTCAGGCGTGGCGGGCGGTGTTGCGGTGCTGTGCCAATTCCTGATTCCGCTCGTGTTCTTCGCGCGGAGGTGCCATGCTGCCAACGCTTCCGTCAAGCAGGCGAGCCGACTGGGCCTGATTTATATCATCTGCGTGATGGTGATGAGTATCGGTTTTGAAATGTTCACACTTAAATATACCGCGTCGTTCTATGGTCTGATGATCGCGTGCCTTGGTGCGCAGGCTTTGGCGGGCGAAGATACGCGGCGGCGCGACGCGCACCCGCTGAACGGGGCTGCAAGAGGATGAATCGGTATACCAAAATCAGGGTCGTTTGCCCGGGCGGCGCGATGACGGCCGGCCCCGAGGCGCTGCATCAGCTCGTCGCCGAATTGAACCGGTTGGGCCAGCCGGCAGCGATTGTGTACAGTCCTTTCAGCCGAACATTCGAAACGCCCGAACCGTATCGCAAGTACGCGGCGCCGGTGGAGGCGTATGCGGACAATCCCGGCGAACTCGTCGTGTTTCCCGAGATCATGCCGACCGACGCGCTGCACGTCCGACACGCCGACGCGGCGATTTGGTGGATGTCGTTGAACAATTACACATGCGTGCGCTACGGAAACCCGCTGCGTGACCGCTTCCGCTATTTCAAGGCGTGGATCAAGGGCAAGCGGCCGTTGGGTGGAATTGGTGCATTACGGCATCTGAAGCACTTCGCCCAAAGCCATCACGCGCAGTCATATCTTGCGGCACGTGGTTTTTCCGTGCTGCCGCTGACTGATTCGATCCCGGTTTACACCTCGCCCGATTATCTGGCGGCGTTGCCGCGGCGCCTGGCCGCCGCTCGGCACGACGACGTGATTCTGTACAACCCGAGCAAGGGACGGGCGACTACCGAGCGCCTGATGCGTGCATACCCGCAGTGGCAATTCAAGCCGTTGCGCGGCCTGAACCGCGAGCAACTTGCCGATGCGTTTTGCGCCGCCAAGGTCTATATCGACTTCGGGCACCATCCGGGCCGGGACCGGCTGCCGCGCGAGGCGGCCGTGCACGGCTGCTGCGTGGTCACGGCCCGGCACGGCTCCGCCGGCAACCCGGTGGATGTGCCGATACCGGACACGTACAAGCTCGACCCAAAGGCGAGCGGATTCGTCGAGCAGTTCGGCCAGGTCATCGGTACGATTTTTGACGATTTCGCTCGCTGTTCGGCCGAATTCGAGCCATATCGGCAGATGATTCATCAGGAAGCTGACGTATTCATCGCGCAGATCCGGCGCGCGTTCGAGCTGGAGGAGCCGCGAGCCTTATAATTCGCTCCGTTTAACAAACCATCCCGGGCTCGTCCCATTCGGATCAAAGGATCGTCTTGAGCAAGCACCAAACAGGCCTCAGAAGGCCAGTCGGCGACGGACATACGCAAACCTCCGCGGTCGGCAAGCGGCTGTGGGTCTACGTTCGTCCGCTGGTGGGCGTGCTGCTGCTCGGCGTGCTGGCGATGGCGATCAGTTCGGCGACCGACGCCGGCATTCCGGCCCTGCTCAAACCGCTCCTCGATCATGGTTTCGGCAGCAACGGAAGTCATCAGGCGGTATGGTTCGTGCCGATCGCCGTGATCAGCCTTGCGTTCGTGCGCGGCGCGGCGCAGTACGCATCGCAGTATCTGCTCGCCTACGTGTCGAACCGGATCCTGCTGCAGATGCGCCTTGACATGTTTTCCCGGATGGTCAACACCAGCGCATCCTTTTTTCAGCGTGAAACGGCGAGCACGGTGATCAACGCGATCGTGTTCGAGGTCAATCAGATCCTGAACGTGTTGGTCAGCGTGATGGTCACACTGGTGCGCGACTCGCTGACCGTCGTGTTCCTGCTGGGCTACTTGTTCTATCTGAATTGGCGGCTCACGCTGATCATTGCCGTGATCCTGCCGGGCATCGGCTGGCTCGTCAGCAAGATCAATCGGCGTCTGCGCAGGCTCGGGCGCGATCAGCAGATGCTCACCAACGACCTTTCGTACGTCGTTGAGGAGGCCGTCGCCGGCTACAAGGTCGTCAAGGTGTATAACGGCGAGCCATACGAAATCTCGCGCTTCAGCGAAATGGCCAAACGCCTGCGCGGCTATGCGATGAGGATGACCGTTGCCGGCGGCCTCGCGCAACCTTTGACGCAGTTTCTCGCGTCGATCGCGCTTGCGATCGTGATCACGGTTGCGGTCGTGCAGTCGAAGCACGATCAGACCACGGTAGGCGGCTTCGTCGCGTTCGTCACGTCGATGCTGCTGATCATTTCACCGCTCAAGCACTTGATCGACGTGAATCAGCCGCTGCAGCGTGCGGTGACCGCCGCCGAGCTGATCTTCGGCCTGATCGACGAACCGGCCGAGCCGCAGGGCGGCGGCCGCGCGCTGCCGCGCGCACGCGGCGAGATCGAGTTCCGCGACGTATCGTTCGACTATGGCGCATCCGAGCGTCCGACACTCGACCGTATTTCGTTCAAAGTCGCACCGGGCGAGATGATCGCCCTCGCGGGCCCGTCAGGCAGCGGCAAGACGACGCTCGTGAACCTGCTGCCGCGCTTCTTCGATCCCACCGGCGGCGCGATCCTGGTCGACGGCGTGCCGGTGGCCGACTACGACATCCACGCGCTGCGCGCACAGATGGCGATGGTCAGCCAGGATGTCGTGCTGTTCAACGATACGATCGCCGCGAACGTTGCATACGGGCAGACGCCCGATCGGGCCCGCGTGCAGGCGGCGCTCGAGGCCGCGAACCTCGCCGATGCGGTCGCTGCAATGCCGGACGGGCTCGACACGGTGGTGGGCGGCAACGGAATGCGCCTGTCGGGCGGCCAGCGCCAGCGGCTCGCGATCGCGCGCGCGATCTACAAGGACGCGCCGATCCTGATCCTCGACGAGGCGACCTCGGCGCTCGATTCGGAATCCGAGCGTCACGTGCAGGCCGCGCTCGAGCGGTTGATGGAAGGGCGCACGACGCTCGTGATTGCGCACCGGCTGTCGACCATCGAGCGTGCGGACCGGATCCTCGTGCTCGAGGCCGGCAAGATCGTCGAAGAGGGCAGCCACGACGAACTGCTTCGCCACGGCGGGCTGTACGCACACCTCCACCGGATCCAGTACCAGCAGCAGGCGGCCTGACGCTGCGCCACGCGCGTGTGCTAGGCTTGATCGTGCAGTCCAGTTGTTTCCGATTCGACGTGACAACACGGAGGGAAGAACGATGAGGAAGATGCACGGGATGATGCTGGCCGCGCTGCTCGCCGCGACGGTCGCGGCACCGGCCGCGATGGCGCAGGGGCATGGCAACGACGACGATCACGGCGGCCCGGGCATGCACCGCGGCCATGGCCCGAAGCACATGCCGCCGGGCCACGCGATGCATCGCGACGACGACGTGCCGCCGCGCTGGGCCGACCAGCCGCGCCGAGACTGGCACAAGGGCGACCGCCTGCCCGACGAATTCCGCGATCGCCAGTACGTGGTCGACGACTGGCGCGGCTATCACCTGAGCCCGCCGCCGCGCGGCTATCACTGGGTCGGCGTGGGCGGCGACTATCTGCTCGTGCAGATCGGCTCGGGCATCGTGCTGCGCGTCGGTCCGTAACGCTTTCGCCACGGATCCTCGGTTCATCCGGTTGCCGGGCTTGCGTCCGGCAACCGCGTCAGGTATTCGCGTCCTTGCGATGGTCCGCCGCCCGCCGGTACCAGCATCGCTCGATCCGCGACATCAGCCAGCACACGCCGAGCGCGCACACGGTGCCGAGCGCCACTTCCGCGAGCCGCATCAGCGGAATGTCCCACAGGGGGCCGTTGCCCGGGAACAGCAGCACGATCGTTGCGGTCACGCCGCCGAGCCGTGCCGCGCTGCCGACGTTCAGACACCAGCACGCGACGATCGCAACTGCGACCGCAATCGCATACGCAACGACGCGATCGCCGCCGAGCGCCGCGCCCGCGAAGCCGACGAGGCCGCCGATCATCGCGCCGATGAACTGATCGCGCGACAGCGACATCGTGTCCGAGTAGTTGTGCTGCGTGACGGCGATCGCGGTGATCGCCGCCCACACGGCTTGCTCGGTGTGCAGGGCGCGGCCGATCGCGTACGCGAGACACGCGCCGCAGACGGCCTGCAACGCCATCAGCGCGCCTTGCGCGAGCCGTTCGCCGAAGGTGAGCCCCTTGAACAGATCGAAGATCGATTGCTGGATCTGCTGGCGGGCTTCGTTGAGGGTCCTGATCGTGTCCATCGTCTGCGTGACCTCAGGCGGATGCGGCGTGCGAGTGCGTCAGTGCGTCTGCTCCGACGGCGCGGCGGCCGGCTCGCCGGCAGTCGCGTCGCCATTCTCGACGCGCGTTTCCGGCATCGCAAGCCAGACCAGCAGCACCGCAAGCGCACCGGCGGCGGCGAGCCCGAAGAAGCTGACCGCGTTGCCGAAGTGATCGGCGACGTAGCCGGCCACGGCCGTGCTGAGCGTCGCGCCGATCCCGGCCGACAGACCGAACAGCCCGATGCACAGGTTGTAGCGCCCCTTGCCGGCCGCGACGTCGGCCGCAATGAGCGGCAGCATGACGCCGAACACCGCCGCGCTGATGCCATCGAGCATTTGCACCGGTACCAGCAGGTACGGGCTGCTGACGCCGGCGAACAGCAGCGCACGCACCGGCAGCGCCGAGAAGCCGAGCAGCAGGATCGGCCGGCGCCCCCAGCGTTGCGCTGAGCGGCCGACCCATGGCGACAGCATTGCCACGATCGCCTGCGGCACGATGATGCACGCGGCGATCACGAGTTGCACGTTCTCGCCCATTCCGGCCGTTACTTCGCCGGCCGCGAGGTTGAGCATCGCCGCGTTCGACAGGTGGAACAGCACGACGCACGCCGCGAAGGTCAGCATCCGGCGATCGCGCAGCAGTTCGATCAGCGTTTCGCGTTCCTCGCCTTCGTCGTGATCGTCGCGGTCGTCCGGCTTCTGCGCATGCGGGATCACTTCGTGCGTCGGCTGGATCATCGCGAGCGCGAACAGCGCGGGCAATGCGAGCACGGCGGTCAGCCAGAACACCGCGCGCGCGGAGAAATACTCGCCGGTGAGTCCCATCAGCCCCGCAGCGACGGCACTGCCGATCGATGCCCAGCGCGCGTTGCGGCCGAGCCGGTCGCCGAGATCCGCGCGGCCCACGAGCGAGAACGAGATCGCGGCCATCGCCGGCACGAGCATGCAGCTCGCGAAGCCGTGAAACACCTCGGCCGCGATCACCGGCACGATCGTCGGGCTCGATGCGAGCAGCACCGCGGACAGGATGATCGCGGCGATCGCCCATGCGGCCGCGCCTTTCTTGTTCTTGAGCGCGTCAACGGCGGCGCCGCCCGGCACCTGACTGACCATCGCGCTGATCGTGCCGATCGACAGCACCATGCCGATCTCGCCCTGCGTCCACTTGTGCGATGCGAGGTAGGACGCGATGAACGGACCGAAGCCGGTTTGAACGTTTGCAACGAAGAAGTTGAGCCAGTCGAGAGCGCGGAGACTGCGAACGCTGACGGAATGCTTGATCGTCATCGGGCAGCACTCGCAGACGAAGCCGGCGCGGCGGCGGAAACCGGGGGCGAGACCACGACGATCGGCTTGTCGGCCGCATAGGGCGGGGCGGCCTTGATCTGCGCGTCGTTCAGGTCGAGCTGCGGATGCAGCGCCTTGTCGCGCGTGACGAAGCGCAGCGCGCCCCAGCTCGCGGCAATCGAACGGCGGTCGGTATTGACGAGCCCGCCGAGGTCGAGCACGACGGCCTGCGGCTGTGCGGCGCGGTCGATCAGCACGTCGACGACGCGGCCGATCTTCGTGCCGTTCGGGCGCTCGATGTCGCTGTCGAGCATCGGCAGCCGCGTCGTGGGCGACGCCGCGGCCGAACCCGACAACGGCACGGCCTTGGGTCGAGCGGCCGGGGGCAGCTCGCCCGACGGCACGTCGAGCACGATCGGCTCCTGCTTGCCGCCCGGCGTGAAGCGGAACACGTTCCACGGGAAGCTGACCTTGCGGTCGCCGACGCCCATGAAGCCCTGCAGGTTGACGATCATCTCGCGCGGCTTGCCGCCCGCATCGACGACCATGTCGACCGCGCGACCGATCACCTTGCCGTTGCGGCGCGCGACTTCACTGTCGAGCAGCGCATGGATCTGGCTGCGCTCGACCGGGCGCGTCGCAATCAGCGGAGGCGGTGGGGGCGGCGCCGGCGTCGGCGATTCGGGGCGCTGCACCGGTTTCGGCCGTGGCGCCTCGCGGTGCGGTTTTTTCGGCGCTTCGGGTTCCTCCGGCTGCACGAGCGGCGGCACGGGCGGCATCGTCAACGGTTCGCCTGCGGTTTCACCGACGGGCTCGACGAGCGCCTCGCTGATCGGGGCAGGCGGATTCTGCGTCGGCAGCAGCCCGCAGCCGGACAGCAGCGCAGCGGCTGCGAGAACGAGGAAGACCGTCGACGACGGAAACGGCATGCGGGATGCGGGAAACGGAAGTCCGCCGCTCATTGACACTCACTCCATGGGTCGGGGGCGTGCCCGAAGGCTCGCGCTGGCGATGGATGGCGGGTGCGGGCGGCGCACCACGCGAGGTGAGAGTTTAACGTGTCTTCCTTTCAGGACCGATTTCTGCGGAGGAATGGGCGAGGGGTGGCGGGCAAATGGCGAGGATCGACCGCCGAAACTGCGTCGGCGGCGGCTCCAAAGAACACGGCGCCCGGCCGTCGACGACGGAGCGGGCGCCGCATGAGGCGCGGAGCAAGCGGAACGTCAGGCGTCCGGATACCACGCGTCGCTGAATTCGCTGACCTGGACGTCGGTCAGCTCCGGACGTGCGGCGAGCCATGCGCGCACGGCCTCGCGGTCGGCGTCGGTCGTCGTGCCGCGCGGGGCGCCGGAGATCACGTACGCGCCAATGCCTTCGTCGGCGGATGCGACTGTCAACAGCCCGTTGGCTTCGACGAAATCGATGAACGCGTCGATCAGCTGACCGCGCTCGAGGTCGGACAGCTCGTTGCGGTACTGCGCGGTCGCGTTGAACGCGAGTTCCTGGAACTCGGCGATGTGGAGTTTCTTGCGCTGGCGGCGGTTGTGGCGTTTGCTCATGGTGTGTGACGAACGGGAAGGGGGAAGGAAGCGGCGGCGGGCGCCGCATTGGACGCCGCGCGGCGGGGCCGGCGGCGGTCGGCTCAGAGCGTTACATCAGCACGATATCGTATTGCTCCTGGCTCAGATTCGACTCGACCTGTAGCGACACAGGCTTGCCGATGAAGTCGATCAGCATCGCGAGATGCTGCGATTCCTCGTCGAGGAACAGGTCGATCACCTGCTGCGCGGCGATTACGCGGAATTCGCGCGGATTGAACTGGCGCGACTCGCGCAGGATCTCGCGCAGGATGTCGTAGCAGACGGTGCGCGACGTCTTCACCTGGCCCTTGCCCTGGCAGGTCGGGCAGGGTTCGCACAGCACGTGCGCGAGCGATTCGCGCGTGCGCTTGCGGGTCATCTCCACGAGCCCCAACTGCGAAAAGCCGTTGACCGTCACGCGCGTGCGGTCGCGCGACAGCGCCTTCTTCAGCTCGGACAGCACCGCGTCGCGATGCTCGGCGTTCTCCATGTCGATGAAGTCGATGATGATGATCCCGCCGAGGTTGCGCAGCCGCAGTTGCCGCGCGATCGTGTGCGCGGCCTCGAGGTTGGTCTTGAAGATCGTGTCGTCGAAATTGCGCGCGCCGACGTAGCCGCCGGTATTCACGTCGATCGTCGTCATCGCCTCGGTCTGGTCGATCATCAGATAGCCGCCGGACTTCAGATCGACGCGGCGCGACAGCGCACGCTGGATCTCCGTCTCGATGTTGTACAGATCGAACAGCGGCCGCTCGCCGGTGTAGTGATGCAGCTTCGGGCTCACCGCCGGCGTGAACTCGGCCGCGAATTCCGCGAGGCGCTGGTAGGTTTCGCGCGAGTCGACCTGGATGCGTGTGGTGTCGTCGTTCGCGAAGTCGCGCAGCACGCGCTGCGCGAGGTCGAGATCCTGATACAGCAGGCTCGTCGCCGGCATCCGCTGCGCCTGCGCGACGATCGTCGCCCAGGTCTTGCGCAGGTACGCGACGTCGCCGGCCAGTTCGTCGGACGTCGCATCCTCGGCGATCGTGCGCACGATGTAGCCGCCTTTCTCGTCCGGTGGGATCACGGCGGTCAGCCGCGCACGCACGGCCTCGCGCTCGGCTTCGCTCTCGATCTTCTGCGAGATGCCGATGTGCGGCTCCTGCGGCAGGTACACGAGCGTGCGGCCCGCGATGCTGACCTGCGTCGACAGCCGCGCGCCCTTCGTGCCGATCGGATCCTTGATCACCTGGACCATCAGTGTCTGGCCTTCGAACACGGTCTTCTCGATCGGCTGGTGCGGCGCGCCCGACTGCGGCTCGCCCGCGAGGCGCGGATGCCAGATGTCCGCGACGTGCAGGAACGCCGCGCGTTCGAGGCCGATGTCGATGAACGCCGATTGCATGCCGGGCAGCACGCGCACGACCTTGCCGAGGTAGATGTTGCCGACCCGCCCGCGCGACAGCGTGCGCTCGACGTGAAGCTCCTGCACCGCGCCTTGCTGCACGAGTGCGACCCGCGTTTCCTGCGGCGTGAGGTTGATCAGGATTTCTTCGTTCATGGTGGGATTCAGAAGGCGACGCGCGCGGCGCGCAGCAGCGCGGCAGTCTCAAAAAGGGGCAGACCCATGATACCCGAATGGGAGCCGTCGATTCGCTCGATGAACTCGGCCGCGCGGCCCTGGATCGCGTATGCGCCGGCCTTGCCGAACGGCTCGCCGGTGTCCACGTAGCGCGCGAACGCGTCGCGCGATGCGGCGCAAACGCGCACCGACGAGCGCGACAGGGCGGGCGGCAGGAGTTCGCCGTCCGCGCCGATGACTGCGACGGCCGTCAGCACCTCGTGTTCGCGGCCGGCGAGGCGCGTCAGCATCGCGAGTGCCTCGTCGGCATCGGCCGGCTTGCCGAGAATCTTCCCGTCGATCGTGACCGTGGTGTCCGCGACCAGCACCGGCGCGGCCGGCTTGCCGCTCGCCACAAGGCGCGCACGCGCGGCCTCGGCCTTCAGGACGGTCACGCGGCGTACGTATGCATCGGCGGCTTCGCCGGGCAGCTCGGCTTCGAGTGCCTCGGCATCCTCGTCCGGGCGCGGCAGCAGCAGTTCGAAGCGCACGCCGATCTGCTGCAGCAGCTCCTGGCGGCGCGGACTTTGCGAGGCGAGGTAAAGGGTCTGGAAAAGCGGGGCCGGAAAAAGTGCGGACGGGGTGCTGGACGGCATGGTGTCGTTATCTCGTTGAGCGCGCGCGGCGCGCGTCCCGAGGGCGACGCGTCATGCGCGATGATAGGGGTGATTCTGCGTGATGCTCCACGCCCGGTAAAGCTGTTCGGCAAGCAGCACGCGGACCATCCCGTGCGGCAGCGTCATGCTGGAGATGCGCAGCAACAGGTCGGCGCGCGCCTTGAGCTCCGGATCGAGGCCGTCGGCGCCGCCGATCACGAACGCGACGTCGCGACCGTCCTGCTGCCAGCCGGGCAGCGCCTGCGCGAGCTGCATCGTGGTCCAGTCGCGGCCGCGCTCGTCGAGGGCCACGATGCGCGCGCCCTTCGGCAGCGCAGCGTCGATCTTCTGCCGCTCGGCCGCCATCACGCTTTCCGCGCTGCGGCTGCCCGAACGCAGTTCGGGCTTGATCTCACGCAGCTCGATGCGCAGCTCGGGCGGCATCCGCTTCGTGTATTCGTCGAAGCCGGACGCGATCCAGCCGGGCATTTTGTGGCCGACCGCGAGGATGAAAAGCTTCATCGGAACGACTCGCGGCGGCTCAGCGGCGACGGGCCGCCGTCTTGCGCGCCGGGCGGGCGGGGGCTTCTTCCTCGTCGTCGCCGGCCGTGGCGGCGCCGTTCGGGCCCTTGCCGCCGCCGAGCTTCATCCGCACGGGCTTGTCGCCCCAGATTTCCTCGAGGTTGTAGTACTGGCGCAGCGCCGGCTGCAGGATGTGCACGACCGCGTCGCCGCAATCGACCAGCACCCATTCGCCGGTGTCTTCGCCCTCGGAGCTGACGATGTCGCCGCCGGCTTCCTTGACCTTGTCGCGCACGCTGGACGCGAGCGCCTTGGTCTGCCGGTTCGACGTGCCCGACGCGACGATCACGCGGTCGAACAGTTCGGTCAGGTGGCTGGTGTTGAACACCTTGATGTCTTGCGCCTTGATGTCTTCGAGAGCGTCGACGATCACGCGCTGCAGTTTGCGGATATCCATGGAATCAGGAATGGTAGAGGCGATGTTGAAGAATATAGGCCCAGACGGCGGCCGGCACATGCTCGGCCGACGCGTCGGGCATTTGCGCATGACGCGCGATGCATTCGCGCAGGTGCGCACGGATGTCGGTTGCCGCGATATCGAACGCGAGCGCCGTGTCGATCAGCAGATGGCCGGCCGGCGTCGCCTTCAGCACGTCGGCGCCTGCCTGACGCCGCGCGATTTCCTGCGTGACGGCGGCCGGCGCCGCGCCGAGGTCGAAACCGGGGCGCGTCGACACGCACACGTGCGCGTAGTCGAACAGCGCGCGCCAGTCGCGCCACGTGTCGAGCCGCACCAGCTGGTCGGCGCCGATCAGCAGCGACAGCGATGCATCGGAGCCGATCCGCTCGCGCCAGCGCGCGAGCGTCTCGACGGTGTAGGTCGGCCCGTCGTGTTCGATTTCGTCGGTCGCGACGGTGACCGTCACGCCGGGCAGCGACAGCGCGCCCGCAGCGGCGCGCGTCATCGCGAGGCGGTGCTCGGCGGCCGACACGTCGCGCTTCTGGTACGGCTGTCCGGCCGGCAGCAGGGCGAGCTCGGTCAGGCCGAGCACGTCGGCGAACCGCCGCGCGAGCGCGAGATGGCCGTCGTGGATCGGGTCGAACGTGCCGCCGAGCAGGCCGATGCGACGCGACAGCGGACGCGGCTGCGGGGCGGGGCGGGCGGTGGTGTTCAGAAAAACGTGTCCTGTTCTTGAGGCGGCCGCGCGGGTCAGACCCAGTCGCGCGGCACGAGGAATTCGGCGAGGCGCGCTTCCGGCGAACCCGGGGCAGGTTGCCAGTTGTAGCGCCAGTTCGCGACCGGCGGCATCGACATCAGGATCGATTCGGTGCGGCCGCCGCTTTGCAGGCCGAACAGCGTGCCGCGGTCGAACACGAGGTTGAATTCGACGTAGCGGCCGCGCCGGTAAGCCTGGAACTCGCGTTCGCGCTCGCCGTACGGCAGCGTGACGCGGCGTTCGACGATCGGCAGGTACGCGTTCAGGAACGCGTCGCCGACGCTTTGCATCATCTCAAACGAGCGTTCGAATCCGGGCTCCGAGAAATCGTCGAAGAAGATCCCGCCGACGCCGCGCGTCTCGTTGCGGTGCTTCAGGAAGAAATACTCGTCGCACCACGTCTTGAAACGCGGATACAGCTCGGCGCCGAACGGGTCGAGCGCGTCCTTGCACGTCTGGTGGAAGTGTCGCGCGTCATCCTCGAACGGATAAACCGGCGTCAGATCCATGCCGCCGCCGAACCAGAAGACCGGCGCGTCGCCCGGTTTCGTCGCGATCAGCATCCGCACGTTCATGTGCACGGTCGGGCAGTACGGATTGCGCGGGTGCAGCACGAGCGACACGCCGAGCGCCTCGAAGCCGCGGCCGGCCAGCTGCGGGCGCGCGGCGCTCGCCGACGGCGGCAGCGCGTCGCCCGCGACGTCGGAAAAGCCGATTCCCGCACGCTCGAACACGCGGCCGCCTTCGAGAATCCGCGTGCAGCCGCCGCCGCGCAGGCGCTCTTCGGGACCGCGTTGCCACGCGTCGGTCGCGAGCGGCGTGCCGTCGAGCGCGCCGAGCGCGTCGGCGATGCGTGTCTGCAGGCCCTGGAGGTACGTGCGCACGCGCGTTACGTCGTAGGTCGAATCGGTCATGTCTGAACTGGGCGCCCGCGCGCGAGGCGCGGGCCGTAAAAAAGGCATCTGCCGGGCATTCTAGCGAACCCCGGCAGAGGAGCGGGCGCGCCCGGCGCGATCGTCACGCGCTCTTGCGGTTCAGCGCGCGGAAGCCGATGTCGCGGCGGTATTGCATGCCTTCGAAATTGATCTGGTTGATCGCATCGTACGCATGCTGCTGCGCTTCGCGCACGGAATCGGCGAGGCCGACCACGCACAGCACGCGGCCGCCCGACGTGACGAGCTTGTCGCCGTCGACGAGCGTCGTGCCCGCATGGAACGTCACCGCCTGTTCGGTCTCGGCCGGGATTCCGTTGATGCGGTCGCCCTTGCGCGGCGCGTCCGGATAACCGTGCGCGGCCAGCACGACGCCGAGCGCGGTGCGGCGGTCCCAGTCCAGCTCGACCGTATCGAGCGTGCCCGCGATCGCCTGCTCGACGACCTTCGAGAAATCGCTCTTCAGGCGCGCCATGATCGGCTGCGTCTCCGGGTCGCCCATCCGGCAGTTGAATTCCAGCGTGCGCGGATTGCCGTCCTTGTCGATCATCAGGCCCGCATACAGGAAGCCCGTGAAGCGGATGCCGTCCTTCTCCATCCCGCGCACCGTCGGCATGATGATTTCGCGCATCACGCGTGCGTGCATCTGCGGCGTGACGATCGGCGCGGGCGAGTACGCGCCCATGCCGCCCGTGTTCGGGCCGCGGTCTTCGTCGAGCAGACGCTTGTGGTCCTGACTCGAGGCCAGCGCCAGCGCGTGCTTGCCGTCGACCATCACGATGAAGCTCGCTTCCTCGCCGTCGAGGAATTCCTCGATCACGACGCGCGCGCCGGCGTCGCCGAGCTTGTTGCCCGACAGCATCATGTCGACTGCCGCATGCGCTTCTTCCAGCGTCATCGCGACGACGACGCCCTTGCCGGCCGCGAGGCCGTCGGCCTTCACGACGATCGGCGCGCCTTTCGCGTCGATGTACGCGTGCGCGGCCGCAGCGTCGGAGAAGGTTTCGTAGTCGGCGGTCGGAATGCCGTGACGCTTCATGAACGCCTTCGCGAAATCCTTCGAGCTTTCGAGCTGCGCGGCCTCGCGCGTCGGGCCGAAGATCTTCAGGCCGCGCGCGCGGAACAGGTTGACGATGCCGGCCGCGAGCGGCGCTTCCGGCCCGACGAGCGTGAACGCGACGCCTTCGCTTTCCGCGAAATCGGCCAGCGCGTCGAGCGACGTGATGTCGATGTTCTTCAGACGCTCGTCCTGCGCCGTGCCGCCATTGCCGGGCGCGACGTAGACCATCTGGACGCGCGGCGATTGCGCGAGCTTCCACGCCAGCGCATGTTCGCGGCCGCCGGAACCGACGACGAGTAGTTTCATGGGATTCCCCGCAGACTAGAAAACAGGGCGGCCGGCACGCTGAGGCGCGCCGGCCGCGAAATCGGTCGGGCCGCCGCCGCGACGATGCGCACGGCGGCCTGCATGTCATTCCTCGACGATGACGGCGTTCGTATACACCTCCTGCACGTCGTCGAGGTTCTCGAGCGCGTCCAGGAGCTTCTGCATCTTCACCGCATCGTCGCCCGCGAATTCGACTTCGTTCTGCGGCTTCATCGTCACTTCGGCGAGCTCGGCCTTGAAGCCCGCGGCTTCGAGCGCGTCCTTCACCGCCGAGAACGCCTGCCAGTCGCACAGCACTTCGATCGAGCCGTCGTCGTTCGTGCTGACGTCGTCCGCACCGGCTTCGAGCGCCGCTTCCATCAGCGCGTCTTCCGACGTGCCGGGCGCGAACAGGAACTGGCCGACGTGATCGAACATGAACGCGACCGAACCGTCGGTGCCCATGTTGCCGCCGAACTTCGAGAACGCGTGGCGCACTTCCGCGACCGTGCGGGTGCGGTTGTCGGTCAGCGTGTCGACGATGATCGCCGCGCCGCCGATGCCGTAGCCTTCGTAACGGATCTCTTCGTAGTTCGCGCCGTCCGCGCCGCCGACGCCGCGGTCGATCGCCCGCTTCACGTTGTCCTTCGGCATGTTCGCGTCGGCTGCCTTGTCGACCGCGAGACGCAGACGCGGGTTCGAGCCCGGGTCGCCGCCGCCGAGGCGGGCCGCGACCTGGATTTCCTTGATGAGACGGGTCCAGATCTTGCCGCGCTTCGCGTCGGCCGCTGCCTTCTTATGCTTGATGTTGGCCCATTTCGAATGACCAGCCATACCTTTCTCCGTGCCCGGGCGTGCTTGCGCGGGCGTGTGTGCCAATGTGTCGTTGAATCGGCGGCCGTGTCGGCGGGCGTGATGCCGCGGGGCCGCGCGTGTCGAGTGGAACGTGATTTTATCACGCGGCGACCGCCGCTTCGGGGCCGCCGCGCATGGCCGAACGGCCGGGCGGGCCATCGCGGCGCGCCCGGTGCGCGCCGTCAGTTCTTCGTGCCGAACAGGCGATCGCCCGCGTCGCCGAGGCCCGGCACGATGTACGCGTGCTCGTTCAGGTGCGAGTCGAGCGACGCGACGTACAGCTTCACGTCCGGATGCGCGTCCTGAAACACCTGCACGCCCTCGGGCGCGGCGACGAGCGCCACGAACATGATGTTCGCGGCCGGCACGTTGCGGCGCTTCAGCACGTCGACCGCGTGCACCGCCGAATAGCCGGTTGCGACCATCGGGTCGCACAGGATGAAGATCCGGTCTTCCAGATCCGGCAGGCGCACCAGGTATTCGACCGGGCGGTGGTCGTCGGCGCGGTACACGCCGATGTGGCCGACGCGCGCGGACGGCACGAGGTCGAGCAGGCCGTCCGACATCCCGACGCCGGCACGCAACACCGGCACGATCGCGAGCTTCTTGCCGGCGATCACCGGCGCGTCGATCTCGACGAGCGGGGTTTCGACCCGCTTGGTCGTGATCGGCAGGTTGCGAGTGATCTCGTACCCCATCAGCAGCGTGATCTCGCGCAGCAGCTCGCGGAACGTGCGCGTGGACGTGTCCTTGTCGCGCATGTGGGTCAGCTTGTGCTGGATCAGCGGGTGATCGAGGATGAAGAGATTCGGGAAACGGCTGTCCTGTTTCATGACGGGGCGCCTTGGCGGCAAAAGAGGATCGGGGGCGGCGCCGGCGCAAGGCAGGCCGCCGCTTATGGCGGCAATTTTACCAAGGCGCGCCGCGCGATCCGGATATTATCGATGTGTGACGACAATCCGCGCGCCGCGTTCGCCTGTCCGGCGGCACGGCAGGCAAGCGCCGGCGCGCGCCGCCACAAAGGAATCGACGATGGATCTCGGCATCGCAGGAAAGACCGCGCTCGTGTGCGCGGCGAGCAAAGGGCTCGGACGCGGCTGCGCGGAAGCGCTGGCCGCGGAGGGCGTGAATCTCGTGATCGTCGCGCGCACGCGCGACACGCTCGAGGCAACCGCGGAAGAGATCCGCGCAGCGTCGGACGTGTCGGTCACCGCGGTCGCCTGCGACATCACGACGCCGGACGGGCGCGCGGCCGCGCTCGCCGCGTGCCCGCAGCCGGACATTCTCGTGACGAATGCGGGCGGGCCGCCACCCGGCGACTTCCGCGATTTCTCGCACGACGACTGGATCCGCGCGCTCGACGCGAACATGCTGACGCCGATCGAGCTGATCCGCGCGACCATCGACGGGATGATCGGGCGCGGCTTCGGCCGGATCGTCAACATCACGAGTTCGGCCGTGAAGGCGCCGATCGACGTGCTCGCGCTGTCGAACGGTGCGCGCTCGGGGCTCACCGGTTTCGTCGCCGGCCTGTCGCGCAAGGTCGCGGGGCAGGGCGTGACGATCAACAACCTGCTGCCGGGGCTGTTCGACACCGACCGGATCGCGACGACGCTCGCCGCGTCGGCGAAGGCGCAAGGCGTGACGGTCGACGAGATGCGCGCGCGGCGCACGAAGGACATCCCGGCCGGCCGGCTCGGCACGCGCGCGGAATTCGGCGCGGCCTGCGCGTTCCTGTGCAGCGTGCATGCCGGCTACATCACCGGGCAGAACTGGCTGCTCGACGGCGGCGCGTATCCGGGCACGTTCTGACCCGCCGCCGCGCCGCACCATTCACGATGACGACAACCACTGAACGACGAAGGAACCGGAGATGAGCAAACCCCGCATCGCATTGATCGCGCACGACGCGAAGAAGGACGAGATCGTTGCGCTCGCGGGCCAGTACCGCGAGACGCTCGCGCAATGCAGGCTGGTTGCGACCGGCACGACGGGCGGCCGCATCGCCGCCGCGCACGGGCTCGACGTCGAGCGCAAGCTGTCGGGGCCGCTCGGCGGCGACTTGCAGATCGGTGCCGAACTCGCCGATGGCCGGGTCGACATCGTCGTGTTCCTGCGCGATCCGATGACCGCGCAGCCGCACGATCCGGACATCACCGCGCTGGTGCGTGCATGCGACGTGCACGACGTGCCGGTTGCGACCAACGTCGCGACCGCGCGGATGCTGCTCGACGATCTGGCGCGCAACATGCAGGACGTGTGCTAGGCAGGCAGCGGTGCACGAATTCGGATCCGGCGGATGATCGGGTTGGCAAACGGCCAAGTTGCGCGGCCGTCATCTCGTAAATGTGCGCGGCAGGACGCGGGTCAACCGACCGGCCCGTCGCAAGCTGTGGATAACCTGACCACGTGCGGCGATGCGCTGCGTCGGACTTGTCGCGCGCCGACTGCCACGCGGGGACCCGCGGCGGCAGTCAGGCCACGCCGTCGCAGGCAAAGTCGACGTTCGTCCGGCTCGGCAACGCGATGAATCCCGCAAGTCGCAGTGCGACGACCGTCATTGGCGCGAATGCGATTTCGAACGAATCCAGCGACCTGCTCAAAGCTGCGGCCCCGCGCGCATGGTTTGTCGGCGCCATTGATCGCGAAAACCCTGACGATGTGAAGGGATTGCGGTGACACGGTGCATGACCGCGCAGCACGCGCGAGAATCGTTCGCTACGTCCGCCGCTCGCATGCATCGAGCGGCGACGATGTAGCCGTATTTGCCGAACACGATTTCCTGACCAACAAGGAGCGAAACGATGCCGAAAGCAATCCGATACGACCATCCCGGCGGCCCGGACGTGATGAAGTGGGTCGACGTCGAAGTCGGCGCGCCGAAGGCGGGTGAAGTCCGCATCCGGCAGCATGCGGTCGGGCTCAACTACATCGACGTCTATTTCCGCACCGGCCTTTATCCGCAGCCGCTGCCCGGCGGGCTCGGGATGGAGGCGGCGGGCGAGGTGACGGCCGTCGGCGACGGCGTGACCGCGTTCAAGGCCGGCGACCGCGTCGCCTACGTCGGCCAGCCGCCGGGCGCATATGCGCAGGAGCGCGTGATGCCGGCCGAGCGCCTGGTCAAGCTGCCGGACGGGATCAGCTACGACGACGCGGCATCCGTGATGCTGCAGGGACTGACCGCGCACTACCTGCTGCGCCGCACGTATCCGGTGAAGGCAGGCGACACGATCCTGATTCATGCGGCCGCGGGCGGCGTCGGCCTGCTCGTGTGCCAATGGGCGAAGGCGCTCGGCGCGACCGTGATCGGCACGGTCGGGTCCGACGAGAAGGCCGCGCTCGCGAAGGCGCACGGCTGCGATCATCCGGTCGTCTACACGCGCGAGAATTTCACGCAGCGCGTAAAGGAGATCACGAACGGTGCAGGTGTACCGGTCGTCTACGATTCGATCGGCAAGGACACCTACATCGGTTCGCTCGACTGTCTCGCGCCGCTCGGCTACTTCGTCAGCTTCGGCAATGCGTCGGGCCCGCTGCCGCCGATCGACTCGAAGGAGTTTTCGTCGCGCGGCTCGCTGTTCTTCACGCGGCCGACGCTGTTCTCGTACATCGCGAAGCGCGCCGATCTCGAAGGCGCGGCTGCCGAGCTGTTCGACGTGATCCTGTCGGGCAAGGTGAAGACCAGCATCAATCAGCGCTATCCGCTCGCCGAAGTCGGCCGCGCGCATGCCGACCTCGAGTCGCGCAAGACGACCGGCTCGACGATCCTCGTTCCCTGACGCACCCCGCTCGTGCCGGCATCACGCCGGCACGTCCCGTTGCGGGCGGCACCGGCGTGCCGCCCGTCCGTCGCTGCGCACGCAGTCCCGCCGGGCATTCCGCCAGCCGCTCTCCGCCGCGTGCGTTTACGCGTTTTTTATACGCGCCCGAGCACCTTTGACCCGCCCTTTACGCGCATTCCCATAACGTTCGAGTCGTCAGATTTCGACGACGGAGAACAAAAATGGATGGGGTTTTCATCGGCGCACTGGTGGTCTTCACCGCGCTGATCCTCGGTTTGATTGCCGGTTGCGACAAGCTTGCGCAATACGGCCGCGGGGGGCGCGCATGAGCTGGATGCTTTGGCTGGCCGGCGCCTCGACGGCGCTGCTGTTCGCGTATCTCGTGTTTGCGCTGCTGCGCGCGGAGGACATCGAATGAACGCGAACAACCTGTTGCAGACGTTGCTATTCATCGTCGTGCTGCTCGCCGCGGCCGTGCCGGTCGCGCGCTACCTGACCGCCGTGATGGACGGCAGCTCGCGCGCGGTGCGCGTGTTCGGGCCGCTCGAGCGCGCGCTGTACCGGATCGCCGGCGTCGATGCCGGCACCGAAATGACGTGGAAGCAATACGCGCTCGCGACGATCGCGTTCAATGCGTTCGGCGCGCTGTTCCTCTACGGCCTGCTGCGGCTGCAGGGCGTGCTGCCGGGCAACCCGCAGCAGTTCGGCGCGATGACCGTCGACGGTGCATTCAACACGGCCGTCAGCTTCGTCACCAACACGAACTGGCAGGACTACACGCCCGAGCAGACCGTCAGCTACCTGACGCAGATGCTCGGCCTGACCGTGCAGAACTTCCTGTCGGCGGCGACCGGCATCGTCGTCGTGATCGCGCTGATCCGCGGCTTCGCACGTCACACGGCGCAGACGATCGGCAACTTCTGGGTCGACCTCACGCGCGTGACGCTGTACGTGCTCGTGCCGATGTCGGTCGTGATCGCCGGGCTGCTGATGAGCCAGGGCGTGATCCAGAACATGAAGGCGTACCAGGACGTGCCGGTGCTGCAGGCGAGCACCTACGCGGCGCCGAAGCTCGACGCGCAGGGCAATCCGGTGAAGGACGACAAGGGCAATCCGGTCACGGTGCCGACTCCGCTCGTGAAGCAGACGCTCGCGATGGGCCCGGTCGCTTCGCAGGAAGCGATCAAGATGCTCGGCACCAACGGCGGCGGGTTCTTCAACGCGAACTCCGCGCATCCGTACGAGAACCCGACGCCGTTCACGAACTTCGTGCAGATCTTCGCGATCCTGATCATTCCGGCCGCGCTTTGTCTCGTGTTCGGCCGGATGATCGGCGACCGGCGGCAGGGCATCGCGGTGCTCGCGGCGATGACGGTTGCGTTCGCGGTCGCGGTCGGCGTCGAGATCGGTGCCGAGCAGCGCGGCAACCCGACGCTCGCCGCGCTCAACGTCGACCAGTCGGCGAGCGCGCTGCAGCCGGGCGGCAACATGGAAGGCAAGGAAACGCGCTTCGGGATCGCGCAGACCGGCATCTTCACGGTCGCGACGACGGCCGCGTCATGCGGCGCCGTCGACACGATGCACGACTCGCTGACGCCGCTCGGCGGCCTCGTGCCGATGCTGTTGATGCAGCTCGGAGAAGTGATCTACGGCGGCGTCGGCTCCGGCCTCTACGGGATGCTCGTGTTCGCGCTGCTCGCGGTGTTCGTCGCCGGCCTGATGATCGGCCGCACGCCCGAATACGTCGGCAAGAAGATCGAGTCGTACGAGATGAAGATGGTGTCGATCGTCGTGCTGCTCACGCCGCTGCTCGTGCTGGTCGGCACGTCGATCGCCGTGCTCGCCGATGCGGGCAAGGCAGGCATCGCGAACCCGGGCCCGCACGGCTTCTCGGAGATCCTCTATGCGTTCAGCTCGGCCGCCAACAACAACGGCAGTGCGTTCGCGGGCCTGACGGTCGGCACGCCGTTCTACAACTGGATGACCGCGATCGCGATGTGGTTCGGCCGCTTCGGCACGATCGTGCCGGTGCTGGCGATCGCCGGCTCGCTCGCCGCGAAGAAGCGCATCGCGGTGACGGGCGGCACGCTGCCGACACACGGTCCGTTGTTCGTCGTGCTGTTGCTCGGCACCGTGATGCTGGTGGGCGCACTGACCTACGTGCCGGCGCTCGCGCTCGGCCCGGGCGTCGAGCATTTGATGATGTGGCTGGGTGCCTGACCCGTCCGCATGGCGATACATTGAAAAAGTTGAAGAGATCGCAATGACTCAACATTCCGCAACACGATCCATGTTCGATCCCGCGCTGCTGCGTCCGGCGATCGTGGATTCGTTCAAGAAACTCACGCCGCGCACGCAGTTTCGCAACCCGGTGATGTTCTGCGTGTACGTCGGCAGCATCCTCACCACGATCCTGTGGGTCGCGGCGCTGTCGGGCCAGGCCGAGGCGCCGGCCGGCTTCATCCTGGCGATCGCGCTGTGGCTGTGGTTCACCGTGCTGTTCGCGAACTTCGCCGAAGCGCTCGCCGAAGGGCGTTCGAAGGCGCAGGCTGCGTCGCTGCGCAGCGCGAAGAAGGACGTGATGGCGAAGAAGCTGAACGAGCCGCACCCGAAGTCGCCGATCCGCATCACGACCGCGTCCGAACTGCGCAAGGGCGACGTCGTGCTGGTCGAGGCCGGCGACGTGATCCCGGCCGACGGCGAAGTCGTCGACGGCGTCGCATCGGTCGACGAATCGGCGATTAGCGGCGAATCCGCGCCGGTGATCCGGGAGTCGGGCGGCGACTTCTCGTCGGTGACGGGTGGCACGCGCGTGCTGTCCGACTGGATCGTCGTGACGGTCACCGCGAACCCCGGCGAGGCATTCCTCGACCGGATGATCGCGATGGTCGAAGGCGCGAAGCGCAAGAAGACGCCGAACGAAGTCGCGCTGACGATCCTGCTCGTCGCGCTGACCATCGTGATGCTGCTCGCGACCGCGACGCTGCTGCCGTTCTCGATGTTCTCGGTCGAGGCAATGAAGTCCGGCCACGTGGTGACGATTACCGCGCTCGTCGCGCTGCTCGTGTGCCTGATTCCGACGACGATCGGCGGCCTGCTGTCCGCGATCGGCGTGGCCGGGATGAGCCGGATGATGCAGGCGAACGTGATCGCAACGTCGGGCCGCGCGGTGGAAGCGGCTGGCGACGTCGACGTGCTGCTGCTCGACAAGACCGGCACGATCACGCTCGGCAACCGGCAGGCGTCGGCGTTCGTGCCCGCGCCGGGGGTGACCGAGGAAGCGCTCGCGGACGCCGCGCAGCTGTCGTCGCTCGCCGATGAAACGCCGGAAGGCCGCAGCATCGTGGTGCTCGCGAAGGAGCGCTTCAACATCCGTCAGCGCGACATGGCGCAACTGCACGCGACGTTCATCGGCTTTTCCGCGCAGACGCGGATGAGCGGCGTCGATCTGGCTCCGCAGGGAACTTCGTCCGGGGCGCCCGGCCGCGAGATCCGCAAGGGCGCGGCCGATGCGATCCGCCGCTACGTCGAGACCCACGGCAGCCGCTTCCCCGAAGAAGTGCGCCGCGCGGTGGACGACGTCGCGCGCCGCGGCAGCACGCCGCTCGTCGTGGCCGAGCTGCAGGACGGCGTTGCGCGCGTGCTCGGCGTGATCGAGCTCAAGGACATCGTGAAGGGCGGCATCAAGGAGCGCTTCGCCGAGCTGCGCAAGATGGGCATCAAGACGGTAATGGTGACGGGCGACAACCGGCTGACGGCCGCGGCGATCGCGGCGGAGGCGGGCGTCGACGACTTCCTCGCGGAAGCGACGCCGGAAACCAAGCTCGCGACGATTCGCGAGCACCAGGCGGCCGGGCGCCTCGTCGCGATGACGGGCGACGGCACCAACGACGCGCCGGCGCTCGCGCAGGCCGACGTCGCAGTCGCGATGAATACCGGCACGCAGGCGGCGAAGGAGGCCGGCAACATGGTCGACCTCGATTCGAATCCGACCAAGCTGATCGAGATCGTCGAGATCGGCAAGCAGATGCTGATGACGCGCGGCTCGCTGACGACGTTCTCGATCGCGAACGACATCGCGAAGTATTTCGCGATCATCCCGGCCGCGTTCGTGACGACGTACCCGCAACTGAAGGTGCTCGACATCATGCATCTGACGTCGCCCGCGTCGGCGATCCTGTCGGCGGTGATCTTCAACGCGCTGATCATCGTCGCGCTGATCCCGCTCGCGCTGAAGGGCGTCACGTACCGGCCGCTCGGCGCCGCGTCGCTGTTGCGCCGCAACCTGCTGGTGTACGGCCTCGGCGGCATGCTGCTGCCGTTCCCGTTCATCAAGCTGATCGACATGACGCTCGCCGCCCTGGGCTGGGCCTGATGCGCGGCACCTGAAGGAACCACCACCATGAAAACGCTGATTCGCCCCCTCGTCGTGATCTTCGTCGTGCTGACCGCCGTGACGGGGCTCGCTTACCCGGCCGTGATGACCGTGTTCGGTCAGGCCGTATTTCCATCGCAGGCGAACGGCAGCCTGATCGAGCACGACGGCAAGGTCGTCGGTTCCGCGCTGATCGGCCAGCAGTTCGACGCGCCGAAGTACTTCTGGGGCCGGCTGTCGGCCACCTCGCCGATGCCGTACAACGCGACCGGCTCCGGCGGCTCGAACCTCGGGCCGCTGAACCCGTCGCTCGCCGACCAGGTGAAGGCGCGCATCGCCGCGTTGCGCGACGCGGGCACCGATCTGTCGAAGCCGGTGCCGGCCGACCTCGTGACGGCGTCGGCGAGCGGCCTCGATCCGGAGATCACGCCGGCTGCCGCCGCGTATCAGGTCGAGCGCGTCGCGAAGGCGCGCAAGCTCACGACCGACGCGGTCGCGCAACTCGTCGCCGAGAACACGACGGGCCGCCAGTTCGGCGTACTCGGCGAGCCGCGCGTGAACGTGCTGAAGCTGAACCTCGCGCTCGACGCGGCGCAAGCCGCGCACTGAGCGCGGGCGCCGCGGCGCGGCGCGGCATGCTGCGCGCCGCGCCGGCATCGACCGGCGGCGCATGCGCCGTCTTTGCGTTTTGCAGCGATTTGGAACCACAATGCGTGTATCTCGCGCGCCATCCGGCGCTTCCCCATCCTGACGCATGAACCGCCCCGATCCCGACCAACTCCTCGACAAGCTGCAGCGCGATGAAGAAAAGCAGCGGCGCGGCCAGCTGAAGATCTTCTTCGGCGCGTCCGCCGGTGTCGGCAAGACCTACGCGATGCTGCAGGCCGCGCGCCAGCGGCTGCAGGACGGCGTCGACGTCGTCGTCGGGATCGTCGAGACGCACGGCCGCGCCGAAACTGCGGCGCTGCTCGACGGCTTCGACGTGCTGCCGCTCGCGCACATCGAATATCGCGGCCGCACGCTCACGGAGTTCGATCTCGACGCCGCGCTTGCGCGTGCGCCGCAGCTGATCCTCGTCGACGAACTCGCGCATTCGAACGTGCAGGGCGCACGGCATCTGAAGCGCTGGCAGGACGTGCACGAACTGCTCGACGCGGGCATCGACGTGTACACGACGGTCAACGTCCAGCATCTCGAAAGCCTGAACGACGTGGTCGGTGCGATCACCGGCATTCGCGTGTGGGAAACCGTGCCCGATCGTGTATTCGATGCGGCCGACGAGGTCACGCTGGTCGACCTGCCCGCCGAGGAACTGCTCGAGCGGATGCGCGACGGCAAGGTCTATCTCGCGCAGCAGGCCGAGCGCGCGGTGCGCAATTTCTTCCGCAAGGGCAACCTGATCGCATTGCGCGAACTCGCGCTGCGGCGCACGGCCGATCGCGTCGACGCGCAGATGCGAGAGTACCGCGCGGACCGTTCGATCCAGCGCATCTGGCAGGCGCGCGAGCGGTTGCTCGTCTGCGTCGGGCCCGGCCCGGAAGCGCCCACGCTCGTGCGCGCGGCCGCGCGGCTTGCAGCGAGCGTGAAGGCCGACTGGATCGCCGTGTACGTCGAGACGCCGCGGCTGCAGCGGCTGCCCGACGCGCGCCGGCAGCGCACGCTCGACGCGCTGAAGCTCGCGGCCGAGCTGGGCGCCGAGACGGCCACGCTTGCCGGCGACGACGCGCTCGCCGCGCTGATCGGTTATGCGAAGGTGCGCAACGTGTCGAAGATCGTGGCCGGCGGCTCGTCGAAGGTCGGGCTCGCCCGCCGCTTCGCTCGGCCGTTCGGCGAGCGGCTCGCCGAGCGCGCGGGCGACGTCGACCTGATGCTGATCCGCGCATCCGCGACCGACGACGCACGTGCGGCGCCGCGCGACGCGCGCGCCCGCGACTGGCGCGACGCGTTCGCGCAGTTCGGCATGCGGCGTTCGCCGCCGCGCCATTATGTGTATGCGGCCGCGATCTGCGCGGCGATCACCGGTGTCGCGAGCATCGTGTCCGCGCGGCTGGACCTGACGAACCTCGTGATGCTGTACCTGCTTGGCGTCGTGTTCTCGGCCGTGCGGCTCGGGCGCGGCCCGGGCGTGCTGCAGTCGTTCCTGTCGGTGGCCGCGTTCGACTTCTTCTTCGTGCCGCCGCGGATGTCGTTCTCGGTCAGCGACACGCAATACCTGCTGACCTTCTTCGGGATGCTGCTCACGTCGCTCGTGATCAGCCATCTGACGTCGACGCTCACGCGTCAGGCGAGCGTCGCGCAGCATCGCGAGCGCCGCACGGGCGCGATCTACGCGATGGCGCGCGAACTCGGCGCGGCGCTGACGACCGAGCAGATCGTCGAGATCGGCAGCCGGCACGTCAGCGAGGTGTTTCGCGCGCGCGTCGCGTTCCTGCTGCCGGACAGCGCTGACCAGGTGCGGCAGAAGATCGAGGAGCCCGACGCGGCCGTGACGCTGACCGGCCCGGAGCTCGACAGCGATGTCGGCCAGTGGGTGTACGACCAGCAGAAGCCGGCCGGCCGCGGCACCGACACGCTGCCCGCGACCGCTGCGTTGTACCTGCCGCTGAAGGCGCCGATGCGCACGCGCGGCGTGCTCGCGGTCGCATCGCGCGAGCCGCGCGAACTCGAGGTGCCGGAACAGCAGCGGATGCTCGATGCGTTCGCGGCGCAGATCGCACTTGCACTCGAACGCGTGCACTACGTCGAGATCGCGCGCGACGCGCTCGTCAACATGGAATCCGAGCGGCTGCGCAATTCGCTGCTGTCGGCGATCTCGCACGACCTGCGCACGCCGCTCACCACGATCGTCGGTTTCTCGTCGATGCTCGCGAACGGGCGCGCGGCCCGTGCATCGACTGACGACGCGGCGGCGGAACGTGCCGCGCAACGCGAAGCCGAGCTGGTCGACGCGATCCACGACGAGGCGCTGCGGATGACCGGCATCGTCACGAATCTGCTCGACATGGCGCGGCTGCAGGCCGGCAGCCTGCAGCTCAAGCGTCAGTGGTCGGTGCTGGAGGAAACCGTCGGCGCCGCGCTCGCCGCGTGCAAGCGCGTGCTGGCGCGCCATCCGGTGCGCGTCGCGCTGCCGGCCGACCTGCCGCTGCTGCAGACGGATGCGGTGCTGATGGAGCGGCTGTTCGCGAACCTGTTCGAAAACGCGGCGAAGTACACGCCGGCCGACACGCCGATCGACATCGGCGCCGAACGCGTGACCGACGACGGCCGCGCGTTCGTGCGCGTGCACGTCGACGATTACGGCCCCGGCCTGCCGCCCGGGATGGAAACGCGGATCTTCGACAAGTTCACGCGCGGCGAGAAGGAATCTGCGACGCCCGGTATCGGCCTGGGCCTCGCGATCTGTCGCGCGATCGTCGACGCGCACGGCGGTACAATCGGCGCGCTCAACCGTACCGGGCCCGACGGCCGCGTGGCCGGCGCGCGCTTCTGGTTCACGCTGCCGGTCGACACGCCGCCGCCCGCGCCTGCGGTACCCGACGACGACCTCGACGCGCCCGGCGCGTCGCCTTCTTCCGAGCCGTTGCCAGACCATGAGTGAACCGAGCCTGACCGTCGTCCTGATCGAGGACGAAAAACAGATCCGCCGCTTCGTGCGCGCCGCGCTCGAGGAGGAGGACATTGCCGTGTTCGACGCGGAGACGGGCAAGCAGGGGCTGATCGATGCGGCGACCCGCAAGCCCGATCTCGTGATCGTCGACCTCGGGCTGCCCGATACCGACGGCATCGACGTGATCCGCGAATTGCGCGGCTGGTCCGACGTACCGGTCATCGTGCTGTCGGCGCGCACGCAGGAAGAGGAGAAGGTGGCCGCACTCGACGCGGGCGCCGACGACTATTTGACGAAGCCGTTCGGGGTGTCCGAGTTGCGCGCGCGGATTCGCGCGCAGCTGCGCCGGCGCAACCAGGGGGGCGCCAACGAGTCGCCGAAGGTCGGTTTCGGCAACGTGACGGTCGATCTCGCGCTGCGCCAGGTGTGGCGCGACGGCGAGATCGTGCATCTCACACCGCTCGAGTACCGGTTGCTCGCGACGCTCGTGCGGCACGCGGGGCGCGTGCTCACGCACCGCCAGCTGCTGCGCGACGTGTGGGGGCCGTCGCACGTCGAGAGCCCTCACTATCTGCGCATCTACATGGCGCATCTGCGCCAGAAGCTCGAGCGCGATCCCGCGCAGCCGGAGCACATCGTCACCGAAACGGGCGTCGGCTACCGGCTCGTCGGCGCCGCATGACGTGTGCGGCGTGTGGCGCGATGCGGCCGGAATGTCGCGCCGCACGGCGGTGCAGTGGCTTCGGCGCGACATTGCGGCCGCCGGCACGGCCGCGTACACCGCTTGCGCATTCCCCGCTATGCTGATCGTTCCGCGAACGCATCCGAGGAGCGTGCAATGTCCGTCCGTCTGATCGTTATCGCTGCGCTGGCGCTTGCTGCATCGGGCGCGTTCGCGCAGCCGCTGCCGCCGGGCCAGCAGCCTTCTGCGCCGCGTGCGGCGCTCGCCAATCCCGCGTCGGTCAATTGCGAGAAACTCGGCGGCCGTCACGTGATTCGCGACCTGCCGCGCGGGCAGGTCGGCATGTGCGTGTTCAAGGACGGCCGCGTGTGCGACGAATGGGCGCTGTACCGCGACGATCGCTGCGTCGGCGGTGTCGGCGCGAAGCGCGCGTC